>JAACVK010000041.1:0-45340 GCA_009991595.1 bacterium | reverse complement strand
CTGATCCTCTGCAGACATCGCAAAAGAGAGGATTGAGCATAAAAATAGAGTTAAACTGAGAAGCCGACCCACCAACTAATAATATCCACAGCTTAGCTAAAAACGCAATCCCGAGGCCACAGCAGTTTCCATAGCACGCTTAGCAGGCCGCCAAGAGGCCCAAATACAAAGCAAAAGACTGAAAAAGCTGAGAAGCGAAATTGCTGTAACGTCCCAATATAGAGGGAGTTCAGTGCGATAATAGATGTCCGGAAGCCTGAAGTTCTTACTAACCAGGGTAGCGACAACAGGCGCTGCAATCAGTCCCAATGCGATAGACGCCCCACCAATAAACACACCCTCTAGCAAATAGAGACGAAAAACCTGATTTTTACTCAAGCCCAATGCCCGAAGTAATGCAATTTCACGCCCTCTTTCGGCTACACGAGCTGAAAGCGCCATATTCACAGCTAAACTCGCCAATGCAATCACAAAAAACATTGATATGCCCATAGCTAGTCGCTCAAGCTTGAGAGAATACCAGTAACTTTCATCCACTTCTCTCCAAGTTTTTACAGGAACTCCAAGAGCTTTTGATACGGCGTTCTTGTATTGATCAACTTGAAGAGGGTTCTTCAATTGTATAGCAACTCTTGATACGGCCGATTGAAATCCCAACCATTTTTCCAAATCCCTTTGATTCACACGAACCACACGCTTATCGATTTCATAAACCTGCGACGAAAAAACTTCTGAAACACTCAAGCCAAGAGAACTACCTTCGAGACGCCATATACTACGCAATTCGAGCAACTCTCCCCCTGCCAACCCCATGCCCATGGCCAACTCTTCGCCAACATGCATCTTTCCGGGCTTCACTCCCAAATCGCCCTGCATAACAACAGCTTCAATATCTCGATTGTTCGCTTTGGAGACAGGACGCTCCAACAGGCCTTCGGTCTGAAGGGAAAATTCAACACTTCGCGCTTGTGAGCCTAACAAAGCCTCCACCTGGGCCTTCTTTGCAACGAGATCTTCTCGTATAGCGCCTTCCCACAAAAGATGAGGGTTCTCATTGAGCATTTGGCGACGACTTTGATCCTGCAGCCCATCCATAAAAGCCATCACCATAACCCAGGCAAAGACTCCCAAAAAAACAGAAATAAAAGCAAAAAGATTCATCCATCGAACCGCGGATCGAGACTTAAGGGAGAGCAAATCCTTTTGTAGAAATAATCGCAACCATTTGCTCATATGGGGCTGCAGTCTAGCGTAGATTTGAGACTAATTCGAGCCGTCAGAAGCAGGCTTTCGCTTTTCTGACTTAGCTTTTTTTGCCTGCTCTTCATGGATATCTTCCACGGCACTTCTAAGAAAAAAGCTCCTCTGCATAGCCTGCAGAGTGAGAACAAGCTCACTCAGAGTGCCCGCTACCTGCGGAATCATGTTGTTCGCCCCTTTTGAAAGGTTTCTCAGCTCTGGCAAGGTCTCCTGACTCACATCCATAATTTTTCGAAGATTCTCAGTGGAGTTTGCCAATTGGTGAATGAGCCTCTTTGAATCTTTTGTGACTAAAACATCCTTACGAATACTACGAAGATCAAAGGCCACTCTTTCGACAGCCTGCAAGCTTTTAAAAGCCTGCTGGAATAAAGAACTTAAATTGGCTCCACCCTCTTCTCCAGACCCCTCAACAATCAATTTGAGCTGTGCAAAGAGTGAACCCAAAGTGTCCAAATAAGGGCCCATACGCCCTCCACTCAAGATATCAGTAAGCTCTAAACTTTCTGCCCCTTGAATGATCTGATTGTCGGCAAGCGGCTCGGAATGTTCTGAATCTGGAACAATCATAATTTCTTTTTCACCAATGATAAATGGCCGAGCCATTCTGATCTGAGCCCCTTGAGTTAAATGCGCGGCATATTTTTTCTGAACTCGAATATCAACGTGAATTCTTTTATTCGGCGAAATCTCAACTTCATCTACTTGACCCACTTTTAACCCCATCAACGTGACCGCTGCGCCAGGATGCAAACCATCGGCCGACATAAACTCAATTGTGTATCTTTTATGAGGAGCAAACCAACCTTGCCGAACAGCGGCCATAACAACAAGAACGCTAAAGCAGGTGAATGCCACAGTGACAAATCCCCATACTCGTCGGCTAAAATTGATCAAGAATGCGCCTCCCCTAAAAGCTCTAAGTCTCTATCGTCAGCTATAGCCTCAGACTTGAACCTAGTTTGAAGTTATTTTATCAATATAAGCAACTAGTTGCGTGGCCCAGGAAGGCGAAGAGGCTGAATGGCAAGGCCTTCGAATTTTGACCAGGTTTTAGTGGCCATGGATTGAAGCTCTTCCAAGCTAGTTTGCCCACCCCAAATCAACCTTCTAAATCGTTCAAAATCATGAATTTCTGCACGCTGAACCTTAGAAACAAAACGGTCTCTCTCAACATCCGAAAACCACTTCCAGTTGCTGCCCATAAAGACAGTGTCCTTAGAATGATGACATTCTAAACAAATATCAGGATTCACCTCGGACAATTTAGGATCAGAGTCAGAGGCAAAGGAAATATCATAGTTCTCATAGGCCCCTGTTTTTCTATTCAATAAGGCAACTTCCACAGAAGTGTCTCCATGCTCCTCAACCCAATCACCGCCGCCAGTCCCACAATTAAAACTAAGAACAAGCGAAGTGTCAGAATTATACATCAACACTCTCGGACAATCTTCATTGGCCTTTTGGATTGAAAAGCTCTTCTTTAAAAGTAAAAATCGTTGCCTCACCGAGTCTGGAATCAGAGCCGACGAAAGAAACTCTGCTACATTCTTTGGCTTTTCTTGGCTAACAATCTTGCGCACGGTCGATAAATCAAAATCAACGACATCCAGCTCTCCCTCACACGCATTGGAGAAGAGCGCAAAAAAGAAAAGTCCCTTCAAAAGCCTCACTGAAAATTCTTCTATTCATTTTTTCGCATTTTATCTAGTAAAGATTGAATAGCTCCGTTAGGGAGAGCACATGGGATATTTCCTCATGATATTGGCTACCTTCATTTGGGGAGCGGGTTTTGTCGGCACTCGCTGGACCCTCGAAGAGTATACCCCCTACTGGTCCAATGGCCTTAGACTACTGTTTGCGGGAATCATCGCAACTCCATTCATTCTTTGGAAATTTAAACAAATGCCGTGGAAAATTGGCTTTGTCGCCAGCGCCCTACTCTACCTTGGTCTTCATTTTCAAACTCTGGGAATTTCTATTACATCTTTGGCAAAGAGCGGGTTTTTCACAGTCTTCTACGCAATCTTCACCCCACTCTTAGTCGCAATTTTCACAAAACAAAGCTTCCGAAAAAGCTATTGGCTTTTATTGCTGATTGCAATGATCGGTATAGCCCTGTTGTGCGATTTGGATTGGCAGAATTTCAACCGTGGTGACTTTTTTGTGATTGTAAGCGCACTTTTATTCTCGTTTCATATTTTATGGATTGACCGCCATGCAAACACACTCAAGGCACTCGACTTTAACTTACTTCAATGTTTTTTAATGGGAATCATAGGCGTTGTGTGCGGGACTTTACTCTATGGCTTTCCGAGCTTGGGGCCTTTGGCTTATGACATTGGCAGTCTTTCTCCCTCACCGCTCAATGGCTTCTTAATCCTCTCAATCTTTTCGAGTCTCTTGGCCTTTAGCATCCAAGTAAGCGCTCAAAAAATGCTCAAAGCACATATTGTTAGTCTTATATTTTTACTTGAGTCTGTTTTTGCTGCGGCCTTTGGATACATTGCCTTTGATGAGACCCTCAACACAAAAGGCATTCTTGGGTGTTTTCTTGTTTTGGTTTCGGTCGCACTTATTCCTTGGGCTACAAACCCGAGAAAAAGAAAAGTTAAAAGTTCTCTCTAAGATAATGGCTACCGAGGCTCTTTCTATTTTGCTTAGCTGCATACAAACACAAGGTTGCCACCAAAACCGCGTGCCTCAAGGCCACAAGATCATGAGCGAGTTGACCTGACTTATAGAAGCTCTCTACACCATTGCGCAAATCCACCAACAATCTCTCGGCACGCTGTATTCGTTTTTGAGAACGAACCAATCCTAGGTAGTTCCACATGGTCTTTTTAAGAACAGACCAATCTTGACGAATCAAAGTAGAATCTACGGCCTCTGCTCCCTCTATCCAAGCTTTCACCTTAAACTTTGGATGAGCCTGTCCATTTACAAACTCAGCAGCATGAGCCCCCGCGGTCTCGCCAAAAACAAGCGCCTCCAACAAGGAAGTCGAAGCCAAACGGTTAGCTCCATGAAGGCCACTGCAAGCAACTTCACCACAAGCCCAAAGCCCTTTTAAATTGGTAGCGGCATTGATATCGGTCCACACTCCACCAATGCTGTAGTGTGCAGCAGGCACAATCGGCAATAAGCCGTTGCTATAATCGATATTTTCGTTTTCTAATCGAGCGACTAAGCCAGGAAACTTTTCGTCGATTGATTTAACATTTCGAATATCTAAAAACAGATGAGGACTCTCCCCCTCCGACATTTCATCATGCATGGCTCGGGCCACAACATCACGCGGAGCTAAGCTTTCAGTAAACTTCTTGCCGCTAAGATTCAGAATCTGAGCCCCCTCTCCTCTGATCGCTTCTGTTATCAAAGCTTTTGGCTCCGAGTTCACCAACAAAACTGTTGGATGAAATTGGGTGTATTCCATGTGAAGAGTGCGCGCACCAGCTCGATGAGCCGCAGCGATTCCTGCACCAATCGAAGTTTTAGGGCCAGTCGAATACTGATACAAGGCAGAAAATCCCCCACTGGCTAGAATGGTCGCCTTGGAATTGATTGCAACCACTCTCATATCCGAGAGCAATACATAGGCACCGTTGACTTGCAAAGTTTCGTAAACCTTTTGGGGTTCTACGCTGTGTTTGTTGCTAACAATCAGATCAATCAAAGATCCTTCTAAAAGCTCAATCTTTGAATGAGCTTTTAATTCTCTCTCTTGGCGCTCAACGATGTTGCGCCCTGTATGATCTTTAACATGAATAATTCGTCGACTTTGATGGGCTCCTTCAAGCGCTAAATCTAGGTTTTGACCATCTTCCCCTTTGTTAAAAGGAACTTCAAAACGTTCTCGTAGCCACTTATCAACAAGGCCTGGCCCTCGTTCGAGTAGCTTTTCTACGGCGGGTTTATAATTGATGTAACAGCCGGCCTCGCAAATATCGTCCCGCAAGGCATCGGGGTCTCCCTTGCCACGATAGACAATTCCACCTTGGGCATAGCTGGTCGCACTTTCACCACGAGATAAAACGACCACTCTCAAACCATGATCAGCGGCAGTGAGAGCTGCAACAGTCCCTGCCAACCCTCGACCTATCACCAAAACATCCGCATCGATAATTTCAAAAGCCATACAAGACTCAACTCCCTACACCTGGATCTAGCATATATCTAAGGACAAATCTAAGGCACGCACACTGTGAGTTAAACAGCCAAGAGAAATTCGAGCTACACCTGGAATTACATATTGACCTATACTTTGGGCATTCACCCCACCAGAGACTTCAAGATTAACTCCCGGAAGCTTAGTCACAGCTTCTTGCACTTGCTCAGGACTAAAGTTATCCAAGAGAATATTTTTAACACCTAAGTCTTTTAAACTTAAAGCCTCGGCCAGGGAATCCACTTCAACCAAAGCTTCTTGCATTTCGGAGAAAGAGAGGTGCTCTCCTAAAAAATCTGCGTAAGATTGACCAGACTCTTCAATGAGTCGTTTGTGATTGTCTTTAAAAAGCATTCTCGAAGCAAGATCACGTCGGTGCAGGTTTGCACCACCAGCTAAAACAGCATCAATCTGCAAATCTCGCAGCAGAGGCAAGGTTTTTCGAGTATGAAAAATCTTAGGAATACTTTCGCTTGAAATACCCTTTTCTCTAGCTGCCTTTTGAACTTTTTCAACAATGCTTGCTGTAAAAGTCGCCACTCCACAGGTTTGTTGCAACACATTCAACAAAGATCGTTCAACAGCGAGCAATTCAGAAACATAGCCACTACCAAAAATTAAAATAGATCCCGAGTCAAAGTGCTCACCTTCAGTAGGCAAACTCGAAAACTGAATATCACTTTGTGTAGCAACAGCTTCAACCCAAGACAGCCCAGAAAACACCGCAGGCTCTCTGGTGACTATGTTGAACTCAGCTTTCTTTTGCGCTAGCGAAGCAAGTTTTGAAGTGGTGATATCATTTTTAACCTGATCCTCTTCCAAGATCTCTTTAGCTAAATCTGACAATTTCATATTCACGCCAAAGCCAGCATGCGCTCAAGTGCTTTGAGTGCGTCGCCCTTGATTTCATCAGGCATGGGAACCGCTTCTTCCGTCTTATCAATGATCTTTTCTAAACTTCGCTTCAACTTAAAAAGATCCACCATATACATCGTTGGACAGAGGGAGCGAGAAAGCATTTCTACCCTCAAATGCGGATTGTCCTGCTGCATACGACGAACTAGATTCACTTCGGTGGCTACAAACACTCGTGTTTTGTGAGGTAAATCTTTTATCCAATCAACCAAATGAGTCGTGCTACCAACCGCGTCGGCTAAATCGACCACTTCCTTTGGGCACTCTGGGTGAACAGCGACCAAACACCCTGGAAAGTTCTTTTTCACAAACTCTACATCCCGAACGGTGAATTTCATATGCACCGGACAATGCCCGTTCCATAAAAGAAGCTTCACCCCTTCTAGGGAGTCGATGCCACCATCAGGCTTAGAAGGATACCAAACACGCATTTCTTCTTCTTTAATCCCCATCAATTTTGCAGTGTTTCGACCCAAGTGTTGGTCGGGGAAAAAAAGAATCAAATCGCCCTGGGTAAAGGCCCAATCCATAACTTTTTTAGCATTGCTAGAAGTGCAAACAGCGCCACCATGCTTGCCAGTGAATCCCTTTAAAGGGGCATGCGAGTTCATGTAGGTAACAGGGATCATTTTGCGAGCCTTATAATCGGGGCGACTCGTTAGAATGCTCCAAGCCTCTTCAACAGCTTCCATCGGGGCCATATCGGCCATTGGGCAACCGGCCTCCGGTTCAGGATGATAGACTTTTTGGTCATCGCGACAGAGTATAGCCGCACTTTCTGCCATGAAGCGAACCCCACAAAAGACAATGCTTTTTACCCCGGTTGCTTCGGCGGCAGCCTTCGCCAAACCAAAAGAATCACCAATCTTGTCAGCAAGCTCCACGATGCCATGCCGTTGATAATGATGCCCAAGAATCAGCAACTCAGAACCCAGCTGTTTCTTTAGCTCTAAAATTTCTTCTTGAATCTTCTCCATCCCAGTCAAGATCTACTCCAAACTGGGTCCCCATACCACCCTGATTTTGCGACTCGGTGCACCCGGGCCAGATGTCACCAGACTTTTAAGCTTAAAGCGCGGAAAACCTAAGGAGATAAAGTCTACTCACAGTGAAAAGGTTGCGGGTATCTGTGAAAAGTAAACGGATACGTTTTCCAAAAAGTAAACGGATACGTTTTCACTCAACACACATCGGGAGATTGACTCCTTTGGTTTTGGAAAGAATTCGATTTTCATTCACAGCTAGCTGAAGAGCGAAATCCTTTCTAGCCACCAATCCGGGGCCAACGACATACTCTTGTTCAATATGAGACTGATTGCGGATCTTCTCAAATTTTTCTTTCCCGAGCTTTTGAGCTACCTCGTTATCAAAACACAGAGGCGAGGCAATCAGCTTAGAATACCCTTTATGGGGACCTTCTTGTAAGTCAACAATCTCAAGGTGATAGGACACAGAGGTTTCTGCGGTCTTTTTATCATAAATCCCATACATGATTTTAATAATTTTTTGCTTTAATTCTGCGACATAATTTAAAAAATAATTGTAACGATCCCGGCGCTGAATTGCCACATCGTTAGGACTTACTCCCTCTACGCAGCTACTTCTCCAAGCGGAAGTTACATTCGCTAGGTCTATGCAGTAAGCGTCGTTGGTGAAGGAAAATCCACCCTTGATCAAATCGTTATTAAAGGCCTCTACAATCGACAAAGTCGATCGATCTTGTTTTTCAAGCTTCTGAGTCCAAATTAAAAGTTCAGCGGGAGTCATTCCGGGCCCCATTCCAGCAGATATTGTTGAATAAACCCTTTGCCGGTCGTCAAAAATTGCGGCTCCCGAGGTTCCTTGCATGGACCTACAGCGAGAATAGCTAGCAAGTCCGCCACCAAAATGAGTCATTCCCCAGTTGCTTTTTACCTGTCGAACACAATCTGATCGCAAGAAATAATAGTGATAAGAATTCTTGACCTCCGCATCATTATACAAAGACCATAATTTATACGATTTTGATTGATAACTCTTATCTTGATTGAGCTGATAGTAGTCAGTGTCCTGATCCACACTAAAAAGCGCAATGTCCTCGCTAAATCCGCTCAGACCCTTTTTTAAACTTACATAATTTACATCTGTGCACTTAAAGGTTTTTCCATTGAGAAATTTAGCACCTACGTCTCGCTTACATCTTTCTGAAGTCATAGCCGCACCCTCGGCATCGCGAAGACAATGACCCGCGGTCAAAAGCAAGCGGCCACCTACGGCGGTGACTTGACAACTAAAACTAGAGTCTCCGTTAACAACTTTCAATAATCCCATATTACTAGGACAATAATCCTCCCGACATTCCAGAGTAGTATTGGCAAGGATCTTATCAACTAGACGCTGGCTACGACTAAAGTCACTCTTCAGGGTGATCATGGCATCGGGAAATTTTAAGGGTTGCGAAAAACCACTTCCTACGAACATAAAAAAAGACCCAACAACTATTTTCTTCAACATCAACAAGCTCCCTTACATACAACTTTGCCAACCCAAGCCAGAGCTAAGAGAAAGCATCGGCAAAATAGCCCTCTGAGCCCATAAGGTCAAAGCCCAAGTGCGCGCTGGGTGCATAGAAAATAGACACAAGTTTGGGTTTTCAAAGGGTAGATAGAGATTTTTAAAGATCTTTCTCTAAAAGGTATCCGTTTACTTTTCACACCAATCCGCGACTTTTTAGGAAAAAAAGGCGGATGGCCGTTGTGGCGACTTAGAAAACGCTAACGAATGACCTGACGGATCTTGTCCGACATTTCACTACGGGATTTCAAGAAGCGCAAAAGACGCTGAGGGCCCATAATCTTTTCTAGGGCCTCTATCTGATTCATGTCTACATCCACATCAGCCTTCATGGATTTTCTGTAGTCTGTAATTAACTGTTTGCTCTCAGAAGCACTGGTGCTTCCTTCTTCACAAGCAGCTTCAATGGCATCTAGAGCACCTCTTCTGTTGATTAAAGACTTTTCCTTGCGAACCTGAAAATCCTCGAGGACTTTAACCATTTGAGCCTCTTCTTGAGGGCTCAGCTTTAACTCATCGGCAATTTGCCAATAAAAAATTTTATTGAGTCGATTTCGAAGGCGCGCGGTTTCTTCCGGACTAGAGCCCGGTTTTGCCTCCTCCTTTTTGCTACAAGCAAAAAGCATTAAACAAACAAATCCAAGAAGTATTACACGCTGCCGAACCATCATCTATATTTATATGTTACTTACTGCCTTGTCCTGGCACAAGTCCTGACAAGTCTGTAAGTGCCTTTCTTAACTCTCCTGAGCCCATTTCCATCGCAAGCAAGATCGGATCATCCGTCTGCGCTCTCGCCACAATGTTGGGCTCCCCTACGGACGCCAACCATCTATGAGCGAAAAAGTCATCGGAAGCCTCTAACTGATCCATAAGAACAGAGCTCAAGCTTACTTCAACTGTGGGTTTCATCTGCACCACATAGTAAGAACTAACCGAAATGGCGAGGACGGCCGTTAGCCCCATCGACCAACGAGGAAGTGCAAAATTTGGATTCAATAAATTGTGCCAAAACCGTCTTAAAGACGATCGAGTCTCTACCTTCTTGCGGAGAGAACGAAGCAACTGATCTTCATAGCCAGTCGGAGGCATGACTCGACCAAAATCCTGAGAATGCTCACTCAAAGTTTTTAAAACACGAGTGCAGCCAGCTTTCTCCGCTTCAGTATCAAATTGAATCTCTTCAATCAGATCATCTACAAACAAAGGTTTTTTATCTCTCATCTCAATAATCCTCATTCCAAGCTTCATAGGCTTTTCGTATTTCTTCGATGTCGCGACCTGCGTCGGCTTGCTCTAAGATCTTTCGTAAATTCATAAGCGCATGGCGAAAGTTAGCTTTTGCGGTATCAAATGGGGAGTCCATAGCTTCTGCGACTTCTTTAAAGCTCATTTCTTCAAAAATACGCAACTCCAAAGCTTCTCTTTGCTTAGCCGGTAATTTATCGATGGCTTCTTTTAGAATTTCCACAGTTTGGCCTTTCTCCATTCGAGAGAAGTCCTCATGGACTGTGGCAAGCACCTGCGTTTCTACATCAGCGCCTTGGTGCCTAGAACGCGCGCGTATGGCATTTTTCGAGGTGTTGATAGCAATTCTCATGACCCAGCTCTTAAAGCTTGAATCTCCTTTAAAAGATCCAATCGCCTTGTAGGCCTTGAGGAAACTATCTTGAACCACATCATCGGCTGATCCATGGTCTTTCATATAGCGAAAGGCCATATGATAAACGGCTTGATGATGAAGCCTCACCAGGAGCTCAAAAGCCCCTACGTCGCCTTCCTTCACTTTCTTGACCAGGTCCTTTTCGTTCATAGAGGCGAACCTCGGCCAAAAACTCTCTCAGCGGTTAGACCCCTAGGTTGAGGGTAAAGGTTAAAGCTAAAGGTGAAAAACTCTTCTCGACAAGGTAAAGTGCTGAATTCCTTAGAGAAGATCATTATTTTAGTGTAGCACAGAGCCTAGTTTTGCAAGCGTCAAAAGGCGGAGCCTCCTCTTTTGCGACTCACTGCAGTTGAAAATCGAGGCGAATTGCAAAAAGGAGGCCCAGACATTTTCGAACTTTGCCTAGTTTTGATTAGACTATCGCCATGAGTGCCGGCGGAAAAAATCACAAAGAAGTTCAAGCAATTGCTGAGATACCAAAGCATCTCAAACCGTTCACCACCGAACAAGACCCCTCGCTCTACTCTTGGATTGACCATGCAGGCTGGCGCTTCATCATGCAGTTATCGGCTGACTACTTTGAAGAACGTGCACACCCAATTTATCGACAAGGATTGAAAGCCACAGGCATCTCAATAGAAAGAATCCCTCTTATCTCAGAAATGGACGAGGCTTTAAAAAAATTCGGTTGGCGCGCAGTCAACGTATCAGGTTTTATTCCTCCAGCCGCCTTCTTAGAATTTATGGAACTTGGCATTTTGCCCATTGCTTGCGAAATGCGCAAAGTTGAGAACCTCAACTACACTCCCGCTCCAGACATTGTCCACGAAGCAGCCGGCCACGCCCCTATCTTGGCCGACATTGAATACGCCAACTATGTTAAGTCTTATGGGAAAGTTGCAACTAAAGCGATTTTTTCAAAGAAAGACATTCAACTTTTTGAAGCTATTCGCGCCTTGTCTGACATAAAAGAAAAACCCAGCTCTACTGAAGAACAAATCGCTCTTGCACAAAAAAACTTTGAGCGCGCATACAGCGACTTAGACTATGTTTCAGAATCCACACAACTTGCTCGAATGAGTTGGTGGACCATTGAATACGGAATGATTGGCGATTTAAACAAACCTGTGATCTATGGGGCTGGACTGCTCTCCTCCTTGGGTGAATCTTTTCACACCTTTGACAAGAACGTTAAAAAAATTCCGCTTAGTCAAGACTGCATCCACCAAGCTTACGACATCACAAAACATCAACCTCAACTCTATGTTGCACCCAATATCGAAAGTATGAAAAAGATTTTAGAAGACTATGCTAACACCATGGCCTTCCGTGTGGGCGGCTCTTATGCCCTTGGAAAAGCCAAACACGCAGACACAACAACAACGACAGTGATTGATTCCGGTCTAAACATTACCGGAGTTGTTAAAAACTTTTCATGCGACGCAGAAACCGATTATCCTAGCTTTTTAAACATAAAAGGACCTCTTCAATTAAGCCTGAACGGCAAAGAACTCGCTGATTGGACCACCAAAACCCTCCCTAAAAGAATTTTAAGTCCCATGGGAGCGCCGACGGAATTTAGCATTGATGGAAAGTCCCAAAAGGATTGGTGGAATATCAATTTTAACCTTCAAAAAGGCAGACTCCTAAAAGCCACGTTTGAATCTGGTTTATCTATAGAAGGGAAAATCGCCGAAGGAGTTTCTCTAGACGGCAGAAATCTATTCTTAAACTTAACTGGATACAAATATCATTGCTGTTACGAAAACAAAACCTACGAACTTGAAAACACTTTGCTTCTATTTGGAACGATAGTTCCTTCCGTTTACGGTGGTGCCGGAGACCAACCCGCCTACCTCGAAGCGACCGAAGAGCAGGTTTACGTTTCAAACACTCACCAGGCCAACTACGACACGGCAGAATACCAAGATTTAATATCAGCCTATAAGAGTGTCCGCGACATGCGCGAAGCAAAAACTCCAGACTCAACTAAGCTCAATGAGATTATCACCCTACTGGCCGAGCAATACCCGAAAGATTGGCTACTCCGTTGGGAACTTCTTGAAATTAACACCAAACTAAACCTGAGCGCCCCATGGGAGGAGCAAATCAGCTCAGAATTAGAGGGAATGAAAACCACCTACCCTCAAAATAAAGAATTAATCGATCGCGGATTAAGCTACTTAGCAAAACTAAAGACGCAAAAAAGCGCCGCCTAGTTTTCTCAAGACTCTCTAGACACCAATATATTCTTAAAAGCTCTTAGCTTCATTGAAACAGTAGGCTCGCATGCATAGAAGTGAACGCTGTGGAGGTTGAGCGTTATGCATCAATTTATTAATAAACCCTTATTTCTTTTTCTTTCCTGTAGTTTCCTTGGATTGAGCCAAGCCAAGGAAGCACCCAGAGCGAATGGTTATTTATCCGAATTGGCCTATGAGGTTGCTTCCGAAGTCGACCTAGCAGAATACAGACTGAGCCCCAGCCAAAAGCAAGAAATTGCTCGCAACCTAAACGATATTTTAAGATCACTGGACGGTCGCGGACGACCTCCCCGAGAACAAACCCGATTAGTATGCGTCTCTCGAGATGACGACGGACGCGCCCCCTACATGATAGGAGTTAAAGAGGATCTTGTTACTATAAAAAAAGTATCAAAAACCGTCATTCAAGACAAAGAGGACTGTGAACAAATTGTAGAGAAGGCCCGACTAGCAAGAATGGGAACCCTTGTTTGCGGCACACGCGACAATGATGGCCGATCCCCATTTATTCTTTTACTTCTAGACACTAAAAATGCGGTAGCCAGAAGCCTCGCCTATTCTGCGACCTCTAGCAAAGAGCAATGCCTTGCTCAGTTAAATGATGCTGTTATCTATCGTGAAAGCTTTGGTTTTTGCGGGTCTCGTGACAACGATGGCCGTGCTCCTTGGTCGATTGTTCTCGTTGACAAAGACGGGCAAACTCGAAAAGGAAACGACACATACTCAAGCTACGAAGAGTGCGCTAACAATATTTAACCAACAGTAAAGGGGCTCCGATCCTGTTTCTATCAAGACCCAAGATTGGGGCCCCTTTACGAATTCTGTAAAACTATTAGACACTTTTGTGGAGAAGATTGAATTTCTCCAGCAGGATAGGCCTCTTATAGGGAGAAAGACTAAACTTTCAAGATGATTGTCTGTTAAACTAAAGTCACGATGAAGTTTCTCGACTTAAGTCTATGCTCTACAAGGAAGATGGCCACAATGGGCTTCGTTCTTTTTTTAAGTCAAACAACGGTCTTTGCTTCTGGCGACACGAGCACCGAAGCTCTGGTAAAGGCCTGTAAAACAAAATCAACAGGGACAACCGCAAAGGCTTCAACAAAGCTTGATTCTGACACAGCTCGTGATGCAAGCATTGCCAGGCAGAAGACCCTTCGATTGATCCGAGAAAACAAGAAAAACAGCCCTCGCTTAGTAACGCTTGCATTAGTCGACACTACTTTTAGACCGAGCAACGGAGAAAGATTTAACATGGAAAACGGCCCTGCGGCCGCAACCAATTTTCTCCTTGATATCAACCCAAACCATCCAAGAATTTGGGATCACGTTCAATACAAAACAGTGAGAGACTGGAATGGTGTTAGACTGGGTAGAGACACCGTTGTTGCCACTATAGACGCTCGAAATCAATCAGGGTCAGTCATTGGCGAATTCACCGTGTTACTTCCAGAGGCAAGCACAACGGAAAAGAGTCTTGAGAACAATCAATTTGTGCTCGACGTGCTTCGAGCCCTCAAAGCGGAAGCCGTTAAAGCAGACGTAGTTGCATATCCTCGTCGATAAACTTTAACTGAATTAGAAAATAAATTAAAAGCGATATTGAAAGCCCAATGATCCCGTTTGAGTTTGCGGGTCATAGGCAAGCAAAGGCTGAAAAGTTGGAAGCTCCAGAGGATCTATCAAGGAACCCTGCCCCTTTGCTCCGCCATCAGGTAGATCTAGAGGGTTGTCAGGGTCCCCTTCGGGAGTTGACTCTCGGCTTTTTTCTTTACCGTCAGAAACGAAGTAGACCATGTAGGCACCCATCAGAATCCCCACATACAAACCAATCGAAGCACCCTGAGCCACGTTTCTTAAATGAGCCCTGGGCTGGCTATAAAAAGCCAAAGAAGCAATGCCCGTAAGAGTTCCAGCCATCACACCATAGGTAGAGGTCAATATAAAGAGCTTCGAGGTTCGCGACATGGCAGATGCTTGCTTTGGCGCAAAAGCCAGAAGCGTTAAAACTAAAACCAAGACTCCACGCTGAAGAGCTTTCATATATTATTACGGTATCAGGGAATTTCAAAAAATTCGACACTTTGCTCTGAAAGCTTTACCCACGCAACAACAAGCACCAAAGCTTTCGGACAAGCCCAGCTTAAAAGCTTCAGCCTATTGCCCTGCAAACGCTTGATTTGTGAAGCGCTTATAAAACTTCCAAAGACGGGACGAGTATGGGTCTTCACTTCCACCAGCCAAATTATTGACTCCCTGCAGGCAAGAATGTCAATTTCAGCCAAATCAGAATGACGAAAATTTCGCTCCATAATTTCAAAACCTAATTGGCGTAAATGTTGGCAAACAAGGCTCTCACCTTGACGCCCTTTTGTGTGTTTGTGATTCATAGAGCTAGCCGTTGCAATTCACGGGCCACTCTACACTTAAATCAAAGGGACCAATTAAAACTTCGACGATGCAGAGGAGTCGGCCCATGGTCATTGATGGCTTGTTTATGATCCCGTGTAGGATAGCCAACGTTAGACTCCCAACTATAGTGAGGATACTCAGAACTCAAACTCGCCATTAACGAATCCCTGTATTGCTTGGCTACAATGGAAGCCGCAGCGATGGAAAAGAGTTTTTGATCACCCTTTGTCACAGCTAAAACTTTACAAGAGGGTGAAACTAGCTCTGCAAGCCCTCCTGGAACAACGTTTCCATCCACACCAATAAACAAATACTCGTAATTTCCCACTTTTTTTAACAATCTTTGAACGGCTAAAGTTAAAGCGAGCATTCGAGCTTGATAGATGTTGATTTCATCAATTTGAGTGGGAGTAATTTCAACAATCTCATGGGCACCACCCTCGGCACATTCTAACCACTGAAAGGCCTCTTCACGGCGCTTATCAGACAACATTTTAGAATCGATAATTCGAACCGGGACTGAATCTGAAGCTAAAGAAACCCAGGGGCTATTCAAACGGTAGGCGTAAGCGGCGGCAACCAAAGGCCCTGCCAAACAGCCTGCTCCAACTTCATCCACCCCAACGATCAAACAGTCAGAGGCCAACACACCAGAAATTTTAGAATCAGGGAATGCAGCAAGGCAGAGAGGCTTGCGCCTTTTACTTGTTGCCAGACTTTTTCTTTGCACCTTTAGCTTCCATAAGCCTTAGGTTCTTATCTTGAATTCGAGCAGCCTTACCTTTACGATCTCTCATGTAATAAAGCTTAGAGCGTCTTACGAAGCCCTCTTTCTTTCTCTCGATGTCTACAAGCGCTGGGGAGTGAAGAGTAAAAATACGCTCAACACCAACACCACTAGCAATTTTTCGAACAGTGAAAGTCTCTTGGATTCCACTACCCTTCCTCTTAATCACTAGTCCTTCAAAGGCTTGAATACGCTCCTTGGCACCTTCTTTAATTTTAGATCGAACGATGATTTCATCGCCCGTGCCAAATTCAGGAATATCGGTTCTAAGCTTAGTGATTTGAAGATCGAATGCGCTCATAGAGGCAAGCTTCTACTGCCGCTCACCATAGATCGTCAAGCCTATAAAAGCCTTAGTATTTCAAGCTCTTGCATCGAGCCCAGAAAGCAGCTGCACGATTAATTCACTATATTTTCAAGCATTTAGCTTGACCACATTACTCAGAAGCCGGTGAAGCACTCGGGAAGCCCAAACTTTTGTAGCGCTTAGCAATGAGATCTTTTTGTATGGGGATTTCCTGGCTAAGGCTCAGACCGATCTCAAGCAGCCTTCTGTTCTCCGGAGTCTTTGCCGTAATATAGCTCAACTTCTTCAAGACAAGCTGGAGTGCCTTCTCATTTTTCTTCCGATCGAAATAATACTGCACCAAAAAGGCTATGGCGTCTTGATTAGAAGGCTCTACTTGCAAGAGGCGCTCAAAATATTCCTGAGCCTTACGAAACCTCTTCAACTTAAGGCTAAGCACTCCCAGCTCTTGCAAGGCCTCTGACCTCAATATAACAGGAACATCTAGCTGATTGGCCAAAGCAAGAAGGAGCTGTTCCAAATCATTGCCATAAGTTTCCGAGTTAACTTCAGCTGGGTTTTGCCTAGCATCTTCCACAAAAGATCTTAAGCGCCACCAATAACCTCTATAATCCTGAGGACCAAACTGAACAGCTTGCTCGAAGAAACTCCCAGCTAACTTAAAACGCTGAGCCAAATAATGATACTCTCCAAGCATTAAGTTAAACTCTAAATTTTTTCTCAAACTAAGATCAGCCGCAGCAGTATGCCTATCAAAAATGGCTTGCTTAGAACGCAAGCAAGACAAAAGAAAAGATTTCGGGTGGACTTTTGAATTCTCCATGAGTGATTTCATGAGATCCTTCATATCCGTAAAGATAAAGACCAATGACGAAAGACGCTCATCTGAAGAGAGCTCCTTCTCTAGGAGACTTCTCTCGACCTCTAATCGATCGCAATTGAAATAGCCTTTGGCCTCAACGCTATGAGGAAGCGTAAAAGCCACAGCTGCGAGAACAAAAGAGGCAAAGCACTGAAAACTCATCCTCTATCTGTTTCGACTACTGTAGACATAAACTTTAAGAAACCTTAACCAAAGTTGTCACACTTCCTGCAGCTATCTAGCTAAGATGAGCAAAAAAACCGCACCGCTTCTTTCTCAATTTGAGAGTAGGCTTGAAACTATTCAAGAAACTACTCAATTGTTAAAATTGAGCAAAGATTCAAATTTTTCATTTTTGAGAAGAACGCTCATTCCTTTGGCAACGGTGATTCTGATTTCAAATCCAACAATTTCCACAGCACAGCCAGGCAATTATGATTTAAGTTTTGTGAACGCTTCCAAGGACGCACCCATTAAGATCTACAACTCCGTCAAACCCAAAGACATCAGCTTCAACGCTGGCGCGGGCGAAAAGCAAAGCTTCTTCTCCAACCTTGGGTCAACTTTCACTAACGCTGCAAACTCTGTAAAAAAACTATTTACTGGTAGTTCCGACATCAATGTCCCCAGCCCCCAAGAATTGAGCGCTCCAATTCAATCAAGCAGCTCCTCATCTTTGAATCTGCTTTCCACTAAAGCGATCGCTAACGATCTAGGCAATAGCTCAAATCCACAAGGAGCAGAACTACCCGATAGGACTCCAACAACCGACAACATTTCATCAGACACACTTTCTCAAAACAGCAAAACAACTAGCTTTCCAACTCTAGGAGAAATATTCTCTTTCAACACTCAAGGGTCTAACTCGAGCGCTGACCCCACCTTTCAAATACTTCCGACACCAGACCCCAGAGCCTATTTATCAGGTGTGGTAGGCTTCGAAACACAAAACCAAGCCGAAGCTCAAAGCTTCGACTTCAATCAGGCCCCAAACGCCCCATTGGCCAACACCACAGCCACAGATTTAACCTCTGCTTTCTCTTCTCTTTTGAAAAACACAACACCTCAGATGAGTCCCGTTGATTACACGGAACAAGTTAGCTCCGAAAGCTATTTAGACGAAAGCTCCCCGGCCAATGCCCTTGCGCAAGCCACCTCTCCACAAGAGTCAGTCCCCGAACAACTGGATGGTTATGAAGGAAGTAGTGCGAGCAAAAATTCCGTAAGCCCCAGCGCTAGCCCCAATGAAACAACTAACTTGGTTTCCGAAAGGAAAGACAGTCTTTCGGCGAATGAAACTCCATCAGCTTCAAGCACGACTCCAACCACCGAAGCAAAGACTGCTAAGACTCCACCCGAGGAAAACAGTCTTGCACTCAATGATTCAACCCCCCAAAGCAACAAACCCAAAGCAGAAGCTCCCTCTGAGCCCAACACAAAATGTGAAATTGAAGAAAACATGGCCTCAGTTCAATCCGGCAGCAACGCTCAAGATGGTTGCGCAAACAATGTAGCTTTTTTAGATCAGGTTATGAAAGACCGATCTGATCTAGTAGCAACTCAAGCGCTAGCTTGCTCAGATCATGATTATCAACTCCCGAGCGGGAAATCCAAACCCTTCAAGCTAGAAGCGATAAGATCTGAAATCCCCTCCATTTGTCAAAATGGACTAGAGAATAAAGACGCTCCCACACCAGCGGAGATCCAATGGTTTAAAGAAAGACAAGAAAACAAGTTGATTGGTAGCGGCGCCTCAGCTCAAAACTGCGACACTAATCCAGCTCACCCAAGCTGTTGTCTTTTAAGAGCCGAAAAGATCGCAGCCTTAGACTCCTACCTCTACAATAACCGGACAACTTTAACTTCTGCAGCGACTGGTTTCTGCAAAAACTACGAAAATTACAATGATGAGAGAAACACAAAAAGACACTTAGCCGAAAACAATGAAGCCCCTATTTAACTTTAGTCTTCAAAAGAGAAAGTAGATCTTGAGCCCAAGGCTCTAAATTTTCTCCCGTATGTTTTTTAATCAAATCAGGGCGAAAAGCAGAGGTTAAAAGCAAACTCTGTCGAGTCTGCCATTGATGAATCAACTTATGGTTACCGCCCTTAAGCTCCTCGGGCACGCCCTGCTCATTCAACGACACAGGTCTTGTGTATTGCGGATACTCTAATAAGCCATTGCTAAAGCTATCCTCGCGCGCACTACTTTGATGGCCAAGCACTCCAGGAATTAACCTCACGACCGCATCCGCAAAAGCCAATGCTGCAATCTCTCCACCACTCAAGATAAAATCCCCCAGGCTCAACTCAACATCAACCCACTGATCTATAAAACGCTCATCTACCCCCTCGTAACGCCCACAGACGATACAAAGGATTTTAGGCGCAGCCGTCGACTCCTCCCCCAGCCAATCACAAAACTTTTCAGCAACAGGTTGTTCAAACCGAAGTCCTCGAGGACTTGTGAAAACAATCTTTAATCGACTTCGATCTCCTTCAACCAAAGCCAACTGCTCGGCCATAGCAGAATCTAAAACATCTGCCTTTAAGAGCATTCCTTGCTTTCCACCATAGGGTGTATCGTCCACAATTCTATGTTTATCTTTGGCAAAGTCGCGAATGTTGATGGCTTCTAAATCAATCAATCCCTTAGCTTGAGCACGCCTCAAGATTGAGGAGTTCAAAACCGAATCAACGATTTCTGGGAATAGAGAAAATATTTTAATACAAGGGTTCACGACAAATGCATTAATAATGATTTATTTGTGCTTTTGCAAAGATTTGACAACAAAGTCCTCTATTGGGACTAGTTTTGGCCGTAACAGCTCCCAAGAACTTCCCACTCCCCCCAACTTTCATCCGTCTTTAGTCGAAGCTCAACTTTCAATTGAGAGTTTTGCTGAGAGAGCTTTAAATGAATGGGCTCCCGTTCGGGCTCCGAGGCAGCTCCTCTGATGTTGTTTTTTTCTATCGCAAACTCTGAATCCAGATATCTTTGAGAGTTGTCACGATTAAGAACCAAAGCCACAGGCCCCATGAAAGTTCCGGAGAAATTCTTAGATTCGTTCCAAAAATCTTTCCCATGCATTGGGTCAGCTTCATTTTCCACTGCATCAGGCGTCGAAGCTACAGGCTTTGGAGACTCAATCATCAGATAGCTATCCTGCATTAGATCGTATCGAATGGGCAACTTTAGCCGACCCAATGAATTTGAAAAAAAACACTGCCCTTTTGCATCATCAATTCGAGCAATCAGGGAGCCCTCATAATCAGCCTTGAGAAAATAATGAGAAACGCAAGAATGCCCCTTCACGGAGTAAGCAAAACCATAAAGAACTTTTGCAGCCACGGCTCCTTTATTCGACAAGTCAATTTGACGAAGATGCTTGGTATAGCAATCCACCATCAAAGATTTTTGATAGTCATCCAGCTTAGCTGGATTCCCCAAATATCGTTCTCTTACTAATTTCTTGAAATTTGGAGGCACAATTGTTTGAGGAACAGGTGGCTCCGCAATGACCTGTGAAAACAACTCAGGTAAAACAACTTGATCCGATTCAGAGTTGCTCACATCTCGCTGAACCCCAGCCCCTTTTTCCCAAACGGTATTCGGCACTTTAGTATTTACGCGAGGCTCCTCACCCACTTCCTGAGCGCTCGCTGAAACCGTGAGTAATAGAAAACAATTTAATAAAATTAAAAACATGGGTCTGACAGCATTTTCCCATAATTCGAAGCTAGCCGTAACTTATTTCATACGAGCAAATGTCAGATTAATGTTCGAACGTCAATTTTTCAGATAGCTGCCAGAGCGAAACTTTTCTATCAGCTTCTGGTGAACAAAGTTGAAATAAGCCTTGGTTGGCTCAAACATAGGAAAGGGTTCTTCTGAATATTTCAAAAAGAGAAGATCGGAAAGCTTCCCCTCTTCTCCCGGCTGAATAAGAGCGTCGCCCGCAAGATCGGCCAACACAACAAAAACTCTAAACTTCTTATTGCCATCTTGAGTTAATGAAACCGTCACAATTTCCGGATTCAAAAAAGAGACTCCTATCTCTTCGAGTGATTCTCGTTCGGCCGCCTCTCGAATGCTCTCGCCCGCATCAAGTTTGCCTCCCACAAAACCCCAATTTCCACTGCCCGTGGTTTCATTTCCACGCTTCGCATATAATATCTGGGCCCCTCGTCTCAAGACCAAAGCCACGGCGTCTGTATATCCAGGAATAGGTTTCGGGCGGTCCTCTAATTTGCAGTCACTTCCACTAAGCACGAGAGCAGCACAGGAAGACGTGTCGGACTTAGAGGCCTGGCACGGCGATATATAAAAAAGAAATAAGAACAGGCCCAAACAACGGATCAACTGAAACACTATCTTTTTATTTTTACAGTCTTAGCGTCGATAAATCAAAGGTGCATTTTTGGCATTTTATAAATCAGAGCTGCCAACGATACACGCCGCCAATAACAACTAGATTTTCGTTCAATTTAATTTCATCAATCCACTCGTGTGGACATTCATACTCACGATCGCCATTTTGAATTCTAAGATTAACAGGAGAATTGAGTTTATCTAGGTCAAAACTAAAGCCAACAATCTCGCCTTGAGGGTCTCCAAACTCATCTTTGACATTAGATCCCAGTAAATCTGAAAGGTAGTATTCCGAATCTGAATTTAGTTTTGGGAAGTCTTCTCTTTTGCAAGTTAGAAAGGCCCCCTGGGGCAACTGAACAGTCTCTAAAACTCGAAGCACAACAAACGGGGCTTGCCCCCAAACGCCTCCAAGAGGTGAGCGCTCACCGTGTATTTCTACTTTAAAATTTTGGTCGTCATTGAGATAGAAGAAAGAGAGCTTTTTTACGAGATCGGAGCTTCTATTTAGGAGACGGCACTTATAACTTCGAAGGCCGTCCTTTGGGAAAGATTGCTCTTTAAGAACTTCGAGAATAGGGACAAGGGAGCTTGAACTCAAGCTTCAGCCTTGTCACCTTCCGCAGCAGCTTCTGGAGCTGCTTCAGCACTTTCAGTTGCCTTCGCATCAGCAGCCTCTTTAGCGGCTAAAGCTTTGGCTTTTTCAGCTTTCTTAGCACGGAGAACTGACTTCTTAGTCGTTCTTTCGGTAAGAGGTCCTTTTTCTGAGAACTTAATCAAAGAAGTCACGCGTGTAGAAGGAATCGCTCCCTTAGCCACCCACTGCTCAAACTTATCTTTGTCATAGGTAAAAGACTTTTTCACTTCGTTATACTGCCCTAACTTTTCAAGATAGCGCCCAGTAAGCCTAGAATCCTTATCAGCAACACAGACATGAAAGATCCTTTGATTTTTCCGGCCACCTGGTGCAAGACGAATAACAACCATCATTTACCTCCGTAATAGACCATACCTTATGCCTTGCCTTCTCTAGGGAATCAAGCACAAAGAGAAATTTGAACACTCCGCCTAGCATCGAAAGCAAATGCATACATTTTACCATAAATACAAATACTTAGAATGAAAATAGAAAGGGCTCGCTAAACTGTCGCATTGATTTCGAAAAACTTAAGCCTCCTCACCCAGCTCTAAGTTGTAAGAACTTCTTAGTTATGATGATAATAGAGACAATTAAAATGAAGAAAAACCTCTTTTTTCTAGTGGCTTACAACCACGAGAATTTCATTGAATCCGTCGTTAAGAGAATCCCAGACTCGCTCATGAGCGACCCTGCTAACGAAGTGCTCATTTTTGATGACGCCAGTAAAGACGACACCTTTAACAAATCGCGAAGCCTAAAAGCTTTGATTCCTCCTAACGGAGCCAAACTCACCGTCATGAAAAACCCCGTCAACCAAGGCTACGGCGGAAACCAAAAACTAGGATATAGATACGCCATTAACCAAGGTTACCAAAGGGTATTCCTTATACATGGCGACGGGCAATACGCTCCCGAATGTCTTCCCGATCTCATTTCTCGCTATGAAAGAGACTCAACGGCTGAAGCTGTCTTTGGCACTCGAATGTCAAACTGGAAAAGTCCTCTTAAAGGAGGCATGCCCGTTTATAAATTTGTAGGGAACAAGATTCTTACTTGGATTCAAAATTGGATTTTAGCTTCGAAGATGTCTGAGTTTCACTCTGGAATGCGAAGCTACGCTACCTCTCTACTTAGACGTATTCCTTTTGAGTGCAATTCCAACGACTATCACTTTGACACGGAAATCATCATCCAATGCGTAGCTGCCAAATCTCATCCCGTCGAAGTGCCCATTCCGACCCACTATGGAGATGAAGATTGCAATGTTAATGGAATGAAGTATGCCAAAGACATTCTTCTAGCTTGCTTTCACTTCCGAGTTTTTAGAGCGGGTTTTCTATACGACCCAAAGTTTGACATTTCCCATACCACCTACACTCAGCTAGCTTCCGGCAGTATCCACCGAAAGCTTATTGAGGAAGTCCCCGAGGGGTCCAAAGTCCTTTTAGTCGGCGCCAAAGAACCCCTCATTATAAAAGAGCTCACTCAAAGAGCTTGCCAATGTGATGAACTCTGCTTGCTAGAAACCCAGTCTTTAACCGGCCCTTTTCGTAGCCTCACTCCGACGGGCTTAGATCAAAAGCTGAGTGAACTTCAAAGACTAATGGGGCAAAATCAATACGAATATATACTCCTGCCTCAAACTCTTGAGCACTTCAGCTCTCCTGAAAGCATCCTTACGATCATCCGAAACAGTTACCCATCGGAGATGCGCCCAATTGTGATTGCAACTGCTTCTAATGTTGGTTACATAGTGGTCCGGCTTATGCTCTTATTCGGACAGTTTAATTATGGAACCGGTGGAATTCTAGACAGAAACCACTCCCGGCTCTTTTCGAAAGCAACTTTTACAAAGCTTTTCTCTCAGTATAGTTTCGAGATCAAGAAATTCTCTGGAGCCTCGCTCCCCTCTATTACCATTGAAGAAGTTTTACCAACGCTTGGATTGTTGGCCAAGTTGAGCAACGGCTTACTCGGTTTTGCGGCTAAAATATGGCCCTCACTTTTTGCCTATAAGATGCTACTCAAAGCACAACCCCTACCCAGTGTTGACCAATTATTGGAAGACGCTAAAAATCACTCAGAGGAATTAAGCCGAGGAGAGCAACACAACTTAAGCAACTCTAAGCAAATCACCCCCCATTTGACCTAATTATATAGAAAAACAGAAAACTCCGAGCGAACAATTCTTCGAATTTAAGCGGGACGAGCCCTTTAGAGTCTCAGAAAACAAAATAGAAAGCATTGAAACTAATCATCTATTTGAATGAGGTGAAGAAGTTTAATAAAAAACAAAATGCAATAACTTATGAAATATAACCCAAAGCATTAAACTCACAAAAGACATTTCAAGGACTTAGACCCCAACGTGAAAACTTTGACATATCCATGCGAATGTTTTGGAAAATTTATTTTCAATTATTCACCGTGAGGTCTTTGTTAGAGAGAAAAAAATTCGTATCATTAAATAATTGGAGGGGGCGCCAAAAGGGGGGCCACTTTCTCAACAAGCAACGAGGTGTGTTCGGTTTTGGGGACTGAATGCATCGGGACATGAGAAAGATAAATCGCTGTTATGCGCCCCCCCTCTTTTTTTCTTGATCAAGCATCTATTTTAAACGACCTGAAGGCGTCTTAACTTGTCTTAAAGCACCGTAAAGGCCTTTTAAGAGTTTCCTCTTTGCCTACTCGCTTGCGCTGTTCTGTATTCCCTACAGTCGCCCGACAAGCGACTGAACATATAAAGGGAGCCTACATTTTGAAATCTATTTTTACCTCAACGTTGTTGTATGTATTGACGTCCTGTTGCGTATTACTAATTGCGCAAACGCCCAGCGCTTTTGCAGAGCCGGGTAAAGTTGAAACCCTCATTAAGTCTCACAGAGATTTGAAAGAGCCGTTTGAGGTCTATCGTATACAAAATGGGGTAAACCGCATCTACCACACAGAATTAGACCGCGATCAGTTGGGAACAAATCTCAACAACATTTTCGTCGGGACTTCGTTCCTTACGGTTGCCGAAGTCCTGACTAAAGGTAGCTTGGCTTTTGTTAACGACAGACTTGAGGAAACCGAAGCCCTCCGTAAGGTCGAATCGCCCGAGACCCAAAAGCATCTAGAAGAAGCGGCCAGAAAAGCTAAGATAGAACTGGTCAAAACCTTCAGCCGCCTACCCGTATTTTACGGTGACGTTGTTAAAAACCGAGAGGCGCTATATGCCCTTACTCAAAGTCTATCTGAGAACTCCTCTAAACTTTTCACTTCACTCGGAGATCCGATCATCATAAACACAAGCGTTTCCAAATTAGATAAACTGACGGAAGCCACAGACACCACTTTGAGCGAAATGTTCAAGCTCTATCTCCACTCTATACTAAAACTCAGCGAAGTGACCGGCCGACCTGTCGTGCTTAGCATTGAAGAAATAGACACCTTTACTCAAGTCGAGCTGAAAAGAATTCAAGAGTTCTTTTCAGGCCCCAACTACAAAGGTCAAGTCTTGCTCCTTGGAAGCTCTAGCGACCCTAAATTCAATGAGGCGATTGAACTTCAAGACTACTCTCAAGCACTCTTCAAACCATTGGCCACTAGCACGCCCGCCCAAAAAGTAGCCAAGACTGAAACCATTGAAAGCCAATTAAAAAAAGCAGGCATTCACCAACCGAAAGCCGTGTTGGAAGCTGCGGCGAGTTTCGGGGATAAGTATGACATGAGGATTTCCGACGAAATTCTTCTAACGATTGCTCACAGCGAACTTATTCAGAGCTCCATACAACTGCAACGAGACCATCCCAACATCCCAGCTGGGCTAGAGGCAGATGAGTTCTTAACTTACCTTGAAGAGGCAATCATTCAAGCCATTGAAAGCAATGAAGCCAAGGGGCAAGATCCTGAAGAAGTAGAAATGATTCATGTCTCACAAGTGTTGAGAGCCCGCACTTCCAAGAATAGCGACCTCCCCTTCGACCCGAGCGATTTACAAGCGCGCCTGAAGTTCAAACGAGACCTGATTGAAAAAATGAACTCACGAGTTTTTGGCCAGGAGAGAATGACAGAAGACATTGTCAGCCTCTACCTTCGCCTCATCTCAAACCCCAACAAACGCATCGGCACCATGGCCATGCTTGGACCGACAGGAACAGGGAAAACTTTTAGTGCAGAAGTTTTGGCTGACCTTGGCTACGGCAACAAAGAAGCCCTCTTCACGATCAACGGCAATGAATTTGAAGGCCACAATGCAAGCTCTGAAATGCGAAAACTGTTCGGAACACCTCCTTCCTACATAGGACACGACCAGACCCGAGGAGCCTTTGTAGAATGGATAGAAGATGAAAAACGTGGATACAATGGTGGAGTCATCGTCATCAACGAAGCCGACAAAGCTAGTCCCACGTTCTGGAAATACTTTATGGAGTTTTTAGATGGCAAAGCCATCCAAAAAAATGGTGGAGGAACCAAGGAACAGCGTGCTCAAAAGGGAGCCTCTGAACCACTTCTTCAAGCAAACAACCACTTAGTCATACTCACCACAAATCAAGGCGACCGATTTCTCTATCCAGAGGAAATGAAAAAACTAAGCGAAGCGGAAGCCCGCGCCTGGGTCGACAACTTAAGTCAAGCCGAACTAAAGGACACCTTTAGCAGCGGCGGAAATGGGGGCTCTCAAGCAAAGCTTCACCCATCGATCCCCGAACGAATCGACATATTTTCTCCGGCCTATTTACTTTCCAAGGAAAGCGCACTCAAAATCATAAGGGCCGAACTCTCAAAAATCTCTGGAGACTACTTGAGCAGCTATGGGATTGACTTGGAGTGGGAAGACTCAGTTGAAAATTATTTTATTGAGGTTTTCTACGACAAAACCAAAGGTGCTCGCAGAATCAAGAGCGGAGTTCAGAGCCAAGTGCAAAAAGGACTCGAAAACGCCTTAGAGAAACTTGAAGTTTCCCAGAACGAAAACGTGTTAGTAAGAACGCTTAAAACCAACACTGGCTACAGCCTCGAGGTTGAGGCCAACGGCCAGAAAGAGTCTAGAACTATTGAAGGTCTCAGTATTCCTGACGCCGTGAAAGACCCTGTGACACTTGAGCGAATTCAGCATTTTGAAGAACGCATGAAAGAACGACTCTATGGTCAGAGACACGCCATTCATACAGTGAGCCAAGCAGCTCGTGGGAAGATGGCTTTCTTAGACAAAAGAGCACGACCACTTTCCATTATGATTGTGGGGGCGTCTGGAGTTGGAAAAACTGAAACCTTCCGAGCCATTGCTCATTCCTGGTATGGATCGGCAAACCGCTTGCGTGTGATATCCCTAGAGGACGTTCAAAGCGTAGAAGAAGTCTTCGGTCATTATGCAGACAGCTTCCAAGCAGACCAACCCATGAGACTTCTAGAGAAAGCACTAAGCGACAACAAAGACGGTGGCGTCATCCTTTTTGATGAGATTGATAAGGTTGGTGGCGGCAACCCAGCCATCATTCGACAATTCATGCTGAAAATGCACTCCATTTTAGAGGAAGGGGTTTGGATCTCCCCCTCAGGAACAGAGTATCCTATGGGCAAATACATCCTTGGCTTCACAGGAAACTTCCTCTCTAATTTGTTTGATGGAATCTCACGCTACGAAGCCCAAAAGAACATATGGGAAGACAATCGATCGAGAGACCACCTCTCCAAACTTCTTGTAGACACTTACAAGCTTCAAGGCGGAGCCTCTGTCATTCCCGACTCATTTCTCAAGAGACAAGATGTCGTTTTGTTAGCGGAACCACTTGCCCCGGATGACACACTCAAAATAACGAAGAAACACATTGAAAATGAATTAGGATTCTTTGAGAAAGAACTTGGAACCAAGTTAGTCATTACGGATGAGTTTATTAATGAGCTGACCCTTGCCTATTACTCTCTTGGATCAGGTGCTGGACGAGCAGTGAGAAGCATCCTTCGGTCTCACATTAAATCTTACATCAACATGGTTCGAGCAGATCTCCATCAACGCTTTGTTAACGGAGAAACTGAACTCAATGTGGATGAACTTGAGGTTGAGTTAAGAATCAACGACAACCTTCCCCTGAAGGCATACATCACCGATATCAGCTGGGAGCGAAAAGTAGAGGTGGAACTCATTTCAAAGATTTCCGGCCAGACCATTGATCAAAGAAAATACGATGTTTCAAAAACAGTTCCAGACAAACGAAGACGCCCCGCTAAACTTGCTCTCAAAACGGCCTACCACGAAGCTGGCCACGCTGTAGCCAACATTGCCGAAAAGACTCTCCTTGAACTGAAGTTGATCACCATTTTTAGTGAGGACAACTACCTTGGTGTGAACATCTTTGATCACATAAAGAACACGGAAGGGACCAACCTCAACTGGGAGACTGCAAAATACAGCATTGCCATGTCGTTGGCCGGAGAACGAGCGCAAATACTTGCAGGCTTTCCTGAAGACACAGGTCAAAGTGGCGATCAAGCAAATGTAGACCGCTTGATTCGAATGATTCTCATCAAAGGCAAGTTTCACCCAGACGTAAAAGGGATGCAGTTTGATGAAAGTGGACGCTTTCTCTACCCTACACCTGAGAAGATTGCCAAGTTTGAAGCGGTTGTTAAGAAGCTATACGAAGAAGCAGAAGCTCTTGCAGACCAACTACTCGTCGAGAACTGGAATCTCGTGCGCGATGTTACCTCTTTACTAATGAAGCAAGGAGACATTTCAGGAAATGAGTATTCCGAAATGAAAAGTGAACACGACGAAGAGCTAGCGAAAGCAACGCTGCAAAAGTGGATCATCAACAATGATGGTCACGTCGTTAGACTTGAGAACGACAATTTCATAGGGCGATTTTTAGCCAAACGCCACAAGCAAGCAAGCCGCCTAAGAGATTTAGATCCCAAGATGAACCATCAACCTGTTCCTTTAAAAGGAAGCTGTGAAGATGAACTTGTTAAATAAAAGGCTTTCTCCATTAAAGAAAACATCTAAGCTTCTGCTTAGCCTTACTTTGCTTTGCTTGGCTCAATATGCCGAGCAAAGCAAAGCTAATGACAATTACTTCCCAAAAAGAGGAGCCTTCCAACTACATTGCGAAACGGATCTCCAGCTACCGGCTAGCAACTCCTGGGTTCCCGAAGGAGAAGAACTTCAACTTTTCTTTGAATTTAGACGAGAACAATCCAATTCATTCTTTGTAAAAAACAGCGCCTTGTTCATAGAAATACTAGGGAATAGTCCCCAATTACACGAAGCACTGCGCTTAGCCCTCCATTTTCTAGGGGCCTACGACATAGATGCCCCAGCACTCAACGACGAGGCTCTCAACTCCAAAATTCTTGAAGCTTTTGTAAACAAGGGTAATTTTCGATCAAAATTTCACGACAACTTAGAAAATTTCTTAATTGCTCAATTGCAATCAATCAGCCAGGACTATCAAAAAGAAAGAGCCGGTTTCCTAGGGCGTCAAGCCGGCAGAGTCATTGACGACCAACTATCTGTCCTGTGGTCAAGTGAAAGCAACGAATCTCCTGTCTATAGTTGGACCAAGACATCAAGCCCAAAGGGAAGCGAGATTAGATTCGACGGAGAAAGAAAGTCTCCAGGTGGAATAATACTTCTAGCGCCTAATGCTGATGTAAACCAGTTTGCGACCCAATTGGCTTCAGAAATTCAAAAGCCCTTGGTTGAGTTTGGAAAAGCAATACCCGATCAGCTTTTCTTTAAATTGAGAACTCTCAATCCAAGTTTCATTGAACTCCAAAAGCATTTCGCAAATCTAAAAGCCATTTCAAAAAAAGCTGGTATTTTCGATTCGTTTGACCCAAGTGTCGTCAAAGAAGCGCTTGAAACGGCCGATCCCCAAAAGAGACAAGCTGCGAGCAAGAACATTATTTCAAAGCTTCTCAACAGCAGCGAGTTTTTCTCGGCCTACGCTAAATTTGGAACGCACTATGTTAAATTTGGTTCCGTATTAACGAGAGAATTGAAGAATGGGTTTTTTAAAAGAGCTGAGCTAGAATTCTTTGAAGAAATCTTCAGAAAGAAGCTTGTCCTTATGTCGATGGAACTTGTAAATATGGGCGTGGACTTTCAAACAGTATCTCCACGCTACAAAGAAGTGAATCGATACATTGGGGCCATCAACAATGCAATGAAACAAGCTCTCAAGAATGCCATGGTTGTTGACCAACGCTAATTGCAAAGCAAAAATAAAACGCTGTTTCCCCATTTTCAACAAAGGAAACAGCGCTACTAGATACAAAACTTAAACCAAAGAACAATCATTTAATATTTAAGAACTTTGAAACTTCTCCGGCATGAACTTCAACAGACAGATTCAACAGCTTGAACGTGTCTTTAGTCGAATCTCCACTCACATCCGCATAAGCCACTAAGATCTCAATTTCAATGATAGCAGTGTCGTTAGATACTTTTCGATAATCGTAGGAGCGAAGCTCTACAACATCTGAAAAAAGCTCCGAGATGGAATGTTTTAACTGTTCCAAAATCACCGCCGTCTTGAGGCTCAGAGTCAAAAATAGTTAGGTATGTGCCAAAAGGCGCCAAGATGCCACCTTCATACACACTTGTGATGTGTCCCTGAAAGTTCACATTTTTATCTAGAGCCTAGATCAAATTCGTTAATAAGCAGTATTTTTAGAACTTACGGCCAAAACCCTTGCCGCCACCACGGCGACCAGCGCCGCCGAAAGGGTTGCCACCACCGCCGAAGGGATTTCCGCTGTTTCCACCGCTTCCGCCGCCGAACATTTTGCTTAGCTTGCCCATGTTCTTCATCATCTTTCGCGCATCTAAAAATCGCTTGATAAATTGATTCACATCTTGAACTTGGTTTCCTGAACCACTAGCAATTCGAGCTCGGCGAGAGCCATTTAAAACATCTGGATTCTTTCTCTCATGAAGAGTCATCGAATCAATGATTGCATTGGCCCGCTTCATTTCCTTTTCAGCATCCACTTGATTAAGTGCTTCAGACATCTGCCCCATACCAGGCATCATCTTCATAAGATTGCCAATCGGACCCATTTTAGAAATCATTTTCATCTGCTTTCTAAAATCTTCTAAAGTGAATTGGCCCATGTTCTGCATTTTTTCAGCAGCTTCTCGCGCTTCGTCTTCACTAATGACTTCTTGAGCCTTATCAATCAAGGTGAGCACATCACCCATATCCAAAAGCCTTGAAGCCATGCGATCCGGATAGAACGGTTCTAAATCTTGAACACGCTCGCCTGTTCCAATAAATTTAATCGGTCGCCCCGTCGTGGTTACAATAGAAAGTGCGGCACCACCTCTAGAATCACCGTCTAGTTTAGTGAGCACGCTCCCGGTGATCTCCATGTCACGATCAAAACTTTCGGCCACTTCCACGGCCTGTTGACCCATCATGGAATCTACAACCAAAAGCCTTTCCACGGCTCCGGTCACACGATTAATCTCTTGAAGCTCTTTCATAAGCTCTTCATCGACCTGCAAACGTCCGGCGGTGTCGACAATTAAGACCTCAAAATTTTGCTTGTGCGCATCCTTCTTGGCGAGTTTTGCAATCTCAACCGCCCCCACATTGGCTTCGTAGCGAAGATTTGGGACTTCATATTTTTTTGACAGCTGAGCTAACTGCTCGATTGCAGCCGGGCGCTGGGTATCCACACTCACAACTGCAACGCGCTTGCCTTTGTTCTTTAAGTGCAAACCCAGCTTAACTGAAGTTGTGGTCTTTCCCGAACCTTGCAGTCCACACATCAAAATCACAGCAGGTGGAGCAGCATCCAAACTTAGCTCTCTATTCTCAGAACCTAGAATGTGAACTAATTCATCGTTTAAAATTTTTAAGATCTGCTGCTCTGGAGAAAGACTCTTCAGAACCTCTTCACGCAAACAAGACTCTTTTACTCTGGCTAAAAAGTCTTTAGCCACACGAAAATGAACGTCGGCCTCTAGAAGTCCCGTGCGCACTTCAGCCAAAACTGCTTTTACATCTTCTTCTGATATTCTTGAGCGTCCACGCACCTTGGATAAGGCAGTTCCCAGACGCTTCTGGAGATCGTCAAACATTACAAACTGGTATAGTCGGGAAAGCCACCAAAGAAAACACTCAAGCCCGCTGAGATCTGTAAAAGATTCTGTGTGTCCATCGCTCCGATATTTTTAGATTTAAAGATAAAGTCCCGTATTTCCATACGAAATCCCCACCTAGAGCCAAACAAAAAACGCATTCCAAGGGCCACGTTGCCACCTATACGATTATATTGCTCTCCCCTGGCACCATTGAGATACTTTTCCTCAGTCTTAACCACAGCAATCCCTGCTCCCATATAGGTATCAAAATGCCATACAGAAGACTCGGTGATGTGCATTTTTGAATAATAGGGAGAAAAATAATAGGTAGCTGCGTAAATCCATTTGGGTAGCTCCACCGCTAAATCACTCGGAGGAACGCTGGGTGGAAGCTTGTCGCGAATTTCAGATTCCACGAAATTTGTGTAATCGCCCCAGTTGTATTGAAACCAAATGGGCTCAAAAGCGTGCCTTCGGTTAAAATGCCAAGTTCCAGCTCCGTGAACGGAATAATAGTTGTTCAAAGAAGAAACTCCTTGATAACTACCGCCAATATCGATTTCGACTTTATTTTTACGAGGAAACAAAGGATTCAATACGGCAATCTCAGGGCCATATTGAGACTCAACCCGGTAGGTTTCTCCGGGAGATTTCGGTAGCTTTTTCATATACTGAGCATTTGCAAAAGCAACACAAGCAAAGCTCAAGACAAAAGCAAAGACGCGTGAATTTGAATGAAAAACACTCCCCATGGGTTTAAGTATAGGGGAAGGCTGAGCTTTAACCTAAAGGCAGAACGTCAATTTATAGACCGCACCGCGTCTAACTGGTCAAACAGCCAAGCTAGAACAGATTGAAGCTGCTTGTGACAGATAAAACTCTAAGAAGCCCAAGACTTCTTTGATAGATTAAGAACTGGGATGGCCTTGTTTAAACATTCTTTATTAGCCCTTTTGCTGCCTTTTGCTGGGCTTAGCTTAGCCCAAACCGAAGCAACTTTAGTCAAGCCACGGTGCCGTTCAGTTGCAATAGCCGCCTCGAAACCAGCGCCCCGCATTCACCTTCAATGTGGAAACACTTGTTGGCTTTACTCCAGCGTTGCGGCCCTTGAATCTACATACGGACCCCTGTCAGACAAATACACACTTGCCTTTGCTCTACTTCAACTCAAGGACATCTACATAGACGCAAGCGCAAGCATCGGCGACTTTGTAAGCTTACAAAACAACCACAGTCTTTTGCCCTTGAGCGCAGAGGGCAAAAACACATTAAGCCGCGATGAAATCATCGAGCAAGTTCTTAAACTTCGCCAAAAACATTTTCGCCCACAAAGCACAGACGAAGAACTCTACTTTCAAGCAGTGGGAGGAAAGCTCTACGCAAGTAAACTCGACTGGCTTAGTAAAATCAATTTAGGCCCTGCAGCTGAATCGCCAAGACTCCTTTCACCAAGCAAGATCACCATGATTTTCTCTGCGCCCGAGGAAGCAACAGAACTACTATCTCTAAAAAGCGATATTTTGGAGCTTGATACAGTTAAAGTTCAAGAAAACAGATACTTTTTTATAGTCGACTCCAAGCACATGCTTAGAGTTTTTGAATCCAAAGATAATGCCAAACCGCAAGAAATCATTGCAATAGACAACCTAAACCCGAACACAGTGGAGGTAGAAAAGTTCATCGCAAAAATGAACGCCATTGGTATGGAAATAGTCGCAAATGAAAATGGAGCATCCATGAGTCATAACGGTCGTCGGATTAAACTACAAGAAACCAGCTACTGGCCCCTTATAGCCGTGGACCAGGATGGTAAAGCCCATCTTGATGTAGCCAACATAAAGTCAAGCTATGAAGCCGCTCGAGTCGAGCTAGAAAAAAGAGTTCTCTCGGGAATGGACCTAAATCAGCTGTTCACTCCCGATGTTGAATTCAAACTAGCTAAGTCCTCGCCCTCAAATGAAAAAGAATATCTAAGTTATCTTCAATCAATCGACTCAGAAACACAGGATGGAACTCGCTTTATTTTTAGAATTCGCGCAAATGCACAATATCTACCTTCTGGAGAAATAAAAACTCTTGAAGGCGCTAGCAATGAAAGCGCCAACACTCACAATGCAGGCCACTTTTTACTACTTGATCGAATTGACTTTAAAAACTCAGAACTCATCTTCCAAAACTCCGAAGGCATAGAGGCTGGACAAAAAGGATTCTTTAAAATGACTTTCGAAGATTTTAAACGCCTGGGAGATAAAGGTGCAAAAGTTATCAAAAAATAGAAACTCGTATCAAGCTTTGATAGGCGCCTTTTTATCCATAACTTTTTTTAAACGAGACTTAAAAGTCCGCTCGATTTCTGTTGCGGTTTCTTCCAAAGCTTTTTCGGTAACGTCAAAAACAGGCCACCTTCGATTGCGCGCAAAAATTTGGCGAGCCCATTCAAGCTCGTCACGGATATGCTGCAAGCTTGCGTAATCACCGCTGGGATCCCGCCCCATTCTCTGCAATCGCTCCTTTCGGATACGAACAAGTGCTTCTGGATTAATGGTCAAAGCAACAATTTTACCTTGATCAATATCAAAAAGTTGCGCAGGAGGCTCAATCCCAAGAACAAGAGGCACATTGGCAACCTTATAACCTTTTGAGGAAAGATAAATTGAAAGCGGCGTCTTAGAGGTTCTTGAGACTCCAACAAGTATTAAATCGGCGGCTCGCAGGTTCTCAGGATTGGCACCATCGTCTTGTTTGACAACAAACTCCATAGCTTCAATTCTTCGAAAATAGTTTTCGTTAATCTCATGCAACAAGCCGGGAGTGAAGGAAGGTTTTTCATTGAAAAAGCGGTTCATCAAATCCAACAAAGGACCCAACAAATCCACAGACAACAAATTCAACTGCTGAGTTTTTTGTGAGATCGCTGCTCTGACCTCTTCGCTCACAATTGTATAAACAATGGCGGCTCCTCTGCGATGAGCTTCGTCCAAAATGGCCTCCGCCTGCGAGCTTGTTCGAACACTTTTATAACGTGTAGTTTTAATCTTATCATCCAGCGTATACTGAGTAAGCGTAGCATGAACCATGCTTTCAACTGTCTCGCCGGTTCCATCAGAAATAAGGAATAAATGAAAAGGGCTTCCAGTCATCATAAAGCAACACTCCACTCAGGCTCTTTTGCGCTACACAATCTTTGCAAACCTGCCTTAAGTGAATCCACACCTTCTCCGGTGCGAGCAGAAAGCATAAAAATCGGCGAATCTGGAAAGCGAGCTTTAATGTAACGAGTGATAGCTGATTTTTTTAACAAAACTGCGTCCTCAACTCGGTCCATCTTATTCAAAACGAAAACTCGTTCAACTCCTGAAGCACCTATTTCTTCTAATACAGACTCGGTGCTTTCAAACTGATCTCTCCAATCAATATGACTTAAATCCAATACGTGGATCAACACACGACTACTAACGGCTTCTTGAAGAGTGCTCTTAAAGGAATGAACTAAATCATGAGGCAAATCTCTTACAAAACCCACAGTATCGGAAATTAGAATCTTAGGATCCGTAGGAGGGTTCATCACTCGAACCGTGGTGTCCAAAGTGGAAAATAATTTATTCTCTTCTAACAAATTCGCACGAGTGAGACGTTTCATGAGGGTCGTCTTCCCCGCATTCGTATAACCCACTAAAGCGGCGCGTGGCAAAGAGCTGCGCTTGGAACTCTGAGTATCCACCGACTTTTCGGCACTCTTTAATCTTTTGTTTAAAATTGAAATTCGGTCTTTAATCACACGTCGATCAAGCTCGAGTCGGGTTTCACCCTGCCCTCTAGAGCGCACCCCCCCCTTACCGCCGCCACTCTGACGAGAAAGCCCACTCCAAATACCAGACAATCTAGATTGAAGATATTTCAGCTGCGCTAACTCTACCTGAATCTTGGCCAAGCTAGTTCTAGCGTGGTGTTTAAAAATAGAAAGAATCACACCTTCTCGATCAAGAACAGGAACCCCGAGTTCATCCTCTAGATTTCGAACTTGCACTGGGGAAAGCGGAAGTTCAAAAGCCACGGCCGACACACCAAGGGCGTCCACTCGAGACTTGATTCCCTCCAGGCGCCCCTGCCCTAAATAGGTCGCCGCACTAATGCGATTAGGTGCTTTCACAATCATCCGGTCCACACAATCCAAGCCAAGAGTGCTACACAAGCGACCCATTTCTTCGCCCGAATCAACAAGCGTATCTAAAACAACTATTAGAACATTGTCGCCGTAGCTTTTTTCAAATCGGCCCCACAAAAACTCTGGGGATGCATTATTCGGAGGAGTAGCTTTAAAGCCTTTTCTAGAAGCAAAGTTCACATCGTCCGAACACGAACTAGTAAGAGAAGCCTTCTGTGCCCCCTCTATCTCAGCCTGAACTCTTTGACGAGCTAGTTTTCTAATGGACGAACCTGACCAGCCTTTTGATTTTTTCAAAGCTCGACATCCTCCCATTTAACTAATTGAGGTAATAACTTCCTGGCGGCATGCAACTCCGTATTGGAGAAGTTTCCCAACCAATAACTTTTGGTCACATCAGGGAATCCCATTTTAACTTTAGATAGCTCGGAATGGCGAATATCTGCGCCCAGCACAATGACATCCAAAGGTCCTCGCTCAGGCCGAAGACAAACCATCTCTTCTGAAAGATCTTTCAAAAAACCACGGTAAATACCTTGAGTGAGTAGACCGTGACTCAATTTATCGACAGAAAGAAGATCGGCAGGAACGCCGTCCTCAGCGGGCAACTTTTTATAGTTGGTTTTTACAAGCAATATACTTTGCACCTAAAGCAAATACCTCATTTCAATGCTGCTAAGTCCAGTATACCATCAACCAAGGAAGGTGAGTCTTTTGTTCTGGATTTTTAGCAATTTCAAAGACTTCCCCCAACAATTCCAGATAGATCAGCACCTTGTGGTGAAATCACCAGATTTTTAATCATAAACCCATGTTTTCATTGAATAATTGTCCGTCCTGGAAATATCTCTTTGAGAATTGTGTTAAGAGCTTCAGGATGCATAGATATGAGGCATCTTCTACTTTTAAGCGCCATTTTAACCTTCCTAGCCCCACAAACAACGGACGCTAAGCTATTTCAGAAATGGAAAGAAAAGCGAGAAGCCAAAAAAGCTGAAAAAAGACATGAAACCCCTGAAGCAAAGCCTCAGATCAACGAACAAGTGTTTTCTGATTCAGTCAGAAACATGGTAACAATCACTCCCGCTGGAGCCGACCCCTTACATCGAAGATATTTTGAGAAATTTGAAAGCATGTATGGGAAAGAAAACCTAAGCCAGATTGGATTGGGAGTTTCCATGTGGAAAGGCGCGCCTAATACTGGAACTTTTGTAAACAACGCTAAACGAGCAGGGATGATGGCTTATGCGGACAGTGGTAAAGAGTTTTTAGAACAAATGGAGCGATACACAAGTCAAAACAGGTGTATACCTAGAATGGTCGTTGCAACCCATGGACCTGGCACTAATTTTGGAGGCAACGGCTTTGCAGGTTACTACAACGGCCCAGGTCTTGGTGGCTTCTATCTGAGCAACAATTATAAACTCGATTCTTGGCACCCTACTGTTAGCGAGACAGGGGGAGTTATGCCAGGTGGTGGCGAAACTGCACAAGGTGCACATAAAAACAGAAAGAGACAGTATCTTGGAGATGGAAAAACTTTTGATGCGACCAGTAGAACAACCGATGATTTAGCCGCAAAAATCAGAGGTGGTAGCATTAAGTTTTGTTCCTCTTGTGTGATGGCTTTACACGCCTGCACAATCGGCCCTCATTTCGCAGAAGAGCTTGCAAAAGTTACGGGCTGTCAGATTGTTTTCAGCACTAGCTCCTGTTCTCCTATAGACTTTTCAGGAGTAAAAAACCCCAGCAACGGACAAAGTTTAGATAATGGAAAAATGGATTACCTTTGGCATACAGGCGATAGACCAGGGTCGATTGCTGTTAACAAGGCTCGATCGGCCAGAGGCTTAACCCCGGACTTCGGACATTTCTTGAGAGCCACTCCCGATGGTTTAGGTGGAGCAAGAATTGAAAAAATTGGAAGATATTATGTTCTTGATAAATATCTTCCCGACTCAGCAGATTTAGAGATCTTTAAAGCGGGACGCTCTAGCGACCGGGTAAACCAGCTTCAAAAATTGACTGAGCCCGGGAATGAAAACCCCGTGCTTAAACAAGAGTTTGGTTTGTAAGCGAAAGACAGGTCACCGATAAACTGATTTTTCTTGCACTTGGCTATCCCACATCGACTTATAAAGCCCATTTAAAGCAAGCAGCTTCTCGTGTGAGCCTCTCTCAGTAATTCTCCCTTCTGATAGAACTATAATTTCATCAGAGTCGACAACTGTAGATAATCTATGCGCAATACTTAAAGTGGTATAGTTGCGAGAAATTTCCTTGAAAGACATCAATATATCCTGCTCGGTGCGTGTATCTAGCGAAGAAGTCGCCTCATCAAAAAGCAAAATTTTAGGTTTTTTCAGCAAGGCTCTCGCGATGGCAACTCTTTGCTTCTCGCCTCCCGACAGCTTAAGCCCGCGTTCGCCAACTTCCGTATCAAACCCCTTCGGCAAACTATCAATAAAGGAATCTAACTGAGCCAGTTTCGCAGCCTCTTTTACTTGCTCAAAATTCGCAGAGGGGTCTCCATAGTTAATATTGTATCCGATAGTGTCGTTAAATAAAACAGTATCTTGAGGAACAACACCTATGGAAGCCCTCAACGACTTTTGACTAAGCTCTCGAAGATCCTTACCTCCAACGCAAATCGAACCTTCATTTACGTCGTAAAAGCGAAAAAGTAGTCTAGATATGGTCGACTTTCCTGCGCCGCTAGAGCCAACAATGGCAATGTTTTTACCAGCCGGGACACAAAAACTTATGCCTTTAAGAATCTTTCTACTTGGGTTGTATGCAAAATGCACATTCTTAAACTCTATATTAGCAGCTGATTTACAAAGCTCTATTGCTCCAGGAGCATCGCAGACGTCTGCATTAACCCGAAGCAACTCAAACATTTTCTCCATATCAACGAGGCTATTTTTAACCTCTCGGTAAACAAAGCCCAAAAAATTAAGAGGAAGATAAATCTGAATCAAGTAAGTGTTGACCAACACAAAGTCCCCTATCGTCATACTTCCTTCCACTACACCTCGAGCAGCATGCAACATAATCACAGCCAAACCAATACAGATAACTAAAGACTGAAGAATGTTCAATACGGAAAGACTCGATTGACTGCGTATTGCTGCTTTTTCGTAACCTGCCAAGGACTCATCAAAACGACGGTATTCGTGCTCTTCATTGCCAAAATACTTTACGGTTTCGTAATTCAACAAACTATCAATCGCACTTGTATTGGCTTTAGATTCTTTAGCGTTCATCACTTTTCTAAATCTAAGCCGCCAATCCGTAATCCATATTGTTATGCCAATATAAAAAATTATTGTGACTAAAATCACGACCGCATAACTATAATCAAAATAATAAACCAATACGCCCGTTACCAATGTCAGCTCGATTAGTGTTGGGAGAATATTAAAGGTTAGAAATCTAAGAACAAATTGAACCCCCCTAGTCCCTCTTTCAATAACTCGCGACAGTCCACCTGTCTGCCTTGAAAGATGAAAGTCCAAAGACAACTCATGAAGATGTTTAAAAGTTGAAAGCCCAATGGCCCTTTGCGCGTGTTGCACAACTTTGACAAAGAAAAGATCTCGAACCTCTCCAAAGACAGCAACCCCCAAGCGGGCTATTCCATAGGCCAAAATCAAAGCAAAAGGCAACGCTAAGGCAGATTCTCCTGGCGTTAACTTATCTATAGAAAGCTTAAGCAGGTAAGGAACATAAACATTCAAGCCCTTCGCTGCTGCGAGAAAAAACAGAGCAAAGAACACTCGAAACTTTAAATCAAACCTTCCCTTGGGCCACAGATGCCTAGCAAGCTCACGAAGAGTTTTAGAATGCGCAGTATCATTATCAGAATTAGATTGAGGATCAAACTCCGCAGGTCTCATATCATGTTTACTTTAAAGCGGCTTTATCGAGGATGCCGTTCACGAAAGAAGGCGAGTCTTTTGCGCCGAACTTTTTGGCGATTTCAACGGCTTCGTCAATGACGACAGCCAAATCAGGCTTGTCTTCAGACTCTTCAAAGTTGAGCTCAAAAATGGCCACTCGCAATATAGCTAAGTCTACTTTTTCAACTCGGCTCATTTTCCAGTTCTTAAGAAGAGATTCAATTCTCTCATCGATGGCTGGAATCTTTGTAATCGCTCCAATTCCCACTCGTAAAAAATACTCTTTGTTTTCATCCGAAAGCTTTGTGTTTGTATTCCAAAAAAACTCAGCACTCGCGGCAAGTTCTCTTAATTCACATGGGTTTATCGACCACTGATAAACAAATTGAACAACTAACTCTCGACTTTTATGTCTATTTGGCATTTTCCATTTTTCCCTTTAACGTCCACATCAGCACAGCAGCCTGAGCTGCCTCTAAACCCTTATTCATTCTCTCTTGAGCCTGCTCAAGAGAATCCACAGTAAGCACACCCATACCAAGAGGAAGATTGTGAGCCAAACTTACTTGCGAAAGCCCCGCAATGGTTTCTCGACAAACATAGTCAAAATGAGGAGTGCCCCCACGAAGCACACAGCCAAGAGCAATCACAATATCGTAGCTTTTGCTTTCAGCGAGCAACTTCACGGCCAGAGGTAACTCAAAAGAGCCTGGAACTCCAACCGCCTCAATTCGGTCTGAGCCAACATTTAAATCGGCCAAATATGAACGAGCAGAACGCTCCATAGCCTCAATAATTTCTGGATACCAAAAGGTTTTCAAAATAGCGACTCGCCTCAAACCATCGGCCGCAGACTTTAAGGCCTTGGCGTCGATTCCATCAGGGAATCGTTCAAACACTTTCGTCGCTTCTGAGAGGCTCATTGAAAGAGATGTCCCATCTTATCTTTTTTTGTATTCAGATATTGCTCGTTTACCGAGTTCTTGCCAGCCACAAGAGGAACACGCTCAACCACCTCTAGACCAAATGACTCAAGGCCAACGATCTTTTTAGGGTTATTAGAGAGAAGCTTCATTTTATTTACACCGACGGCTCGTAAAATTTGAGCGCCAATTCCATATTGCCGTAAATCCGGCGCAAAGCCCAAGGCCTTATTCGCTTCAACTGTATCAAGACCTGTGTCCTGGAGCTGATAGGCTTTGAGTTTATTAATAAGACCAATCCCACGTCCTTCTTGGCGCAAATACAATAAGACCCCAGCGCCCTCTTTAGCAATCGCCTCAAGAGCTGTATGCAGTTGGGGGCCACAATCACAACGTAAACTAGCAAAGACATCACCCGTTAAACATTCCGAGTGGACCCGAACTAGTGTTGGGGTGTCCTTAAAGTCTTCAGGCCGTCCGAGAACTAAGGCAACATGCTCTCTTCCATCAATAGCCGATTCAAAAACGTGAATATCAAAATTCACACCAAATTTAGTCGGCATTTTCGCTTGAGCCTGATGAACAACAAGACTTGCATCCTGATGCAAGCGGTATTCGATCAAATCGGCAATGCTCAAAATTTGAAGGTCGTGCTTTTGCGCAAACATTTCTAAATCAGGCATACGAGCCATTGAGCCGTCTTCTTTTAAAATTTCGCAAATCACAGCGGCACTCTTTAAGCCCGCCAAATGCGCCAAATCCACAGAAGCTTCCGTGTGTCCTGCGCGAACCAAAACTCCACCACTAACTGCCTTTAAAGGAAAAATGTGTCCTGGCACAACAAGATCTTCTCTTGTGGCAGAATCCTTAATCGCCGTCTGGATGGTATGGGCACGATCTTTAGCCGAAATTCCAGTTGAAATGCCTTCTTTGGCTTCAATCGAAACTGTGAAAGCGGTTCGATGAGGAGCCTGGTTGTTATCGGTCATCATGGGAATAGCAAGCTTTTCGATTCGAGCTTCATCCATAGTCAAACAAATCAAACCGCGACCGTGCGTGGCCATAAAATTGATACTTTGAGGGGTGCAAAATTGAGCCGGCAAAACCAAGTCGCCTTCGTTCTCCCTGTTTTCATCGTCCACAAGAACGATCATCTTACCTTCTTGAAACCCCTGAACGGCTTGTTCAACCTTTTTGAAACAATCTCTCACAAGCTAAGCTCCTTACTAGCGGCTTGGTATTTACAAACATATTTAGCGAGCATGTCAGCCTCTAGATTAACTTGATCGCCAGGCTCTAAATCTCCAAAATTAGTCTTCTTCAAAGTTTCTGGGATGAGCATCACACTGAAAACGGATTCCCTCTTCTTAAGGTCTTCTTCCACAGAGTTGACAGTCAAACTTACTCCATCAATGGCAATGCTTCCCTTCTCAATCAAAAAAGGAGCAATTTTTTCGAGGCTCTGAGGGGCTACCTGGAAATTTAAAATAACGTATTGGCCTCGAAGAGACTTATTGAGAACAGAAGCTTTTCCATCCACGTGACCACTCACCAAGTGCCCACCAAGCTCGTCGCCCATTTTCAAGGAAGCTTCTACATGAACCTTAGATTCAAGCCTTAAACTACCAAGATTACTACGCGTAAGAGTCTCCTCAGAAACATCAAAACTTAGAAGAACTCCACCCAAAACAGATTGCTTGGTCACAACACTCAGACAAACACCATTCACACTAACCGAGCCCCCAAGCTTCACAGAAAACAATTCCAATTGGGAACATAACAAGCTCAGCTTGGCCACCCCCTCATTGAGAGCAAACTCTTTAACGTGGGCTAAACCTAAGACTAAACCGGTGAACATGCGAGCGGGATTCTAGCACAAAGTGAGGCTTCCTGCAGAAAAGTTACACCGCCACAACTTCAACAATTTCAGGTATTTTCTCGCGTAGGCGGTTCTCGATCCCCATCTTGAGGGTTGCCGTCGACGAAGGGCACCCCGCACAGGCTCCTTGCATGTGCAAAAAGACTATGCCGTCTTGATATTTTTCAAAAGTAATATCGCCCCCATCCATCGCAACAGCGGGCCTAATTTCGGCATCGAGAATCTCGACAATCTGCTTTTCAATATCGGAATTGGCCACTGAATTCCTATTGCCTAAGGCATCATCACTAACAACTTTTTCACCTGACTGAAGAGCGGCCTTTACCGTATCGATCACTCGATCATTGATCTCCGTTAGTTTATTGTGATTGCTCAAGGTAATGGTCACAAAATTCTTACCAACCATCACCGCAGAGATTCCCTCTATGGCAAAAAGCTTCTCAGCAAGAGTCGACTTGCCCACAGCATCCTCGGCCCTGGCAAAAGTTACCGCGCCTCTTTCCATCAAATCGGGCCGTGTCACGTATTTCAACGAATTCGGGTTGGGTGTGAACTCAAGATCGACTGTATAATCTAAACCACTCATCCTCTTAGACTTGCCAAGCTTTGGGTCTAAACTCAAGCAAAGACCACGGAAGAAATTATTTTCACAAAAACAGAGTTAAGTGTTGGAAACTAAAGCAGCTATCAATATACTACCCTCCTGTGCCAGCACTTCAACGGAACCTTAAGCTCTACGCCATCCACCAAATCGCTTTCCAAGCGTTCTTCTGGTTCCCCATCTTCTTTCTTTACTACCTTGAAATCATCACACTGAAGCAAGCCCTGTTTGTAGATGCCTTTTATTACCTCTGCGTTGTCCTTCTGGAAGTCCCTTCTGGGTATTTTGCCGATCGCTTCGGAAGAAAACTCACCCTACTTATATCTTCAATCAGCTTGTTTGCTGCCTACCTTTGCTTTTACACTGCCAGCTCTTTTTCCATGTTCCTCATTGCTAAAATATTCTTTGCCATTGCATTTAGCTTTAGCTCCGGGGCAGACACTTCCTTCTTTTATTCTTCTCTCGAATCATTAGGCAAACAAAGTGAGTATGGCGACAGAGAAGCTAACATTCAAAAGTGGAGTGCCTACGTTGGTGCGGGTAGTGCCCTCATTGGAGGTTTCTGCGGAAGCTACTTGGGACTCAAGAGCGCATACCTTTTGTCGATGCTTGCGGCCTTAGTCTGCGTTGTTTGCTCAAGCCTCTTTGTAGAACCCAGCCACAAGAAGGAACAAGTTGAACACACGCTCGCAAAACAAATCAATAAATGTCTTAGCTACCTAAAACATCCTCTTATCTTGTGGCTTTCGGCTTTCATGGTTTTGATGACTATTTTAAACCACATTCCTTATGAGTTTTACCAACAATACATCGACCTTCTACACATAGAACAAATCACATCCGATCAAAGAACACCGATAACAACAGGAATTTTGGCTGCAGCCATGAACATATTCGCCGCCTATTTTTCCGGAAAAAGTATGAAGATCTCACGAAGAATTGGAGTCAAATCATTCTTTCTATCGGTGGTTAGTGCACAAACGATCATCATCACCTGCATGGCCTACTTTTTAGAATGGTGGGTGCTTGTTCCGATCATTCTATACAGAGTCCCAGCTCGGATATTAAGCGCTCCATTCAACCAATGCCTTGCGCCTGAAATCCAAAACGAACATCGCTCTACTTTTCTATCGCTGATTAGCTTGGGCAGCAGATTAGCCTATGGGCTCACCCTCATGGGACTCACTAGCATTGTCCCTCACAATAGCACAGGAGAGTGGGCTCAATTATCAAAGATTCTTCAAGTCTCCTCGTTTCTGGGGCTAAGCGGACTCCTCGTGCTATACTACTCTTCAGGAAGAACTCGATTGGAATCTCGCCAAACCTCATAATTTTCCCCAAAGAGCACCCTTGACACCTCAAACAGTTGCCTAAAAGGCCCTAATTTGCCATGATGAGTCCCCATGCAAGAAACCCCGAGCACCGAACAAAGCCAATCAACCCCAACATCGTCACATGATGTAAAAACAGCACGGTCAAGCGACCACATTGGCAAGTTCCTCCGAGCAACTCAAAGCTTCTACGAAACGGCCCCCACTAAACGAAAATGGCCGGGACGTTGCTATATTCGCTTTCTTGCCTTCTTCTACAAT
>JAACVK010000097.1 GCA_009991595.1 bacterium | reverse complement strand
CTTGGCAATAACTTCTTTGCCAACGCCGGTTTCTCCGATGATGAGAACCGTGGCGTCTGAATGGGCCGCAATTTTAGTCTCAGATTTTAATCTACGTAAGTTGGCGTCTTTCCCCCAGAACCAATAGTGCTCGTCCTCGAGTGGAGATGGGTTAATGGGCGGGTAGGAAGACTTGGCTTTAGCCTTAGTCTCTCTTTGAGGGAGTCCATTCGGAAATAAATGACTTCGTTCATGGGATTGTTCTTCGCTCTGTTTCATTGGCTTCCTTTCCAGGAACTGTCCGAAGCAAATACAGTGCCAACTTAAATTGGGCCCAAACGGCGGGAAATAACGAGTTTGAGAGAATTTTGATTCCGAATTTTAGGATTCCATTCCAGAATTCTAACGCTTGTGGTATGTTGGGGAGGAACTTACAAAAAGACCCTGGTAGTTAAGCAACTAGATTTACAGCATTATGGCTCGCAAAAAGATTTCCACAACTGTTTATTTGACCGAAAGACAGGTCGAAGCCCTAAAGGAACTGCATCAACGCACACGTGTTCCAGTGGCCGAATACATCCGAATGGGGATCGATCTAGTTTTAAAAAATCACGAAGAAGCCCTTCCTGGCCAAATGTCGCTTTTTGAGTCCTTGGAAGTAGAGCAGGATCAAGCTAAAGATAGCGAAGATTCATAATGACTACGTTACAATCCAAAATTCGAAACTTTTCGATTATCGCACATATTGATCATGGTAAGTCGACTTTGGCTGATCGACTCATTGAAGCCACTGGTGCGATTACAAAACGGAACATGCAGGCCCAAGTTTTAGATAATCTGGCCATTGAGCGTGAGCGTGGAATCACAATTAAAGCTCAAACGATTCGATTGAATTTTAAGGCAGCCGATGGTTCGGAATATGTTTTAAATTTAATCGATACTCCGGGTCACGTCGATTTCACTTATGAGGTGTCGCGCTCCTTGGCGGCTTGTGAGGGTGCTTTGCTCGTGATTGATGCTGCTCAAGGTGTTGAAGCTCAGACCCTGGCAAATTTATATTTAGCTTTAGATAATAACCTTGAAATCATACCCGTTATTAATAAAATTGATTTGCCCTCGGCCGATGTTGAGAAAGTAAGAAAAGAAATTGAAGACGTAATTGGCCTTAGTGGCGAAACGGCTCTCCCTGTCTCTGCGAAAGAGGGCATCGGTATTTCCGAAACCTTAGAAGAGCTTGTTAAGATGGTTCCGCCTCCCAAGGGCTCTGGAACAGATCCTTTACAGGCCCTTATTATGGATAGTTGGTATGATAACTATCAAGGGGTCGTTTTATTAGTTCGAATCATGGAGGGGACTCTTCGTAAGGGCGATCGAATTCAAATGTTCCACATCAATAAGCTTTTAAAAGAGCAAGGTGAGGACCCCAGGTTTTATACGGTTAACAAAGTTGGTTACATCACTCCGGCTTATATTGAGGCTAAAGATGTTGGGCCCGGCGAAGTTGTTTTTGTGGTTTGCTCTATAAAAACGGTTCGTGACACTCGTATTGGTGACACCATTGTTCATTGGCATGAGCAGACTACCGAGGACTATAAGCCTCCTGTGTCACTGAAACCTTTGGCTGGTTTTCGAGAAGTAAAGCCTGTTGTTTTTTCTGGAATTTTCCCTACTGACAGTAAAGACTATCCAAATCTAAAAGAAGCCTTAGAGAAACTTATTTTAAATGATAGCGCACTTACTTATGAGCCAGAGTCTTCGGCTGCTTTAGGCTTTGGGTTCCGTTGTGGATATTTGGGCCTTTTACATATGGAGATTGTTCAAGAGCGTCTTGAGCGTGAGTATGGAATGAGCTTGATTTCTACGGCGCCAGGGGTGAAGTATCGAATCACCCAAACAGATGGTGAAGTGTTGAACATCGACAATCCCTCCCAGCTACCTCCTCCTGTGAAGATCGCAAAAGTTGAAGAGCCTTTTATTAAAGGAACCATTCATACGCCAGCCGAGTATGTGGGGGCGGTTATTAAACTTTGTGAAATGAGGCGAGGTGAACAAGAGCGTCTTGATTACATCACGCCAGAGCGTTGTGCCGTGATTTATCATCTCCCCTTGGGGGAAATGCTTTTTGACTTTTACGATAAGCTAAAGTCAGCCACCAAAGGCTACGCAAGTTTTGATTATGAACTTGGTCCCATGCGAGAGAGTTCATTGGTTCGGTTAGACATTTTAATCAACGGAGAGTCTGTTGATGCGCTTTCAATCATTGTGCACAAGTCCAAGTCCTATAATCGAGGGCGGGATTTAGCCAAGAAGATGAAAGAGGTTATTCCAAGGCAGCAATTTGAAGTTGCTATTCAAGCCGCAATTGGGTCTAAAATCATTGCTCGAGAGTCGATCGGAGCTTTGAGAAAGAACGTTATTGCCAAGTGTTATGGCGGCGACATCTCTCGTAAGAGAAAACTTTTAGAAAAACAAAAAGAGGGGAAAAAGCGCATGAAGTCGGTTGGCTCTGTGGATCTTCCTCAAGAGGCTTTTTTAGCTGTTTTAAAGGTGGAGTAGTGTGTCTATGAATCTTTTTTCACTTGAAGACTTAGAAAAGACAGAATTGGTCGACATTTTAGACTCGGCTCTTTCTGGAGATATTCCTAAAGCGAAAAGCCAGGGCTGTGTGGCACTTCTTTTTTTTGAAAACTCGACTCGAACACGCTTGAGCTTTGAGCGAGCGGCTCAAACGCTAGCCCGTCCCTACATGAATTTTGATATCGACTCTTCTTCTCTTAAAAAAGGAGAAAGCTTTGAGGAAACTCTAGAGGTCTTAGAGGATTATGATATTTCTACTGCGGTTATTCGTAGCGCTCAGAGAATGTTTGACCCTGATTCTTATGTGGGAAATTTGAACGTTATCTCTGCAGGCGAGGGAACTTTCTATCATCCTACGCAAGCCATGGGCGACGTGCTTGCTCTAGCTAAGAGTTGGGGCATGGCCAGTGTTTCTATGCTTAAGGGCAAAACGCTTCTAATCTTCGGAGATCTTCGTCATTCACGAGTGGCGCATTCGTGGTTTGAAATGGCGGACCTTCTTGGAATCAATCTCAAGCTGGCTTCGCCCCAAGAGTGGATGCCCGAGTGGGGAGCCGAGCTAAACCGCTCAAGCAACTTGAAAGAAGGTTTGTTGGGCGCAGATGCTGTAATGGCCTTGCGAGTGCAAACAGAGCGTCATTCTGGACAAGGTCAAGGTATTGCTTCCTTTGAGAAGAGCTTCCAGTGCACACAAGACATTTTAGCCAAAAGACCTTTGCTCCATCCTGGCCCTACCAATTGGGGGGTTGAGTTGGCTCCGGAGCTTAAGAAATATGAAAACTCACTGATTCGCTCTCAGCGTCAAGAGTGTTACCGCGTCAGGACGGGGCTTCTAGCTCGTTTTTAGCTCGTGAGATTCTCTCATTTCGTTCAATTTGCTTGAAGTATTCGGCTATTTATACCAAGGTCTTTTTTTTAGAATGACCGATTCTCTTCCGGTAAACATAATTCTCGAAAATGGAAAATCCTTCGAAGGGCGTGGTTGGGGTGACTTCACTTTGGCGCACTCTGGAGAGTTTGTTTTTAATACCGCCATGACCGGAATTGAAGAATCCATGACCGATCCCAGTTTTGCTGAACAGATTATTGTAAACACCGTGGCCCATGTGGGAAACACGGGGGTCAATTTTGAAGACATGGAGTGTTCTAAGATTTGGGCCAGTGGCTTAATCTGTAGAAACCTTGAAACCTCGCCCTCTAATTGGAGGTCTAAAGCTTCATTGGCTCAATGGATTCAGTCTCATGGAAAATTTGTAGTGGATGGGATTAACACTCGCCTACTCACATTGATGCTAAGGGATGAGGGTAGCTTACGTGGAATTGTTGTTAAAAAAGACTCTATGTCTGTTGAAGAGGGTTTAAGTTTTATTCAAGAGAAGGTCCCTCCAATGCAATCGCGGGAACTTATTTCGACGGTTTCCACCAAGGAGTTGTATGTTTACGAAAGATCAGAGCCGTCGGAATATTGGCCTCTAGCGGAAGCTTTGAGTGATCGAGCCCTTTGTTTAACAAAGAGTGCTCGCATTGGTGTTTGGGATTTTGGTGTTAAGACGAACATGCTTAGAATTTTGGATGAAATGGGCTTCGTTTTAACGGTGCTTCCCTCGAACGCAACTGCCGAACAGGTTTTAAAACATTCTCCCGACGGCCTTCTGCTCAGCAATGGCCCGGGTGATCCCGAGGCAGCAAATTCAATTGTAGAGCAGCTTCAACTCTTGATTGGAAAGACCCCAATTATGGGCATTTGCATGGGGCATCAATTGCTGTGTCGTGCTTTGGGGGCCAAAACATTTAAAATGAAATTTGGACATCGTGGAATTCATCACCCTGTTGTTGAGCTAGACGCTAAGGGTGAGGTTTTGAGAACTTGGATCACTAGTCAGAACCACGGCTTCGCAGTCGAAGAGAGTTCTTTGCCCAAAGGTGTTAGAGTTTGTTTTCGCCATGCCGATGATCAAAGCGTGGAGGGAATTGAGTCCTCAGAGAGAAAAATGTTTTCGGTTCAATTTCACCCCGAGGTGGGGCCGGGCCCTTTTGATGCATTAGAGCTCTTTAGACGGTTTAAGGATTTAGTAGAATGTTAGTGGAAGATTATATTGGCCGAGTCGTCGAATTCTATTCAAGCGGCGATTACTACGAAGAAGCAAAAACTGCTAAGGGCGAGTTTTTTCAGGTCTCGGGTAAAGTAGCGGAGGGCTCTGATCACTTTGAGTCGAAAATGAATAGCTTTCTTGATTGGTATGTCTTTGAGCGTCCCTTAAGCACTCAAGAGTTGGCCCCAATAAAAGCTTTTGTGATTGATTCAAAAGAGACTCTTAGCGCTCAGGAGCTTTCCATTTACAGAGAGCTTTCAAGTTCTAGGAATTCAATGTTTGAGTTGATGAAGATTAAGGGCTCTGATCTTTATGTGAGAGATCTTTTTGATAAAGAAAAGTATGTCATTGAAAACTTTGAACTCTCGGGAGGGTTTACTAAGGGAGATATCTTCCAAGCCCGCCTATTAAAAATTGAAGATCGTTATGTCTTCAACAATGCTTTTGTTTTTCATCCTCAAGAAGCCAAAAGGTTTATTCAAAAACAAATTAAAAAGGTGCGCTACTTGAAAGATAGTCATCGCAGTAAGTTGCTTCATGCTCTTTCGGCGATGAAGGTTAAAACTGAACAGTATGCTCATATAGACGTTAAACATATTTATTCAGACGAGCCTATTTTATGACCAGAAAAAAATATAAGAAAGTTATGATCTTTGGGTCTGGTCCAATCACCATTGGTCAGGCTTGTGAATTCGATTACTCGGGAACTCAAGCGTGTAAGGCGCTCAAAGAAGAAGGCATCGAAGTCATTCTTCTTAACTCGAATCCCGCTACAATTATGACGGATCCTGGTGTTGCTGATCGAACCTATATTGAGCCTATCCGCCCAGGAATGGTCACTCAGATCATTCGCAGAGAAGGTGTGGACGCAGTGTTGCCAACCATGGGGGGGCAGACTGCGCTTAATCTCATGATGACTCTTTCAAAAATGAAAGGGGCTTTGGATGGTGTTGATGTTCTAGGCGCTAACATGAAGTCCATTTATCTGGCCGAAGACCGTCGTGCCTTTAGGGAGCTCGTCGGTAGTGTTGGGATGGATACGCCCAGAGCAACGGTTGTTCGCAATCTCGAGGAATGCCAAGAGTTTGGAAGAACTTCGGGTTATCCGTTTATATTGCGTCCTAGTTTTACTCTCGGTGGTTCTGGGCAAAGTATGGTGATGTCTCCGGAAGAATTACCAGAGAAGATCAGGAGCGCCATTCAGGCCAGTCCAATCGGTGAGGTTCTTGTTGAAGAGAGCGTCTTAGGTTGGAAAGAATATGAACTTGAGGTCATGAGAGACTCTCAAGACAACAGCATTGTTGTTTGCTCCATTGAGAACATTGACCCTATGGGTGTTCACACGGGAGACAGTTTAACGGTGGCTCCCCAGCAGACATTAACGGATAGAGAATATCAATCGATGCGTTACGATGCGCTTCGTTTGATTCGAAAAGTTGGAGTTGAAACGGGCGGTTGTAATGTTCAGTTTGGCGTGGAGCCTAAAACAGGACGTCGAGTGGTTATTGAGATGAATCCTCGTGTTTCTCGCTCATCGGCTCTCGCCTCTAAGGCGACGGGCTTTCCGATTGCGTATGTTGCTACGAAGTTGGCGCTTGGCTACAACCTTTCTGAGATTGACAACACCGTGACTGGAAACACGAAAGCGTGTTTTGAACCACCCATCGATTACGTCGCCATTAAAATTCCTCGTTGGCATTTTGAAAAATTCGCGGGGGCGCAAGACAAGCTTTCTCCTCAAATGCAGAGTGTGGGCGAAGTCTTGGCAATGGGCTCTAATTTTGGCGAAGCTTATCATAAAGCCATCAATGGGCTAGAGCGAAAATGGCCTGTGTTTAAGCCGGTAGATGCAGAAGATACTCTGGGCGCATGGAATAAAGAGTCGGCCGATCTTTTAAGAACGGCTCACTCAAAGAGATGTTTTGCCGTATGGGATGCACTGGCCTGCGGGGTTAGTTCTGAACAAGTGGCAGATGCAACAGGATGGGACCCTTGGTTTACCGGGCAATTGAATCGCTACATCAAAGAAAACAATTATGGCCCCCGTGAGACAAGTCTCAATGGGCGGCCAGTAAAGTTTGAGATGATCGATACGTGTTCTGGTGAATACGCTGCGAGAACTCCTTTTTATTACTCCACCAGGCAACAGCTTTCTTTTGATAGTGGCTATAAGCCAAAGGGCGATTTTGATCCTTCTGTCTTGCCTCCTGAATCCAGAGGGCGAGCGGTCATTTTAGGTTCTGGCCCCAATAGGATTGGCCAAGGTGTAGAGTTTGATTATTGCTGTGTGCATGCTTCGTTAGCTTTGAAAAAGCTCGGCTTTGAAACCATCATGGTTAATTGTAATCCCGAGACGGTGAGCACAGATCCGACCACATCGACTAGATTGTATTTAGAGCCTCTTCATGAAGACACCGTTAAAGAAATTTTAAAGAGAGAGCTGGACCCGGCTCGTGCGGCAGGAAAAGACGCTTATGTAGTTGTTCAAATGGGAGGGCAGACTCCTCTTAAGCTGGCTCAACAAATTAAGGACTGGGGATATGAAATTCTAGGAACCAGTCCAGATGACATTGATCTTTGTGAAGACCGAGAACTTTTTGCAGCATTTTTAGAAAAGCATCACATTAAGTATCCTCCCTTTGCTTTGGCGACCGGTCTTCAAGAAGCCATGGATAAGGTGCAAGCCTTAGGCTTTCCAGTCTTGGTGAGACCCTCTTATGTTCTAGGCGGGCGGGGAATGAAGGTTTGCTCAGATTTGAAACAGGTTCAAGCGGCTTTTGAAGAAGCCAAGCATGTGAACGAAAAGTATCCTGTTTATTTAGACCGATTTTTACCTGGCGCCATTGAGTTTGATATTGATGGAATTTGCGACGGGAAAAAGGCTTGGGTTGCTGGTGTTATGGAGCACGTTGAGGAAACGGGAATTCACAGCGGCGACTCTAGTTGTGTGATTCCACCGTTTAGATTGCCACCTTCTAAAATTGATGAAATGGCCGGTATTGCGAAAAAGATTGCGGTTAATAGTGGAGCTAAAGGATTGTTCAATATTCAAATGGCTGTGCTGGGTGAAGAGATATACATCATCGAAGCCAATCCCCGAGCGTCTAGAACCATTCCCTACCTATCTAAAGCAACCGGATACCCTCTTGTGGAGTGGGGATTGCGGGCTGCCTTGGGCGAAGAGGTTAAGAAAATAAGTAATGAAGGTTTGGTGCCAGGCAATTATCGATTACCTAGTCATGGCTACGCTGTGAAGGTTCCTGTCTTTCCTTTTGATAAGTTTAAAGGCGTTGATCCTGTTTTGGGGCCGGAAATGAGAAGCACCGGCGAGGTCATGGGAATTGCTTCCACGGCGGGGGTTGCTTTTGCTAAAGCGTTCCTGGCGGCTGGAATTGATTTGCCCGTTAAAGGGTCGCTTTTATTGAGTCTTCGAGATGCAGACAAACCCAAAGCGCTAGCCATTGCTCAAGCTTTTGAGATGATGGGCTTTGAGTTGCTGGGAACTCCGGGAACCGCTGATTATTTGCGCCGGGCCGGGCTTAGCTGCTCAGATGTTCCCAAGATCGGGCAGGCTCCTTTGGGAGAGGATTTGTTGAGCTTTCTTGAGGCCGGGAAAGTGAGTCTTCTGATAAACACCACGGAAAGCGTGGTCAGCTACAGGGACTCAGAAAGTATCCGACAGTTGGCTTTGCGTTGCCGAATCCCTTTAATGAGCACCATTTCGGCCGCCGAAATGGCTGTTATGGCTATTAGGAGTTTGAAAAAAGGACCGCTTGAGGTGGATTGTCTCCAGGACTTTATAAAAGGGGCCGAATTGACCGAGGCCTAGTCATCTGGCAGAACCGTTAGGGTTATGAGTGAAGATAAAGTTCCCCTTACCGTTCTGGGAAAAAATGCTCTTGAAGCTGAGCTGAAAAGATTAAAATCCGAGGATAGACCTGCCATTATCGAGGCCATTGAAAAGGCTCGAGCTTTAGGCGATTTATCTGAAAATGCTGAATACCATTCTGCTAAAGAAAAACAGTCTTTCATCGAGGGGCGTATCGCAGACATTGGCGACAAGCTCGCTCGCGCCGAAGTGATTGATCCCTCTAAACTTGAATCTGAAAAAATTGTTTTTGGTGCAACCGTTGGACTTATCGACGAGAGCGGCGCAGAAAAGACTTATCAGATTGTGGGTGATCCAGAGGCTGATTTAGCAAATGGAAAAATTTCAGTTTCTTCACCAATTGCGAGAGCCTTATTGGGGAAGGAAGTAGGAGATGAAGCCATTGTTCGCAGCCCTAAGGGCAAGATTTCCTACGAAATCGTAAAGCTTGAGTTCCGTTAAAAAAGAGGACAAGGCTCCCTGGGAGCTACAAGCTCAATATCTAAAAGGCGTTGGTGCAAAATTAGCTGAGCTGTTGGAAAAAGCAGGCATAAATTCTTTTTGGGATATCCTTTTTCATTTACCTCGAACTTACGAAGACCGACGCCACATGGCTTCCTATGCAGATATCATTAAAGCCTCTGGCTTAGGCGAGAGTGTGATGAGTAAGGCCACGATTGAAGCTTATGTTCAAAAAAAAGCAGGCCGTTCTGGACGTGGTTGGTTAGAGGCCGTTGCTGTTATTGAGGATGACGATCCAAAGCCCAGTGCTTTTAAAAGAGTGACCTTTGTTTGGTTTCACAATTATGCTCAACACTTAAAAAAGCAGTTCCCCGTAGGAACTTCCGTTATTTTCCATGGCAAAGTTCAAGCTTTTCGTGGAACTTTTCAGATAACTCATCCAAACTTTCAGAAGACTCAAAAAGAAATGACGCCCTGGGAGTTTGGTGGATACATTCCTGTGTATCCAGAGACTATGGGAATATCGACTCGAGTCTTTCGCCGCATTCTTTATCACGCCATTCACCGGCCTGAGATGAAGGATGTTCCTGAGAAACTCCCAGCTCGATTGGTGGAAAAACTTAATTTATGCACTCTTAAGGAAAGTTTAAAGCAACTCCATTTTCCCACTCAGTGGGAGCCTATTGATGAAGAAAGCTTTTCTACAAATCAATTTTATAAGAGAGTCGCCTTTGAAGAACTCTTTTATGTCTCTCTGGCGTTAGGAATTCGAAAGCATGTCTATCGTGAAGAGAGGGAAAATAGCGAGAGAGAAGTTCCAAAAGTAACTCTCGACGAAAAAACTACAAAGCAGAGAATTTCTACTTTGCCTTTCCCTCTTACGGGAGATCAAAGCAAAAGCTTAAATGAGATTTTTCAAGACATGTCTTTGCAAGAAAAAAGTGGTCCCATGCATCGGCTCTTGCAGGGAGATGTTGGCTCTGGCAAAACCGTCGTGGCTTTTTTATCGATGTTGGCAGCCGTGGACCAGGGCTATCAAGCAGTTCTCATGGCCCCTACTGAGATTCTGGCGGATCAACATTTTCGAAACTTCTTAAAACTCTTTCCTGAATATGAAAACGAGCTTCTACTTTTAAAAGGGGCTTTGTCGGAAAAGAAAAAGAAAGAAGTGCGTGCCTTAATCTCGGCGGGCAAAGGCAAGGTTATCATTGGAACCTCGGCGCTATTAAGCAAGGAAGATTTGTTTGAGCGCTTAGGTTTGGTAGTCGTTGATGAGCAACATCGTTTTGGTGTGAAGCAAAGACTGGCTTTAAAAAAGGCGAGTGCCAATAGCATGCCTCATTTTTTGGTAATGACTGCCACTCCTATTCCTAGATCACTAGCACTGACTCTTTATGGAGATTTGAAGCTCAGTCAAATTAGAGAAAAGCCCGCGGGGAGAACGCCCATTCGAACTCATTTAGTGAGTGATCGAGCGCGAAAGTCACTGCAGCGAAGATTAAATGATTTTCTAGAAGAAGGCCGCCAGATTTACATGGTCTACCCTTTGGTTGATGAGTCTGAGGAGCTCGCTCTAAAAGATGTGAAAACCGCTTACGCTGAATGGGCAAAGGCTTTGCCAAAATTTAGTTTTGCTTTGTTACATGGGAAAATGAAGTCCTCAGAAAAAGAAAAAGTGATGCGATCATTTTCTGAAGGCAAGGTCGATGTGTTGGTTGCCACAACTGTGATTGAAGTAGGCATTGACGTTCCTAATGCAAGTGTCATTGTGGTTGAGCACGCCGAGCGCTTTGGTTTGTCGCAACTGCACCAATTGAGAGGTCGTGTTGGTCGAGGTTCTCAAGAGAGTTACTGTGTGTTGGTGGGGAGCCGTAACTTAAGTGAGAATGCTCAATATCGTCTAAAAGTCATGGAAGAAAGTGACGATGGCTTTTTCATTGCTGAAAAGGATTTGGAGCTTCGCGGCCCAGGTGAATTCTTGGGTTCTCGCCAAAGTGGTTTGCCGGGATTTAAGGTGGCCCACATCTTGAGAGATTTAAAACTGCTAGAAGTCGCACGAGACGAGGCCAATCTAATTCTAGAAAAGGACCCTCAGCTAACCGCTCCAGAAAACGCGGAGCTAAAGGAAAATCTCATGCGCTGGTGGGGTGACCGTCTTGAGTTGGGCTTAAGCGGATAGCGATTGCCTATACTGTAGAAGTCCCGACTCATTTACAGGCGGCCCGTAGTTTCCTTCTAAAGCTTTGCTCGAAGGCAAGACCAATACTTGTATACAAGACAGCTGCGATAGCTCCAGATTTTAGGTCTTCCATATCATCGCGAACTTTTCTTCCGGTTAGAGGGTCGTATTGAAAGTTTATGCCTAGTTCTTTTTCTAGCCAAATGTTTGCCGCGAGGTCGGCTCCAATGATGGACTTCAATAGAGTCATTCGTTTCTTAGGGCTTAGTTTAGATATGCAACCATGTAGCCCCGTCATTACACCTAAGCCCAAAACAAAATTAGAGTTGTGTTGGCTCCACCAAGTTGGATTGTCTTCCCTTGTCCAAGAGCTAAGTCCGTAGATATAAGGTGTAATGGCTCCGCTGACCATTCCATAAAAACAGTGATCTTCTAGTGATTTTCTTAGCTTCGTTAACTTTGACGGATCCATTAAATACTTCTCGAGTTTTTTTTCAATATTCTGTGAGGTGGCAGAAGGGCGGATGGTTATTCCTAACTCTTTGCAGGCATTGCTATATTCGACGAGCAATTTCTCGTTGTAAGATTTGTAAAGCGCAGGACAGGAGGATGCGAAGGTGTTGGTAGATATTTTTGCTGCCAAAAGTAAAAAGAGCAATTTGCGCATACAGCTTCATATCGGCATAATTTCACTTTAGGTGAAGTTGAGTCAGAATTTTGTCTTTGGATACGAATGGGCGGAAACTTTGTTAAAACCCCAGGTTTTGACGGAGCATTTCGCCGGAGGCTTTTTCGACAAAGACTTGAGAGTTTTTTATAGAGAATCTGATTTTTTCTCCTCTAAGTATTTGATCCCCTTTTTTTACGGTTGCAACTCGGCTTAAGACAATCTCACCTGTGTCTGGAAAGTATTCGGCTTCTTGGCATTTTGCAGTGCGATCCGTTGTTTGAATTTCCACACTATCTTTGAGGAGGACTTTTTCTTTTCCATCTACAATTTTGTAAACAAGGTTCTCGCTTCTCATTTTAATTTTATCTGAAGTGACTGCATCGACTGCCCCATCAGCTTCTAACTGAGAAAAGTTTCCCTTTTTATCAAACTTTATCTTTACGGCTTTCGAATAGAGTGTGATTTTCTCTAGCTTGGCCGTTATTTTTCTGTTGCCTTCATTGTCGGCTTCAAGCTCTAGATTGTCTAAGCCAGCATTTCCCTTTTGGTTGCCAAGGTGAGCGGTGAGTTTGTCGCCGTTGAGTTCCATGTTTTGTCCATAAACTCGAACGGTGCCCATAAAAATGGCTTTGTTTCTGTTTGGGTAGATGGAAGACTTCTTTGAAAAAATCCGCAGATCATTTTTGTCTTTTCCTCTGCGCTGAGCTCTAACGTTAGAGAGCACATGGTAGACATCCGTGTTCATGTCGATCAGCAAACCTTTTCCTGTCATCTCAATAGTGTCGCTTAGTTGATCAGCTTTTCGAGAGGCCACTACATCCTCGTCACTTGTTAGATACCCCTTTTTGTTGTCAAAAAAGAGATTTTCACTTTGGAATACGGTTCCGTCAGGGCTTGTCACCGTGCAGTTTTTTTGAAGGGTCATATCCTGGGTTTTAGTTTGAATAATGCCTTCGTTGGCTAGGATGGTGTAGGGGTTTTCGTTTTGGCCCCATACTTTGGCTTCGGGGGATTCTAGGACGCTGATCTGTTCTTCTTGATACACGGAAGCTTTTGGGGAGGTGATTTCCATTTGTTTGGCTTGGTTTTTAGCTTCAACTAGGTGGAAGTTATTAATTTGTATGTCCGGAAGTCCGCTTGAAATCACTAACGCGGCATATAAAAGCTCTAAGTGTCTTATCTTATTCCAGCCACGCTTAGTCATTATATGTTTTAATTTACAATGATAATGGTGAAATTGCTGTGTCAGCTTTTTTTTATTGGTGTGCTAGGAGTAAGTCCCAGCCTAGTTGCGGCTGAAGCTGTAAATTCAAAAAAGACTCCTTGGCCCTTTGATCAGCGCCAGATTCTTTTAGTTAAAGAGGAGGGGAAAGGTTTTCCCGATGAGCTTACTGCAGCTCAGATTATGGATGTTTTTGTGCGAAGAGGACGGATTCGTTGGGTGACTCAATCTGCACCGAAGGGACTTGTGCTGCCAGTTGAAACACCGTCTGATTTTGCTTGGCATTCTACGCCCGCTGTTCGGAAATTGGGTTTGCGACATAAAACCGATGGAATTATGGTGCTTTCTCAAGAAGACTCTCGGATTGATCTTAAGTGGTATGCCACCTTAGATGGCTTGCCTCTCTTTTTTGAGACCGTGAAACTCCCTGCGGTGGAGTCCGATGAAGAATGGAAGAAAATTCGCAAAGACCGTCTTACTAAATGGGTGGATGGGGTTTGGGATAGAATTCCCGGACATGGTTATGTTGTTCAGCGGGATGGTGGCAGTCTTTTGTTGGAAGGTGTTGAGAGCACTGAGGCAGAGATTGGAGACAAGGTTGATACAGTTCGTATTCAGTCTTTAGAAAGACATCCGGTTTTAAAAACCATTGTCAAAGTCGAAACGACCGACACCGGATATGGAAAAATTCTTTCTGTTTCAAAAGACTTGTCAAAAGCGGAAGTTATTTACGAGGCAGAGATTGACCCAATTGAAGCAGGAGATCGCTACATTGTTGCGGATTCTAAAGAGGCTAAAGTTCCCGATAAACTTTTAAATAGTGGGGCTAAAAAAACAAAAGAATCTCCAAAGGTAAAAGCTCCAAAGGGCGGAAGAGTGTCTTTCTTTGAAAACAAGAAAAAGATGGTGGATCTGTCTGCTGCTCTAACTTTTTCAAGCTTAACTCATAAAGAGACCGTCTCTGGAAACTCCTATGAAATGAAGTCTGCAAGTCTTAGTCCAGGTGTTGATCTTCGTGCTTTGCTTTACTTTACTCATGCTTGGGTAATGGGGGCAGATATATCCATGGCTTTTCTGGGGTTTAAGAACCCTCCCGCAGCCTATGGTGTTGATTCAATTAGCTCAGGACTTTCTAGTTTTAATATTTACGGCGGTTATAGGTTTTTGTTGTTAGAGAAGCTTGCTGCACCGGCTGATTTGAAAATATTAGCAGGTTATAGAAGCTGGTCTTTGAGTATGCAGAATACTTCTTCCAATATTGCTCCCTCTGCAAAAACGTTCTCTGGTTTAGAAATAGCATTGGCAGCTGGCTTTCCTATTTATAAGGGGCTAGCCGCGGAGTTTCGAGGCGGTCGCACCTTGGGCAGTTCCTTGTCGGAAAAACCGCTGACCAGTGGGGATGCGCCGGATCCAACGTTTTGGACTTTTGGTGGAAAATTAACCTATGCGATTAGTAAAATGGGGCAGTTTGAGTTGAGCTATATGATGGAAGCTGCCGCTTCTAATTTTGATGGATCAGGTCAGAGGACAAGTGCTGCAACTTCAATATCTGTGCAGCGCAAAGTTGTTGGCGCGGGATATACCTACGCTTTTTAGAGTTCTCTTAATTTTTAGACAGTTTGAAGAGCAGGCTTTAGCGCTTTACGCGATCAAAGCGGGCTTTTTGTTTGTTAAACCAGTCTCGAAATTTATCGTAGGATTCATCAATCTCGAGAAGATTATCCAAAGACAAATAGTCCGTTCTGTTCGTGATTTTTTCTTTATTTTCATTAAAGAAAGCGTATTCATCTTGTCCGAGCTCAACAGCTTCTACCCAGGCTTTGATAGCGTCTTTTAGCCATTGAGGAACATTTCTCAAATCAGCTTCGCGTGTGTAATGGATCAGTTCCTGCTTGATGTCATGCTGGTTCATTGGTCATAGTTTTATCGCAGGCAATTAAAATTGGCGAAGGAAAGTTCCGCGGTAATGAAGCAGTGACGCTTGGCGTTATTTGATTTGTTCTTTTATCCAAGGGTGCAGTAGTTTGTTTGAGGAAACGATATCTGGATCAAAAATTGTCCAGGTTTCATTTTTCTCACTTGAAACAAGGCCGCCTGCCTCTTCTACTAACAAGCTTCCGGTTGCCATATCCCAGGGAGATAAACCCCATTCCCAATAAGAGTCAATTCTGCCCGCCGCGACAAACGCTAAATCCAGTGCAGCCGAGCCATCTCGACGAACTCCGAGTGTTTGCTTGGTAACCTTTACAAAAGTTTGAAAACAATGATCGGCTTCGCCTGCACGTAAGGAAACAAAACCCGAGGCCAGGAGAGCTTCTTTTGGATTTTCAATCTGAGTGACCTTAAGAGGGCTTCCATTCAAGGTTGCCCCTCCACCACGATGAGCAGAAAACAGCTCGTTGCTTACTGGATTGAGGGTGCCGCCGGAACAAACGTGGTGTTGCCCGCTGGTTTTAGAAACCCAAGCAATGGTGCTTGAGAAAAAAGGGTAGGCTCTAGAGAAGTTGGTCGTTCCATCAATAGGGTCGGCGATCCAAAAAGAATCGAGGGATTTCATTTTTTCGTAAGTAGAGTCTTTATCGGCAGAGCCTTCCTCGCCGATGAAATGCTCCCCTGGGAAATCTTTTGCTATTTGGGCTTTTAAAAATTCTTCGACTCGTTTGTCGTAAATAGTCACTAGGTCGGAAAATCCAGATTTATTGCTCGTCTTGAGCATGGAGTTGCGTTTGCTGTCGGCACCTGGTGTTGCAGACCAAGGTTCCATTAGAAGAGGGGTTGCATCAGTTAAAAGTTTCTCAATGTAAGCTCGGCGTTGTTTGTGTTCAGACATTATTCAGAATCCTCTTCTTTAAGAAAGTCGTCGAAAATATGCTTTAGCACATCTGACCTTGTTATAATTCCCACGAGGTAATTTTGTTTGTCTGTTATGAACAAACGTTTCACTTTAGTTTTTATTAACTGCGCAACAACAAATCTAAACACGGTGTCTTCTGTAACTGAGATGGGCGGTGTTTTGTATTTGATGCTATCCGTGAGGTCGTGACTGGAGCCTTGAATCATTGCATCCCACTCTGAATACGAGCCGAGAATTTTTCCTTGAGAGTCTACGATAGCAAGGCCGCTGATTTTATGTGTTTGCATCATTTTAATA
>JAACVK010000040.1 GCA_009991595.1 bacterium | reverse complement strand
CACTCTCAATCGGGATCAACCTAAGATTCAGGCACCTAGCTCGGGGCTGCTGCCCGAAGTTCACAGAACTTCACAACAATTCACGTGGTTTTTCTTGGTTGGTCTTGGTCCCGTCTTGGCGCCATAGCAGCCGCGTGAGTTTTTGCGCCATAGCAGTTTCTGCAATGCGGCTACCTATGAAACGCTCGTACAAGCGCACTCTCCCAACGGTGCTATTAGCTTGTGAGACATATCCACCATTATATGGTTGATAAAGACCAAATTATGGTGGATAATGGCTTGTATGCTTGAGGGAATTTTTGGAAATCAAACAACGGAACGAGTACTCTTAAGCCTCTTTCATTACGGAGAGACTTATGTGGCTGCGATCGCCAAAGATTTTAACGTAGCGGAAAATCCGGTAAGAGCTCAGCTTGACCGTCTCGAACAAACGGGTGTGATTCATTCAAAACTTGCGGGTCGCACGAGACTTTACTCATTTAATCCTAAGAATCCCTATACTACACCGCTCAAGGAATTGGTCGCAGTGCTTTACAAGGCAATTCCGTTGAAGGAACGGGAGCAGATATTCAAAGTGCGACGACGCCCCCGACGTAAAGGGAAGCCTGTATTATGAAGCAACCTGACTGGCAGTCGTGCTCGGAAAAAGAGCTTTGGGAATTTGTTGCAAGTCATTTGGCTAGGAAAGGAATCAATACCGTTTTGGTGGGTGGCGCTGTCGTTTCCATTTATTCCGACGGGGCTTACAGATCAGGCGACTTAGATTTTGTTCTGGAAAGCATCTTCAATAAAGAGCTGCCAAATGTTCTTAAGGAAATTGGTTTTGAGAAGAAAGACAGCAGACACTTTAAGCATCCCCAGTGCAAACACTTGTTCATTGAGTTTCAGAACCCGCCCGTTGGCATCGGTGACGATACAGATATCAAAGCTGACAGGGTGACGGTCGATGGTGTGAGCATCAAAATATTCAGTCCCACGGACTGTATTCGGGACCGACTTGCTTCGTATATCCATTTTCGTGCACGAGAAGGTCTCGATCAGGCCGTGCTCGTTGCATTGAAGCAGCCCTTTAATATGAAGAAAGTTGAGCAGTGGTGTTTATCGGAGGGAGCGGGCGAAGCATTTCAGGACTTCAAACAAGCGTTAAAAAAAGGAAGTGATTGATGGCTCCGCAAAGTATCTTGTATCCAGGGCCTCTTAGAAAAGGGGACGCTATCGGAGTAACGGCTTCTTCGAGTGGTGTCTCAGCGCCATCTCATATTCAGCGCTTGGAGCTTATTGAATTGCAGTTACGCGATGAAGGATTTGAAGTCATCGAAGGTCGCTGCTTGAGACAAGATCACAAACACGTCAGCGGTACTCCAAAGGAACGGGCGGCCGATTTTATGAATCTTTGGAACAACCCGAAGGTGAAGGCAATTATTCCTCCTTGGGGAGGAGAGCTTCTCATTGGAATCCTGCCTGAATTGGATTTTGGTAAGCTTCGTGCAAATCCTAAGTGGGTACTTGGTTATTCAGACACCTCAACGCTTTTGTTTGCAATCACCACTTGTACCGGCATTGCCACGGCCCATGGGTCAAATCTAATGGATCTCATTAAAAATCAGATTGATGATATTCATAGAACCGCAATTCGTGCTCTGGGAGCCGAAAAAGGGTTTTCCTTCTCGCAAAGGAGTTTTACAAAGTTTCAGGTTGAGTTCATCTCTTTTGAGCAACAATTAGATGCACTCTACAACGCCACCGAGCCTGTTGAATGGAAGATTCTTGGAACTTCCAAAGATGCAAAAATTTCGGGTCGCTTGATTGGCGGGTGTATGGATACTTTGGTTCATCTTGTAGGTACTCCTTATGGAGACCTTCCATCTTTTGTCTCAAAACACTCTCAGGATGGAACAATACTTTACCTTGAAAATTGTGAGCTCACTCCTTGCAATTTTGCTCGTTCACTTTGGCAGATGAGATTGGCGGGTTGGTTTAGGGGACTGAGCGGGATGGTTTTTGGAAGATCTAATGCCAAGGATGCGACCAGCCCTACTTCGTTAAGTTATGTAGAGGCTCTGGAGTCTGTGCTTGGTGAGCTAGATATTCCCATTGTTTTTGATGCCGACTTTGGTCATCGTCCCCCGCAAATGCTTTTTGTAAACGGTGCCCTGGCTGAGATTCAATGCAGCAATGGCAAAGCAAAGGTTGCTCAGAAATTTGTATAAGCAATTGGGCTCCTGAGTGCCACAAGGGCAGCGTCGAATAGTTTTGTACGAGTTTTACGGCCGCCATTTGGGCACACCTTTGATTTCTTGTTTATCTTTGTTCGCAGGTTAAGTGTGCGAAAATTAGCAGATTCCTGCGACTCCACCAATAAAATACGAGAGACGCAAAATTTCAGACTCCACCACAAAAACCAAGAAACATCTCAGAGCTTTGGCCATTCACTCAAGTCCTTAACATAATGGAAACTTTCCATGCTGTTAACCCAATTTAAGGACAACACGCTTGACCCAATCGAGAAGGATACCTATGTCCAGGTTCATCGGAAGGAAGGGACTTTTATGAAAAAACTAATAACTATTATATTTGCGCTTGGAGTTATGCCAATGTCTAGTGCTCAGGAATCTTTAGCTGAGGCCATGAATGATTCTGATCAACCTGCGTTTGATGTTTTGCACGATCGCTTCGAGAATGCAGAACCGGCAACATTTGCTGACATCGACGGGCTATGGTCTGGTCGCTGCTTTTCTCGGATAGACAAAGAGGCTGTTAGTGGATCGGTCTTGTATTCGTTTACCGACCTTTCAGAGAAAGGACCTTTGTTTCCAGGGGAAACCAAGACTTATGTAGAGTCGTTTTATCTGAGAAGTGCCAACTCCCCCTCTGCCTATGACGATCTTGAATGGATAGTTGAAGAAGCAGGTGGAGTCGAATTCTTCAAAAGTGCCTCGCGCGCTGGGGTAGCTAGAAAGACCAGCACATTAGCTGAAGAAACCGACGAAGGGGTTGTTTCGTTTTCTGACTTAGAGCCAAATGGCAACTTGGATACGAAAGGGACTTATCGCCTTGATGGGGATTTTGTGCTGTTTCAGCGCCTGAATCTTGTTGAAGGAAATAAGATTCATGACTTTGTGGGAAGAAAAACTCGTTCTGGTGTCTCTCGGGGCCCTCTGAACTATTGCTATTTCTTTCGCTCTGTTGAATAGCTCATTTTGCCTGACTAAGAGTAAAAAGGCTTCTGAAGCCTTTTTACTCTAGTCACCCGAAGCCAATGTTGTCCCCTCGCTCCACTCTTACAAATTTTCTCCGCCCTCTAGGGCTATCTCCCGACAGGATATTTTTCACCCACAATGAGCATTTGATAGTTTGGGGTTGGGATTTCTTCTCCTGTGCTGGGGTCTAGCAGGGAAACACGATTTTCTAGTCTGTTGGTGTTGATCCAATCATTGTTCAGTTCTTCGTAGTGCACCACTTTGAAACCAGATTCTCTCAAAACCTGTTTGGCTTCTTGTTCGGTCCAGAAGCCATATTGTTCAGCAAGTTCGGCGTCCCAGTTGTCGTGATAGTCTTTTCTATACATATACTCATAGGCGGCGCTCATTGTGGTTTTATAGTGAATCTCGGTATCGGTCTCTTTTAACTTTTGGTAGTGAACAGGTCGTCCAAAGGATTGGCTGAATTCGCAAAAGCTACACCCATCAACCATGTCTGATTTTTGGTGAACTAAGATTACAATTTGCTCAGGGTTTTGTGGTTTTACAAAATCGCGAATGATCACGCGTCCACCATCCCTTAGGCTTTGGTGAGCGACTCGCATAGATTGCTTAACAGCTTCTAGGGAGTCTTCTGAATAAGAGTAGATTTCATGGGTGATTGAACTATAGATGGCGGCGTCTGCATTTCCGTTGGAGAAGAGTTGATCGGCTCGGCTGAGTTTGAAGTTTAAGTTTGCTCTTCCTACTGCTAGATTATTTGCGCGATCGATCATGGCTTGAGAGATGTCGATTCCAGTTATTTGGTAATCGGGAAATCGTTCTGATAGCTGAAGAGCAAGGCGTCCAGTGCCTGTGCCCACGTCGACGATAGTTCCTCGGTCGTTGTTTTCGGGAAGCCATTTGTGAATCAGGTCAAACTTAATTCCCATTGATTTGTTCATTCCGTCTAGATAGCTTTCAAAATGCCTGCCAACACCGGCAAGAGTTTCGATGCAGGGGCGGTTGCTAGAAAGGTTGACTCGCTCTAGGCCTGTAGCTTGAGCAATGAAGCTTGTTGCTAGTAGTAAAACTAAAGAACAAGACTGCAGTAACTTTTTAAGGCTATATCCCTGGCTATGATTTCTATACATTTCGTAATCTCCTTGTGGGCCACGAAAAGACGCGCTACAGGCTCTGTATCCTTAGGTTAAGGCTTTATGGTGCTGTGCGGTATTGAAGCTGCCAAGATGTCAGTTTGGTGGTGTAAAATCTTGAAATATAGGAAGTTTTTTGCTTAATGATTTATTGTTTGGGCGAGGTCCTGAGGCCGAGGCTAGGCCACTTCAAGCTTAACAGTGTATTTCAAATTTGCTCGATTAATTTGGTCTTGTAGAGCCAGTCGAACGTATTGTTGCTTTGAGAACCCAAGGACTTCTGCAAAATGCTCTGCCCGTTCGGGGCTTAAATATTTGCGACCTTTTTCAATGTCGTTGAGGTGCGAGGCAGAGATTTTCAAAATTTTTGCAAACTCTGCCATTGTCATCTCTTCTCCCAGTCGATGAGCTTCGAGTAATCTTCCCAAGCTAATGGGTTCGCCAATGAGTTCGTCCAAAAAACTCATTGTGTCTGACTTCTTTTTCTTAGATTTTTTAGTAGCCATTAACCGTGCCTTAGTTGTTTATACACCTAGTTGGTGTATAAAGCAATGGCTTAGTATGCCGTTTCTTAGCTTCGCCTCTTAAAAGCGCCAGATGTAGGGGATTAGCAGAGCGGCGCAGATTCCTAGTATGAGGTTTAGAAATCCACCAAAGACCATAAAGTCTTTAAACTTATAACCGCCAGGACCATAAACCATCATGTTTGTTTGATAGCCGATGGGGGTCATAAAGCTTGCCGATGCGGCAAGGATTAAGGTCATAATAAAGGGGCGTGCATCCACTTGTAGTGAGTTGGCTATTTCTAGGCTGACGGGAAAAAACAAAATCGCTGCGGCGTTGTTGGTGATGAGCTCAGTAATTAACGATATAACAAAGTAAAAGATGAGGATCTGCCAAAAAGCAGAAAGCCCTAGCGAAACCGACAAATAATTTTCTGCAATGTATCGTGCAAGACCAGAGGCTTCCACGGCCTGTCCGATGGCAAAGGCCGATGCAATGGTGATGATGACACTCCAGTCGATAGAGTCTCTAGCCTCTGAAGCTGATAGGCATTTGCTTGCAACAAAGGCCAAGGCAATAGCCGTTGCTACTAATGCGTTGGGGAAAACGTTAGAGGTCATCAGCAATATCAGTGAAGTTAGCAACAGTAGTGCAATGCCTGATTTGCCTCGGTTTAGGGGGCGCCATTCGGGAATAGAGCTCACCAGTAGAAAGTCTTTGTGATCTCGGAAGGCTCGTCTAAAGTGCAATCCTGATTGAAGCACAAGCGTGTCGCCGGCCTTTAGGGTGACTTCACCCAAGCGGCCTTTTAAATATTGACCATTTCGGTGAATGGCAAGAATGGCCGAATTGTATCGCACTCGAAAGTCCGATTCTTTTACCTTGGAGCCGATTAGCGGAGAGGAAGAGCTTAGCACGACCTCCCACATTCGCACGGTTGGGTGGGCCTCTTTCGAGCTTTCGTCGATGACATCAAAGCTCGCAATTTTGTTAAGCTCGACCAAGGCATCTAAGTTTCCCGAGAACGAAAGTTCATCGCCGGATTCCAATATAAAGTCGGGTGAGACAGGAGAAAACAATTGCTTGTTTCTTTCGACAGAAACCAAGAAGAGTTCCTCTAGTTTCCGGAGACCAGCATTTTCAATGCTTTTGCCACTTAAGGAAGAGTTCTTAGGAAGTCGAAGCGAAGACAAAAACTTTCTTTGTTCTAGCTTCTTTGTTTGAGAAGGATATTTTCGCTCGGGTAAGTATCTGTGAAAGACCCACAAGTAAATCACTCCGATCAAGGCGTAGGGCAGGCCTACGGCGCCAATCTCAAAAAAATTAAGCTCTCTGAGGCCTGCACCAATCAAGCTTGAGCTAGCATCGCTTAGCTTGACCACGTCGCTGTGGGCAGAAATTAAACTGCCTATAATAATGTTTGTGCTGGTTCCAATGAGGGTGCAGGTGCCACCGAGTATAGCCAAGTAGGAAAGAGGAATTAAAAGTTTAGAGGGAGAAAGGTTTTGTTTTTTGCACCAATCGGCCACTCCCGGAGTGAACATGGCCACGATGGGAGTGTTGTTTAAAAAAGCTGAAATGGGCAACACGCTTGCACTCATTCGAACAACCGCCTTAGAGGTGCTTTTGTGATCGCCCAAAACTTTGTTGGCGGCTGCGTGCAATAGTCCAGTATCTCTAACGCCTCTTGCAACGACAAAAAGCATAGCAACGGTAATCAGTCCCGAGTTAGAGAATCCCGAAAAGACATCGTTTACAGAAATAATTCCAAACAAGGAAAGGGCAACAGCCCCAGCCAAAAAAGTTAAATCTGGAGGAGAGAGGTCAAAAATCTGAGTCAGGAAAATAAGAAGGATAACGGCAATGGTGATTCCAATAGAAAGAGTAATCATGGCTTGAGTTCTTTAAAAATGTTCCTCGTTGTTGGGCGTAGTGAACCTTGCCCAGTCGCTTTCGATTATAGCTTTATTTTGCAAAATTGCTCGAGTCGGAAGCCGAGTATTAATCTGATCTCGGCTAAGATAATTCTCAGCCATTGGCTCGTTTAAAACTTAAGGGGGTGAGAGAAAACCTAATAAATTCAATAAAAAAGTATCCTGGAACCAGGGTTGTTGCGCGATTGGAATAAAGGTCAATAAATACAAATGTATAGGCGTATCTCCCCTGCCTTAACTGTAGTTTAACTGGCGCCACCTTAGCCTAATAGGTGAGTGTGGTTATAGAGATGAAGGCATTTTTACACATCTATTCTAAGCGGCACAAAGGGGCTTCTGCCTGGTCGCAGGCTGCATTGTTTATCGTGCCTTTGTTGATCTCCTTTAATACTCACGCGGTGCTTTTGGACCTCAGCCAAGGAGTTCGAAACCTTAAACACATTGTTACAGGCAATGTGGGCGAAGACATGTCTTTGCCTTCTGATGCTATTGAATCAGGTTTGCACACTCAAGTTGGAGAATCTGTAGCAGGTGAGGCCTCTGGCCCAACAAGCCGTGCTGCTTCTTCTAGAGGCCTAAGTTCGGGTGGCAGCGGAGCAGTAGGCAGTAGCTTTAGCGGTGGTGGTGTAGCTTCGAGTAGTGCTGGCGCAAGCGCTGATGCTGGAACCCAAACAGATTCTTACAGCAGCACACCCACAGCAGATGCTTTTAGTGGAGCGCCTTCTGAGGGGAGTTCCTTTTTATCAAATTTAACTTCGCTTCCCGGTAGAGAAGATGTTGGCGGAATCGTTGCAGGCGGAGCAAAGGCCGCAAACACACCCAGCCCAAACACAACTTTCGTAGTAGCGCGGGCAAACTATTCTTTTGATATGCCCAGCATTGGTGGCGGTCTTGAGTATGGCGACACCTTCAGGGATTATGGGAACCCAGACGTGCAACAAGCCGGTAACAAACTGGCCTATGCTGGTAAAGATGAAAACTATAAAAGAGAGTCTCATTCAGGCGCTTCTAGTGGAGCGGGTGCTTCGGGCGATGTGGCGAATCAGCTCAGTGGTCTGTTCAAAGGCAATAGCGCAAAATCGCAAAAACAAGGTGCTCCTGATTGTAGTAAGATTAGAGCGCAAAACCCAGATTCACCCACTCAGTGGCCACAACATTGTGCTGAGCAATTCTTAGCTCAGCAGCAACAACAGAACAGTTATAATCAGGTAGCAAATGGCGGTGGGTTTAATTCTGCTCCAACGCAACCCATTCCGACAACTCAGCCTGCAATTACAACTCCAGCTAAGCCAACTCATGTGGCAAGTAATATTCCAACTCAGGAAACTGGTGGTGGAACTGCGACAAGCAAGGGGCTTAAGGCGCCAGGTGGCGAGAGGAGTGATAACAGCGGCGAAGTTTCTACGGCAACTGTCCCCAATGTTACAGGCAAAATGGGCCTCGAAGGAGTAGTTGGAACAGAACAAGATTATAAGAAGGATGATCCACCTAGTGAAAATAACATGGAGGGTGGTGATCCAGAATCTTCTGGAGTTGCACAATTAGATTTCTCAAAAGTAGCTCAATTGATGGAATACAATGGGGCGGGTAATACCGTGGGTGGTTGTTCAGATCATTTGACTAATTATGTGCGTAGTAAGCTTGCTAGTAATCTTTCGAATTCAAATATAGAAAGCTTGCTGTTCACTAATCTTCCCGAACCTAATAAACCAAGTGAAGTCTCTACGTGCTTCGGGTCTATTGCGTCCTCTCTTTTGCAGCGGTTTCCAGGGCAAGGGGATGGCTCTTGCGGTGGCTTTTATGTTACCAAAGTCGAGCCGGGTAGTTTAGAGCATTTTGTTTCTTGGCTGCGCATGGAAGGCAACGCGCGCTCAAATTTGATTAAAGACGAGTTAAAGAAAATTTCAGATCAAGGTTTAAACCTGACCGCATCACACACTCCTCACCCCGTGAAGTCTTGCAGAGAAGATTGGGATCGCTTGCGTTTAGCCCTCTCTATCTTGCAAGTTGGGGCTGATCTTGGCGACACTACTGGAGCTTCTGCTGCTATCGCGGCTTTACCCATAAAAGAGCTTCGAAACGAGTTACCCGGTGTGAATCTTCATGCATTGGGAAATCAGGGTGCGAGTGTCCAGCAGCCTGCTACTGGCAATTCTGGTGGGTCTTCTACTGGTGGTGAAGTGGGTATAATAAATTCAAATGGAGAAAACTTTTAACTAGCCGGCAGCGTCGGAGGTAAGCTTCGAATTCGGTGCTCTTTGCTTGTGAAGTGATTCTCTAATAGCCTTGGCTTCTGTGCCACCTTCTACGAAATTTGGATTTAAATCAGGGAGCAATTCCATTTGTTCACAGGCCCTATACCAAGCAAAAATTTTCTGCAATGGGCTCATCTTTCCGTCGCCTTGCTGGGCCCTCGGATCGGTCAACATTTTTACGGTGAGTAAGTGGCGGTTGATCATGGCGGTTGCAAGCTGTCTGCGGTGTAAGTCGGTATCCAGTCGCCCATAAACTGCCTTTATGGCCTCGTCTAGTTTTGCTTGAATCATTGGACCGTTTAGGATCTTGCCACCATAAGTTGTTCGAGGATTCTCTTCACCCTTCAAGGATCTGCTTGAGATACCCGCTGCTTCTCGGTCTAAGATGTCAGCCTCACGAATTAGATCATCGAGTCCAGTGGTTGTATTTGTTTTGCTAGAACTTACTTTGGCAAGTTGTGCGGCAAATTGTTTGCCCTCGGCAGCGCTAGTATCAAAACTAAAACGCTCTAATCCGGTGACATTAAGTCTTCTAACATATTTTTCGATCAGCTCTTGGCTTGATCGCAATTGTGCTAGCACTTCTTGGGGCAAATTTTGTTTTTCTAGTTCGATTGCGGTTGAGGTTGGTGAGAAGAAAGTTTTGGCTGCTTCATCCACGAAAAGAGGGTTATTGATGCTTCCTTTCTGGTATTGGTCAATTGCTTGAAGGTAGAGGGCTAGTTTTTCCGCACGACTGCTGGGAACATTTTGTCCGTATTTAAATCCATCTGTAAATCGCCTTTGTAGTTCGGCGTTGCCTGTCCGCTGATTATCAAGTGCAGCAAAGCTTGCAGCTAACATTTCTCGCCCTGCGCCACGTTCGAAAACCATCTGTTCGTAGAGGCCTAATTGATCGGCGTCGTAAGTGGGGGTTCCGAAGCCCCCTTTAGTTAGCGAGCACGAACAAGATTTCATGACTTGTGGGTATTGGTTTGCAAGTTCTTTTTTGTGGGCGAGCATATTTTGAAAAATAATATCGTCATGATCGCCGCTAAAGCAGGTGCCATTGACGATGGTAGCGTCCAACGGTGCTAGTAATTTTCCAATGCGAGCTAACTGTTGCTCGCTTAGTGAAAACTTAGAGTTAGGTGCTGGAATTGAAAAATCAGAGCTTGTATTTGTTTTGCTCGAATGAATATCCCCGTGATTGGAAAAGTTAATCACTACTTGTATTTTGTCTTGTGGGTTTTCAAGTGCTTCGGTGTAGAGTTTCTCCAATTGGGCAATGAAGTTGTCGGCCGTGGCTTCGTGTTCAATACGGGCATTTGCGGGTAGTTTTCCGTAGTTTTTAAAAGTATTGGTTTCTTTCCGCATTCGTTCAAAATCACTCGCGGCTGCAAACACATGCACTTCATCGGCCACACCTTTCAGGGCAGTGCTGGTAGATTCCATGGCTCTTAAGTAAGCGTTGCGCGTGTTAAGACCACTCCACACAAGGCCGACTACTTTTGAATATTCGCGATCTTTCGTGCCGTCGCATTCGGGAATGGGGTATTGGCCACTTAAAAATTCAGGCGAGAGTTCAAAGGGAAGATGTTGCCAAAGCTCTTTGTCCCCCATTTTAACATTTGAAAACGGACGTGAGTTAGTGGGCAGTCCTGGTGGCGGAGGTGCTTTTAAGGCCCTTGCACTGAAGCTTAAGAAGAAAGTTAAAACTAGAGCTGTAAGCATAGGTTTAAGTATAGGCGAGGCAGGTGTGTGGTGTGAGTCAAAGGCCTGACAACTATGGGGGTGGTTGGGGGTGTTTAGTTGGTCAGAATTTTGTTAAATTGGTGGGAGTCTATGAACAAACTAATTTTATGTGTTGGGCTTTTACTGGCGACTAGCCATTTTTCTTTTGCTCGAGTTCTTTTGGCCAATCCTGGTTGTTACAGTGTGCAGGGGCACTATACAGGTTTTTCAGACTCTAGTTCCGAAGCACTGTTGTCTGTGCTCACGGGTTCAAGAAGCGAGCACAAAGTTCGCATAGCAATGGCCGAGAATCCTGGAATTTTAACTGGAGTTAAGGTGCGAGCTTATCTAAGCGTGCCTTCGGCAGGAAATCCTGATCAAATGAAATTCAAGGCGACTAAAAAGGCTTTCGAAGTGTTGTCTCCTTCCGAGAACATTGTGCTCAATACGTGGCAGCTGCATGCCAATCCCGCTCGCTGTGCTCAGTGATGTCGTCTGAAAAATAGCAACGCAGTTGTTGATTTTCATGAAAAACAACAATACAGTTGGTGTATGAAGCTCATCGATCGACGTCTGGATATTTCTCAACTACTTGAAAATAAATCATTTTTCTTGTTTGGGCCTCGATCCACGGGCAAATCAACGATGATTCGAAGGCAGTTGCCCAAAGCGGCGGTTTACGATCTCCTAGATGACGAAATTTTTCGCAGGTTACTAGAACGTCCAAAGCTTTTAGCCGAGGAAAACCCAGATAAAGAGACTTTGATCGTTATAGACGAAATTCAGAGACTTCCACTGTTGTTGAATGAGGTTCACCGCTTGATTTCTAGCGAAGGCCGAACGTTCTTGCTCACCGGTAGTAGTGCTCGCAAGCTTAAACGTGACGGAACAAATTTGCTGGCAGGTCGAGCATGGCGGGCCGATCTTTTCCCGCTAACCTATTCCGAGATTCCTCAGTTCGACCTTGTTAAGTTTTTAAACCGAGGAGGGCTGCCGCAAGTTTATTTGTCCGCCAAGCCTTCAGAGGAGCTTAGGGCTTACACGTCGATGTATCTTCGCGAAGAGATTCAAGCCGAGGCTCTTACGCGCAATCTTCAAGGCTTTTCAACTTTTTTAGAAGTGGTTGCCTTGGCTAACGGGGAGGAGTTGAACTTTCAATCCCTCGCTAGCGATTGTGGTGTTTCGGCGAGCACTCTAAAAAATTACATACAAATCTTGGACGACACTTTACTTGGCTTTTCTTTAAGGGGTTTCACTAAAACAAAGAAGCGTAAGGCCATAAGTCGAATAAAACATTATTTATTTGATGTAGGAGTCGTGAATAGTCTTTGTCGAAGAGGAGAAATCAGGCAAAAGTCCGAGTTGTTTGGCAAGGCTTTTGAACATTGGATTGTGCAAGAGGTGAGAGCCTGTCTTAGTTATTCGCGCTCAGAGCACGAGATGACCTATTGGCGTAGCTTGTCTCAGTTTGAGGTAGATTTGCTTGTTGGAGACGAGGTTGCCATAGAAATCAAGGCGACAAGTTTGGTGCAAGATAAGCATCTAAAAGGGCTTAGGGCTTTGAAAGAAGAAGGTCTTATAAGAAAATATGTTGTTGTTTCGCTCGATAGCAAGGCGAGGGTGACCGACGATGGAATTGAAATATTGCCCTGGGCAGCGTTTATGGAGCAGCTCTGGGGTGGGGGCTTGTTTGATTGACTCTGGATATTGGCCCATCCAGCTTGCTGTGCTCTGTGATATAATCTGTTTAAAATTAGGCACATAGTCTTTAAATCCCGGCATTTTTTGTGCTTTGGTATTAGTATTTAGTCCTTTACCAAGCGTTTAGCTTTGGTAGAACTCTGGTGATGATGGGGCTACGGGATTTTCGGTATTTTTTATTACTGGCGACGGTGTTTTTTGTTTCGTCTCAAGTGTCTCATGCACGCTCAGAAGCCTGGAGACCACTTCCAGAATCAGTAAGAGGTTATTTTTCGAATCAGGTGCGTTACCGATCCAATCCACAGTATTATCGAGCCGAGTTTAGGCGACCGTCTTTTGCTGCCGGAGGCGGAAAAAGCACTTTACCTCGATATGTTTATAGTTCGTCGTTGTCTCCCTGGAAGGCTTTTGCAAGCAAGGAGCATGAGCTGTGCTGGTTTACAATTGTTTCTGGGGGCGAGTGCAACGCCGACGTCCCTCAGGTTCCTTCGGAATTCTTTATTGGCCGAGGAGAAAACGATGTCGATCTAATTTCTTATGGTCGCCTTTTGTCCCAGTCATTGGGAATGCGTCGGGCGCGTGACGAGATGGTCGATTGGCTTGGGCGAATGGATGATTCCGATGGATTGGTGGAAAAGCGTTTTGAGAGAGCGGTTTCTCAAAAAAACTACATTCCTTCGGATTCTTTGCTTAGATTGAAATCAAGATTGCGTAATCGTATAAGTGTGTTGGTTGTCTTGGGTTACAATCATCATCGAGGCGATGATCTAAAAGTTTTTGAAGCGGCCGCATCTGCCGTAAGAGCTGATGGAATTAGGGCAAGGCTTTTAGAGATTTCGCCAGTAAAATCCAGTCAGCACAATGCCTATCTAATCTTTCAACAAACTAAGTTGGCTTTAAAAAATTCTGATAAAATTATATTTGTTGGTGCCTCTAAGGGTGTTCGGGATATTCTTACGATGCTTGCAGAATACGGTAGTTATTTTACTCCGGCTGAAAAGCAGAGCCTTGAGTTGATTGTTTCCTTGTCGGGAGTGGTTCGCTATTCTTTTGTCGGTAACTTTATTAATCAATCCAAGCGGCTTTCTGCTGCTATTCTAAAAGGAATTTTAGAAAAGTTTGTGCTCCCTAGTGACGACAAGGATTTATCAGGCCTTGAGTCTTTGTCTGTAGATATAGGCGAGCAATATGGTTGGGGTTTTCTGTCACAATTTCCTAATTTAAATTTCTTAACAGCTGTTTCAATTCCAAGTGGGGACAACGGCTTTCCTCCCGTGCCGAGAATTGTAAGGATGGCTAATCAGTGGTCTTATGGCTACCACCGATCAGTCGGGCCGCATGATGGAATGGTGGAGGTGTCTGGGTCGCTTTTGCCTAGCACTGTTCCTGTCGATCAAATTGTTCTTCGCACCTATGGGCAGCATAGTTTTTTAGAGAACAAGTTCTTGTCTGGGCTCACCTTGTCAGGGTTAAAGAAACTTAAGAGTGATTCGGATAGAAAAAAGGGAGCGGCCGACATGTTAGAAGCTTTGCTTCGTTCTTTGCCCAAAAGCTTGGTAGGTTTTTAAATTGATTCTACCTGCTGAATGGAGTCTGTTTTTAGAGCAATTGCAGAATTTTGAGTCCGCAGCGTTCGCCGCTTATTCGCTCGAAGAAATTTCTAAAGATCACTTGGATGCCTCGGCTCAGGCGATCTTGAATGACTTTAAGGCAGCCCCTCGAAGGCATTCTTGGCTGTTGGGGCGCGCTGCTTTGTATAACCTTTCTTCAATAAGTAAATTGAATTTCAATGAGATTGCTTTAACTAAATTTCCCTCGCCGATAATTTCTTTGAGTCATACAGATGCTTTGGCCGTGGCCGTGGCTTGTCCCGCTGGGGCACAGCTTGGAGTTGGTCTAGATGTGCAGTCTCATCGTGAGATTCCTCTAAAATCGTTGCGTCTGTTTTTAACCTCTAATGAGTTAAAGTCCTTTGAAGGATTTCAAGAAGAAGATAAGCAGCAAAAAGCGCTTCTGATTTGGACTCAAAAGGAGGCCGTTTTTAAGGCTACTCCTCAAAATGATAACGTGCTCTTGAGTGCCTTCGAACTAAATGATCTAGGCTCCTTAGAGAACAACGCTAGCTTTCTAGCAGGAGGCCTTAGCTACCGGGTGAAGTCTTGGATTTTTTCGAAGGTTACAATCAGTGTGGCGTTTTGCGTTGGCGATAAAGTTCTTTAGCCATATAAAACAAGTAGACCCAAATTGGATTGGCCACTCGTGGTGTGTTGAGCATTATAAAATCTGGCAAATAACTGGGGAAAATTAGCTGAGTTCCCGAGTAAACAATCAATAAGTCTACAACTGAGTTTAGGTTGAGTCTTTTGTCGCTTCGCACTTGTTCGATTACAGAAGCGATTATCCAAATGGAAACCGGTAGTAAAATACAAAAGTTCGCCCACCAGGTCATCGGCGAAAGTGCCAGCGATAAAATGGCGGCATAGGAAAGTTGAAGCAAAGAAGGGAGCTTTCGTTTAGCAAAGAAAAAGCCAGCCAAGAGGCCCACTAACAACAGAGCTTTGTGTAATGCTTTTGAATTCGTGTAGTGAGAAATTGCAGAAGGGATGCCGTAGTTTACTTCGCGGTATAAGTATTTTTCGGTGCTTTCGCCTATGAATTTAAGCCAAGTGAGGTGATCTGCGACAACGGCAGAAAAACCAAAGCACATTCCGTATATTAAAAGCAGTGCCCCTGTGCAAAGGCCTGCACTAAGCATAAAACTTATTGGCCTTTTTCTTTCTTTTAAGACCCAGGGTAAGAACAAGATGTTAGTAGGTTTAATGAAACCAGCTGCTACTAAGAGAAAACCAGAGCTCCATCGGTTTTGAATCAGTCCGGCCCCCAAAATCATCGCTAGAGTGAGCATGTTGTATTGACCATACCTAAACTCGTATAAATAAAAGTTGGTTACGGCAAAAATTCCTATGGCCGAAACTAAGAGTGCCGGAGCCTTGGGAAAAGTTTTCTGTGCCATTCGGGCAAGAGCCAAGGCCATAAAGATCAACAGAGCCATGTTCATCAAATCCCAGAGAGGCCAAAGGATTTCTTTGTCAATTAGGCTCAGTGGAATAAACAACATGGTGGCCAGGGGCGGTTTGGTGTGCTGCCAAAGATCGTCTGCGACATAGACCGGTTTGCCCTCTTGCAAGTTTTTTGCTGCGTTTGTCACGATCTCTAAGTCGGTTCGACCCTCCCATTGAAAAAGGGGCTTCCAGTTGGATTTGACAAAAAAGCTCAGAACAGTAATCCAAAGCGCTACGAATAAGATGTTTTTAACTTTTGAAGACATTCTGAAAATAAAAACTAAACAGTTCCTTAAAGGCTCTCAAAATAACCAGTGGGTTGGCTCCCGTGGGCGAGCCTTGTGTTCTGGGGTAGTGGTTGACGTGACGTTCGACAATCTTTTCAGTTCGCTTCTGAACTTGAAACAAAAGTTCTGTGCTTATCATGGCTCCCGTTGTTTCAAGCTTGATGTCTTTGATAAGTTCTTTTTTAAACAACTTGTAAGCGCAATCAATATCCTTAAATCGAATTCCAAGAAGGAGCCTTACAAGTGAGCACCATAGAAAAGTGTTGGTCTTTCTGAGAAAGTTGTCTTTTCGGTCCGTTCTGATTCCAATGACACCATCCATTTTTTCGTCTTCTAAAACCTTGATAAACTCTTTGAGCTCGTCAAAGTGGAACTGGTTGTCAGAATCCATAAAAAATACAAGTTTGCCCTGGGAGTTTGAGAAACCACTTCTAAGTGCAGCTCCGTATCCTTGGTTTTGAGGATGGTGAACGGACTTTAGAAATCCATACTTGGCTTCTAGTTGCTTAAGAACTTCTTTTGAGTTGTCCGAGCTACCATCGTTGACGACAATAACCTCTGTGTTTTTAGCGTATTGCTGAATAAAGAGATCGGTTCTTTCAATGAGCTCGGGAAGATTTTTGGCTTCATTATACGCTGGAAAAAAAATGCTTAATTCTATAGGAGTCATTTTACTTTAAAGGTCTTTATACACATTTAAGCTGCGAAAATACACGCAAAAGGGAGCTTTATTCCTCTTGTTTACCGGGGTGACCGAATTCAACATTCCAGGAGATTCCCTCACAGGAAACCAGACCATTTTTGTCTAGATTTATCTCATAGGCTTTGACTCGATCTTTGATGTTGTCGGTGTCTCTTCCGGTGGATTTTACCTGAACAACAAGGTGCACTTTGTAGATGCGGCGCCCCTCTCGGAGGACAATATTTCCATCCTTGCCAACTAGTGGCAGGCGTTTATAGGCATCTTCCATCGAAACTCTCAGGCGATCGAAGCGGTATCTTATAATCTCTCGAAAGCCCCATGGGAACTGCTCTTGACCGCTAAGGTAGTTGAGGTTGAGGGAAACACGTTTTTTGTAGTGAAGAACATCTTCGCCCAAAATTTTTTCAATGGCGCCAATTTCTCCCTTGTAGCGTTCTGCCGCTATTTTAGGGTTGAGCTCTTTAGATCCATAGGACTTCACAAAATCTTTACTAAATCCGAGCTGCTTTTTTATGTCATCCACTTTGATGAATAGTTTGTTTTCGATGTCTGGGAAAAACTTTCGGCTGTTCCTAAAAAAGAACCTTCGAAACGTATCCTTCATGATGTCTTTAATCACATAAGCGATAACGCCAATGGATATAAAGGCAACCGTGTTGATCCCAACGCTTTCAAGAGGCGATTGCACTGTGTAGAGCTGAACCATGATGGCAAAGGATGCCGCGAAGGCAGCTGAGATTCCATAAACAGGTAGAAGCATTCGGCTCTCTAAATGCTTTTCTTGATACTTCACAAAAAGCGGCTTGCTAAAGTATTTCTTTAGCAAGCTAATTCTGCGTAGGTAAAAGTCTTGTTTGGCGCTTTCTGTAAAGTTTTCTTCAACTTTATTGATGAACAAATCATAGCGTTCGCGCACTTCAGCCTCGGCTTTAACCATGTCGCTAATGGTCTTGCTTAATTCTTTTTCATTGTCTGAAAACTGAATTAGGTTTTTTAGCCTCAATAGAACCTGAACGTATAAATGTGAAATGTATTCGTTGAGTAAAAATAATTCTCGCTTAAGGTCTGAGTTTATTTCTGAACTGGTCGATTCATAGACCCGGTTTTTATCAAGAAGTAGACGAAATTGGGCGAGGACCGTTTGCATATCGGAAAGGCTGTCAATATAGAATTTGGCTTCAGACCCAGGTCTTTCTATCTTTTTAGTTATCTTGTGAAGCTTTCGTTTTTGCCCCTTCAGATAAGCATCAAATTCAATGGCGAAAGTTTTAACTGCTTCTTCGTTTAGATTTAAATCTAAATCATGAAGGCGTTTGAATAGAATGCTGGCTGTGTATTCTTTTGAGTAAAGTCCTGTAAAACTGTGTAGGCGGAAATAGCTTTGAAATTCATTTCTCAAGATGTCGATCGGGTCTATTTCATTGAGGCCTAGGCTTTTGGGAACGAAGAGCAGAAAGTCTATATCAAAATTAAAGTGACCTTTGTTCTCGTTAATCAGGCCATCAAAGCCAATGTTGATCTCCAGGCGGTCTTGATCGTGTCGGGTGGTGCGAATGTGAAAAACGTTTAGCGCGTCGTCGTGCAATGCATCATTTTGCTTTTCTATGTCTTTCAATTCTGCAACCTCCCAAGACTAGAGTCTAATATAAATCCAATAAAATTCTAGTCTTAGTGCGAAGTGCTTTCGCTCGGTTAGGCCATTAGCTGCGCTTGATGTTGTTCTTAACGTAGGTGACAACCTGTTTTACGCCGTCCTCCACGGATACCTTCGAAGTGTCGATAACAATTTCGGCATTCTCGGGTGCTTCGTAAGGGTCGTCGATGCCCGTGAAGTTTTTGATTTCGCCTTTTCTAGCTTTTGCATAGAGGCCCTTTACGTCTCGCTGCTCGCACACCTCTAGTGGTGTTGAGACAAAAACTTCGCAATAGTTTTCACAAAGGTCTCTTACGAAATTCCTAGAGTCTTTGTAGGGAGAAACCAAGGAAGCCACCACAAAAATTCCATTTTTTTCGAGCATGCTGGCAAGAAAGCCAACTCGGTGAACATGGCGCTCTCGATCTTCGCGACTAAAGCCGGTTTTAGGGAAGACAGACCTGATTCGATCCCCATCTAATCGCTCGACTTTAAATTTCATTTTTGCCAGTTCTTTTTCGACTTCTCTTGCAATGGTGGATTTGCCCGATCCGGACAAACCTGTGAACCATAAGACGACGGGCTTGATCTCAACTTTCCCATAGGAAATCGAGTTCCAGGCTCGCTCGTGAATATAATAGAAGGCCATCTTTAAAAAGACTTCGAGGAATCCAATTTTTAAAGCCATATCTAGTTTGCCAGTGAAAAGGTAAACTAGAACAGCCGTGGTTATCGTCGCAGTGACTCTCCAAGAAATAGTTTTCGCGATGGTTCTCGAATTCTTAATGATCTGCATTCCAGACTCCCTCTTTTAATCCTAAAATAAAACTATCATTTTTTAATGTTTCTTTGTTGTAGGTGAGGTTGCTTTTTCTTGGAGAGTTTTTTCCCGAAAATCGATAGACGGCATCTCCGGCGGCCACATCCCATTCCATGGTGGGGGCTAGTCTCGGGTAAATGTCGGCACTTCCATCGGCAACAAGGCAAAGTTTAATGCTGCTTCCCGAAGGAACTCGCTCGGTAATTTTAATTTTGCTGAGCAGTGATTCGGGAAGCTCTACTGAGTGTGATCGGCTTTCAACTATTTTTAGGCCAGTCATGGGGTCTTTCTCTTGCGAAAATATTTGAATGGCCTCAGAGCCTTTCATCTTAAAGCTGCCAAGTTGACTGCTTCCATAATAAGTTAGCTTCAGTGCAGGGGCGTGAACCACCCCTAGAACAGGCAAGCCGTTTTCAATCAACGCAATGTTGGTTGTGAATTCACCATTTCTTTTAATGAACTCTTTTGTTCCATCTAAAGGGTCGACAAGCCAAAACTGATTCCAAGACTTTCTTTTCTCGTAACTTAAGCTCTTGCCTTCTTCGGAGATAATGGGAATTTCTGGCCAATTTTTTTTCAAGTGTTCGATGATCACTTTGTTGGAGGCTAGATCGGCAAGAGTCAGAGGTGAGCCATCTTCTTTTGATTGGTTCGCAAGTGCATCCGGTGAGTTGTAGATGTTTAAAATAGCTTCGCCGGCGAGAAGAGAAATGTCTAAAAGGGTTCTGATGGCTTTTGGGTGATTCATGTTGCTTACGAAAAGATCCTAACTCGAGGAAGTTTTAAAGGAAAGGAAGCGGTCCTTGTTGCGGCGTATTATTGGTGTTTCTTAGACCCAGCTGGCTTTATCAGCTAAAAGCATTTTTCATGGGAAGTTTTTTCGACGGGATTAAAAGTTTTTTTAAAGCGCTTTCTTTGATTTTCAGAAACCAAGAAGTGTTTCAGTGGTTCAAGAAGACTTCAATTGTGGCTTTTATAGTGGCTTTGATTGTTATGGCCATTTTGGCTCTTTCAGGGGCGACTGTCATTTCCTGGTTGGGGGCTCATTGGGTTGCCGATCTAGGGGCTGTTTTGTGGGTCCTGTTTATTTTATATTTCTCAGGAACTCTTTGCATCACCGTGATGAGCGCAGTTTTCGGTCTTTGGGGAAATGAACATCGTTTGATGAGTGCTCTTTTGAAAGAGCCAGGGCTTGTTCTGTCCAAGGCAAAGCTGTCAGACATGAGAAGTGAGATCTTCGGAGCGACTTGGAGTTTGCTCGCGGCCTTTATTAGTTTGCCGTTCATTTTCTTTGTTCCATTGATGCCCATTGGTGTGTTGATTATGGCCATTGCCTTTGGGCGAGAGGCCGTTTGTGCAGCTAGGAGAATTTTGCACCAATGCCAAAGGACGACAGCTGTCGACGAGAAAATGCCTACTTTTTCGTTTTATATAGGATTGGGATTTTGTCCCGTTCTTTTGACCTTAGTGCCCTTGGTTGGTTGGGTGATGTGGCCTGTTCTTTTGTTGAGTGCCCTTATAGGAGTAATGAAACTACAAGCACCGACAAGGCCGTTATTAAAAACGGAATAACCAAAGAAACAACAGCAATGTCTTTATAGGATTGCTTGTGCGAAAGACCGCAAACAGTCAGTAGCGTGATAACGGCTCCATTGTGTGGAAGCGTATCCAGTCCACCGGAAGCCATGGAGGCTAAGCGATGCATAATTTCTGGAGAGATGGAGGCTTCTGCACCCATTTTGGAGAAGGTTTCTCCTAGAGCTGCCAAGGCAATGCTTAATCCTCCTGCTGCTGAACCAGTAATCCCAGCGAGCACGTTGATAGAGGCCACTTCGGTGATGAGTGGGTTTGGGGAAATGTTGGTCATCCAAGTTTTTATGATTGCAAAAGCAGCCAGGGATTTAATAGTCGCCCCGTAACCAACTTCGGAGGCTGTGTTTAGTGTGGGAAGCAGCGAGCTCATGGCTCCTTCGGCCAGAGTGTTTGAGACATTGCGGATTCGCCTCCAGTGAATGGCGATTGTAAAAACATTCGTAAAGAAGAGGGCTAAAATCATGGCCCACATTCCGCCCAAACTGTTTGTGTCGGAGGGGCTAAACTTGGAGTCACTCAAATAGCTTAGATCCCATTTTGGGATAATGTTCTTTGCTAGCACTAGGTTTAAAACAATAACAAGCACGATGGGTGCAAGAGCCAGGGCGCAGTGGGGTTCGTTCTTGTTGCCTTCAAGCAGGGAAGCTGTGTCGGCCGGGGCAATGTTCTCAACGATTAGGCTTCGTCGTTGTAACCACCAAAGTCCTGCGCCTAGCATTCCTGAGCCAGCTAAAATGCCCAGAAGTGGAGCGGCGTAGGCATCTGTTCCAAAGTAGGTCATGGGAATAAGGTTGTGAATTTGAATGGTTCCCGGCAGACAGGTCATCGAAAAGGTAAAGGCTCCAAGAGCAATGCAGCCTGGTATGAGTTGTCTAGGGAGTCCGGCTTGGGAAAAGGCTGCAGCTGCTAATGGAAAAACACTGAAAGCCACAACAAAGGCTGAAACCCCTCCATAGGTAAGTAGGCCACAAGAAAGAACAATGGCCGGAATGGTGAAGCGCTTACCGAAACCCGCGATGAGTGTTCGGGCGATGGAGGAGGCTGAGCCGCTGACCTCTAAGAGTTTTCCAAAAATGGCGCCCAGCAGGAAGATGGGAAAGTATTTCACAGCAAATGACCCGAGACTGGTCATGAAAATTTGAGTGTAGGTGCCCATCAAGCCTTGCTCGCCTTGAAGGAAGGTTGCCAACAGTGCAAGGAGGGGGGCGATAACAATCACGCTGAAGCCCCGGTAGGCAAGATACATTAAAAGAAGTAAAGAGAGTGTGATTCCAAGAAATCCCATTGCTTTTCACATTAGCAATCTAATGAAGTTTTGGGCAGCTGGATTAATGCATAGCGCCAGCGTGTGCGTTAAGTGTTTTTGCTAAATAGAGTTAGAAAAAATAGAACAGTTTTTGAGAGGGGCTGGGCCAAGTTATTTCATGAGAAAGCTTACAATTTGCTGCTTGCTTGTCATTTTGAAGGCGACAGTTTTGATGGTTGCCATCTACCGAGTTCAATCGCAAGGGGTTGAGCCTAAGCTTTGTAATTGGGATTGCGGTTATTACCAAGACATTGCCCTCAAGGGTTATGGCGAAAAATCTCAAGATGGAGTGAAAGCCTTTTATCCCGCGCTTCCTGTTTTAGTAAATACACTCTGGAGTGTGCTTCCGGGAAAAAGTTTTGCTTGGAAAGCCACCATTTTAAACCTCCTGCTTTTTGGAGCTCTTTTATATTTGTTAATGATATGGGTTGAGGGGCTGGGCTTTCAACATTCTTGGCTGGTGGCTGTGTTACTAAGTTTTGATCGCTTTTCTTTGTGGGCGCAGGTTCCCTACACTGAAACTTTGTTTTTAGTTTTAGCCTTACTGTTTTTGGTGGCGGCTCAAAGAATGCGTGACACATTTTTGAATACAATGATTCTTGCCATTTTAGGTGGTGCGACAGGGGCCGTTAAGTTTGTTGGTTTATCTTGTGCGGGCGCGATGGGGATGAGTCGCTTTTGGCGTTATATAAAGAACCCTCCCTATGGAATTCTAGTCGCTGTTTTAGGCTCCTGGGGTGTTATTGGTTTTTTTGCTTATCTTCATATTCATTATGGGGCTTGGACCGCCAATTTAGATGCGATTGCTGATTGGGGAAGAAAACCGAGTTTTTGGGCATTCTTTAAGTCTATTTTTTATCTAGTTAAAATGGGTTATTTCCCAACGATCCTTTTATTCTTGGGGTCCATGTTTTGGATTTTAAAGCCACCCGCTTGGTTGAAGTTAAGTGTTCAAGAAAGATGGTTTTGGCTGGCCTTAATTGTGGTTCCTCTTTCGACAACTATTCCAACTAGCTTCACTCGATATTTGTCTATCATTGTATTGGGGCATGTCTTTTGGGCTTTTCTTATAAGAAAAACAAGAAAGTGGCCACTTCCCTGGGTTTTCGACGGAGCATGGATAGCTGTTTTGTTGATCGAGCTTTATTTTCAAGAGCAGTTAATTGAAAAGTTTCTTCGATCCGAAGCATTTTCCTGGGCTGGGTAGCTTTTAAAATCTTAAATCGGAGCAGGCTTTAAAAATTGCTGTGCTTTGGTCTTGATAGTAGGTGCACCAGCCCGAATTTTTAATTTGGGCGATTCTATCTAACTCTAATGTGGAATTTGAAGGTGAATATAAATAGTGGCGCCTATGCTTGGAAGGAGCTTCAGGTGTGTCCGAAGCGTAAACAACTCGAGCTTTAGAATACCAAACTAATCGAGAGGCACTTATGAAATGTTCGTGCTCGGGAGAGGAATCCAAGTAAACGCTATTTTCATTTTTGGCTTCTTGCTGAATCGACTCGGCCAAGACTTTCAAGGGGGTTGATGGAGCACTCCCATGAATGGGGATTCCAGTGTATTGCAACACAATGAATGCAAGCAGTGAAGCAGATTGGCTAAAGCTAATTAAAAGGTCATAGCGTTTGAAGATTCTTTCGAGTGCTATGGCAGAAAGCCAAGCGATTGAGGGTAGAAACATAATCAAATACTGACCACCAAAGCGATGGGCTGGAGCGTAAGAGAGAACAAAGCTTAAAAACAAAATGAGCGGGATGCCAATGCTCTTTAACTTGCTTCTCTTTGTTAGAAACGCAAAAGGAATAAGCAGTAAGAAGCCCAGTGAGTCTTTTAACATTGGAAACCAGAACTCTTTTAAGAAAACGCTTTTAATGGTCCAGAGGTTTGAAAAACGATTAGAGACCTGTCTTAGCCAATAGTATTCGAGGAAGTCTGGGGAGGAAGATTTTGATAAGGCAAAAGAATATAAAAAGAAAATTAAGGCAAAGCTTCCCAGCGCCAGGATGGAGTGCTTTGAGCTTTGCCAAAAAAGCTCTTTCTTGGTCGTCGCGCGCGTAACTTTCTGTGGAGATGTTAGATGCAGAACTAGAATAAAAACCGCAGGTAGTCCAAAGCCTAGAAAGGTAAGGCCTTTGGTCAAGGCGCAAAGCCCAAGGCTCAGGCCAGCCAGGATTGAATAGGTGTTCGAATTCTTTCGGAGTGAATTTGAGAGTAGTGCTAAAAATAAGCAGCCCCAAAAAAGCGCTCCTGGATCTAGAAGGAAAGAAGAAAACGTTGCACTAAAATGGGGTTGAATCCATAGTATGAAAACTCCAATCACAGCGGCGGCTTCTGAGACTAGAGCGCGAAGCGAAAAAAAGAATAAAAGCAGAAAGCAAATATAGTAAATGTGTCCGAGAATTCTAGCGCTCCAATCGTGAGCGCCGAAAACTTTAAAGATGAGTGCTTGAAGCCAAAATGAAAGATGGGGATGTTCGTTATAGTTGGGTTTAAAGTCAGGAACGGCGGCGTCTAGAGAGAAATAGTCCCCGCTTTCTATCATATTCTCAGAAATGCTCGCATATAGAGGCGCATCGCCAGATAGACCTTGTTCAGAGTTCTTTAGAGCAACGCTCAACAGAGAAAGAAGTAGAATCCAAATCACCCAGCGCATAAACCTACGATAACCCTATAAACTAAAGTTTTCACCCTAGCTAAAAGAATATAAGATGAAGGGAGTGTATTGGCGTTGGACGGTCCTTTTTATCCTCCTCAACTTGAGTATTCCGAAGGTTGGTGGCCCCAATCCATATTCACGCTTAGCTCAATTAGCTTCGATGGCAGAGGATGGCAGCTTCGCAATTGACTTTCAGTTGGATGAGATTAACTGGACCAATGATTGGGCGCAGTCTTCCGATGGAGCCAGGTTTTCCAATAAAGCTCCGGGGCCTGCTTTTATTGCTTTTCCTTTATACAAGGTGATGGATTTTTTTCAAACTATGGGAGAGGCCTCCAAGAAAGAGCGTTTTATTAAGAGGTGGAATTTAAAGCATCTCAACGGAGGCATTTTATCTTTAGTTTTTCAAGTGCTGCTAACGGCCTTGTTGATGTTCTTTATTGATCAATCTCTAGTAAAAAATGGGATCTCTCAAGGCGCTCGTGAGTTTCTTCTGCTTGCCGTTTACTTTGCTTCGATTAGCTCAGTTTTCATGAACACTTTTTTTGGCCATGCTTTGGCTGCCACTCTTGTTCTGGGAAGTGTGTATTTTTTCGAAAGGAAAAAGTATTTTTTTGTGGGCCTTTGGTCAGGCTTGGCTTTGTTGTCGGATTATAGCGCCGGGATTTTTTTGATTTTACTTCTTCCTGTGATTGTTTGGCAGAATCGTCGTAATTTGAGTGCTTGTGGTCGTGTGGGAGCAGGGGCCTTTCTTCCTTTCGTTCTTTGGGCTTACTATCACATCAGTGCTTTTGGAGGACTTCTTTCCCTGCCTTTGGCGCATCAGAACCCTGATTTTATCACGGATGAAAGTGCTGAAGGTTTGTCTGGAGTTTTGTCGATGCTTCCCAATCCACGGGCGCTTTTGGGATTGCTCTTTGGTGGAAGTCGGGGGCTGTTGATGAGTTCTCCGTGGGTTCTATTGTTAGTCGTTATGGGCTTTAAAGAATTGTTTAAGATCTCAAATTTGAAGTTTGATGGAAAGGCTTCGTTGTTTCTGGGAGTGGCTTTTTTTTCTTTGTTACTGCTCTTTAATTCAGCCTTTGGAGCTTGGGAGGCTGGGGCAAGTCCTGGTGCTCGTTATTTGAGCATTGCTATGCCACTTTTGGCCTATGTCATGATTTCAGGAGAATTTCTTTCGGAAAAGTTTTTACGTTTAGCAAGATGGCTTCTTTTTCCGTCGCTTCTATTCTTTTGCTGCGTCTATGCCACAACACTTTTGCTGCCAGCCGAGGCACTTTGGCCACTGTTCGTGGATCGAATTTTTTATGCAGATCGTTTGTCTGCGCTTTATCGCCTCGTTTTTCTTCTGCTATCTTTTGGGGTTGTTTTTGTCTTAGGGCAGCGGGAGCGCCGCGTTAGCTGAGGGCCTAGTCATAGCTTAAACCCAAGGCTAGAAGCTAAGTGTGAATAAATCATCTTATTCCTGGGCTATGTATGATTGGGCTAACTCGGCTTTTTCGACCACGATCATGGCTCTATACTTTCCGATTTTTTTTAAAGATTATTATAGCGTTGGGGTCCCCGCGACAGACAGCACTTTTTACCTAGGGCTTAGCAATACCGTGGCCGCACTCTTGATTGGTTTGGCAGCTCCTATGATCGGCGCACTTGCAGATGTAGGCGGATATAAAAAACGCTTTGTAGTTTTCTTTGCTTTTTGGGGCGCAATTTTTGCGTCTTCTTTGGGCTTGGTTTCTCAGGGGCAATATTTGTTGGCGGCCATGATTTATGCTTTGGCGAGTCTCTTTCATGCTTTGTCTTTGGGGCCTTATGATTCTTTGATCGTGGATGTGTCCGAGGGCGAGGACGTGGACATGGTTTCTGCCTGGGGCTATTCGCTAGGCTACCTTGGTGGTGGTCTCTTGGTTTTGCTTAACAATGCCATGGTGATGTTCCCCGAGAAGTTTGGTTTACTGAACGCAGCCGAGGGAGTGAAGTGGTCTTTTGTCTCTGTTGGAATTTGGTGGATGATTTGGACGGCTCCGTTCATTTTTAACGTCAAAGAAAACAAGCGCGTTCGTGCTAGTGATAAAATTGGCGAGCAAATAAAGCTTAGCTACCTTCGACTCAAAGAAACAGTTACCCACATTCTTGGACTGAAGAGTGTTTTGATGTTTCTTCTAGCCTTCTTCCTCTATAACGATGGTTTAGGAACTGTGATCAAGATGTCGGTGGATTTTGGTAAAGCCATCAATATTGAGAATAAACATTTAATCGGAGCGCTCACGATGGTGCAATTCATTGGCTTTCCAATGACGCTGGTGTTTGGAAAAATCGCTTCACGCTTTACGCCTAAGAAAGCCATCTACGGTGGCCTCGTTATTTATTCTTTTGTTGTGATTTGGGCATACTTTATGAACAGCGTTTGGGAGTTTTACTTGATGGCCTTCTTCATTGGAGCCGCTCAAGGTGGTGTTCAAAGTGTGAGTCGCTCGTTGTATTCAAGGCTGATCCCTAAAGAGCGAAGTGGTGAGTTTTTTGGCTTTTTTAATTTGCTCGGTAAGTTCATTGGCTTACTGGGACCTCTTATGGTCGGAATTACCGCTAAAGTGACGGAAAATCCGCGAATTGGTATTCTCTCAATCTTGTCATTGTTTGTGGCAGGTGCGATGGTTTTAATGAAGGTAGAGCAACCTACAAAAGGAGATTAATGATATGAGTGATAATCCGTGGTTAAAGAGTTACCCCAAAAACGTTCCATTAGAGATTGATGCCGACTCTTACGCTAGTATTGTCGAGTTGTTCGAGAAGTCTTGTCAGAAATTTCCTGAAAATGTGTCTTACCACAACATGGGAAAAGACATGACTTATGCCGAGCTTGAAAAGCTTTCCGGTTATTTTGCAGCTTATCTACAGAGTTTAGGTTTAAAAAAGGGGGATCGAATTGCTATTCAGATGCCCAACCTTTTGCAATATCCGGTCTGTATGTTTGGTGCCCTACGAGCAGGCTTAGTCGTTGTTAACACGAACCCTCTCTACACTGAGCGCGAAATGGAACACCAGTTTAGAGATTCAGGAATTAGTGCCATTGTTATTTTGACTCACTTTTGTGACAAGCTTGAAAACGTATTGAAGAAGTATCCCGTTAAACATGTCATCACAACTTCTGTGGGCGACTTGTTAGGCTTTCCTAAGAATGTATTGGTTAACTTGGCTCTTCGCTATGTAAAGAAGGCAGTTCCTAGTTATCACATTTCAACTTCAACCTCCTTTAGCAAGGCTCTTATTAAAGGAATGCTTGCTACTAGGAGAAAAGTTGAGATTGATGGAAACGATATTGCATTTCTTCAATACACTGGAGGCACAACCGGCGTTTCAAAGGGGGCTATGCTCACTCACCGAAACATGATTGCTAACCTGCAGCAAATTGCCGCCTGGATGAGTCCTGTTATTCGCGATTCAGAGGAAGTTGTTATTACGGCGTTGCCTCTTTATCATATTTTCTCTCTTACGGTGAATTGCTTGAATTTTATGAAGGTTGGCGCAAATAATATTTTGATCACCAATCCTAAGGACATGGGCGCCTTTGTGAAAGAGCTTTCAAAGCACAAGTTCTCAGTCGTTACTGGGGTGAACACTTTATTCAACGGACTTTTGCATCACCCAGATTTTGAAAATTTAGATTTTAGTCATTTAAAAGTTACTGTGGGCGGTGGAATGGCCGTGCAGACTGCTGTGGCTGAGCATTGGAAAAAAGTGACTGGGAACCCGTTGGTCGAAGGCTATGGTTTAACAGAAGCGTCTCCTGTTTTGTGTGTGAATCGTCTCGATGGATATGAGATGCCTGGAACTATTGGTTTGCCTATGCCGTCGACGCAAATAGCTCTCTTTGATGAAGAGGGAAAAGAGGTTGCGCAGGGTGAGCGTGGCGAGCTTTGTGCGAAAGGCCCACAGGTCATGAAGGGCTATTGGAATAGGCCGGATGAGACAGGGAATACCATTACCAAAGATGGCTGGCTAAAAACAGGCGATGTAGGCGTGATGGACTCAGATGGCTACTTTAAGATTGTTGATCGAATTAAGGACATGATTTTGGTCTCGGGTTTTAACGTTTACCCCAATGAGATTGAAGAAGTTATTTCCCAGCACCCTGGAGTGTTGGAAGTCGCTGCTGTTGGAGTTCAAGACGATAAATCTGGAGAGGCCATTAAGCTCTTCATCGTAAAGAAAAACGAAGGGCTCACGGCCCAAACCATAAAAGAGTTCGCCCGAGAGAAGTTGACTGGATACAAAAGACCAAAGTTTGTGGAGTTTCGCAAAGAGCTTCCCAAGTCTAATGTAGGTAAAATACTGCGTCGTTTGTTGAAAGAAGAGGTTCCGAATAATGGGTAGAGGTTGGATTCACGGGAAAGTTCTTGCCGTCGGTGCAAAAAAAGGGAAACTCTTTACCAAGTTGGCTCGCGAAATTACCATTGCAGCTAAGACGGGCGGAGCCATCGCTGACAACAATCCTCGCTTAAAAATGGCCCTTCAAGAAGCTCGAAAAAACTCTATGCCTAGAGACACTATTGAACGCGCATTAAATCGCGCGACCGGTGATGGGCAAGAGGGCGCGATTGAAGAGCTTACCTACGAGGGATATGGGCCACACGGAGTGGCCATGTTGGTCGAAACACAAACTGATAATAAAAATCGAACCGTCCAAGACCTTCGAGCTATTTTTGTAAGAGGGGATGGCAACTTAGGTGAGCCTGGTTCGGTGATGTGGATGTTTGATCGAGTGGGGTCGATCATCGCAGAAAAAGAAGGTTTCAGTGGAGACCCAGAGGAAGCGGCCATTGAAGCGGGTGCTGATGATGTGGAGCCCATTGAAGAAACGACCCAGTTTCGATTCATCTCAAGTGTTGAATCTTTGTTTGAAGTCAAGGATGCCTTGGAGGCTGCTTCATGGGAAGTCGAAAAAGCAGAGCTTTCTTATAAGCCAAAAACTCCAATGGAAATAACCGATGAACAAGAAAAGGATTTGATTGAGCTTGTTGATAAGCTCAACGACCACGATGACGTCAAAACCATTCATCTCGCCTTGTAAGTTTGTAGCATCCTTCACTGCTGTTAAACTGCCGAAAAACTCTATTTGCATAGTAGACGCACGGCTAAAGAAAATTATTCCAAAAGGTTTTCTTCGAAACCGCTCCATTTACTGGGTGCAGGCTGGCGAGAGATTAAAAGCGTTAAAGGGTTTGTCTGGCCACTATTCGAAGATTCTAAAAATTGCTCAAAAGCATCAAAGATCAGGACTAACATTAGTCGCTATTGGTGGTGGATCTGTGGGAGATTTTGCTGGTTTCGTGGCGAGCACTCTTTTTAGAGGAGTGGCTCTGGTCCACATTCCCTCTACCTGGCTTGCTGCTGTTGATTCGGCCCATGGTGGAAAAACAGCTCTCAACGTTGAGGGCGTGAAGAATCAAATTGGAACTTATTATTTTGCCCAACAGGTGCTTTTGGTCGAAACTCTTTTAAAGGGGCAGCCAAGGGCTCGATCTCAAGAAGCTTATTTTGAGTTTTTGAAGATGGCTCTCTTAAGTAGCAGGCCTTGGGGAAAGGCTTTCCTTCGAAATGCGAGTTCTGAATCAAAGTTTTTGTGGAAGTCTTTGAAGTTCGCTATTCAAGAGAAAAATTCCATCGTGAAGAAAGACCCTTTTGAAAAAAAAGGCATTCGCCACTTTCTCAATTTTGGACACACCTTGGGTCACGCCGTTGAGTCGGGCTATAAGTTGCCTCATGGTGTGGCGGTTGGATATGGATTAGACTTTGCTCTTTGGTGGAGCATCCATCGAGGGTATTTGGCGCCGAAGTCTGGTGGCATCATGCGAGAGGTATTGGGGATGAACCTTTCTAAAAAAGTAATGAGCGTTTCTCATTTAATGAGCTTGCTTGTAAAGGATAAGAAGAAGACCAGCCTAGGCTCGCTTAACTTTGTTTTCCTCAAGGCTCATGGATCGCCTCTGTTAAAAGAGGTTCGCGTTTCTGAGATGCGAGCTGCCCTGCATCGATACTTCCGCTGATTTGAGTCCCTATATTCATCCGAACTCTTGATAGTTTTGTGCTATGCTGGCTCCCCATGAAAACCCTAGAGGTTGAAATTCCTAGCTCTAAGTCGATTTTGATTCGACTTTTAATGATTGAGAGCTTTTCGCCCGGTCCACTGATTTTCTACGGCCAAAACTCTTGCGATGACGTGAATCTTTGTCGAAAGGCTTTGGAAAACTTTTTTAATGGCAAAACTGAGCTGGATTGCGGTGCTTCTGCAGCTCTTTTGCGGTTTTTGGCTTTTAGAATTTCAAGACAACAAGGTGAGTTTAAGCTTCGTGGTTCTCGTCGGTTGATGGCTCGAGGTCATGCTGAGTTGTTACGTGTGCTAAATCTGTTGGGAGTTGAGACAAAGCTAGAAGAAGAAGCTTTGATTCTGAGCTCCAAGGGATGGGTGATTCCCGCTAACCCTTTAGAGGTTTCCGCAGACTCGAGCAGTCAAATCTTAAGTGGACTGCTGTTGTCTAGTTGGGGGTTGGAAAAATCTCTCATATTAACGATTCCTGAAAGAGTTGTTAGTCGCACTTATTTGTTTATGACTCTTGAGCTGATGCGTTTCTTTCAGTTTCCCTTAGAGAAGCTCAATGAAAAGAAAGTGCGCATACCGGCCCGAACACTTCCCATTCAGAAACTTCCTCTGGTTGCTGAACAAGATATGAGTTCCGCCTTTTCTGTGGCTGCATTTGGTGTTTTAAACGGATCGGTTAAGCTTAAGGACTTTCCTCATCGCTCTTTACAGGGAGACTTTGTCTTTCCTGCACTTTTATCGAAAATGGGTGTGAGTTTTGAAAGAGAGGGAGAAGATCTCCTCGTAAAAGGACCTGTTCAGAAATTAACTTCTATTGAAGCCGATCTCGAGGATACTCCAGATTTGTTTCCTGTTTTGGCGACTTTGGCTTTGTTTGCTAAGGGGCGTTCTACTTTTAAAGGATTGTCTCACCTAAGGCTTAAGGAATCTGATCGAATTGAAAAAGTGAAGGAGCTGGCAGAATTTGCTGGTGCCTCGGTTACAATAGAGGGTGATGGCTATAGTGTTTTAGCGCCGGAAAAAATGAGTAGCACTAGTTCTATTGCCTATGACTGTGAGAACGATCACAGGTTGGCTATGGCAGCGTCTCTTCTGATGTCGCAAGGAATGAAAATAAATTTAAAGGGTTCCGATTGTGTCTCCAAAAGCTACCCAGGTTTTTGGGAGGTGATCGGTCTTGATCCAGGTGTTGCGCGATGAAATTAATTTTGGTCGGCCAAAGAGGCACTGGCAAGACGACACTTTTACGACGACTAGCTAAGTATTTACCCGATCATGATTGTGTTGATTTAGATTCAGAAATTGAACGAGTTGAAACACGCACTATTGAATCCATTTTTCATGAGCGAGGCGAGAGTGGATTTAGGTTAATTGAAAAACACGTGTTTGAAACAATCTTAGGGCGTTTTGAGAACTTTCCGAATGCAGTCATTGCTCTAGGGGCAGGCTTTGAATTTGAGTTACCTGATGAGTATGAAGTTATTTACGTTCGTCGAGACTCTGACGACAGGCCCAGAGTGTTTTTTGATCGGCCCAATCTAGATCAGAATCTTTCCTTAAGAGAGTCTTATTTGCATAGGGCAAAAAAACGTAAGAAAAAATACAAAGCCGTAGCTAATCGTGTTTGGACCATGCCTGAGGGAAGTTTCTTTCCCTGCGAAAAAGAGAAAAGTTTGTTGCTAGAGCGAGCCGAGAACATCGGTGGTTTCTTAACCTTGCTTCCAAGTCATTTTGAGCTCAAAGATCCTAGTCGAGTTTTTCAGTCTTATATGAAGCAAGGGATAAAGGGCTTCGAGTTTCGGGATGACTTGTTAAATATGGATCAGTTCAACTTAGCTTTAGAGAATATTCCCTTTGAGAAACGTTTGTTTTCTTTCAGGGAGAATCCTTTGATTGCCTTGGAATACAAGCTAGCTAAGTGGGTCGACTGGGACATTGTCCTTGGAGACAAGCAAGAGGTTAGTGCCAACATCCTTAGCTGGCATGGGAAAGAAAGTTCTCTTGAGAAAAGTTTTAAAAAGCTAGAGGAGCTTTTTAAAAAAGCTCCTTTTGTGAAATGGGCTCCCGAAGTCGAAAGCCTTTCAGAGTTAAAGCAGATTCATGAGTGGAGACAGCAATTTGCTTCTCGATTACTTTTCTTTCCAAGAACTTCTATTGAGGGGCAATTATCGTCTGATTGGTCTTGGTATCGCTTGTTAGAAAAGAGCATAGAAGTTAATTTTTGGAGAGATGCTGAGGGAAGTTCTTCGGATCAGCCGAGCCTCTATCGGTGGCACAGTTGCCCATTACAAGTGAAAAGATTTGCTGCCGTGTTGGGTTCACCCATTAAGCACAGCTTTTCTCCTGGGTGGCATCTGCCATTTTTTGTGCGAAAGGATGTTCCCTTCTTTTATATTGAAATGAAAGCTGAGGAAGTCACTGCTGAGAATTTAGAGTTCCTTCGTTCTTTAGGTCTGTCATACGCTGCGGTTACGAGTCCCTTGAAGGAACGTATATTTGACCTTCCTAACCTTCGTCACGATGTGCGCTCTCAAAAGTATCATTCGTTGAATACTTTGGTTTGGGATCATAGATTGAATGTTTGGCGCAGCACGAATACTGATTTTCAAGGTTTTCACCCATTGGTAGAAGACTTGCCCCGCGAAAGAGTTGTGATTTGGGGTGGTGGCGGCACGGCCAACGTGATTAAGGATTTGTATCCAAGTGCGGCTCATTACTCGGCTCGCTCTGGTGAGTTGAAAAGTGGGGTGAGTGTTGATCCTGAAATTCTTGTTTGGGCTGCGGGTGCAACTGCAAAAGCACCCGAGAAGTTTTGGAATCCAAAGTATGTGGTTGATCTTTGTTACACCCAAGACTCCTATGCCAGAGACTATGCTCTTAAAGTCGGCGCAAAATACAGACCCGGCACAAAGATGTTTGCCCGCCAGGCAATGAAGCAGCAGGCCTTTTGGGCCCGCTACGGCGATTAGACGGCGCTTGGATCATTCGGAACGGGGTGGTTGTGAAAAGTAAACGGATACGTTTTCACGTTGAACCTGGCGCCAAGATGTTTGCCTGTCAGGCGATTAACGGTAGAAATCTATCCTAAACGGCCGGTTAAGAGTTCTGATAAGGCCCTCATTGCATCGACTTCGGTAAAAATTCCAACAAGCTTCTGGTTGTCGACCACGACAGCGCTACCATACTTTTTTTCGGCCATTTCTAGGCAAACATCATTGAGTAAGGCGTTTGGTGATACTGAAAAAACATCTTCTCTCATGACGTCTGATACACAAAGTTTATTTGGATCAGCATCTTTGAGTATCTCTACAAGTTTTATATCTCTATCAGAGAGCAGCCCTACGACTTTGCTTCCGTCTAAAACGGGAAGATGTCTGAAAGAATGTTCACGCATCATTTTTTCTGCTTGGACAATTTTCTGATCGCTTCCAATGGAGTGGGGTTGAGTGGTCATGTATTTTTGAATTTGGGGTATTGCTTTTGTCATAGAGTGCAATCTAGCAGATTGCGACGAAGATACACTGATCCTAATCAGGTTTGAAAAATACACTCTAACTACACGAATCGATTGACATAAAAATCAAGTTTACGGCTTTTCCGCTTCCAGGGCGCTTGGATCACTTGGAACAGGGTGGTTGTGAAAAGTAAACGGATACGTTTTCACGTTAAAGTAAACGGATACGTTTTCACGTTTCTGTCCTCTCAACATCAATGTGTTTGTGCATGTAGAATACGATCGCACTTAGCCAAATGAACTGCCATTTGGTTAAAATGTCATTCCATTTCAGCTCTAGAAGTATTCTTCGATCAAAGAAGTAGAAGGTAATTCCTAGAATAAAGAAGATGTAGAGAATAGGGCTTTTGTTTTTGTAGGCCGCCATGAAGACATAGAACAGAAGTGGATAAACTAAAATAAGGTGGTAGTCCCAACTTACGGCTGCATAGTAAGTGCAGAGCGAAATTCCCAGAGCAAAAATAAAGACAGGTTTTCGCATAACATCTTTAATCGTTCTCCAAACAAAACCTCCCCAAACAGCAAAGAAGATGGCTTTAGCAATCCAGATATGATTCGAGTGAAGACTTTGTAGCGTGTGGGATACGAGTGCATCTGCACCTAAAGGGAGGTCGTTTACAGCGTGACTAGGCATAACTTTTGAAAAGTAAGTGAAGGTGTCAAGGGGGGTGAAGATGTGCGCTAAGATAAGCCCACTGGTCGCCCCCACTGCCCACATCCTAAGCCTAGGAATAAGAAGCGATGCAAGTCCTATTGCTGCAAAAAGAAAAACCGGATACAGCTTGGTTGAGGCGCATAGGGCGCAAAAGAGGCCTGATAAAAGGTATTTTTCTTTTTTAAAGCAGACAACCGACGCTAACAACCAAATATAAACGGGTAAGTCATTGGAGGCTCTTTCTATCTGAAAGATGGTTGGGTATTGCAAAATCAAAAGCACCCAAATGCCAAAGACGGCAGTGCTTTCAAGAGATTTTTGAACCCATACCTTATATGAAAAGATGAGGGTCCCGCTAATGGCAATAGCTAGAAATATAACGGCTTCTTTAAAGCCTAGAAGTCGAGTCCAAGCAAAGCTCCAGTAATGAAGAGGTGGATAGACCATTGGGCGATTGTATAAATCTCCGCAAACCTTGCCTTCAATCAAGTAGGGGCTATTGGCGTAAGGCCCGCAGTGATGAAAGTTCCAGATGCAGTGAAGATCAACTCCCCAGATGGGGTACATGGGGATAATTTGCCAACCCGCTATAAAGTAGATCAAAAATAAATAGCAAAGAAAAAGAAGAACTGTAGAAACTTTTGGGTTGGGTTGAAAAAGAGCGTTCATACGCCTCTTGAATGCTAATCTACTGTGGTGAAATGTTCAATGAAAGCACCGAGTAAGGCTGAATCCGTCGCTTTGACTCTAAGGCTGAAGGAGAGGATGGTTTTTTCGCTTGTGAAGGTGCCCCGGATTACCTATGAAAATTGGGACATGTCGAACACTTTTGGCCGATATTTTAGGGTGCACAGTTTTGGTGAAAGCCACGGTGCCGCTATGGGGGTTGTCGTTGATGGCTGCCCGGCCGGGGTGTTGTTTGATGGTGAAGAAATTCAAAAAGATTTAAACCGCCGCAAGCCAGGACAAGCTTCTTGGACTAGTTCGCGAAATGAAGATGAAGAATTTGAACTTTTAAGTGGGGTTTTTGAGGGCAAAACTTTAGGAACTCCCATCGCGATTGTGATCAAGAACAAAGATCAAGATTCTAGTGCTTACAAAAAGATTGCAGAGGGAAGCTACCGAGTTGGGCATGCCGATGATCTTTGGTCTAAAAAATACAGTCATGTTGATTTACGTGGTGGGGGCCGAGCCTCCGGGCGCGAAACCGTTTCACGGGTGTTGGCAGGTTCCATCGCCAAAATGTTCTTAAAGCAAATTAGTCCAGAGCTTGAAGTGACTGGATTTACCCAGCAGATTTTTAATCTTGTATTGAATGACTCTGAGCTTGAGCAATTAAGCTCCATGAAATCTCAGCAAATTGATGCTTTCGTTGCTCGTCTGCCAAGTGAGCGCTTGTCCCAACAGGTGGAACAATTGCTCCTTGCCGCCAAGCAAGAAGGTCTAAGTTATGGCGGCTTTGCAGGTTTGCAGATTAAGGGGCTTCAGGCGGGCTTAGGTGAGCCTGTGTTTTATAAACTAAAGTCTCAGCTATCTGCTGCGATGATGAGCATAGGTGCTTCGGCAGGAGTTGAGTTTGCAGACGCTTTTTCTACTTGTCAGATGGAGGGCACAGCGTTTCATTCAGCAGTCCAGTCGGGGCGCTACTCTGGAATTCGCGGTGGAATCTCCTCGGGCGAAACAATCTCATTGAAGGTAGCTTTTAAGCCGACTTCTTCTGTGTTGGATGTTGCTAAGAAGGGGCGTCACGATCCCTGTATTATTCCACGAGCCGTTCCGGTAATGGAAGCAATGGCAACTCTCGTGCTCGCCGATCTATTTTTAGCCAAACGCTTAAACAACGTATAGCAATTCAGCGCTTCGCAAAAGTGAGTCTGTCACTTTTTGTTATTGTGGCTTAGCCCGTACTTGGGGGTTATCATAAGGTGTCACCGGAGCGCCGTTGAACCCATTGAATCTTCCATTTTGACGACCATACATTAAATATCCTGTATAGAGTTGACCGCCGGCTCCAGGGTGGTTCCAGTATCGCCTCGTGTAGTTGGTGTAACGCCACCAACGATGGCCACTCCATTGAACACAGTTGCTGTTAAATCGGCCACTGGTTCTTAAGCAGCGGTTTTCGTAGATTTCAATGTAGCTGAGCTTGTCTTTAAATTCCCCAGTGAACCAACAAAGGGTTCCGGTGCTTCCTCTTCCCCAGACACCGTGGCCACAGGAGCCATTAACCCATTGTGGTGTGCAATCAGCACAAGGGTTAGCAGGGCATTGATAGCCGCTGAGAGCGCCTCCATTTCGATTCCTACCTGTAGGAATACGATTGGGGCATTGTGCCGAGCCTCTGTAGACGGGGGGTGTGCAAGCCTTGGTGAATTTTTGTTCGTAACGAAAGACTTCTTTGAAGTCCTTTCCTTGTTCAAGACAAAGATTGACGTCTACTTGGGTGCCATCGCTGCTATGACATTTTCTAACTTCCAACTTTTCGCAAGTTTGTTGTCCTGTATCAGGACAGCTTTCACACTTTTCGGCCACGTAGTTGGTGCCGTTGATGGTAACGGATTCGGGAGGGTTGATGATCTCAAAGTTGCTAGCCGAATACATTTGAAAGTCAGGTGAATCGACACACTGAGGGTTGTTGGCATCCATCAAGCCCAGGGCTTGTTGTTGAGCGCAGGTGATTGTAGCAAGCGATCTACAATCACTACCGTCTTGGGCGAGCTTATCGCCGAAGGCTAAAGGGTTGTTTGTGCTGCCAGCCGGGCAAACACTTTTGTCGGTGGGTGGGGCGCAATCAAGGTTTTGTGCACTTAAATTAATAGAATCAACCCGACCGTTACATTCTTTGCTCATAGTGGGTTGCGCCCCTAGCACTGTAGCAGCAGCAACCTTGATCGGAGTTTTTCTATCAGCTGAGGGCAATCTAAGGCTACCAACGGAAGAGTAGCTAGAGTTAACGATGAGCTCAATTGCTTCGCACTTGGTGTCGACGCAATCCAAAAGTTGATAGCTAAGATTGTGGTTGATGCCACATGAAGTGCCTGTGCAAGTAGCCGTATTGGCGGTGGGTGTTCCTGCTCGAGCGGCAGCCGCTTGTTTGTCTTCGAATTGTCTTAGCAGGGGGTTGCTACTTTGTGCAGCACCTATGAAAGGTTTTGGGGCAGCGGCAAGAGCCAGGCAGCCTGATCCAGTTCCTCTTAAGCAATCGAGTTCAGGGGTTGAGATGTGTTGATCCCAATCAATTTTTTCGGTGAGTCCACGACGCAGAAACTGAAAGGCTAGCGAGTGAGTGGAGTCTAGCTCGGTGCGAACACGTCCGCCTTCAGAGGCGTTATTGAAAGTTTTTATCATTTGCAAAAACAACATCGAGGCACCAGCAAACAAAACCAAAGCCACCATGATGCTTTGTAGGCTCATACCCTTGATGTTTGCTTTAAAGTTTCTCATAGGCTATTTCTCGAACACCCAGCTTAAGTCCCTTAAACATTGGTCATCCATTTTTTCTTTACACATATGGCCACTTGCCCAAGCGGCAACGTTTTTACTTTGGGTAATTCTTTTGCTTGAATTACTCCATTTCATGCTGGTGTTGTCTTTGGGGGAGCCCCATGTTTTTGTGTATTGTGATGGAGAGCCTCTAACTGTGCGGTAACCGCGAAGATTACACGAAAACTCAAGAGTGGCGTTATCGGGGTAAAGTCCAGCTCCCCCGCCGTTGCTGCCGGGACCGTAAATGTTTTTCCAGACAGGAAGGGGGTGGCCTTTTTTGCGAGCTTTCTCATAGAAGGCGTAGGCGTTTGCTCCCACCACAGAGGATTTATCAACGACTGAGCCGGCTGATCCACATTTTGCGCAGGGCTCGCATTCGTCGGCTTTCTTCGTGGAGCAAGCCCAGCCAGGTAATGCCTTTAACTTGTCGTCACGACCTCTTGGAATGCGGCCGTTGCAAGCTTGTTGCGGTTGCGGTCGCGGTTGTGTCGGAGTTGTAGTTGGAGGTGTCGTGGGTGGCGTCGTGGGTGGTGTGCTTGGATTCCCCGGTGTTGTCGTAACAGTCGTGGTTGTTTGAGAACACGCAGCCCCCACGCAAGCTCTTAAATCAGTGATGGTCGGTTTAGGTGTTAGTGGCCAAGGATCTATTCGTTTTTTACAACGAAGGCTTGGAATTACGGTGGCCGCATTGGCTTGCCATCCCGTGATCTCATCGATGACTTCATCCGCTGCTGCACAAGCAATCTTCTGATTTACAACGCTTCGGCACATTGCCTGAAGATTAGCCCAGTCAAATCCAATAGCAATTTGTCCGTTGGGGCATTGGAGTTTATTATTTGCAATGGCGGAGCATTTGGCAGTGCCACTAGTATTAAAACCTTGAAAGATCGGAGTGTTCGCTGGGCAAATGACAGAGCCGCTCAACGCAAGGGGTTTTGGAATGGTAACGGTCGTTCCTTTCATGGGAACTTCAAGATTGTCGAATTCAACGTTGGCTACAATTTCTGTAGAGGCTTGATCGGTTCCGGTGATGCTTGCTATGCGAATACCGCAGGTTTTTGTTTCGTCTGCGCATCCAACGCCTAAAACAGGCAAAGGTGTGAGCACACTGCTGTAGTTTCCACTTGCATCCAAGCTTAAGAGAACTGGGTTGAATTCGCAGTCATTGGGTTCACAGTTGTTGAGATAGTTTCCTGGATCACTCAATACCGATGCAACCTCACTTCGAGCGTGGATGAGCATAGTTTGAGCGCGCGTGACTTTTCGGCGATTAGCAAAGTGCTTGAGTAATTGAGGAACACTGGCGGCTAAAACTCCAACAAGAGCAAGGCCAACCAGGCCTTGCAGAATAGTGCTGCCGTTTTTTGAAAATAGACGCTTCATAATTTTTGCACCGGCGCCTTGGTGGCCCTTAGGGTTGGATTTAAAACGCACTTTCCAGCAGATTCTTCATAGGCTGGAACGGGGCATTTTTGTGGATGGGTTGGAGCTTGCGGGTGTCCTGCCGAAATGGTTTCTTGCGAAATATAAACACAGTCGCCTGCTTGGGCTCCATTGAAAGGTGTGCTGGTTTGCAAGTAGGTCGGGTTGATTGTTTTGAAAACAAAGTGTTGGTCTGCGCATTGAATGCCGCGCATTTTCTGGCAGATCGGCTGGAGTTCGCCTGTGGCCCCTTGAAATCGATAGCCAGTTACAAATTCGTCTGAGGCACAGCCCGCAAGCGCTTCGCTCCAGCATTCGGCATTGCCTGCGGCGTCGTAGCCTCGCATGAGCACTTCATCAAAGTCGCATTTAGTTTTATCGGTTCTTTGCGAAGTGAATTTCCGAGAAATTGAAATGGTAGAAGGATTGGAGGCTAGTCTAATGGGAATGGCACCCGTTGGGTTTTCTACAATGCTCACATTGTAGTCTGCGCTCCATTTTGGGGTGGAGGCTCCAGGGGGAATGATCAGCTCGAAGTCCACACGAATGTTGCAGTCAAACTCTAAGGGACCAGGGTCGCACGATTGCCCCTCGGAGTTGAAAAATTTTGGAATCCAAACCCCACCTCTTTTTTCTGCGAGTTGAGTTCCAAAGTAATTTAACTCAAAATTTTGCAATGTTGCCTCGTTGTATTCGGAGAGAGTGCCGTCGGGGTCAACAAAGCCACTTTCTCGATTAAGAGCCGCAAGCACGGCCGTGACAACGCCTTCAACCGCTGTTGTTTTTTTTGCGGAGCTTTGCGATTTAGTTAGTTGGTTAGAAATGTAGCCAATGCCAACAATGGCCCCCATGATCAATAGGCTACCCAAAAGAACCTCTACAATAGTGAAACCCTTTGAACGTGCCATAACTCTTATTTTATCGGCTCAAGACTGGGATAAGAAGTTAAGTCTTTGTAAAGCTCTCAAGTTACTCAACTATAGTGGTTACGAAGACGCTGGCGTGGGTGTTTCTGTTAAGGAAAGATTAAGAGTCAGGGTGAGCTCGTTTAAGATTATACTTTCAAAGCGTGTTCTTAGTTTTTGCACATTTATGGGTATTGGCTTTCTTCCTACACTTTAACCTCACTTGGAAAGAGCCCGCAATGGCGATTTTGAGCCTTTGCTTACTAGTTTGTTCTTTTTTAGATCGAAAGAAGTTTGCCACCTTTCTTTGTGTGTTGGTGTGTGCGGTGTTTTATGGTTTTTATAAAGCACCGTTTTTGGTTAACCATGCCTTTTTATACTTTTTCACCTCCTTATTCTTACTATGGCAGTGTTCGATTTTTGTTTTAAAGAATAGAAACGCCTCTAAAATTGAATTTGAATCATTCTTTCTATTTGTGAAGCCAAGCTTATGTTTGGCTCTTGCTGGAGTTTACTTTATTGCAGGTTTTCACAAGTTAAACGCATCGTTTTTTGATGTCCGGCAGAGTTGCGCAGTTATATTTACAAAGGATCTATTGGGCTCTGTATCTCTGGCCTCCTTCTCGCAAAAAGAACTTACTATGTTAATAGCTCCTTATCTTATCGTGGGGATCGAGATATTAGGAGCTTTCTTTCTTTTGCTCCGATCTACTAGGAAAATTGCGCTCATTATGGTGTTTGTTTTCCATCTCATGTTGAGCTTACTGTCTTTTGTTGACTTTTCGATGGTGTGCTTGGCTCTGCTGTTTTGTTTTTATAGCTTGCCAAGAAAACTAGAGGCAATTGAGGTTCATAGGTTGAATGTAGGGTTAGGAGTTCTGTCAGCTGCCTGCATTCTAATTTCAATTGTGGGCTATGTTCATAGGGAAAATAGATATTTCTTTACCAATCACTCTCTTCTTCAAGGAAGCCTTTTTGTTTTGGGAGCCTTGTTTTTTGTTATAACCTTTGTCTTTTTGTCCACCAGAACTAGGCCTCAATTTGTTCTTTCATCTTGGACTCACTTTAAGAAAAAGTCTCAATATGCTCTTCCTTCTTTTATTTTACTTTGGGGCACTATGAATTACTTTGGTCTAAGAACCGTTGGTAACTTTAGTATGTTTAGTAATCTTCGCACAGAGGTAGGTGCTAGTAATCATTTTCTAGTGCCTGTCGAAGTTCAGCTATTTGATTATCAAAAAAATCTAGTTTTTATAAAGGATATTGAATTGGAAAAGAATGCCCTCGATTGGCACTCTCCCAGGGTGGAGACCTATTTAACAGAATTTGAACTAGCTCGAGCTATACAGGAATGGACTCGCCAAGAGATTGCCTATTCTATAGAGGTGGATCGTTTGGGAAAGATTGTTTCAATAGATAGTAACAATTGGCCTACTTGGCTGAAGCCCCCTAGTTATCTAGAAAAGAAGATTCTACAGTTTAGATTCGTTAGTGATCAGGGTTCACAAGCATCTTGCTCGTGGTAGAGCTATAAACTACAATTTGGGAGAATTAATATATGACCAATGAAAAGCAACACATAGCACTCGGAACATTCCATGTTGTCATTACTTTTCAAGTTGATCCAGAACAGTTCGAAGAGCTTTTCGACAAAGTTTCTGAGTTTTTGAAAAAGGAGGTCAGTAGGAACGCAGGCTTTCTTTCTGCAAAATTTCACACTAACAAAGAAAGAAATATTTTAATCAACTACGCTACCTGGAAAAGCCAAGAGCATTACGAAAGTTATAAAGCATCGACGGGCACTATTACGGAGCTCGCCAAGAAGGTTCTCTCCTTTAATCCTGTAGGACACGAGGTATGGCACATTCTCAATTGAGCTTGAATTTGAGATGCTTAATGATAGACTCTCCAGATCGCGCGGCAGCCATTATTAACCCATATTTTTTGAGAGTCATGTCCCCAGGTTGAATTGAACGCGCATCCTCTGTTAGAGCGCTGGACGAGCTTAATGACTGCTCTTACAGGGTATGGAGATCGACATTGGTTAGGCTGATAGTTTACGCTTTCGCATAGAATATCGGTGTAAGGCGGGGTGCATGGCTGCGTATTACAATTGGCGGTTTGTCTATTTGATCCGCCGCAGGTAGCGCCGCCCGATCGAGCGTTTTGGCAACTACGTGTTCTAGTTCTTGTTCCGCCACCGCAGGCTCGGTTGCATCCGGACCAACCAGACCATGCGCCCCAACTAGGAGTCACGCAATTACCACCGATCATGTTCTGGCTGGCAGCACACCTCGTGCATGCATCGGCTTGCGTGTTGCAATCGACAGCACCATTGGGGCAGGTGCAACTGTATTCAGGGCCAGTGGCAGGATTTCGCTCGTAGCTATAAAAGCGAGTGTTCACCCAAAGCGCGCTGACTCCCGAGTTACAACTAGACTTATCTTGGACAGCGGAAATTGCGTTGTAGCCGTTGTTGGGGCAATCGATTTTACTGGTTGGTAGTAAAGAGTTTGAGCTTCTACCAGAGGCCGATTCACAAAGAACTCCAGTTCGTTGATTAAAGCCAGTGAGAACTTCGGCGCCACTACAGCTTTGTTTGAGTGATTTAGTTAGGCCAGCAGCGGCCAGGGAGTATGCATAAGTTTGTTCCAGAGGTTTAATGGGAACATGTCTGATTTGATCGGCGAGAGCGGATCGAATTTTTACTTCGTAGCGTGAGCAAGAGGTGTCGCTTTCGCAAATGATTCTAAAGTCGATGTTTCTTTGCAACTGACAGTCTTGAGTTCCAGAGGCGTTTTGGCATGTGCCACCGTTGGTGGTGAAATTACCGTTTAAGGGAATGCCAGAGTTTGGATCGTTTAAGGCAGTCCAGTTGGTGAAGGTATTTGTGGTGCAAGCGCTGCCGTTTGATTCAAGGCAAGCTTGCATGGGGGTTGTAGCAATAAGGGCTTGAATGGTGCTCAAGGCCAATCCACGTTGCACGTAATAGGTTCCGTGTTGTTGGAGTCCGTCGAGTTGCGACTTAATTTGCACACGAGATTGTTCACCGCTGACTTTGCCTATTTCGCGGGCAATTAAAAACGCAATTGCACTTAAAAAAACTCCACCCAATAATACCGACATGATGGTCGCGCCAGATCTAGCCTTTGAGGGAAGCATACTTTCATTCTATCGGTTAAGGGCTAGATTATAGAAGTTAAGTCTTTGTAAAGCTGTCAAATTACTCAACTAAAATGGTTATTAAGAGGGTTGATGAGGCGTTTTTCCAATGGGAGGAGAGTTTTGGGAAAATGGCCGCCATTTGAAGCGTCAGTGTTCTGTAAGGAGATTTAATTTCTCCGTAGGTTTCTAGAATCATGTTTGTTTAGGCGTTTGCCTGACGGGCGAACAAATTTCCGACGCTTTGATTGAGTTGGAAAAACATAAAATAGAAGTTCAAGCAAACAATCACTCGGGGGGGTGTATGAATTTATTTTGGCGCGTAGCTCTAGTTTTCTCTTTTGTGTTCTCTTTTGATTCAACCGTTGCACAACAATCTGTGCATTTTAAAAAGGTTGGAAAGCGACAAGGGGAATACATTGTAAAGCTTAAGGAGCGCCCGTCGATCTTTTCCTTCGGCCAAAAAGGGTTTCTAGGCAAGTCGCGTTTGAGCCTGAAAAAGGCACTAAGTTCAATGCAAAAGATTTACTTGGTTAAACAAAGTTCCTCTGCCGGGAATGATGAGCAGATAATCAAAGAGTTGGCTTCTCATGGTGACGTTGCTTACGTGGAGCCAAACTATATTTATCACGCCTCCTTTGGTTCGAGAAAACCAAAACCAGGTCCGCCGCCGCCCTTCTTGCCTATTCCAGTAGAACCCGAGCCAGCCCCAGCGCCAGCTCCTACTCCTCCAAGTGAGCCGACGCCTCTTCCGCCGGCTGAAGATCCGAATGCAGTTTTGCCGAATGATCCGCAACTTGGAAATCAGTGGAGTATGCACAATCCAAGCGGTGCCTCCGCTTATGCCTCTCATGCGTGGAATATTTCAACCGGAAGTCGAGATGTCGTCGTGGCAGTTGTGGATTCCGGAGTGGATTACAATCACAAAGATTTAAAGGGCAATATCTGGTCTGGCGTGGTTGGTGGACAAAACGTTAAAGGATACAACGCCATCACACGAGCCTATGACCCTATGGACGATAACTCTCACGGAACTCATGTTGCCGGAGTGATTGGAGCTTCTACCGATAATAGAATTGGAATCGCCGGCATCAACTGGGATGTTCGCATCATGCCTATAAAATTTCTGGATCGAGATGGTTCTGGTTCGACTGCTGATGCGATTGCCGGAATTGATTGGGCTGTTGAGCACGGTGCCAATGTTATGAACATGAGTTGGGGTGGAGGAGGCTATTCTCAAGCACTCTACGAATCGCTTCAAAGAGCCGAAGCTGAAGGAGTTGTGTTGGTGGCTGCAGCAGGAAACGAAAGCGCGAATAACGATTCTGTCGGGAGCTACCCGGCAAATTACGATGTGGAAAGTATGATGAGTGTGGCGGCGTCCGATTCTAGAGATCGCATGGCCTCGTTCTCAAACTACGGCCGAACTTCAGTAGATTTGATGGCTCCGGGCGTAGGTATACTCTCGACCGTGCCTGGTCATAGTTATGCTTCCTATAATGGAACATCCATGGCTTCTCCACACGTTGCAGGCGCAGCTGCTTTACTCTTGGCTAGATATCCGAGTATGACTCCCGCTGAAGTAAAGGACACCATCATGAAAACGGTGGACAAGGTTTCTTCTGCAGCTAATTTCATTATCTCTGGTGGTCGATTGAACATCGACAAAATGATTCGATATTAATCTTTAAGCGCCTAGCGACTTTTTCCATACCCCCCGCAACCTTTTTCCAAACAGAATGGAAAAAGGTTGCGGGGGGTATGGAAAAAGTCGCTAGGCGCCTTTCTATTTAAACTTGTTAAAGTTTGCAAAGTCCACGTATCGATTTCCGGTGCTTTCAATGTGCAGAATGTCGGCAAATTGTTTGTCCCATTGAATCTCTGTTGCGGAATACATTTTCATGGCGTGAATGGTTTGCCCGTAAATGTCATCTAGGCCCGTAATAGAGATTAAAAATTCAAAGTTCTCTTTGTTTTCTTTCAGCTTATCGACGTGCTCAGCCAAAGGGCTACTTTCATCAATGTAATGAATGCCGGTCATGCTCAGAGAAAAGACGGGAGCTGTAGCACGTCGTAGGGTCAAGGTTTCAATTCTCCGAAAGGGTGAACCCTCGGCTGTTTTTACATCAAAAAACATATTGAGGTTTAGTTGGGCTCCTAGGACCTGGTTGCTTCGAGCATTGGCTAGTCTAAAGAGAAGAACTCTTTTGCCATCCATTTGTGTAAGGAGCAGGTTGTCGGTGAAAAGAATTTTTGCTGTGGGAATCGAAAACTTGGCGAAGACTAAACCTGTGATTAAGGCGATGCTCAATAATCCCGTAAAAATTTCGATGGTGCTAATGACGTTGGCGTAGGTGCCACTGGGGCTAAGTGTTCCGTAGCCAACGGTAGAAAAGGTTTGCACGCTAAAATAGAAGCAGTCCCAGAAACTAGCAGGTCCTGGACTTAAAGCATCGTCTCCTAGCCAGAAGAGCAGTCCAAAGGCCAAGTTGATAAGAAGGTAGGCCAAGGCAAAGAGGCTAATAACCTCTCGCCAGGGTCGCTTGAGTAGCGTGTGGTAGAGATCTTTAAGCGGGCTCTTTGGTGCGTTCTTCTTGTGAACTATGTATTCCATCCCGGTATTTTAAGCGCCTAGCGACTTTTTCCATACCCCTGCCTACCTTTTTCCATCACCAAGGCCGTTTCCTTCTCCCGGAGCCGCTAAGCCTTCGAATTTTAGTGAAATTCGAGAAGTGTCAACTGGCTTTACAGTTGAGCGGCCAGCTTTGTCAGCACTTCCAAAGCCCCTCAAACACCCTCCAAAATACTTAATAAAATCCAGACCTAGTGCTTGGCACGGAGACTGCATTACTAAGTATAGAAGCGGAATTGAAGTTGAAGTTGTAAAAGTGGAAGTTGAAGCTGATGTTGAAGTTGTTTTGTGACCTGCTTCGGGTGAACCTCTGCCCCTCCTCCCCCCTCACCCTCACCCGGAGCTGGTCACAATCTTTTTAGTCTGAGTCCAGACTACCTAATTCAAACAAAAAACAAATAATCCAAACTCTATAGAGAGTATTTGTTTCCCACATTCCTTAATCCTTCTTTACATTCCAAGCTTATGCTTGATTGATCATCCGGTTGCCAGTTAACAAGGGTTCATGATGAAAACCCTATTTTTCAAATACCTCACCCTAACTATTACTCTTTCCTTTGTTGGGCTTAGTCACGCCCAAGAAGACGACGCTGCCGCTCGGTTAAAGTCTGCAATTGGTGCTATTGGTTCTCTTAAAGTAGAGTCAAATCAAGATGCGTTGATCGAGCAGATCTCAGCTGCTGTTCAGGCTAAGCCTGAAGTGGTTAATGCCCTTCAAAAAAATGCTAGCGTTGTTCTTGGCTCTGCTTACAAAGCATTTTTAGCGCAAGACCTCGAAGCGCTAAAAACTATTATGAGCGAAGCCGCTCTAGAGCAACTCGGCGGAGAAGAAGGGCTTAAAAGGCAATCTGAAGACATTGCAGCTCGATCTGAAACAACTGTTGAGTCTGGCGGACAACCTCTTTTACTTGTTGGTGAAGCCACTGACGAGGGAACCTATTTTGAAATTGGATTCCTTGTTAGTTTTGTTGCGGCAGAAGTTAAAGACGGTGCAGTTACTGGCAAAGGTCACTTATATCAAGTGGTTCTAACTAAGGAGCTTGTTGTTTCTGAGACGACTACCGACGTAGAGATCCAAGACGCATTGGCTAGCCCTGAGGGAATTCTGCTTCAAGCATGGGTTGAGCAAGATATTGAATTCAAGAAAGAAGAACAAGAGGGCGATCGATAAAACTCGAAGCTACTTAACTTAAAACAAAAAAAGGCCCCGCTCCAAGCAAACTGGAGCGGGGCCTTTTTTGTTTACGCAATTAAAGCTTTTTTTCTAGGCTACATTCGGTCGGAATAAAGTAGTCATAGCCGGCCACTTCATCAATCCAGTATTCGCCGTTAAAGCGCCAAAGGATTTCGTTTCCTTTCAAGAACACGCCCGGAAGAAACTCAGCTTCTGCAATGAGCCTCTTGGCTTGGGGGCGCTTAAGCGCGTCGGGGAATTTTGTGGCTTGTGAGTAAATTTCAAATTTCAAGAAGTCTAGTTTACCCATTTGACCGCGATAATCTGAGGCTACCCCGCGAAGTCGTTCAACCAAGTAGGGTTTGATGGCCCGACCAATGGCGGCTTGTTTCTTTGTGAGAATGGCCTTTAGGGTGTCGACCGTGTCTTCTCGAAGAGTTTCGTTTTCCACGATCAGATTCTTTTTCAGGATATCTAAAGCAGCCGCTTCTTTGCGAAGTAGATTCTCGTTTGTCTTGTCCTTGATGATCACTGGATCTTGAAACAAGGCCGTCTTTATCCAGTCGCTCATTTCGAGTGTTTCAAATTCCGAAACCTGCTCGAGTTTTTTTGCGCTTGAGAGAACCTTCACAGCTTGATCAATTTCGGGAACAACCTTGTTTGCGGTCGCCCTAAACGTATTGGCGGCAGTGTTGGCTTCGTCAAAGCGACATAATTTCAGATAATTCAAACTCCTCAAAATCCAAAGTTCAGCCAAGTCTCGAGCTTCAAAATAAGGGCTTCCCATTGGATGAAGTCGTCCCAGTGCGCGGTTAAACTCGCCCAATCGGTATAGAGCCCAGGCTGTTTCAAAGCCCGCTTCTTTTGCAAAGGGAGAGGTGTTGGGAATTTCTCCATAGTGATACACGGCTTGGTTAAACTGCTTTAGTTGATAGGCGAGTCGACCAAGAGCTAGGTGTGAAAGCGCTTGAAGATCCTTTGCTCCCGAGTTTTGTGCTCTTCTATGGGACTCTTCAAAAAATGCTCTGGCTTGAAACACTCTCGATCCTTCGCGACTCCATTCTTCTGTGCTTGTTTGCGGGCTGATTTCTGAGGCGACGATGACCCCGCTAAAGTATTGCGCTTCGGCGTGCCGAGGGTTGTTTTCTCCAACCTTTTCAAAGGCTGTAAGTGCTGCTTTCCCAGCGCCTGTTTGTAATAAGACTCTTCCTAGGTGAAACGCATAGGTTCCTTGAAAAGCTTTAGGTATTTGAGCCAAAGAAACTTTAGAGAGGATTTGGTTCGCAGCTGCATCGTCACGAGTTTTTTCAATCGCTTTTGCCGACATGCCCAACGCAGATCTTCTTAGTTTAGAAGTCACAAGTGGGATAAGTTGAGTCAGTGCCGAGGCGTAGAAGCCTGCTTGAAAAAGACTATGAGCGAGAAGATATCGAGCTGTTTCATGAGAATTAGAAAGCTTCTTATTGCTCAACACTCCAAAGGCCAGCGTGGTAGAGCTGGCGTAATCCTTTTCATTGTAAGCATGAAAAGCATCCATCAATGGAAGTTTCTCTTTGTCGGTGCTGTTTCCGTTTTTGAACAAGGCTAGAATTTCTCTTCGTTCACCTGGGTCAAGTTCTACAACAACTTTTTTTCCAGCTTCGACTTTTTCGAACTCTAAAACTTCAACGCTAGGCAATCTTCTTTGAGGCAAGAGCACAGCATTGGATTGGCCTTTGCCGTCGGCTGCCCAAATTGTTTCTTCTAGCTTAAGTTTTTTAGTTCCACTGCCACCTTGTTTGCCGATGGTAACAAATTCACTGCTTTTAACTTTGCCAGCTTTCTTGGGGGCGCCTTTTTGGGTTTGAGCTTGGTTGCGTCTGATTTCATTCTGCTTGATTCTCAGATCAGGCGGCAAGTATTTAGAGGGAATCGAGAGTAATTCTTCGTCGCCAAGGGCTTGAGGTCTAACCTGTCGAATAGGCTTAAGGTTTTCTTCTATTGTTCCTCTTTGGATATAGTTTCTGATTTGTGAGCGAGGAATTTCAAACTGCTCTGCAGAATTATCTACTGGCAGCGTAATCTTCGCTTGTGATGTTGGTGTTAGAGAAAGCGCGAAGGCAAAGCCAAGCGCTACCTTAAAGCTGTTACGCATTAGAAGCCTCCAAGGTTAAACATGTATGAGAAGCCAGTTGTGAATTGATAATTAATCAAGGTCACTTTCTCAGCATTTCCTCCAGTAGAAGTCGGGGCAAAGTTAACGCGATAAATGGCTTGTCTAGCATCAAAGCGCCACACCCAATTCTTGTTTAGAAAAACTCTCATCCCCAGAGAAAAAAGAGTTCCTAGTGAAGTTTGATCTGAACCTCCGTTGGCTGCGAGCACGTTGGAGTTTGTTTTGACGGCTGAAAGGCCAGCAACGCCATGAAAGTCATAGTGAATGATGTTGCTTCGAAAAAAAGCAAATTTACCGTAAATGGGGCTCCAAATAACTCCGACCCCTGTATACCATTTAGGTTCTCTAAACTCCTTGGTTGAAGAAAAGCTTCTTGAGCTTAAGAAATCACTAATTTGTTTTCCGTGCTTGTTTAGTGAGCTACTAGAGGCGTTGAAAAAAGATTCAATGCCGAGATATTCTGTTAAGTGGTAGGCAACTCGACCACCATAAGAATAAGAGCTGTAAAAGGGGCTGGCCGCAAAGGTTCCGGCCTCCAATCCTAGTTCAAGCCGCTTGGCTTTGTTGTATTTTCGATCTTGAATGACCAGAACTTTGTGATCTTCTTGTTCGAAGATATCAACATTCCAAACATTGTCCGCACTGAACTCCACCGTGTTGGGGCGAGTTTTAGTGACGGTTTCTTCTTTCTTTTCTTGTGCAAGCGCCGTGAAAGAAAAACTGGTTATCGCGACAAATACGAGAGTTAGAGCTTTAAACTTAGTCATAGACTAAGTTTAGAAGCTTTCTTCAAGAAAGAAAAGTCTTGGATTCACAGGCCTTTTTTTAACTTCGACTTGATAGTGTAAGTGGGGTCCCGTGGAGCGCCCTGTGCTACCCATTGCAGCAATCTTGTCACCCCGCTTCACCTTTTGTCCAACTTTAACGAACAGTTTGGATAGGTGTCCAAATTTTGTCACTACATTGTAGCCGTGCTCAATTCTTACGGTTTGTCCAAGTGCTCCAGCGACACCGGCGACCGTGACTGTTCCGTCAGCGGTTGCATAAACCGGAGTTCCCCAAAGATTGGCGATGTCTATTCCGTTGTGGAAGGTCCGAGAACCTGCAAACGGATTGACTCGAATGCCGAAGGGGCTTGAAAAGCGCCCGATTGCGGGGATTATGCTGGGAGTAAATCGCAGGCGGACGACTTGGTCTTGGAAATATTCTAAGAGGAAGGCGTAATTTCTTTCTTCTTTGATGGCCACATCTTCAAGCTCTGAGGATGCGTCATAAAGTTCATTCATAACGATCACCATGTCGTCATTGGCCAAGCGTTGGCTAAGGTCTTCGATGATTCCCAGTTCTTGATCGTTTTGAAGGGCAAAGCGTTTCCGTGTTCCACGGGCTGGCGGAGGAGTGGAGTTCTCTGAGCTTTCGCTGTCTTTGGTCTCGGAGTCCTGAATGGGAGATTCCTCTTCGTAAAGGTCATCCCCTTGTTTGGGGGGATTGTCTTTTTCAAGAATGGAGGGAAGCCCTGGGCGGTCAAGTTCACTGATCACACGGAGTTTCTGAGCAAATGATTTTAGGCGGGCGACACTTTTATCGAGGGCCTCGACTCGGTTTTGGACGTTGACGATTTCACGGCGGATGAGGTGATTTTCTACTTTCAGCTTCTTGTTCTCGGCCACTTGACTCATCACGTGGATGTAATCAAAGAACACGAATAGGCCAATTAGTATGAGGATGGCAGCTCCCGTGCTCACAATTCTCATCGTCCAGGCGGGAATCGTTATTTTGCGAACTTTTTCCCCTTTTTCGGGCACCATCATAAAGGTGTAATAGCGGTTGGCCATGAATTCATCATAGTGCAAAGCTGGGACTTCCGGGATCTTCTCGACTTCCACAAATATTGCAAAGCGTCAGACGCCAATTCTGTCTGTGTCTGCCTAGACTCCCCATGGTAGAGTTGCCCGCATATGAAAATTCATGAACATCAAGCTAAAGAGTTGCTCGCTAAATCAGGAGTTGCGGTTCCCGCAGGTTTTGTCGCTTATTCGGTCGATGAAGCTGTTCAAGCTGCAAAAAAGTTAGAAGCTACGGGTTGTAAGGTCTTTGTTGTTAAGGCTCAAATCCATGCCGGTGGTCGAGGTAAAGCCGGTGGGGTGAAAATTGCCAAGAACATGGACGAAGTAAAGCTTCACGCCGGAAACATTCTCGGTGCGGTTTTGAAAACTCACCAAACAGGGCCCGACGGACAAGAAGTCCGTAGACTTTGGATTGAAGCGGCGAATCCTCCTAAAAGAGAGCTCTATTTATCTTTGGTCTTAGATCGTGCCAAAAAATGTGTTTCTCTTTTGGCGTCCGCCGAAGGTGGGATGGACATTGAAGAGCTTGCCGAAAAGCAGCCAGAAAAGATTTTAACTCAACCGATCGATCCTATGACCGGTTGGAATGCTTTCAATTCTCGTCGCTTGGCAGATTTCTTTGAGTTGCCTAAAGGCGAGGCCGATAAAGCCGGCTTGCGTAAGCAATTGGATAAATTTGTGACTGGTATCTACAAAATGTTTTGGGAGAAGGATTGTTCTATTTTAGAGATCAACCCACTTTGCATTGTTGGTGAAGGTGCTTCCGAGCAGATTATGCCATTGGATTGCAAGATTAACTTTGACTCAAACGCATTGGCTCGTCACCCCGACATTTTAGAGCTTCGAGACGAGACAGAAGAAGATCCGTCTGAGTTAGAAGCTTCTAAGTTTGATTTAAACTTCATCGCTTTGGATGGAAACATTGGCTGTATGGTCAATGGTGCTGGTTTGGCTATGGCGACTATGGATATCATTAAGCACTATGGCGGGGCTCCTGCTAACTTTCTTGATGTTGGGGGTGGGGCTACTACGGAAAAGGTCCGCGAGGCTTTTAAAATCATTTTAAAAGATCCTAAAGTAAAAGGTCTGTTTGTGAACATTTTCGGCGGCATCATGAGGTGTGATGTGATTGCAAACGGTGTCGTCCAAGCGGCTAAGGAGGTGGACGTGAAAGTTCCTCTTGTTGTTCGTCTTGAAGGAACCAATGTCGAGCTAGGCAAGCAGATTTTAAAAGACAGTGGTTTGGCTCTTATTGCAGCCGACAGTATGGCCGATGGTGCTCAAAAAATTGTAAAGGCGATTGGAGCTTAAGCGATGTCAGTTTTAGTAAATAAAGATTCAATAATCATCACACAAGGAATCACCGGTAAGACAGGATTGTTTCATTCTCAACAGTGTCGAGAATACGCTTCAACAAAGTTGGTCGGTGGGGTTACTCCCGGTCGTGGTGGCACTCAGGTGGATGGGTTTCACGTGTGGGACTCTTGTTACGAGGCCGTTAAAAAAGAAGGCGCCAATGTGAGCATGGTGTTTGTTCCTCCGTTCTTTGCGGCGGATGCCATCATGGAAGCTTTGGATGCGGGTATAGAGCTTGTGGTCGCAATTACAGAAGGCATTCCAGTTTTGGATATGCTTAAGGTAAAAGAATTTTTACTCAAGAAGAACGATGAACGCGCAGAGATGGGCCTTAAGGCAGCCCGTTTGATTGGTCCAAACTGCCCTGGGATTATCACTCCCGAGGAGGCCAAGATTGGCATCATGCCAGGCTACATTCACAAAAAAGGCAGTGTAGGGATTGTTTCTAGATCTGGAACACTTACCTACGAAGCCGTTCACCAAACAACGACGCTAGGCTACGGCCAAAGCACTTGCATTGGTATTGGCGGAGACCCTATTAATGGAACCGACTTTATTGATAGCCTAAAACTGTTCAACGACGATGCTGCAACTGAATCCGTTGTTATGATTGGTGAGATTGGTGGTTCTGCTGAAGAAGAGGCCGCAGCATGGGTAAAAGCTAATATGAAAAAACCAGTGGTAGGCTTTATCGCAGGACAAACAGCTCCTCCGGGCAGAAGAATGGGCCATGCCGGCGCCATTATTTCTGGCTCTTCCGGAACAGCAGAATCTAAAATGAAAGCCCTCGAGGCAGCAGGCATTAAAGTATCACCAACTCCAGCGGAGATTGGTGTGACTCTTAAATCAGTTTTGTAAATTAAGGAGATTATAATTATGGCTATTGAAAAAACCTTTTCTATCATCAAACCCAATGCGGTTAAAAAAAATGTCATCGGACCCATCGTTGAGCGTTTCGAAAAGAACGGCTTAAAGATTGCGGCTATGAAAATGCTCACATTAGACCGTGCTAAAACAGAAGCGTTCTATGCTGAACACAAAGCACGTCCCTTTTTTGGAGAACTTGTTGAGTTTATGACAAGTGGACCCGTTGTTCTTATGGTTCTAGAGGGCGAAAGTGCTGTTTCTAGAAACCGCGAAATTATGGGTGCGACTAACCCAGCCGAAGCTGCTGCGGGAACAATCCGTAAGGACTTTGGCGATAGCTTGGGCGAGAACTCTGTTCACGGGAGTGATTCTCCAGAATCTGCTGCTAGAGAAATCGCACACTTCTTTTTTGGAAGTGAAATCGTAAACGCAGGATAAGGGGATAAAATAGATGAACACTGTAAGAGTTGCTGTCACGGGCGCTGCCGGTCAGATTGGTTATGCACTATTGTTTCGCATTGCCTCTGGGCAAATGTTTGGTCCAAATACAAAAGTTGATTTAAATCTACTTGAGCTCGAGCAGGCTTTGCCTGCGCTTGAAGGCGTTAAGATGGAATTAGACGACTGTGCTTTCCCACTTTTGAACTCCGTTACGATGACGGCTGATTTGAACGTTGCATTCAAGGATGTTGATTGGGCTCTTCTTGTTGGGAGTGTTCCCAGAAAAGATGGAATGGAGCGAGCCGACCTTCTAAAGATCAACGGCGGAATTTTCATCAAACAAGGTAAGGCCATCGCGGACAACGCCAAAGATGATGTGAAGGTTCTTGTTGTTGGAAACCCTTGCAACACCAATGCCTGGATTTGTCATAAGGCTGCAAAAGGCGGAATTAAAGACAATAACATTTTTGCCATGACCATGTTGGATCAAAACCGTGCTCACACGCAGATTGCGCAAAAGGCCGGGGTTCCTGTTTCAGAAGTTAAAAAGCTAGCCATTTGGGGAAATCATTCCTCTTCTATGGTGCCCGACTTTGCGAATGCGATGATCGGAAATAAAAGGCTAACCGACACCATCGCTGATGAAGCTTGGTTAAAGGGTGCGTTTTTTGAAACCGTTCAAAAACGTGGAGCTGCCATTATTAAAGCAAGAGGCGCTTCTTCGGCGGCGTCTGCTGCCAACGCTGTTGTGGACACTGTCAGAAACTTGACGAACCCTACCGCTGAAGGAGATTTCTTTTCTGTAGCGACGCTTTCAAAGGGTGATTACGGAATTAAAAAGGACTTGCTCTTTAGTTTTCCAATTCGCTCGAATGGAAAAGCCTGGGAAATTGTTCAAGGTGTTGAACACAATGATTTTTTATCTAGCAAGGTGAAAGCCACCGAAGCTGAGCTAGTAAGCGAACGTTCCGACGTTGCTGCCCTCGTTCAATAGTTTTTTAAAGTTGGGATCTCTTAATTTCTTTAAGAGATCCCAAGCTTATTTCCAAAATTTCTATTAAATTATAGTTGTGATCAAAGCCGGATTATTAATATTTCTAACTTTATTCTTTGTTTTAAGTGGCTTTAATCATTTGTATAACTCCAAAGTGCTGATTGAGTATGCTCACAAAAGGCATCTGTTTTCTCCCCGATTTTCTGTGGTCACCAGCGGAATAGCTTTGGTTGTTGGGGGCGTCTTTTTACAGTTCGCTATGACTCGTTTTGTTGGAGCCATAGGTTTAGCTTTTTTTGTGCTGCTTGCAGCGTTTTTACTACACCGCTTTTGGGATGAGTCTGATAAGGAAGATCGGCTCTTAGAGCTACAGAACTTCGTGAAAAACTTCGCTATCGCAGCCGAAATGCTCTACATCGCTTTTTCGTGAGAATATATTTCGTCTATTTTATTCAGCAGCTTAGATGCTCGATCAGTGGCTTTGGAAGAATGAAGATGTCGTTCTTGAGAGCTTCGGCAATTAAAGATGGATCGTCGAACTGATCGGTAACAAGAAGTGCTTGTTTTGATATTTTTGCATTTCTTATCACGTCAATGCCTCTTTCTGGGCAAGAACGGAAATTATTGTCGATTAAGTAGAAGGCGTTTGCTTTGCTTTCCTCAGACATAGCTTTGATTTTAATCTGTTGAGCTGTAAAGCTATGATCCAAGACAAGTTCATTAGCGTTAAGCGAGTCTTTGTAAATGTTTTCTATTCGAGATCGCATGCTGCGGTGAATTTCTAACTCGTCATCCGCGCAATAAATGGTCTTTATTTTTGCATGTGTTTTAATGGCTGTTGAATAAGGAAATTTAGACTTGGCGATAGGCAGGGTTATTTTTACTTCTGTGTATTTGTTCAATTCAGATTGAAATTCGATCTGCCCTTTCATTGCTTCAATGGCTTGATGCGCTTGTTTGGCTCCGAGCCCCATTCCCGAATTCTCTAAGCTTTCTTTTCCATAGGTGATTTGCTCTAAACCCAGTCTTCTTAGAATCTTTTTGGGCATTCCTCGGCCGTTGTCATGGATGCTAAGAGTGCATTGAGTTTTGTCGATCAGATCAAGTCTGACAAAAACCTTTTTTCTCTCTTGGGGTAGGTCGTTTGTGGCATCAAATGCATTGTTGATTAAGTTTGAGAGGGCTCGTTGAAAGAAGGACTTGTTTCCTTCTAGGGCTACAGTGCAAACGTTTGAGTCAAAGCTGAAGTCTAGATGAACTTCGGTGTTGTTTGTGTTCTTCTCTGAAAATACTTCGTATGTCGCAGTTAGGAGCGAAAATAGTTGGGATGTGTTTGTTCGATCGCTTTGATTGCTTTTCGGATCATAGGGCGTTTGGTATTTAACAATCAAATCTTCAGAAATCTCCCGAATTCGGCGAATGCTAGCTTGGAGCAGTCGCCGAGTCGTGACGGGAAGTGATTGTGATTGGTTTTTCTCAATTGAAACAAGAGCGCCAATGGGCGAGCGAATATCATGAGCAACTTGTGCTGCAATGTCGGAGAGTTCTTTCAAGT
>JAACVK010000039.1 GCA_009991595.1 bacterium | reverse complement strand
CTGGTTGTGGAAACTACACGTTTTGACATAAAGCGACGAATGGGTTTAAGGCCGAGATCGTCTGAAACTGGAAATTGTGCGCTCAAATTACTTCTCCTAATTGCTTGATGAGTTACAATACAAGTATATGGCAAAAGCTAAGGCGATGATACTGGATTTCTATGAAGAGGGTGCAGCACGGGTTACGCAGCTTTTAGAGTCTTTGGATGTGGAAGTTGTTTGTTGGAAGCGATCAGGCACGAATTGGTTTAAAGAATATGGTCAGCATCGGCCTGACTTTTTGTTTGTCGACCTATTAGTTCCGGATAGGGACGGTATTTATTGTATTAATCGTCTGATTAAACAAGATCCAAGTGCGATTTGTGTTCTGCTTCATCCCTATGTTTCTAAAATGGCACTTTCTGTTGAAGAAAAGGCTTTGAAGGCTGGGGCGGCGGCTGTTGTTCAAAAGCCTATTGTTTCAACACGGTTCAATGCGATGATGAATCGCTTTCTTGATCGGATTTAAAATCAATAAAAAAAAGTCGGTGCACCTACTGGCACACCGACTTTAAAGAAATTGGGCAGGCTCCTTGCCAGACTCTCCTTCAATCGACTTCGACAGAAGTTGGGAGGTCCTCCTGCATTCGGAATCAGACTTCCGGATACTGGCATAGGAGACCTGCCGCAATTGTCATCTTCTGATTAAAGAAGCTTTAGGGCCATCGCAGTACTTGAGTTAGCTTGTGACAAAGTAGCCACACCAGCTTGTTGCAAGATTTTAGCCTTTGCAAACTCTGATGCTTCAGAGGCCATGTCTGCATCTTTGATTCGGCTATTGGCAGCTGAAAGGTTTTCTTTATAAACTCTCAAGTTGTTGATGGTGGATCCCATTCGAGATTGCACTGCACCGAAGTTGGCTCTCATTTCAGAGACTGAGTTTAGAGCTACTTCTACGTTTTCAAGTGCATCTCGAGCGCTGTCTTTTTCTGAAACATCGACACCGTCTACATCAAGGTTAGACGTGGTTGCGTTTGCAAAGCCTGCATCGAGTTCGATTCTGTTGTTTTCATCACCGCGAATACCGACGTGAAATTCTAATACGTCAGAGTCGCCGTTCAAAAGTTTCTTGCCTGAGAACTCTGTTGTTTGAGAAATACGATCTAATTCTTTTCTCAACTCTTGAGTTTCAATGTTTAGAAACTTTCGTTCTTCCTCACCAATGGTGTCAGAAGCTGCCTGGGTGGCTAGTTCTCTCATACGAATCAAAATGTTGGATGATTCTGTTAAGCCGCCTTCTGCAACTTGTACAAAAGAAATACCATCTTGAGCGTTTCTTTCAGCCTGACCCATGGCTTGAATTTGTGAACGCATTTTTTCACTAATGGCGAGTCCAGCTACATCATCCATCGCTTTGTTGATGCGATGTCCGCTGGATAAGCGTTCCATTGATCGTGACAAGTCCTCGCCAGACTTGTTGAGATTACGTTGTGACGTAATACTCGGCATGTTTGTGTTAATTCTAAGTCCCATAAAAATTCTCCTCCCATGACGCCCTCAGCGGGACGCCTTTTTGTGACGCATCGCAAAATGCCCACATGAAGAGAATCGGCTCACTGCGTCAAAACTTGAGAAAAATAATGCAGCGAGTCAAGGCGGTGTGGCAAATCTGGAGGGATTTCAATAGGATAGAGAGCAAAAAAAAATGGGTGCAACCCGTGAAGGTTGCACCCATTTAGGTCAATTTGGAGCCCTAAGAGACTTAATTCTAGAGCTCCAAGGCTACCGGCTATTTATCCGATCAGCTTCAGAGCCATAGACGTAGTCTGGTTGGCTTGAGCTAATACTGATGTAGATGCCTGAGTTTTAACAGTTTCTCTAGTCAAATCTGCAGATACAGACGCCATGTCAGCATCCAAGATTCGGCTTCGAGCAGCTGAGAAGTTCTCAATGGCTATCTCGTTGTTACTAATAGTTGATACTAATCTGTTTTGAAGGGCACCAAGTGTTGCTCGGTTCGCGTTTAGGGTTGAGATCGAACCATCAATTTTATCAAGACCAGTTTGAGCAGACTCTTTGTTCGATATGTCGATCGCATCAAGCCCAAGGCTTGCAAGAGAAACGTTGGTTTTTCCTGGATCGTAAGAAATGCGATCAAGAAACTCGTTGTTCCCTGTTCCGATTTGGAAGTCCAGCTGGTTGCCAGCACCGTTCAACAGGTTCATACCGTTGTATTCGGTGCCTTGAGCAATACGCTCAACTTCTAGTTTTAATTGTTGAGCTTCGTTGTCGAGGTATACTCGTTCTTCTTTTCCGATCGTATCAGAAGCCGCTTGCACGCTCAGTTCTCTTAAGCGAGAGATCATGTTAGATACTTCGTTCATTCCGCCCTCAGCAACCTGAATAAAAGAGATACCATCTTGAGCGTTTCTACCTGCTTGCCCGTAAGATTTGATATGTCCAGTAAGGTTGGCACTGATGGCAAGACCTGCAGCATCATCGGCCGATTTGTTGATTCGTTGTCCAGAGGCAAATTTTTCGAAGTTGCCCTGAAGTTTGCTCTGTGTGTTTCTTAAGCTACGTTGAGCGTTCACAGACGCCATATTTGTGTTAATTCGCATTCCCATTTTTTAAGTCTCCTTAGTCATATTTGTTTCCTTCCGTGTTTTTTCTTCTTCGACCCTACCGAGGTCTCTTGAAGATCGCCTATCTTGGCAATGTTGTTATTGTCAGAAAAATCAGGTTAATTGTGACGTCTGTCTTGAACCATTCAAGAACAGATTGCCGTCCTTAGTTTGTTGTCGTCTCTTCCAGCCTCCTTTCTCTGACCCGGATTACCGGGTAGCCAAAAAATTGTTTACATGAAAGCTATCGGGATATTGACGCCGGACTTTAGGAAATAATGTAGAAATATTGCGGGCTTAGAGGGGTTTTTTTAATGCTGCGCGTAATGTTGTTGCTTTGCTTTGAGTATTTTAGATTGTAGAGGTGGAAAAAAACTTTCAGCACTTCCCAGTTTTGATGTCAGAGGTCTTAGAGTTTTCGGAAATTGAGCCTAAAAGGATCTTGGATGTCACGGCCGGTGGGGGCGGACATTTGTGCGCTCTGATTGGAAAGCACAGGACAAGCAAGGCTGAAGCCTGGGATAGAGACCCCCGCGCAATAGATAGAGTAAAAGAGCGACTCGAACATCTCAATCTACGCTCAAGCGTGGAGCTCAGAGAAAAAGAGTTTTCTGAGCGCCCTAAAGATGAGGGCTTAAGCTTTGATTTAATCTTAGCGGATTTAGGGGTTTCTAGTTTTCAATTTAACCCCGAGATATCTGGAATGAGTTTACATTCCGACCTTGCGCCAGACTTCAGGATGAATCCTAGTCAAGGGCTTGGGTTTAGAGATTGGCTTAAGACTAAGACCGCAGCCGAGCTAGAGGATGTTCTTTATAAATTTGGAGAGGAGCCGAAGGCTCGTAAACTAGCTAATGCTTTAGTGGGTATCTCCGATGAGGATTTAACGAGTGCCAAGGGTTTTGCTCATTGGATAAGAAGGGTCTTGTCTTATCAAGGGTCTAGAATTCATCCGGCTACTAGAATTTTTCAAGCCTTTAGAATGGCCATCAACAATGAGTTTGGACAGCTGCAAAAATTTCTAGATTGGGCGCCAAAGTTTCTAAGTCCTGGCGGGCGGCTTTTGGTTATATCCTTTCATTCAATAGAGGACCGGTTGGTGAAAAGGGCTTTTGTTGAAGTGGCACGTCAAGAAAGCTTTAAAGTTGTAACAAAAAGGCCAATTTTGCCGTCTGATGCAGAGCTCAATGAAAATCCTGCATCAAGAAGTGCTAAACTAAGAGTGTTGGAGAGGCTTTCTTGAGGGAGACATCTGTTAAAAAAGTTTTGATTAAAGTTGTGCCCATGGCACTTCTTGTTTTTACTTTTCTGATTATGCACATTTGGGTGCGCATGCAGTTTGTGACAGAAAGTTTTAAGCTCTCAAGCCTTCGCGCTGAACTCAAAGGTCTTGAGGCCACTCGCGCAATGAAACAAGTGCTTCGAGATACGATCTACAAGCCTCAGAATCTTGAAAGACTTAATAAGGTGGAGGGCTTTGGTTTTACGTTGCCTGAGAAAAATCAAGTGATTGAGCTTGAGGCAGGGTTGGCGAGGTAGTGAAGGCTTTTTTTCGGAATTGGCGCTTTTTAGCTCTTTTATTTGTTTTTATTTTTAGTTTTTCTATTTTAATTTTTAGGTCTTACCAGCTGCAAATTGCTCCTGAGAGTCGTGTTGAGCAAGTGGCTCATGGTCAGTTTGGTCGCGAGTTGAAAATCATACCCAGAAGAGCCAGCATCTTGGATCGAAACGGGCGCAGCCTGGTTATGAGTGTAAATACCCGCTCAGTTTTTTTGGATCCTTATATTATCAAAAATCCTTCAATGGTTGCCTCTCGTTTGTCTTCTGTTTTAGGTGTTGATTCAAGGAAGATAAAGGCTCTTATCTTGAAGAATAAGAAAAGACGCTTTGTTTGGCTGAAGAGACAGGTCTCTGATGAAGTTGAAAAAAAGATTCAAACTCTTGATCTTCGTGGAGTCGGATTAATCCCCGAGTTTAGGCGACACTATGTTTCTGGAAAATTAGCGTCCACGGTTCTTGGGTTTGTTTCGGGAGATGGTAGAGGTCTTTCAGGGGTGGAGTCTACTTATAATGAGCTTTTAGCTGGAGAGAGAAATACGGTTCAAATCAAAAGAGACGCTCGTGGTCGGCCTTTGTTTGAAAGTGTCTCTTCTGTTTCTGCATATAATGGCTGGAAGTCTTTGATCTTAACTCTTGATATCGACCTCCAGTATAGTGTGGAAAAATTTTTGGGAGAAGCTATTGAGCTTCACAAAGCAAAGTCCGGAGTGGCTATTGTCATGGACCCTGAGAATGGAGAGATTCTTGCATTGGCTGATTTGCCAAATTTTAACCCCAATAAGGTTGAGTTGTATCCGGCTAGTAATCGTCGAGTAAAGTCTATTTCAGATCCGATTGAGCCGGGAAGTGTGTTGAAGATATTTGGAGTAGGAGAAGCTCTTGATCGAAACCTAGTCAGCATTGAGTCTATGATAGAGACTCCAGAAAAAACTGTGCGTGTTTCTGGAAAGACTATTCGAGATGCTGAAGTTAGTCATGAGAGAACACGTTGGAGTGTTTCTGATTTGGTGAAGTTTTCTAGTAATGTAGCAATGGTTAAATTAGGTCAAAAGCTCGGCTCTCGTGCTTTGGAGGACGTTTACAATCGTGTTGGTTTTTCCGATAAAACTGGAATTGACCTTCCTGGCGAGTCGCGTGGAATATTTAATAAATGGCCGGATAGTAAAAAGCTAGAATGGGCAACGATGAGCTTTGGGCAAGGGATCGCCTTAACTCCTATGCAAATTGTTACAGCTTATGCAATGCTGGCTAATGGTGGTCACAGAGTTGTCCCAAGAGTCCTCAAAGAGGTGCACGAAGGTGATAAGATAGAAAATTTCGAGTCTCAAAGAGTTTCTCCTCGAACTTCACTTTGGAAAAGAGAGACTTTAAAAGAGGTAAAAACTTTGTTGCATTTGGTTGTTCAAAGCGATGGAACTGGTAAGAACGCCATGACGCCAGAGTATCAGGCAGCTGGTAAAACTGGAACTTCTCAGAAGGTAGATCTTAAAAATGGTGGCTACAAAGCGGATAGTTATTTATCAAGTTTTGTTGGCTTTGCTCCAGTTGAGAGCCCGCGAGTGGTTGTATACGTAATGATTAATGAGCCTAGTGAAAAGTTTTATTATGGTGGGACTGTGGCCGCACCTGTTTTTGCCAAAATAGCTCGTAGGGCTCTTAGAACGGCGTCTATTAGAAATGCTAGATAAATTTCCGAAGATATTGCACCAAGGGCGCCCACTTGTTTGGGATTATCGTCAAAAGCCTACAAAAGATTCGCTTGCATTTGTTCGAAGCATTTTAAATGAAGAACAAAGAGAAAGATTTTTAAAAAAGTTTTCCAAGTTAGAAATGATAAGTGAAGATTCTGATTTGCGCTTTAGCAGCATTGTTGCAAAACACTATGCTAACCCCAGTTCTAAGCTTGTGGTTGTAGGTGTCACTGGAAGTAATGGTAAAAGTAGCACCTGTTTGTATGGAGCTCAGCTGGCATCACTGTGCGGAAAAAAGTCTGCGGTTATTGGTACGATCGGGGTGCAAGTCTTAAGGGTGGGGTCGACAGAGTTTGAACTTCAAGTCGAAACCGAAGTGACAAGTCCAGATTCCCCCCTATTGCAGCAAGCTTTTTCAAAGCTGCACGCAATGAAGGTAGATATAGTTTTCGTAGAAGTTAGCAGTCACTCCCTTTCACTTGATAGAGTGGGGTCCGTTGATTTTGATCAAGCAATATTTTTAAACCTGACTCAAGATCATTTGGACTTTCATGGAGACATGGAGGGCTATTTTTCTGCGAAACGTCTTCTTTTTTCTAAGTTTTTGCTCGAGTCTAGCAAAGTTAAGAAAAGCATTTTAATCAATAACGAGGGCGATTGGGGCGAGAGGCTCTTTAATGAACTCGAAGACACTTATGATCACTGCACTTCCATTGCTTCTGGATTCGATATTGTCTCTCGGAGCTTGGGCGGGATGCGGCTTAGGCTTGCAAACGTCAAAGACATAATTGAACTACCTTTGTTTGGAGACTTTAATGCTTTCAATTTTTTTACTGCCTTTCGATCTCTAGGCGCTCTAGGGGTCGAGAGCGCTCCTTCTCTGAAGGAATTTGCTAAGAAAATACGCCCTGCTAGAGGAAGAATGCAACCCGTGTCTGTCGATGGTGTGGGGCTAAGTATAGTTGACTACGCGCATACTCCTGACGCATTGGAGAAAGCTATTCTAGCGTTGAGGCACTTTGTTCCTGAGAGGGGGAGATTGATTACCGTCTTCGGCTGTGGAGGTGATCGTGATCGTAGTAAGAGAAGTGTAATGGGGGGCATCGCCGCTCGCTTATCGGATTTTGTTGTCGTTACTTCTGATAACTCCAGAACAGAGGATCCAAAGTTGATAGCGAATGACATTCTGTCTGGAGTTGAGCTTGGTTTTAAGCAAATTTTCGTTGAGTTAGATCGCGCTAAAGCTATTTCTATTGCCTGTGAAATGGCCTCATCAAAGGATGTGATTTTAGTTGCTGGTAAGGGACACGAAAACTACCAAATTATTGGAACGCTTAAGAGGCATTTTGATGATGTAGAAGTTTTGAAAAGTGTTCAAAAAGTAGACAATACATAGTTAGATCTTTTCCAGATCTTAATATAGGCCGGACATAAAGTTGATAGGATTGTGTCTATGGTTAAGCCATGGCATTTTTCTATGAGCCTTTGTGTGCTTTTACTCAGTTGCTCCAATAACCTTGGAGTAGATGGGAAAAATTCGAAGACCAATGGTGTTAACTTTTCTGGAGCTTCAGCTAGTCTGGAGTTGTGGCAACGAGGACCAACTCTTGATGGTGATGACCTGGCTCTTGACGCTACTGGAAATTTAGACTCGGTTGGCAGAACTTCACTTCCCTTGTATGACCTTCTTGATTCATCTGGCGCTTTGAGTGGTCCCTATTTTGACGTGGTCGATTCCGCTACTCGACGTGAGTCGGTGAAGGTTTCTGATTGGCTAGGTAAATTTATTCCCTGGAGAAACAATGTTGATTTTAAACTGTTAATGGCGTTCTCCCATTTGTCGACGGCCAAGAGGCGTGTGCAGACCTTGTTTTCAGACGTTCCTTTTTCTGGTGGCGGCCTAGACATTGACCACATAAATGTTTTTGCGGCCGAAGTTGGAGACCCTTTGAATACTGGCTATTCGGCAATAAACGGTCAGGGGTATTTGGAGTTCTTTAGAAATAGTGATAGTTCTTACCCTTACTCTACTGCCGATGAAGCTGATGCGATTTATCATGAGTTTGGGCACACACTTCAACATGCATTGAATAAGGGAATTTTAGAAAATGCAGGTAATTATGATATGGATTCTCTTTTAGAGGGTTTGTCCGACTTCTTTGCGGCAGCTATGGTTAATGATGACTTTATTCTAAGTTACCTGAATTCTAACTCTAGAAACTTTTTTGAAGGACAGCGAACTGGCCCGACTCACAATAGACATTTAAGGCATCGGCTGAGCTTTCCTAAGAGTTATGTTTCTCATTTGCATTTAGACGGGCGAATTGTGGCCGGAGCCATAAATGACATCCGAAAGCTTTTAATGGGAGAGAGTATAACCCTTGAAAATTGTAGTGGGACATGCACAGTAAGCTTCAGCTCCAAAAAAGTTACGGCTCCAGAAGCCTGGGATCTTGCTTTAAGAATTTCTCATTTGCCACTTAGAAAACTTGTTCAAAGCTCTACTCTGCAGCGTTATGCGGAGAGGCTATATGAAGAGGTTGCTGAAGGAAGTGATGTTAAGAATCTTTGTGCTAGTAGCCAAGCGTGTATCAACGAACTGAAAAGTGATGTTTCGTTGTTGTTACAGGGGCGGGGTCTATTGTCGTGGTCGAATTTTCCGAGGTATTCACGAAAGTTGACTTTGCCCGGGCAAAGCGGTGTTACTGATCCAGAGCTTATTCTTTATAGCTATCCAGCCTTCATACCTGTGGGGCAAGAGCTAGGGCTTTCAGACAACGACACGGTCATTGAGCCATGCGAAGCCATCGTGCTTTTACCTAATATGAAAAATAATACAGACCAGACGAACACTCGAGCGCAAATGTTTGAGACCACTGCCAGTCTTTTGTCGATTAGTCGCTTTCAAAATTTAACAGATAGTAATGGAGACTTATCTGAAGATACGACTGGGCGAGTGGGGAGTGATTCGAGAGTGAAGATACTGGGTTGGATGTCTCCCGGTGAAAGAACTTGGGACTTGTCGCGTTCAGCGTCATCCTTATGGTATCGGGTTCAGCCTGCCGTTGCCTCCCAATTGGCAACTTTTCCCAGTGTGAATAATCTTCCATCGAGTGTTGGTTGGGCTGTAAGAGCTCCCAGCTCTGGGTCTGTGAGCGCGCGATTCAATATACGGGTTCGTGTCTATAATACAATTAGTAACGTAGAGAGCTATGTCACTGACTTCAACGTCACTCAAACGGCGGTTATTCCCACCGACCAAAGTAACTTTTGTAATTAGGGCGCCTAGCGACTTTTTCCATACCCCCCGCTACCTTTTTCCAAAATAGGTGGAAAAAGGTAGCGGGGGGTATGGAAAAAGTCGCTAGGCGCCCTTAACGAAATCTTCACTTTCTGCGGTGAGTTGAAAAAACTACAATGAAGAAGTGGCAAGAATTTAAGGGATTGGCCTTTTTTAGCCGATGAGTTGTGTAAGAGCTGAATTTATTTAAATAGGAGAGATAAAGCTATGAAAAACAAGCTTCTAAAGCGTTTAAAAGAACGCAAGGGACAAACATCCGTTGAATACATCCTTATTATTGTCGTGATCGTGGGGGCAGTGTTCTTGTTTGGTGACCGTCTAAAAGAAGGTCTTAAAACAGCCACTGATACGTTGTTTGGACAAATCAACAGCGCCATTGGCGAAAAAATCCCATAAGCGGATTTTGAAGATTTCAAGGCTTAATCTGCGCCAACTGAAAAAGCGTGGCCAAGCTGTTACTGAGTATTTGGTTTTGGTTGCCGTGTTGTCTACGGTGACTGTTGCTTTCGTGAATTTCATAGTGCAGAACGTCTTCCGACCTGGCCTTGAGCAGCTTCCAGAGAAAATGGAAAGGTGTATGTCCACGGGGGGGACGGGACGTGCTGGATGTAACTAAACCTACAGATAAGCGTAGTCTTAGCGGTCAGTCAGCCGTTGAGTATTTACTTCTGTTGGTAGTTATTGCTACTACAGTTTGGCTTTTCAATAATTTGCTTTCTCCAAAAGTTGCTGATGGATTAAGGGTTGCAAAAGAAGAATACATTGAGAAGCGAGCAATGCGCGGAAATCCACAACCTGTTGTGCCAAGCCCTTCTATTCAAAACTATTATGTGAATCAAAATAAGAGGGTAGAGGTTAAGTAGATGAGAAAGGATCGCCGTCGTGGGCAAAGTGCTTTAGAGCTAGCGCTCGTGATGGTACTTTTTGTCTCGATGCTTTCGATTACCTTTAATGCGGTAATGGCCTTTTCATTGCATCAATACTTTTCTTATGTGGCTTTCATGGGGGCTCGAGCGCTCCAGGCAGCGGGCTCTACGCCAGCGGATCAAAGATCCAGAGCTGTTCAAACATTGAGGCAATATATTCCTGGAATGGATAATAATTTGGAGTCCAGTGGTTTCGTCTACAAAACAGGCGGAAGAGTTCTTGCTACGGATATTGTGGGAAACATTGTTCCAACTCCAGGGGCTACACCGCCCGAATCAGGTTATCCCACCGAAGGTAGTAGTGGGACTCGAGGAGTTGTGATTCGTTTTAAAGTTCCCTTTGTTAGCTTACCTATTGGCCCTTCTATGAGAGGGGCCTTGCAAACTTTAGATATGGAAGTTGTGAGTTACCTAGGTCGAGAGCCCAATCGAAACGAGTGTCTTGATTTTTTTAGAGCCTTTTTTAGTCTCCATGCTTCAGGTGGCAGTCTTCATAATTCTTTTGGGATGGAGGACACTGGGTGTTGAAAAGGCTTCAGTCAGATAAGGGACAAGCTGTGGTGGAAATGCTACCAAGTTTTTTCCTTTTTATTATGATTTTCACGGCTTCGCTGGCTTTGTTCGAAGTAATGAGTAACGCAGTGAAGGTTCAAGAGGCAGCTAGAAACATGGCTTTTGCCAAGATTGCTAACTCTGGCTCACTCATTACTCCTCCAGAGGAAGGGCCTGGTTTGGTGCTTGGGCGCGCTCCTGCTTCCAGAGCAACCGTGGTGCCGAGTGGAGCGAATGCGGCCATCTCTAGTGGCAACAATTGTTTTAGCGTCTTTCCAACGGAGGCGGCGTATTCCGTGGACTTTTTGCCAATTTATGGCATCGCGTCTACTTTAAGCCTCGATTTTTCAACAAGAATTTCTGTCTATCGCAATCCTGGGAGTTCTTGTGATGGACGGTAAAGCTTTAATTTCTTTAAGCCGATACCTATAGGTAGGAGGAAACCTTGAATCAGTCCAAAGCATTTTTAGTCAGCGTTGTTTTTGCGTTGATCGGTATGGCTTTGGTTATGGTTTATGTTTCTCAAGAACGCGCAGCGGTCGAAAAAGAGTTTGGTAACAAGCGAATGGTTGTTGTTGCCAAGCGTGACATTAATGAAATGAGAATGATTGAAGAGGATTCGCTCACTGTTGCTAGCATTCCTTCAAAATTTGTTCAGCCAGGCGCTATTATAGTTCCTCCTAAAGAGAATGGCGGAGAACAGAAAGCCTTTTACGACGTCGCAGGAAAAGTTGCACTTTCTCCTCTTCGCAAAGGTGAACAAATCCTTTCTACTAAAATAATTTCTAGAGGCCCTCAGACGGGTCTATCTTCTCAAGTTGGCTTATCAAAGCGCGCTCTCTCTATAGCCATTGACGAAGAAACCGGAGTAACAAAATTACTGAAGCCAGGTGACCGAGTCGATGTCATTGCAAAGATTGATTATAATCAAGCTGACGGTCGTGCTTCGGAAGTAAAAACACTCTTACAGAATGTTCACGTTTTAGCTGTGGGAGAGTTGGTTCAAAATAATAGTCCGACTGTGTTTGAGCAAGACGCGATAACGGGCGAATATAAATCCATTAATCTAAGAGCAGATCGTTCGTTTGCAACGGTTACGGTTGAAGTAACGCCCGCGCAAGCTCAGGTCCTTATTTACACTCAAGAGACAAGCCGTTTGTTTTTAACGTTGAGAAATCCGGTCGACCAATTACCGGCGAACTTAAGCACGATCAATGTTGATGAAGTGCTAGGCGAGAATTCAAAAAAGGCGATTGCAGATCGTTTAGCAAGGCAAGTGAGAACACCTGCGGCCGTTCGACCAGCTCCACCGCCTCCAAAGAACCCTTGGCTACAAGGAGGGGGTACGCTTGTTAAATAAATATTTGCTACTTTTTTCTCTGTTGGCGTTTTCTATTTTGAGTTCTGCTCAAGAAGAGGCGCCCATTGTTAAAGAAGGCTCGATAGCTGATACGACGGCTCCCGACGTTCTGAGGAAACAAGAAAATTTAAAGCCAGAAGTGGGTTTTGATGATGTCTTTATGGTTACAAACGGAACCAACATCGTGGACATTTCTGATATTCCCGCTGAACAAGTAGAGATGGTCATTACCCGAGATGGTTTCATTCGAGGAGCAAGGCCGCTGGGTAAGGGTAAGTATGAGGTTGCGGCCGGAACAAAGACTGGAAATACCCAACTTCTTTATTACGCCAAAGATGGAGAAGGAAAGCGTGGGAAGTTACAAAAAGTAGTTCGCCTTACCGTTACAACGAAGGACCTCTTGGATTTAATGCAACAGGCTCAGTCCTTAGTCGGTAACGTAGAGGGATTAGATATAAGAGTGGTCGGTGATAAAGTTGTTTTTGATGGAAAAATCTTAGTTCCTAAAGACATGAGGCGAGTTCTAACAGTCTACAACCAGTTCAAGGGCGAGAAAGAGCCTGTCGTTAATCTTTTGGAGATTTCACCAGTCACAACACGCTTGTTGGCTGAGAAAATGGAAGAAGAAATTGCTGGTGGTAAAAACAAGCCTAGAAATATTTTTGTTAAGTCTAGAAATGGACGTTTCTTCCTTGAGGGCGCAGTTGATAAGTTGATTGATCGTGAGATTGCGATCAAGACTTGCCAAGCCTTTGTTCAAGAGCAATATGATTTAGATCCCGGTAAAATAAAAGTGCCTTCTTTTCAGGGGCTTGGTGAGTGTGTGAACATGGTTCGAATCAGAGCCGGACAGCCATTGGAGCCAGATCCGATTTTGAACGTAAGAGTTGATTTTGTTACAATGACAAAAAGTTATTTAAAGTCTTTTGATTTTAGATGGTCTCCCGGGGTGAATCTTAATGGTGAAACTACATACTCTTCAGATACGGGTAAGTTTCTAACTAACTTTGTGGCTATTTTAACAGATTTGTTTCCTAAGCTTGAAACTGCGGCCAATCATGGTCACGCAAGAATCTTGAAGTCGGCGACTCTTTTAGTGCGCGACGGTGAGGATGCAACTTCTGGGGGTGATGCTCCGCCAGAAAGTGAGTTAAGGGAAACTTTAGAGGTTCCTTTCCAGGTGCCTGGTGATGCCAATAATCCTCCTAGCTTTCAAATGCAGCGAGTGGAAACATTTGTAATTTTGCGAGCGAAGTCAGTGCCTGGAACCGATAAAATTAATTTGGATATCACTTCTCAACAGTCAGAGAGACAAAGCGCTCCTGATACCACTGGAGCTAGTCCTGTTTTGTCAAACTTTGTTAGAACCAGTGTTGTGGTTGGTAATGGAGAAAGTGCTGCTTTGGGGGGGTTGATTGCAGAGCGAAGAACCGTTTCGGTTGTTCGAGATCCAGGTGGTAACTCAACATCGACAACAACGGGTGGTCAAAGCGTAACTAGCAATTTCAATCTCTTTGATTTAGGTCGCGCGCATACTTTTGACGATAATAAATCACAGTTTATAGTTTTTGTAACACCAACTCGAGTGAGAAGCGCAAGCGAAGGTTCTCAGTCGTTGAAAAGAAAGTTTCGGTTGAGGAGGTAGTAGTTATTATGGCAGCACCTCCCGACAAATCACCAACGAAAAAGGCTCCAGGACAAGCTTCTAAACGAGGACATATTGTTGCCGTCATTGGTGGCAAGGGTGGAGTTGGAAAATCCGTTTTTGCCGTGAATCTTGGCCTTGCCATGGCTATGGATGCAAAAAATACACCGGCCTTGATTGATGCCGATCCAATGAGCACTGGGGATATTAACTTAATTTTAGGTATCAAAAAGGTGCGTGGTTACGGTGATGATGTTTTGGCTGGGAAGGTTTCTGATGCAGCAAAACTCAAAGCTTATTTGACTCCATTTGAAACCCCTATACAGAATGCACAATTGCATACTCTACAGCTATTGAACAATCCGGAGAGAATTCTAGAAACCGATGTAGAGAAGATGGAAATGGCCTTTAACTTTTTAAGGCGAAACTATTCTGTGTGTATTGTGGACTGCGGAAATCGAATCGAAGAACAAACTTTAAAAATCTTGGATATGGCCACTGTCATTTTGGTCGTTACGAACCCAGATATCATTGTTCTTAATCAAACCAAAAGAATACTGGATAAGCTTCAGTCCCATCACTATCCCTTAGAAACGACCAAACTTATTTTAAATAGAGCCGTTGCAAACAGTGCCTACAATGCACAGTTTTTACAGCAAAGCTTTAGGCGTCAAGTAGTGGGCGTTGTTCCAGAAGATCAAGTCAATTCAACGAGAGCTCTATTACAAGCCAAGCCAATCGTTTTATCTGCGGGACAATCTCCGACTGCGAAGAGCTTTTATGCGATTAGCAGAATGTTAATTGAGCAGGGGATGTTGGCTCAGTTGGCAAGCGTGAATCGACCTGTGCGCAAGGCTGCCGTGAAAGCCTCGACAGGTGTAGAAGCTGGTTCCGACTCTTCGGGTTCTGGCGACTCCGGTCGAGGTAAGATGGGGCGCGAGCCCACAGACCCGCGGAGTATCTTTAAGCTCAGAATACATGCACAGCTTGTAGATAAAATGGATTTAAAGAAGGATCAGCTTAATCGAACTATGGATGAGGCAAAGAAAGCCGAGTTGAGAGCTAGAGCGAGAACTGTGGTTACAGAGGTCCTTAATAACGAAGATCACCCTTGGAAGACTCGTAGTGAGCAGGCTCAGTTGACCAAAGAGATTTTAGATGAAGCGATCGGCTTAGGGCCATTGGAAGACTTGCTTAAAGATGAATCTGTAACTGAAATCATGGTTAATCGAGCCGATTTAATTTATATTGAACGAGCTGGTAAAAACTCAAAGTCTAAGGTTATTTTTTCAAGTAATACCCAACTTATGTCGACCATTGAGCGTATTGTAACGCCGATTGGGCGACGAATTGACGAACAGACACCTTATTGTGATGCGCGACTTGCTGATGGAAGTCGTGTTCATGCAATTATTCCTCCTCTTTCTATTGATGGCCCGATGGTTACCATTCGTAAGTTTCCTAGTAAAAGGATGGGGCCAGAAGACTTAGTTAAGTTTGGCAGTTTCACTCCTGAGATTTCAGATTTTCTGAGGTCTTGTGTTGAGGCCGGACTGAATTTAATCGTAAGTGGTGGCACTGGCTCTGGTAAAACGACTCTACTTAATGTTCTGGGGTCCTTTATTCCCTCTACAGAAAGAATTTTAACGGTCGAGGATGCTGCGGAATTAAGCTTTCCTCAGGAGCATGTCGGTCGATTGGAAACTCGGCCTGCCAACATGGAGGGGGCTGGAGCTGTTACAATTCGGGATTTAGTTCGTCAAACACTTCGGATGAAGCCCGATCGTATTATTGTGGGTGAGGTGCGAGCCGGTGAGGCGTTGGATATGTTGCAGGCCATGAATACTGGTCACGATGGGTCCATGGCAACCGTTCACGCGAACACTCCTCGTGATGCGGTGTCGAGGTTAGAAACTCTGGTGATGATGGCCGGTATGGATTTGCCCGTTAAGGCGATTCGTGAGCAGCTCGCTAGTGCTGTTCAGTTGATTGTTCAGCAATCGCGGCTTTCAGATGGAAGTAGAAAAGTAACTCATATTACAGAAGTGATAGGGATGCAGGGAGAGGTTATCACCACTCAAGACATCTTTATTTTTAAACAAGAGGGTCTTGATTCTAATCGAAAAGTAATTGGTAAACATGTTGCCACTGGCTTTGTTCCTAAGTTCATTGAAAAAATTGAAGCTCTTGGAATCAAAGTGCCTAGAGGATTGTTTAAAGCAGCATGAACTTATTTATTTACCTTGGGTCAGCCTTGGCTTTTTTCTTCTCTCTCTATTTGTCTTATGAGTATTGGTATAAAAAAATATGGGGAAAGGTTCTTCTGGTTCGAGATGAAACCAGGGCTATGTATGACGAGTTGTTCGTAGATAAAACTCCTGAAAGAGTTCTCAATGAAATTTTACTTGTTTCTGGTGGGCTAGGGGCTTTTGTCTTTTTTGTTTTTTGGCCAACCGTGCCTCTTTCCATCATTGGATTTATTTTGGCCTTTTGGTTCTCTAAGAGGATTCCTTTAATTTATTTGACTAAACTAGTTCGAGAAAAGCGTATTAAAATGTTCACCGAACAAATGTTAGATGCACTTATTCTAATGACAAATGGATTGAAGTCCGGACTAAACGTACCACAAACTCTCCAGATTGTTGTTGAAGAAATGCCTGCTCCAATTAGTCAGGAGTACAATTTGGTTCTATCTGAAAACAAAGTAGGTTTACCTTTAGAGAAAGCCTTTGATAACTTGGCAAAGCGAATTCCTACAGAAGATGTGAACATGTTTGTTACAAGCGTCAATATCTTGAGAGAGACCGGCGGAAATTTGGCGGAAACTTTTGAGACTATTGCTAATACGATTCGAGAACGGTTTAAATTGCAGTCGAAAATTTCGGCAATGACGGCACAGGGTATGACCTCTGCTGTGATTGTTGCAGCCCTACCTTGGGTTATAGGTGGAATGCTCTATGTTATTGATCCTGTTATGACCAAGCCGCTTTTTACCACGGGTCCTGGCTTTGTAATTCTAGCAGCTGTTATTGCGCTAGAGGTCATCGGCTTTCTGGTTATCCTGAAAATTATAAAAATTAGAGTCTGACGTCCTTTTGACATCATGGGACAACTCCCTCTTTGTTATGATCAAGACTATGAAAAATGCACTTCTTTCACTTTTCTTTATAGTGTTTTCCTTTAGTGGTTCTGCGGCGGTTAACCCCGACAATGGGAACTTTCACGTAAAGAACACCGACTTTTTGGTTCTCACTCAAGGCATTAACATTGAAGTGTCTAGAACTTATAATTCTCGTTCGAGTTATATTCGAGGGGCTTTCGGAGTTGGTTGGTCGTCAGAGATGGAAGGTTCTTTGGACCTCAAGGGAGATCAGATTGTTTATCTTGAGGCTGGAGGAGGAAATGCCGTCGTCTTTAAGAAAGCCTCTGCTAAGCTTTGGAAAAGCAGCTCAGCCGGCAATCAATCCATTGAAGGTAGCAAAGAAGGCTATCGATTAAACTCTACAAATGGCCGCAGTTATTTTTTTAATAAAGCCGGTCGGCTTGCTCGCCTTAGCGATAACACTGGAAACTTTGTTGAATATAGTTATTCAAAGGGCGGTCAAATTGAACTGATTAAAGATAATTTCAACAATCAGGTGAAATTAAAATACCAAGCCTTCGGAGGCTTCCCTCGAGTGGTTCTTATCGAGCGAAATGAATTTAAGGCACGGTTTGAGTATGATGGACTAGGGAACTTGAAGAAAGCTGTTGGAATGGATGCTGTTCCTTATGCCTATGAGTATGACGATCAATACAACCTAACGAAAGTCACTTATCAGGATGGAACCTATAAGGAGCTTTCTTATAACAAAATACGAGATTGGGTTAAGAAATATCGAGACATTGATGGAATGGTTACGGAGTATGACTACTTTTCAGATTCTCTAGATCCAGAGAATAAGTTTGGGACTGCGATTAAGCAGTATAAAGAAGGAACCAAGGAGATAGAGGAAGCTCGATTTTGGTATGAGTTTCGACGTAAGGACTCAGGAGAGCGATATAAATATAGATCGGTCTCTATTATGAGGATTCCGAATCCCGATGAATATTATTTGAACAATGGAAAAATTCCTGAAGACACTCCCTATACGGTTAATGAAACTTTCTACACGGCATGCTGTAGCACGCCTTTGAGTATCGCTACCTGGGAACAGCCTGCTAAATATAAATTTCCATCTGAAAGCAACAGCATCGTTTGGGCTGATACAAAAGAGAAAAAGAGAATTACCAAGTTTGATTATTACTCAAGTGGTGACTTTCAGGGTTTCTTGCGCTCTAAAACACTTCCGAATGGAATGAATTTTAGTGTGAAGTATGAAAAGACTCATAAGAAGATTTCTGAGCTGACCCGAGGTAAGCAGGTTATTGGATATTCTTATGATGATGAAGGTAGCCCCGTAGCGATTTCAGACTCGCTTTCAAAGAAACTGTTTAATATTAGTTACGGAACCAAGGGAGAGATCACTTTGGTTCAAGAGCAGGCTTTGAAAAGTAAGAAGAAGTTGAGAACAGTTCTTTTTAGATACAATGGAGACGGACAGGCGGTTGAAATTAAGGAAAAGCTCGCGTCGGGAGATGCGGGTAGTATCCAGGTCGTGTATTCGCCATCGGGTCGAGTCTCTCAAGTCTTAAACGCTAAAGGACGAATCATTGCCTCTCAATCGGAGAGGGAAAGAGCCCGACGAATCTCTGAAACCTTCACCATGTTGGTGGAGCTTTTAAGGCCTGTGGGACTATCGTTTGGGCCGGAAGGGTGATTATGAAAAGAATTCTTTTTTCAGCAAGCTTTATGTTCTTCGGATTGAGTGCTTTTGCCTACTTTCAGCAGCCAATATCTCCTGCTTATGGTGCTCAAGTAAACTTAGGGGCTTACATGCAAGGACAGGCCGCTGGACAAGCTGCCTATGCTCCTGCTTACAGGCAGGTTCCAACAATAGGTGAGGCTCAGACTCATGATCCTTGTCCTGCGGGGCGATATGACAATACAGTGCTTCGCACTCAAAATGGACAAGCGGTGCAAATGGTCCCAGGCGCCCACCAATAGGGTGAAAACGTATCCGTTTACTTTTCACTCACATTCGCTACCTTTTCACAGCGGGGGAGTGTTTTCTTAACCCAATCTTAACAGTTGTCTATAATTTAGACAGGTTTTGACCTAAGGTCGGATTTAAAACTGCTTTAAAAACAATATTTTGCAGCGTCATCTTCGTTGGCACGCCTCGTGCTTCCCTAAATGGGAGAGGTTTTCATTATGAAAAATTTAGCTAGAGTTTTTACTGCTTTGTTGGTCGCATTAAGCTTTTCAAGTTATGCCCAGTTAAACCCTATGTATTCAGGGATGGGTTTGGGAGAGCAGTTTGGTGGAGGAGCCAGTGGTTCTTTTGGTGTTAGTTGTATGTGTGCCCGCTCGGTGGCTGCAGGAATGAATCAAGACCCCACGTGTGATCAGAATGTGAAGGCAATGGTTGACCGCGCGGTGAGCTCGAACCCAGGGTTGAATCCACTAGGAGGAGCTGGAGCACTTCAGTTTCAACAGCCAGCCCACACAGGAGCTACTCCAACGGTGCCTAACGCGCAGTAATCTGTGAGTTAAACTTACTTTTAAATTTTTGCGGATTCCCTTTAGTTTTCTAAAGGGAATCCGTTCTTCGTTTTAGCGGGCGAGAGATTTGCCTCTACGGCTTTCAACGAGCTTCTCGACCTTTTCCTTTGTCCAGGTTATCGGCGTCGCTATTGTCCAAAAATACTTTTGGAAATGAGAAGAATTTACGCCCTTATGGTAGCGGTTTTCCAGGGACTCTCCTTTCATTGGTATCTGCCCAATAGCAGTCCAAAGAATGAGTGCAATGAAGAATTTGGCTATAAAAAAGAGAAATTTCATATTTTCTAGATATTAAGGCCAGCTCGCAGTAAAACAAAGACATGCTGCCCAAGATTTATGTTGAAGATATTTTTAATCAAAAATGTGCCGAAGGAGACTCTGTCGAGCTCAAAGGCTGGGTTTATAATAAGCGCTCTAGTGGAAAAGTGAAATTTCTCCTAGTTCGCGATGGCACCGGCACAATTCAAGGCGTCTTGTTTAAGGGAGAGGCTTCAGAGAACGCCTTTTCCGTTTTTGAAGGGCTGAATCAAGAAACTAGTGTTGTCGTAACCGGCAAGCTCGCAAAGGCTCCCAAGGCGCCAGGTGGCTGGGAGCTACAAGTTAGCTCTGTAGAGCAAGTTGGTGCATCGGTCGATTATCCAATAACTCCCAAAGAACATGGACCAGCTTTTTTGTTGGATCATAGGCATTTGTGGATTCGCTCTAAAAGACAACACGCTATTTTGAGAATTCGCTCAGAGGTTGTTCGTGCCAGTCGTGAGTTTTTTGATCAACAAGGTTTTGTTGGTTTCGATGCTCCTATTTTTACTCCCAATGCTTGTGAGGGAACCACGGATCTTTTTGAAGTGGATTACTTTGATGAGGCTAAGGCTTATTTGAGTCAGAGTGGACAGTTGTATGGTGAGGCTGGAGCTTTCGCTTTTGGTAAAGCCTACGTGTTTGGCCCTACCTTTCGAGCGGAGAAATCTAAAACTCGGCGTCATTTAACTGAATTTTGGATGTTAGAACCAGAAGTTGCTTATATGAACATCGAAGAGACGATGTCTTTGGCCGAAAGAATGATCACTCACATTGTTGATTCCGTTCTGAAAAATCGGGCTCGTGAACTAGAGACACTTGAACGAGATGTAGAAATTCTAAAAAAGATTAAGGCGCCTTTTGCTCGCATGTCCTATGACGAGGCCTCCGATATTTTAGTGAAAGAATCAAAAGATGGGTTTAAAGCCGGAGATTCTTTTGGCGGTGGTGATGAGACCATTTTGGCCTCTAAGAATTCTGCGCCTACTTTTATCTATGGATTCCCCATGAATCAAAAGCCTTTTTATACGAAGGAAGACCCTGCTCGACCAGGTTACTCGCTGTCTTGTGATTTGCTGGCTCCTGAAGGTTACGGCGAGATCATTGGTGGAGCGCAACGGGAAGACGATGAAGTTAAGCTTCTTCAGAAGATTAAAGAACACGATTTGGATGAAAAGGTTTTTTCTTGGTATTTAGATTTAAGACGTTTTGGTTCTGTGCCACACGCCGGTTTTGGTGTTGGAATTGAGCGATGCACGGCTTGGATTTCGGGAGTGCCTCACGTGCGTGAGTGCATTCCATTTCCAAGAATGTTGAATCGTCTTTCTCCATAAAAACGGTTTGTTCATTTAGGCTTTGCGATTGATGAGCATGCCAGAGTTACCATCTTCAGCTTGGTTAATGAAGATGTTGATAATTTGTTGATAGGGTAGGCGGCGAAGAATTTCTCCTCCCACCTTTTTTACAAGGATGTGAGGGTGTTTTCCGTCTTCGCGAACGAGTTCGGCTTTGAGGCCGGCTTGTATAAATGAGGGCTGAGAGTTTAGCTTCTTTAAGGCTTCTTCTTCTTGCTCAGGGTTGAGTTGTTCTATGTGAGGTCTCTCTTGCCTTGATTGTTTGCCGTTGGCATCTCGGTCAGCGTTGCCATGACGGCTTCGCCCTATGTCTGCCTTATCCTTTATGGGGATGAAGGGCTTCAGCTTATTCACTCCACCGATATCCATACATCTTCTTATTCGGAAGCCTGGCTGGATAACTTGAGCATGAAGTTGCGCTCCGCGTTGCAGTGCGACGCAGTTGTCTAGTGGTTAAGCGCTCAAAGAAAAGGCGTAGGTAAGAATAAAATCAAGGATGATGATCCATATGGAGTTGGTGACGACTGCATTGGTAGTCGCTTCTCCAACACCCTCGGCTCCAAATCGGCAACGAAACCCATAGGTCGAACTAATGACAGGAATACTTGCGCCAAAGAGAAGGGCTTTCACGCCACAAGAAACAAAGTCACTCGTTTTGGTAAAGACAAAAAGAGAATTGAAAAACGAGGAGCTGCTAAAATTTAAAAAGGTAATAGAGCTTAGCCAGGTTCCTGCTATTGAAACGCCAAGAGCTATCATGGCTAACATGAATGTGGCTAAGGCCGACGCAACAAATCTAGGCGCTACAAAAAGCTCAATAGGTTGCAGGCTAAGTAGACGATAGGCATCGAGCTGTTCGGTGTTCTTCATGGCTCCAATTTCAGCCGCCATTGCGGCGCCCATTTTCGATGTGATTAAAAGAGCCGTCACGATGGGGGCAAGTTCTCGAGTGAGCATAACCATGGCGAAACTAGGGATGAGCGAATCGTCGCCAATGACTAGTTTCATGTGAAAGCTGTATTCAAGGGTGATGATGACTCCTACAAAGCTTAAGCAAAAAACAACTATGCCCAGGCTTCCAATGCTGAAATCATAAAGTTGTTTTTGGAATTCTTTTTTATCAATTCTTCCGCTGATTAGAGCTTTAAGGCACAAAGAAAAAACACGAAGGATGTTCAGTAAAACGATGTTCCTTGAAGCAAGGCTCTTAAGTCTAACCGCCATGACTAAAGAAAATTCCTTCTGCCGTCCAGCTCATTATAAAATCGGCAAGAACGATGGCGACCATGCTTTGCACGCTCGTGTTCTTTACAGCACGCCCAACTCCTTGAGTCCCACCTTCTGTCCAATAGCCATTGGCACAGCATATGTGCCCCATCAACATCCCAAAAACTAGAGCTTTTGAGGTCGCTAAAAAAATTGATTGAGAGGTTGCAAAGCGTGGGATCATTGAAAGGTATTGTTGAAAGTTAATACCACCAACAAGGTAGGCGGCAATCATACCTCCCACGACCGAGATAATTAAGCCGACAGAGAGAAGAAGTATGGAACTTAAGGAAACTGCAAAAAAACGTGGAGCGATTAAGTATCGGATTGGATCGACGCCCAAGCATCGAATGGCTTCAATTTGATCTGTAATTTTCATTGATCCAATTTCTGCCGAGGTAAAGGCACCGACTTTTCCGGCTAGCATAAAAGCAATCAAAACAGGTCCAACTTCGCGTAGGGTTCCAGAGGTGTTAAGTCCTCCGAGGACATTTTCTGCACCAAAATCTCTTAGTTGAAGATAGAATTGCATAGCTAAAATAGCTCCAGTAAATATTCCGGCTGTGATGGTCGTCGGAATAGACCGCCAAGCCGTTTTTGAAAGTTGACCTAAGAATTCGCGTCCTTCAAATCCTCGGGTGTAAGGCGAGATGAGAATCTCAAAAAAGAAGAAAATGTGTTTTCCTAAATGCTCCATTGATTTAATCATGATGCTTTTTCACTCCCTTCATGAAGCTTATTGCTAGGGGGTGTTGGCATTCTAGAATTTCTTTCGGAGTGCCTTCAAAGACGACTTGTCCGGCATCCATGAGCGCAATTCTGCTGGCAGTTTTTAGAGCATTTGGCATATCGTGAGATACGACAATAGAAGTTTTCCCAAGTTTCTGAGAAACATCTAAAATAAGCTTATGAATGTTTCTTGATGTAACTGGATCTAATCCGGTGGTTGGTTCGTCGTATAAAATATAGTCTGGGTCGAGGGCCAGAACTCGGGCAAGTGCCATTCTTTTTTGTTCGCCATAACTTAGCTCTGGAGGAGTTTTTGTGAAAAGATCACTCGCTAGGTGACTTAAATCAACTGCATTTAACGAGGAGGTGACTCTTTTGATTTTCTCGTCGCTTGAAAGCGCTTTTATTCCAAAGCAAAGGTTTTCAAATAGATTTAGTGAGTCCAGAAGTGCCGGTAACTGAAAGACAATGGAGCACTTCTTGCGAATTCTATTAAATTCATTTTCTTTTAAGTTCTGTATTTCTTCTCCGTCCAGGCGAATGGTCCCCTGGTCAGCTTTCAAAATACCAACTAAGTGTTTAAGAAGAACGCTCTTGCCTGTTCCGGATTTACCTAGAACAAAAAATCGCTCTCCTTTGTCGATCTTAAGGGTGAGCCCGTTTAAGACTCGCTTCTCTCCAAAGGCTTTGAAGACATTTTCAAACTCAATCAAGAAAGCTCTCCTTAATCGAATCATATTGCTGTGAGTTGGGGCTGATTAAAGTTTCGTTTGTAAGAAAGTGAATGTTGGGGCCCCATGCTTTAGCTCTTTCCGGATCGTTGGTGACGATTATGACTAGTGAGTCTTTACCCTTTAGCAAATTTGACAGCATTTCTCCTATGGATTCAGAGGTGATGGGGTCTAAACCTGCTGTTGGATCGTCTAGGAAAATATATTCAGGCTCCAAGAGTAGAGTTCTCGCAATGGCCAATCTTTTTTGCATTCCGCCAGAAATTTCGTGTGGAAATGAAAAGGCAGATTGTTGAAGTCCAACTTTTTCGAGCCATTGCATGGCTAGTTCTGATCGTTCCGACGATGTAAAACCTGGAAAGCGTTTTGAATGTGGAAAAGTTAGATTCTCAATGTTTCGTAAAGAACTAAAAAGTGCGTTGTTCTGAAAAGCAAAGCCAAGTTTGGAAAGAGCTTGTGGATTTTGTATAGGACTGTTTTTTTTCCAAAGCGAGATTCCATCAATGCTGATTGTTCCCGTGTGTGGCGGCCAAACTCCTCCAATGGATTTGAGAAAAGTGGATTTGCCGCTTCCAGACCCTCCCATGACGATGTGTAGACCTGGTGCTGTCCAGTTGAGAGAAATGTTCTTAAATAGGATTTTTGACGGCCAGTTCCCCCCTTGGCATTGAGAAAGCTCCTTTACGACAAGACCTGCTGGCATAGTCATTATTTAAACACAGTTTTGCAATTGCGGGCACTTGCTGCAAATTGTCATTGAGGGTTGAAGCTTGGGTAGTCTCAAAAGAGTTGCGCTGCATTAAAAGAGTCTAAGCCTAAGGCTTATCCTTTAAATTTATTCCCAAGTTTTACCGATTGTTAAGATATGAGAAGGATTTTGTGGGCAATAGCAGGCTTGGCGTATCTGATGATAGCCTTTCTCGCCTATGTTTATCTAGGTCCGCCTCAGCACACTCAGTTCTTTACAAAGTCTGCCTTTTTCAGAGTTTCAGTTGCGCCTTTGTTGGATCCAATTTTCAACCCTGAGCAAGGCGGATCGATGATTGCTGAAGTGAAGTCGTTGAAGGGGTCTTTGCGATTTCGTTCTGAGAAAGCATTGGTGTTTCGTCGTGGTCGAATATCACAACGGCTAATGGATAGAACTTTTGTTAGCACAAGCAATGATTCAGAGGCGACTTTAGAGTTGTTTGATGGATCTAAGCTTCTTGTTGGTCCCAACAGTATGGTTTTCCTAGAGAGAGCCAGTCCAGACAACAGTCAGCAAATTGCTGCTTCCATCAAAGTCATACGCGGACAGCTGAACGTTGAGCAGAATGCGGCTTCAAAAGAAAAGATTGTCTTAGAGAATTCTTTTGGTCAGCAGAGTTTGATAGCTAAGAGCACCGAGGTTTTCAGGGCAGACGAGGCAATTAATTCAAAGTTAGAGGAGGTCAAAGTTGAGACCGAAGTCTTAAGTCGCTCGCTGTCCAGTAACTCCTCGGTGGCCGAAAGAATTATCGACCCTCAAGAGATTATCAGAAGGCAGCAGCAGCGCCGCATTGATGCGTTGGCTTCTAAGACTCCGGCCATCATTAATTCGGCACGACCCCCTGTGTTTGATCGAACGCCTTCAAGTATTCCACCAAGTAACGATATTACTTTAGCCGTTAGGAACGCCAAGCAGGGACGGTTCTTAAAGGCCAAGCAACATATGGCAAATTCTTTAACCAAGCGAGAATATGTCTCTGCTGAGAGACTTACAACGGGAGCGCGTTTTGCTCTGGATGTCATGTTGGGAGCTCATTTGAAGAATTCGCGTTGTCGTGAGGCAAAAGATCTTTTGTCAAATGTAAATACGGCCTATCCGAGTGACGGAGATGCTAGTTATTGGTCGAACAATTGGAAGGACTCATTTGAGCGTCGTGGTTGCGGGCGATGGCTATGAAGCGTTTCTTTAGGTCCTTGCTTCTTCTTTCTCTTTTTTTGTCTGAGGCAGCCAGGAGCCAGGTAGGTATACATCGCTATAGCCTTAGCGAAGTGAGTTACGAGTATATTCAGGCAACACCGACTAAGAATAGGTGTCTGGAGTGGGGTGTGATTGAAGATTCGACCCCAGCTCTAGAATACACCCGTGAAGGAACTTTTTTTACTCGTGTTCGAATTCGAGCTCGTGCTCGAGGTGTGTGTAATATTTCTGTTGAGCCCAAAGCTCGAGTGCGCATTGAGAGAGATGGTTCAGACTATGTTTTTGAGTTTACTGTGTTGCCCCCAGTCAGCACCTATGTGGTTCGCGCTGGAGGTGTGGCTGATAAAGTTGTTGTCGAAGCTCCTTCAAAAAAGTTGAACGAGATTGGTTTGTTCAACTTTTTCAAAGATTCGCAGCTCTTTTTTGAAACGAAATGGGCGCGCTTCTCCACAGACAATTCTCAAGTGAGTTCGGACGAGCGACAGAAAACCATGTTTCCTGTCGTTGGCGGAAAAATTAATATTCCCACACCTATTTGGGATAATCTGTTTTTAGGTTTGGAGATGTTTCAGAACGTATCCAACGTTATTTCTCGAGCTGCCTCTACTTTGAATTATTCCGAGGCTGCATTTGATGCTCGGATTCAGTTCATGGGCACCGAGAAAGTCGGAAGACCTATGTTTGCTTTGGTTGCAGACTACCGAGGGCGCAATATTGTTCAACGTTCGGATCTGAATGCGATTTCTTTAAACTTTGTGACTGCTTTTGGAGGAGGATTTGATGCGATGTCATTTGTCCCTTCAAGTTGGGCTGGGGCTGGGAGTTTGATGAGTAACCTTGGCCTAGAAAGTTCATTTCGTTATGAAACTGCTGGTGCACAATATAAGTCGTTGCTTTACAGTGTCGGAACTTTGTATCGTTTAAATCGAAGGTGGGCCATTAGTGCGGGCTACCAAGATATTTCTTATAGTATTTCTTCTTCTTCTTCTTCTATTAGTGAAAAGATTCAAAGCTATTACTTTAGGTTGCACATTATGCCTTACCTATTGGATAGAGGGTTTCACTGATGAAAAAGTTTTCTTTGATCATGGCAGTTCCTCTGTTTCTTTTTTGTTTTTCTTCCTTTGCTCAAAGAAGCGCTTTTTTGTATTCGGAAAAGGCATGGATTGCCAATCGTTGGTTTGTGATAGGGCAGATTTCAGATAGGCAAATCAAGTGGTGGGGAAATGGGCGAAGTCCAGGCGTGAGTCTTAATCCCTCTTGTAAGTTCTCCACAGAGGGCTTCACCTATGACCGTCTTTCGGATGAAGATGATTTTGAGATACTACAAGGGAGTTCTTTTATTCTGATTGAGGTTGACCCGCTTGAGAATCGAGAAGAAATCACACTTCGTTCAGATTCAAAAGACAACTGTGAAGTAAAGTTCAGTTTAGAATATGCATTTGGCGAGAGTGCTGCTTTGCATAAGCCTTATTTGTTCCTCAAGGCGCAAAACACTCGATACAACGGTTACGAGTTTGTTATTTACACTCCTCCTTCTAGTGGCCGCTCTGACATTCAAATGGATATCATGCTTGGATTTTGGAGCGTGGGCGTGAATCGAGCAGCTGAGGGAGCGAAGTCGAGTCTTTTTATGGCACCTGCAGCCTTGGCTAGAGGAGAGTGGAAGCCAGACTTTGTAAATAAAGGGTTAGGATTTTCTCTACAGCTGGAACAGACTTTAGCTGTTTTGGGCGCAGTAAAGAACCAGTCCTTATATTTTTCCGACATTGTAGGCGGAGTTTTTGTTGAAGATAAGTTCTCGGTCGCAGAGGGCTTGTTACTTCGTTTTTCAGGAAAGCTTTATCAACATCAAGCTGATGATGGTGGTAAGGTATCTACTGTGGATGACGATACAGAATTTATGTTTTTACCAGTCATCTCCGTTTCTTCCTCTTTGTATTTTGGTTCTCGGTATTTGTTGGGTTTAGGGATTGATTATGGTTTGCCGAATGAAATTGTCTCATCGACCGGTGGGCAGTCTATGATGGGCGGCTATACACGTCTTGGTGTTAGATTGACAGCTGAAACTTTTTGGCTTTTTGAGGGTGTTTATAGAAGTTTCTTTACCGATAGCGGAGCCAGAGACAATATCATTCAGTTTAACACGGGAGTCCGTCTAGAGTTATAGCTTCAGGCGTTGATGAATCCAGACCAGAGTTTAAAGTTTCTTTGAGCTCTTTCTACAAGCTTTTCTTTTTTACTCTTATCTTTGACATCGATCCCGTTGAGGGGAACAAGGCCCCAGTTAATGTTCATGGGTTGAAAGTTCTTCAGACTCCCAGCAAAACAGGCATGCGCCAAAGCACCTAGTGCCGTTGTTTGAGGTGGAGGAGGGAGTTCAATGTTGTTTTTTAATTTGGAATAAATGCCTAGGCCGACATAGGCCCCTATAGCAGTGCTTTCTAAGTAGCCTTCGACTCCAGTTATCTGACCAGCAAAGAATAGGTTTGGCTGAGTGTTGAGAGCAAAGTTTTGATTCAAGAGTGCGGGGGTCTTAATGTAGGTGTTTCTATGAATACTACCTAATCGGTAAAACTCAGCATTCTCTAGGCCAGGAATTGTTTGGAAAATTCTTTTTTGCTCGGGGTATTTCATTTTTGTCTGAAATCCCACAATGTTCCAAGATCTGCCTTCATTGTCTTCTTTTCGCAATTGAACAACGGCAAACGGACGCTTGCCGGTTCTTGGATCTTCCAATCCCATTGGCTTCATGGGGCCATGGGCGAGGGTCGATGGCCCGCGCTCAATCATGGCTTCTATGGGTTGGCAGCCTTGAAAATAAGGGATCTTTTCAAAGCTATGATTCTCAACTTTTTCAGCCTTTTGAATGGCTTCGATGAAGTTGAAATATTCTTCTTTTGAGAAAGGGCAGTTGATGTAATCGTCTACACTCCCTTCGTCAGAGACTTTGTCGTAGCGGTTTTTTTTGTAAACCTTGTTGAAATCAATAGAAGAGGCGTCGACGATAGGAGATATGGCATCAAAGAAACTCAATTTGCTTTCGCCAATGAGTTCCTTAAGGCTGTCCATTAAGGCTGGAGCTCCTAGCGGGCCTGTTGCAAATACGGTTGGGCGTGTTTGTCCTTTGATGGAATCAAATAAATCGTTGTAGTTTGTTACCTGGTGGTGGATGACTCGAATGTTGGGGTGCTGAGAGACGCTTTGAGTGATGGCTTGCGAGAAGCCATTGCGCTCCACTGCGAGTGCTTGTCCTGCGGCAACTTTGTTTTCGAAAGCAGACTTTAGAACGAGAGAATTCAAGGCTTGAAGTTCATTTTTCAAAAGTCCAGGGGCCGACAGAGGGTCGTTTGATTTGAGGCTATTGCTGCAAACGAGTTCTCCAAAAAGATTTGTTTTGTGAGCTGGTGAACTGTGGTGGGGCCTTTGTTCAATCAGAGTAACAGTCACTCCTCGCTCAGCCATTTGCCAGGCACATTCACAACCAGCAAGGCCTGCGCCGACAACGACAGCCTGCGAACTTATTGATTTGAGGGGGTTTTCGCTTGAATTCATTTTTACAGCTTGATCTTTTACACGGAGCATTATAAAAGTGCAAGCTAGTGAGAAAACTTTCCTTTCCATTGCGCCAAGCGCTTGTTTTTTTAACGGTATTTTTAACATTACGCGTGGTCTTTGAGGCGTCTACCCGCGCTTTATTGTCCTTGGCAGGCTGGTCTCGCCTATCTTTGCTTCAATTCTTAGCTGAAAACGAAGCTGGTCTACAGATCCTATCGATTGCTGGAGCTATCTCTTTGGTGGCTCTAGTTGAAAAGAGAATCAACGAAAGAACCCAGGAACGCTTTTTTGATTTAGAACTTCCTCACAAGTCTTGGCCTCAGATTTGGTTCCGGGCCTTTTTGGGCTTTTTAGTTTGTGCGGGCTTGGTTGCTTTGAGCACTTTTCTTGGGTTTTCGCAGATCGAAGCCCCTTCAGAAGGTTTTGCTCGGGTTTTCTGGTTGCTTCCCTGGATTGCTTTTCAGGGTGGGTATCTTTTGCTGTGGTTGGCCGTGTTGGAAGCTCTTCGTTATGAAGTGTTTCGTAAAATATTCGAGAGCAAAGTGTCTTCCTTTGTATCTTTTGTCTTTGCTGTTGTTTTCGAGTCGTATCTTCTTTTCTCCATTGTCGAAGCTAATAGTGTTTCACAAGTCTCTTTTGCCGGGGTTGGGCTTTGTCTTTTGCTTTCAATTGCTTTGAATTTGAGTTTTATGGAAACTTTGTTTCGCGAGAAAGTGCGGGGAGACAGCTTTTATGGTCGTGTGTTCTTTTTGTGGGGTTTGACCTTTTCATTTTTGAGTCTTTTTGGTCAAAATGTTGCCAGTTGGAGAGCTGCGTCCATCCTTCAGCTCTTTCCTGGTCCACTTGAGGTGTCTTCTGTTTACTTTTACATTGCGGTGGTGGTCTTAATTGCTAACACCGCGTTCCAAAGGCTTTTGAAGCAACGTAATCAACAAGCTTGAGTGCTCAAGGCACGAGCCGATACAATACATCCATATGGAAAATATGGGAATTATTGAAATGCTTTTAGAAACCGGCCCGGTTGTTAAGGTTGTTTTGCTAATGCTGATTGGATCATCAGTTTTATCTTGGACAATCATCTTTGCAAAGTGGACCGCTTTTAGGCAAGCATCCAAACAAAGCACTATTTTTATGGAGTTATTTTGGAACGGAAAGTCGTTAGATAATATTTTTAGCGAAACTAGAAACTTAACGGCGAGTCCCGTTTCAAATGTTTTTCGTTCTGGCTACCAAGAGTTTCAAAAACTGAACTCAAAGGGCAAAGACAGCCCTGCTCAGGCGGCTGAAATAGTTTCTCAAGGCTTGGAGAATGTTCAAAGAACTTTACGAAAGACAACAAGTAAAGAACTGCTTCGGATGGAGTCTATGCTTCCGCAGCTAGCGACGGTTGCATCTGCGGCTCCTTTTGTAGGATTGTTTGGAACGGTTTGGGGAATTATGAATAGTTTTAAAGCTCTTGGTGCGGGTGGCAATGCGGCAACTCTAGAAGTGGTTGCCCCCGGTATTGCCGATGCGCTTGTTGCTACGGCTGTTGGATTAGCGGCGGCGATTCCTGCCGTTATTGCCTACAACCAATATGCCAATCGAATTAGAACCTTTAAGTCAGATTTAGATGGCTTTTCGAGTGACTTTACGAACATCCTTAAGCGAAGTTATTTAGGGTAACGGATGGCTTTTAATTTTAATCACGACGATGGTGATGGATCGGGGCCAGCACCGATGGCTGAGATAAACATTATTCCTCTGGTTGATGTAATGTTGGTTCTCTTGATTATTACTATGATCACAAGTCCATTTTTGGAGCGCGGAGTGGATGTAAATCTTCCAGTAGCCGAAGGAAAAAACCTGCGCTCGGGCCAATCTGCTGAAGAGCCCGTTACATTGTTTGTCTCCAAGGATATGAATATTCGAATAGGGCAAACCTCCCTTCGAATAGGAGATCTTTCTGAGAAGCTAAAGCTGGTTTTTAAATCTCGTGTTGGAAAAGAGTTATTTGTAAAAGCGGATAAAGAAGTTCCTTACGGTTTTGTCGCCGAGATTATGGCAAAGGTGCAAAGCGCAGGAATTTTAAAAGTAGGATTAGTGACTCAGGCTGACTAATGATGCGAGACCCTGATTTTGTCGCCTCTCTGCTTAATGCAGTTCAAAAAGGGGTCTCACCAGTTCAGCCCCTTCAAAAGACTCTCACAAGGAAGCGACTTCCTAATTATATTCAAAATGCCTTAAAGAAGTCCTCTTTAAGTCACCTCGCGCTTTTGTTTTTTTCAATTTTGAATCTTTTTATTCAGAGTTTTTGGCCAACATCAAAAGACGAGCAGGCGTCTCTTTCTTTAAAGGAGCAAAGGTCGGCGATTCGTGTTGAGGTCCTTGATCTGCCGAGCAAGACACTCCAAGAGTTAAAGAAAGTTGATTTGAGCGAGAAGGCAGTTGAGAAGGTTAAGGAAAAAGAGCTCCCTAAAGACGCAATGGTTTTAAAGAAGAAGAAAGATGCGCAGGAAAAAAAAGATAAAAAGAAGGCAATGGATGAAGCTCGCAAAGCACTAAGCACAGAGAGTCAGCGAAAGAAGTTGATGAAAGATTTGTTGAATGACGATGACGCCAAGGTGGCTGAAGTGGGTCGAGAGCAGTTGGGTGGAAATATTTTATCTGAAGGCTACTCCATCACCGGTGATGTAGCTACGGATAAAGAAGTTCATTCGGGAAAGATTCGAAATCATGTGATGAAGTTTTGGAAGGTGCCAGCATGGATGGCGGCTTCCAAGCAATATAGAGCTGAAGTTGTTGTAAAATTAGATCCAAAGGGTAGAGTGATCTCAAGGGATTTGATTACTAAAAGTGGAAATGATGAATTTGATAGGTATGCTTTGCAGTCGATTGAGTCGGCTGACCCGTTCCCGGCACCACCAGATTCTTTGAAGATGATTTATCTAGAGGAAGGAATAATATGCGCTTTTCCGGAATAAAAATTTTAACTCTTTGTTTTGCTGTAGGTGTTTCGTCTGTGGGTTTTTCAGTTGAAAGGCCTCGAATTTACATCCCCGTTGGTCACCCAGATCTAAAGAAAGTGTTGTTGGCTGTTGAGGCGACAGGGGGTCCACGAGCCCTTTCTAGTGAGTTTTCAAAAACATTGACGAATGATTTAAATTTTACAGACCTATTCGTTATTTTGCCCGAAGAAAAGCTGCCGAAAGCCGGTGGTATGGTCCTAGGAAGTTTCGATTTTAAGCCATACAAAGCCCTTGGTGTGGAAATGGTGATTAAGAGTGCTTTGGTCGTTAAGCCAGATAAAAGCATTGAGGCAGAACTGCGCTTGTATGACGTTGCTCGTGGAATTCAAATCCTCGGTAGAAAATATCCATTCGTTTCTAATTCTAATCAGCCTGCCAGAGAGCTTGCCCATTTTGCAGGTAATGAGATTATTAAAATTCTTACAGGGGAAGATGGTGTCTTTAGAACCCGTATTCTAATGAGCTGCGGAATTAAAAGAAAAGAAATTTTCATCATGGACTTTGACGGTGCAAATTTAAAGCAACTGACTAACGATGGTAATTTTGCTTTATCGCCCACTTGGTCTCCCCAGGGAGATCGTATCGTTTTTACATCCTATAGGCCTTCTAAGAAGGGTGGTTTTGTAAATCCAAATTTGTACATTTACAATATCCGCACAAATCAACGAAGTCTTTTAACGGCTGCAAAGGGTGTTAATTCTGGGGCCGTTTTTCATCCGACCGAGAATAAACTTGCTTATACTTTCTCTAATAACGGCAAGCCTGAGATATTTATTTTGGATCTTCAAAAAAGGACACGAGTGCCTATCACTAGCACTCAGTTTTTTAGTGTGGAACCGGACTGGTCTCCAGATGGGAATCGCTTAACTTTCAGTAGTAGTAAAACAGGGCGGCCGCATGTTTATGTTTCAAATGCGGATGGAAGTTCCGCTCGGCAGCTGACTAAAGTTGGAATTTACAATAGTTCTCCTAAGTGGTCGCCTAAAGGCGATCGTATAGCTTTTTGTGGCCAAGAAAACAAAGCTAATAACTTTAACGTCTTCTTGATTGATCCCAACGGCTCGAATTTAGTTCGTATTACGGAAGGGCGATTTTCAAGTGAAAACCCGGTCTTTAGCCCGGATGGTCGACACATTGCCTTTTCTAGCAATCGTGAGGGCCGATACCGCATCTACATCATGAGTGCAGATGGCACCGGGATTAGGGCTCTCTCTCCAGCCAAGCTGGGTGACTGTAAACAGCCCGCTTGGTCTCCAAGACTTTAAGTTGACTATAGGCTCTCTGTGACTAGTATTGGCGTCCTATGATCGACCAGGATATTAAGAAACTTGATGAGATTGCCAAAAAAATTGAAGGTGGTGATTTGCCCCTAGAAGACACTCTGAAGCTATTCCAAGACGGAGTAGAGCTTGTTAGAAAATGCGGCAAGACTCTCGATGAAGCAGAGTTGAAGGTTAAGGAAATTTTAGAAAAATCTGGCGGAGAGTTTTCTAAAAACGACGTCGATGTTTAGGGCGGATCATTTATTTCTATCGAAGCTTGAGGGGTCATTGGATGATACCTTGAGGCTTCTGGATCTTCCCGAAGAAATTGCTTTCTGGTATCGCTATTCTCTTTCGGGTGGAAAGAAAGTTCGCCCTTTGTGTATGTCTTGGGTCTTTGAGCGGCTCACAGGGCAAAGCGCAGCCTCTAATGAAAACTGTTTTAAAGCTAGTTGGGCTTTGGAAATGATTCATGCCTACTCTTTGATTCACGATGATCTCCCCGCAATGGATGACGATGATTTTCGCAGAGGTAGGGCCACGGTTCATCGTTTAACCGGAGAGGCGGAAGCTATTTTGGTTGGAGACGCATTGTTGACTTCAGCTTTTGAATTGATTTCTCACACCCAGCCTTTGGTTGAACTGGTAAGAGAGCTAGCATTTGCGGCAGGTGCTAGAGGTATGGTTTATGGACAGTGGAAGGATATGCGAGAAGATTTTTCCTCCTTGGAGACTGTTGAAACTATACATCGATTAAAGACCGGTGCTTTGTTCGGGGCTTCTGCAAGTATGGCGGGGCTTTTGGCGCGTCGATATAGAAGTCTTAGTGTGGACGAGTTAAACCGTCTTCGAGAATGGGGAGTTGAGCTTGGGGTTCTCTTCCAGTGGGTTGACGATCTTTTGGATGATGAAATTCCTACTTTTTTTAAGAGTCGAGATGAGCTCCGAGCCCATTGTGAGCGAAAAGTAGCGCAATTGAAGGATTTGCAGAGCGGCTTATGGTCCTCTGAAGAGACCGAGCAATTGTTTCATGATTTTTTAGAAAGAAAGATTTGAGCCACCCAAAGCAAATTAAAAAGAGTAGGGCGGATGAGCTCATTGTGCTGGCCAATGTTGCAGAGACTCGTAATAAAGCGCAGGCATTCATTATGACTTCAAAGGTTGAGTTTCTAGATAAGAAAAACGTTTGGCGTCTGGTGGAAAAAGCTGGGCAACAGCTCCCCGGTGACGCTCAGTTTCGGATTATTGGTGAAATTGATCAGGACGTAGGGCGTGGAGCTAAGAAGCTTAGAGGAGCCATTGATTACTGGCCCGACCTTAAGGCGAAAATAGCGGGCGCCTCGTGTTTGGATATTGGCGCTTCTACTGGAGGCTTTTCTCAGGTTTTGCTTGAGCTGGGCGCTTCGAGTGTTGCTTGTTTGGACGTTGGAACAAATCAGCTTCACGAAAAGATTCGTAATGATGCGAAGGTGAAGAGTTTCGAACAAACCCATGTTCTTAAGGTGGATCAACAGTTTTGGGATGATCAAGGTGTGGAAACTCCCTTTGCTGTGATGGTGACGGACCTTTCTTTTATTTCCGTCATAAAAGTGATTGAACATGCAGCCGAATGGCTTAAAGATGGCGGTAGTTGGGTGATTTTAGTCAAGCCTCAGTTTGAGTTAGATGCCTCTAAGACTCCTAAGGGTATTGTCGTGGATGATGTTCATCGGCAAGAGGCGCTCGAGCGGGTGAAAATGAGTGTGGCAAAATCTACAGGGTTACAGGTGAAAGATTCAATTGATTGCCCTTTAGAGGGCGCTAAAGGAAATAGAGAGTTCTTTTTATGGGTAGAAAAGCATATTTTTTAAATTTTCTTCTGCTTTTTTTGTATTCTTGTAGCAGTGGAAGCTTGCGCAAGTCTGACAAGTCAAACAAGCCAGACATTGTTGTTGAAGAGTCTGAAGAAATCCCGACGATTGATGTTCCTATGGAAGATAGTTCTAGGGAACTAAGGCCGGTCAAAAATTGGGCCGTGTGGGTTCGCGGAGTCGCAGTTGATAGTTTCTCTGGTCTTGGTTTTATGCAACAAATGGAGTCCATGGGCTACTCCCTCTCAAAGGTGGCGGGAACCGGAATGGGATGCTGGATAGCTATGTCTTGGGCCCTTCGTAATAAGGGAAATTATGCCGAATGGCAGGCCATGAAGTTTGATTCCTGGGATGGATTAAATCCCTCATTTTTAGACCGTTTGAGTGGTGAGGGGCGTAAGGAGAATTTTTTAAAATACTTTAAAAAGCTGCAATCCTCTCAAAAGGAGAGTTTGTATAAGATTCCGGTGGAATGCCCACTTTATGATAAGAGCTCTCGATCTTTGGATTTGGCCAGAGATTTGAATTTAGAAGAGAGGCTATATGAAGAATTTAATTTGTCTCTTCTAGAGTTTGGTAACTTTCCTGAACACCCGCAATATGAGTCCGGAGCTCGCTTGCGATCTCATGGCGAAGCTTTTCTTGAATCTCTTAGTGAGGGTTTTAGGACTGAAAAAGATGAAACCGTTTGGTTGATTTTAGAAACCTCTGCGAACCACCGTTTGTGGGGGTCCGAGAGCGGAATCGTCAAAGGAGTGACTAAGGGAGGGGTTCGCTGGATTCGTTTCCCTCTTGCGAGCGAACTCAATATTAGCGCGCAGCAGCTTAAGGACTTTCGCTTGAGAAGGCGCTGGCTTCTTGAGGGGCGGCGCGACGCTAAGTCTTTTCTTCACGCTCCTGAGATTAAAGATTTTCTCGGACTGTGAGATATTAAGTATATGAATACTGTTTTAAGTGAATGTTTTTTGTTTTCAGGTTGGTCCGCGCAAGAGGTTAAGCAAGTTGCTGCTCTTTGTAGGGAAAAAAGCCTTAGTGTTGGTCAGATGCTTTTCTCAGAAGGTGCTTCTTCAACTTCTTTGTATGTGGTCCAGTCTGGCAGCATTAAGATTGAGAAAGCCTCGGGCGATGATGATCAAATGGTGGCTCAGTTTAGCAAGGGCAGCTGTTTTGGAGAAATGGGAATGTTGAGCACGAGCAATCCGGGCCCGCGGTCGGCCAGTGCGACGGCTTCAGAGTCTTCTGTTGTTTTGGAGCTCAATTATGCTGATTTAGAAAAACTAATTGAAGAGCATGTTCACTTAGGCGCAAAGCTTTACAAGGCTTTGGCTGAGTCTCTGTCTACAAGGATTCGAAAAACGACTCAAGATTTGGCTAGTTTAAAGTCTTTGAGATTGCGACACGTTTAAGAAGTGGCCTTGCTTTTAGATCCTGAATACCCAGAGCAATTAGACCGAGTTTCTAAAATCTTTCGAAGCTCTAATCCAGTGGCGTTGCCTACGGAAACAGTTTATGGGTTGGCAGCTCCGTTGTTGGATGAAAGAGCCGTGGCCAAAGTTTTTGCCCTCAAAGGTCGCCCAAAGTTTCACCCTTTAATCGTTCATGTCTTAAATTGGGAAATGGCCAAACCGTTGATTGCTGTTCAAGATGACTTGGCTCTACGATTGGTTAAATATTTTTGGCCAGGCCCGTTGTCAATTCTGTTTAAAAAATCCGAGCTAGTTTCTGATTTAGTCACAGGTGGAAGCGACTCTGTGGTTTTGCGTTGTCCAGAGCATAGCGTTTTTCGAAATGTTTTAAGTCGTTGGGACGCTCCCTTGGTTGCTCCTAGCGCAAATCGCTTTACAGGTATTTCTCCTACGGATTGTTTATCAGTTCTTAAAGAGCTGGGTGCTTTTGGCCTGGAGGCAGTCGTAGATGGTGGTGAATCAGCAAGAGGTTTGGAGAGCACAATTGTTCGTGTCGACTCAGAGAAGAAAATAAGTGTTTTGAGGCCAGGGGCTGTGAGCATTGAGCAATTAAAAGAAAAACTTCCTGAAGGGGTGAAGGTCTTTAAAGAGGCTTCCAAGGAAGTGCCCGGATCACATGCTCGACACTATTCGCCAGCTAAACGAATGTTGCTTCTCTCAAATGAGAAAGATTTCAAAGCCCTAAGTAAATCAGATTTAAGTGAAATGGCCCTAATTAGAGTTTTAGCTAAGGATGCTAAGTGGTTGTCGGGAGACTCCTTCAGGGCCGAGTTTGTTCTTTCAGAGAGAAATTCAGATCTAGAGGCGGCTTCTGCTTTGTTTCGCATTTTAAGAAAGCTTGACGAAAGTCGGGTCTACAAAAGCATTGCAGTTTGTGAAACCAGCGATCAGGGCTTAGGTGCTGCTATCAATGATCGTTTGCGTCGTGCCGCCAATCAGTCTTGATCGATTAAAAACCCATGCCGAATTCCCATTGACGAGATGACCAGGTCGTTGAGTTCTAGTTTTTGGCAGAGGTATTCAAAAACACAAACGCCTGCTGGGAATATGTCGGCTCTTCCTTTTTCGATGTGAAGTTGATTAATTCTATCTTCTTCCGAACTTCGTCTAACTTTCTCTAAAAAGGTTGTTAGATCTTCTAGCTTGGAAAGAAAAATTCCAGGATGAGGCATGGTGCATTTCATCGCACTTGCCATTTGAAGAAGAGTTCCTCCAGCTGCAACAGCCGTTGTTTTATTCTCGGCATTTTTTATGGCTTCTGGCAGTGGCGTGTTTTGAAAAAAAACATCAAGTTTTTCTTTGCGCGATTCCCAGAGAGGATCGTCAATTTGATCGCTCGGAAAGTTTAAAAGGTCATGAGAGGAAACAGCGCCAATTTCGAAAGAGTGTGCCCACTTCTTCTCTCCTTCAATGCTGATTTCTGTAGAGGCTCCTCCGAGATCAAAAAATACGGCCTTATCAGAGCTTTCATTAATAATAGAAAGAGCGGCTTTAGCGCCGATGGCGCTGAGTCTGGCTTCCTCTTCTCCCGATATAACCGTCAGAGGAGTTTTAAAATACTTTTCAACAAGTAAGGCGACGGCTTCTGGGTTAGACGCCTTTCGAAGAGACGCAGTAGCAAGCACGTCGATGCTTTTGATTTCTTTGTAGGCTTTTAGAAAATTGGAAATTTCTACAAAAGCAGCTTCGGCCCTAACTAAGGCGTCGGGCGGTAGGGGGGAGCCTCTCTTGAGTCCTTTTGCTAGACGGGCAACGATGGATTTTGATCCAATTTCAATGAGTTGTGATCGACGCATCTGGCCAACTAAGACTTTAATCGTGTTGCTTCCGATGTCGACGACAGCTCTCATAAGGCCTAACTTATCATCTATGCTTGGCATTCTCCTAGTGGCTGGTTCAGGATCTCGGATGAAATCCTCAAAACCTAAGGTCTTGTTTGAAATTAATGGCGAGCCCATGGCTCTAGGGCCTTTGAGGGTTTTGCTAGAAACTTGCGATGAGGTTGTGGCCGTTGTTGGACACCAGGCCGAGTTAGTTCAAGAAACTTTGAAAGCCTATGCGGGTGACAAGGTGAAGTTCTGTCGCCAAGAAAAAATGATAGGAACGGGTGATGCAGTTCGATCTGCGGTAAGCGCTTTTCCAGACTTAGTGAAGAGCAATGATGTTGTGGTTTTTAACGGAGACCTTCCTTTGATTAAGGCAGACACTTTGAAGGCCTTTGTAGATGAGGCCAAAAAGAACACGGTCCAGTCAGCCTGCTTAAGTTATGAATCTCAAAATCCATTTGGACTTGGGCGAATTATTCGAAACACCTTGGGAGCCTTTGATTGTATTCGTGAAGAGGTGGATGCGAGTGATCAGGAGCGCTTGATTAAGGAAGTAAATGCCGGCGTATACTTTTTTCAAGGGAAGTTTTTGTGCGAGGGCTTGGATAAGCTTTTATCGAACAACAAGAAGAATGAATTTTATCTAACCGATCTACTTGGTGCAGCCCATGGCTCCAGGTCGGGTGCCGTTGTTTGTAAGAGTGTCGAAGATTTAATGGGAGTAAACACGACCTTTGAGCTGGCTCAAGCTCGGAAGATTTCGCAGAAGCGACTCTTTAAGACACTTTGTGAAGAACATGGTGTTGAAATAGAGTGTTTAGAGTCTGTCTACATTGAAGCTTCAGTAAAGTTTGAAGGAGCTGCCTATTTAGGGCTAGGTGCTCAGTTAAAAGGAAAAACCACATTGTCTGAAGGCGTGCGCATTGAAGGGTCTTCTCTTATCGAAGACTCTTTTATTGGTCCTAACACTGTGATTGATCATGGCTGTGTGATTCGTGCCTCTAAGATTGGTTCCGATTGCAGAATGGGGCCTATGGCTCATTTGAGACCCGAAACCGTGGTCGAAGATAATTGTAAGGTCGGAAACTTTGTTGAGATTAAGAAGTCTCACCTGGCTCAAGGAGTGAAGGCTTCCCATTTGAGTTATTTGGGTGATGCCACGATTGGCAAGGATGTGAACATTGGCTGTGGGACAATTACTTGTAATTATGATGGCTTTCAAAAGCATCATACCTACATTGAGGAAGGCGCTTTTATTGGAAGTGATTCTCAGTTGATCGCTCCGATCCGAATTGGAAAGGGTGCCTACATCGCTTCGGGTTCTACGATCACCAAGGATATTCCTGAGGGAGCTTTAGCTTTGACCCGAGCCGAACTGGCAATTAAGCAAGGTTATGCGGCCCGGCTTGCGGGACTGAAGAAAAGCGCTAAGAAGAAATAGAAGTTTATGTGCGGAATTATTGGATATAGTGGAAGCGGCGATGCCGTGCCTGTTTTGGTGAATGGCCTAAAGCGTATGGAGTATCGAGGATACGATTCTGCGGGCATTGCTTTGCTTGGAAAACTGCCTAAGTCAGGCTTAGACTTTTGGGTTCGTCGAGCCGAAGGGCGCGTGACTAATCTGGAGTCTAAACTCAAAGATCATTTACTTGCTCATCAAGGAATTGCACATACGCGCTGGGCAACTCACGGAGCTCCGACAGAAATCAATGCACATCCCCATTGCGCGGGCAGTGTCTCATTGGTTCATAACGGAATTATAGAAAATCACGCCGAAATTAAAGACCGTTTGATTGCGGAAGGTATTAGTTTTCAATCTCAAACCGATACGGAAGTGTTTGCTCAGTTGCTTAACTATGAGTTCTCTAGGTTACTAAAGTCGAATAAAGGGGAAAGTCCTCGTCAGCTGGTTCTAAAAGCTCTGCAAGTTTCAGGTGCTCAAGCACTTGGCCATTATTCAGTTTTATTCATGGTTAAAGAATGTCCCGGCTCTCTTTTTGCTTTGCATATGGGGGCCCCTGTCGTGGCTTGCAAAGCTGAAGGTGTGTTTGTAGCGAGTGATCTTCAAGCTTTGTTGGAGTATGGCCGGGATTTGTTTTTTTTAAAGCCAGGACAAATCTTAGTGGCTCATCCCGATAGTTTAGAGTTTTTTAAAGCTTCAGATTTAAGCTTGGAAGACGTGTCGTCGGAGCGAATAGAGTGGGCTGCTGAAAAAGTAGAAAAAGATGGATACGAGCATTTTATGCTCAAAGAGATGTTCGAGCAGCCCCTGACAGTGGCAGAAACTTTAAGCGGACGCTTGCCCCAAGATGAAGATTCTCCCTTTCTTTGGGACAACCCAATTGCACACCAAGAAATTTGGAGCAAAAGTAAGCGGGTGACTTTAGTGGCTTGCGGCACTGCTTACCACGCAGCCATGATTGGAAAATATTACTTTGAAAAGATGGCTCGAGTTCCAGTGGATGTAGAGCTAGCTAGTGAGTTTCGTTACCGAGATCCAGTCATTGATCAGGGACATTTGATTGGAGTTATTTCCCAGTCTGGTGAAACTGCGGACACTTTAGCGGCTCTTCGAATGGCACGTGAGCTGGGTTTAGACACCTTCTCCATTTGTAATGTTCCCGGAAGCACTATAGCCAGAGAGTCTCAATTGTCTTATCCCACAAAAGCGGGGCCAGAGATTGGTGTAGCTTCTACAAAAGCTTTTACAAACCAGCTCACTATTCTTTGCGCGCTTGCCGCAGACATTGGTCGCCTGAAGGGCGTCGATTCTGCTCGTCGCAAGGGGGTGGCCCAAGCTCTCGCGCGTTTGCCGCAAGATCTAGAGAGAGTTTTAAGTTTCTCTGATGAGTTTATGGAGATGGGAGCAGGTCTCTCTCCACTTAAAACAATTTTATTCATCGGCAGAGGCATGATGTATCCTATCGCTTTAGAGGGGGCCCTCAAACTCAAGGAAATTACTTATCGTCACGCTGAAGGTTATGCGGCTGGAGAACTTAAACATGGGCCTATTGCAATGGTGGATGAAAAGTTAGCGGCAGTGGTCTTTGGTCCTGACGATGATGTTCTGGCAAAGACCTTGTCTAATTTAGAAGAAGTGCGCGCTCGTAATGGCAAGATCATTGGCATTGGTTCTGACGATAATTCAGCCTTTAAAAAAATTAGTGACGAATACATTGGACTGAAAAGTCTGCATTGGAGCGTGGCTCCCATGGCTTATGTCATTCCAGCTCAATTCATTTCTTATGGATTAGCCAAACATCTTGGCTGCGACATCGATAAGCCTCGAAATTTAGCGAAATCAGTGACTGTCGAATAAGGGGGTGCCTCCCCAAGCTTTAGGCTTCTTCTGCTGAAGGGACGAAAGCTTTAACTTTAAACAATTCGACAAAGGCGTTTATCAGTTTGTTGTCCTCGTCTGGAATTTCAATAAATTCAATTCCAGCTCCTGGTTTTGGGCCTCCTTTGATCCAACGAACAATGCCTTTGCCTTGTAGGTGAAAATTTGGAAAAGCTTCAATGTGGATAGAGAACTCTAGCAACTCTCCAACTTCCGGAGCATTGGCCTCAAGTGGAAACTCAAAAAAGAATCCTCCGCGCCCAATGTTCTTTACGTTGGAGTGCAATTTAGTGTTGTTGGAGGCTTTGATCACTCCGGGATAAGAATCGACGTCAAAGCGGAGGGCTTCTCTTCTATTGATGCTTTGATCGGTTAGGGTTCTAAAGTCTCTCAGGTTTAATGGCTTTTCCATCAACCCTAGGCCTCCAGCTTGATGACATTCGGCAATGGAAATCTTTGGATTCGAGCTTGTGAAGATGATTTCTGGTTTGTTGATTCGATAGTTTCGAATGAGCTCTGCAAAGTTGAACCCTTCGGACTCTCCGTTATCTAGGTCGATAATTACAATGTCCAAGTCTTTGGTAAGACTAGGAACATCTTCGGCTTTCATGTCGGGATTTAGATTGGCGACTTTTAGAGGCATCTGGGCAAGGCGCTCGCTTAGAATACTCGAAGTAGCGCCAGTCGCGTCGCAAACACCTATAGATAGCTCGTTGGGTTTAGTAGGGTTTTCAATTTCCATAACTTAATGGCATTATGGCATCAATTAATGTTGCGATGCGTTAATACTCTATGGTATTATTGCAAAGCTTTCGTTAAGCCCGAAGGGCTAAAATGAAAAATTTACTTAAAAGTTAAGCACTTACATGGAGCGTTGAATGGAAAAGCCTTTAAACATTGTTCTCATTGAAGATGATTCTCTGATTGTTCAAGTATTTCAAACATATACAGAGCGTGCGCGAATCAGTGTTTTCAACGATCTCTCTGCTTTTCTTTCCAGCAATGAAAAACCAAAGGATGCAGACCTCTTCTTTGTGGATTTGTGTAGCAAGAACGATCCCCGTGGTGAAAGTGCCGTTCGCTCCTTATCTGAGCTTAGGCGCTTGTATCCTTCTGCTGAGATCGTGGTTGAGTCAGGGCTTAGTGACCCATCCATTATGAGGGCTTGCATTGCTCAGGGTGCAGCGCGCTTTGTGCTCAAGGATTACTTGGCCGATGAAATCCCCGTTATGCTGGAGCGATTAAGTGAGGAAAATCGTTTGAAGTCTCGTGTGGATGAAGTGATCTCTGGACAGTCAGAGATCATGAGGTCATTTAAGCGAGAGTTACTCAGAGTGCTTTCGGCTCCTTCTATGGATGTTCTTGTTGAAGGCGAGACCGGGACTGGAAAAGAACTTTGCGCAAAAGCCTTGTGTTCTTCTTCTGAGAGACCTTTTGTGGCGGTGAACGTAGCGGCTATCCCTGCGGAATTGTTTGAAGCAGAATTTTTTGGTGCCCTCAAGGGTGCATATAGTGGAGCTCATCAAAGTCGGATGGGTCTTTTTGAAAAGGCTTCCGATGGTATTTTATTCTTAGACGAAATTCAAAGCTTAAGTCTTGAGCATCAAGCCAAGCTTTTGAGAGTTTTAGAAACCAGAAGATTTCGGCGTGTGGGGTCGACACAAGAACTTGAGTTTAAAGGTCGTGTGGTTTCTGCCACAAATCAGAATTTAAGAGAAATGGCGGCAAGGGGATCTTTCCGAGAGGATTTGTACTTTAGGCTTTCTTCGTTAAAGCTTCAATTGCCACCCTTGCGAGTGCGCTCTGGGGACATAGCTCTTCTTGCCAAAACCTTCTTGTCTGAAGAGTCAAATTCGAAAAGGTTTTCAGAGTCTGCTTTGGAGGCTTTGGAAAGCTATTACGATTGGCCTGGAAACGTGCGAGAGCTGCGTTCTTTTGTTCGGGAATTGGCTGTTAAATCAAGTATTCCTATTTTAGACGATACCGCAGTAAGAGAGGCTTTGGATCGAAGCGAGTCTGAGGAGCTTTTTGGAGAAAATCAAAAAGAGGGCTCTTCTACATTTTCGTTTCAAGCCGGAATTGGTTTTGATGAAAGTGTTGCGGGCTTTGAGGAGCAGTTACTAAAAGAGTATCTCTCCAAGTTTTCTTCAAAAGAAGCTCGAGAGCGTTTGAAAATGTCCCGCTCTCGATTTTATGAAAAGATTAAAATTTATGGCCTTGGGAAATCAAAGCCCGAAGCTCAAGCCTGATTACTTTTTATTGATAGCGTCTTTAAGAACTTGGCTAACTTTAAAAGACATCACACGGCGTGAAGAAATTTCCATTGCTTCACCGGTTTGAGGGTTACGGCCGGTTCTAGATCTTTTGTCACGAAGAACAAAGTTACCGAAGCCAGAAACCTTAACGTTATGGCCGGTATCTAGTGAAAGTTTAATTGTGTCGAACACACCTTCAACTAATTCAGCAGCTTCTAATTTTGAAAAACCACACTTCGCGGCTACCTTCTCAACAATATCAACTTTCGTAAGCGTCATGGTAAATTACCCCCTACACTTTAAATTTAAAGCAAGTTACTGGAATTGCAAGGAATATGCTTCAAAGAGAGCTTTTACGTCTTAACACAACGCGCGAAGCCCGTTTCTTTTCGTCTAAAAGCTGTTTTTGCTCCTCGAGCTTGGCCTTGTGGGCCTTTTTTTGCTCTTTAAGACGACCAAACCACTGATTAGTGTTTTGAATATCCAACACGTTTGCGACGATATCTAGTGAGTCTTTGGAGACCTTCATCGTGGCGCCTGCGCGATTGGCTAAAACGAAAATTTCATTTTGCTCTTTATCGCCGCTTAAATCACAAACACCGCTATGTTCGGGAAGGAAGTGGGCTCCAACGCATTCGAGGAAATCGGCACCTTTAGCAAAGACTAAGAGTCTTTTGCTGTAGTCTTTCATCTTATCCGGTGACACGTATTTCAAGGTCATACGATGGATATAGGAAAGTTCGCGCTTCTAGGCAAGGGTCGCTTTTAGCGGCCAGAGAGGGTGCTAATTTATATGTGAAATATGCTCACTCGAGGGTGCTCAAGTAGGTAAGATGCTGGAAATAAAGGGTCAATTTCGTTTTTTTGTAGGTAGGGCGAAAGCTTTTTCCACTTTTCTCTGGTGTTACAAAGAAGGAAAATTTCCTTTGAACTTAGAATCGTAGAAAGGCCCATCGTGACTGCGTGACTGGGCACTGTGCTTGCGTCTGAGAATTGATCTTGATTTGCAATTTTGGTTTCAGCATTCAGCTCAACAATACGGGTCTTGGAATCTCTCTTAGAGTTGGGCTCGTTGAAGGCAATGTGACCGTTCAGCCCTAAGCCAAGAATACAAAGGTCCAGGCCGCCGCACTTTTCAATCTCAGATTCATATTCATGAGGACTTTGAGGATTGGGAAAATGTATTTGAGTAGCACTTAGTTTCACCTTGCTAAACAAATGCTTGCTCATGAAAGAGTGAAAGGAGTCAGGGCTTTCGGGCTTAATTCCGACATACTCATCTAAATTAAAAGTGTGTATTGAGTCCAATTTCAAAAAGGGGGTTGTGCTCAAACACTGATTGGTGAATTGAGCGTAGAGTTCTATGGCGCTTCGACCTGTTGGAAGAGCAAGGCAAAGACTGGGATTTTTTTGAATTTTGCTTAGCAACAATCCAGCAACAGTAGTGCAGGCATCTAGATAGGTAGGGTAAGAAAATATTGCTGGTTGATTGTTCATGGATGTGGTTTCAGGCGATGACATATCTTAAGTGTCTCCAAGATTGTTTGCATAGGGCTATTGGGAAGTAGGTTGATTCCCAAGCTGGTTTTCAGTGCATAGAGGGTTAAAGAAAGGGCAAAAATGGATAGGGCGAGGGCTCCAGTTAAAAACACCCCGCCCAAAAGGATAGAAAGAAAGGTGGAACTCTTTCTGCGGTCTTGATCTATAGAGTCTTTTTGAGTCCTACTGTTTTTTCCAAAGTAGAATCCGATATAAAACTTTCCGATGGGACTGAAAACGAGTCCGCGAATGTCTACCAGGTGATGGCTGGATCTTTCTTTCTCTTCGGTCAAAAGGGCTCTCCTGTTTTAAAGGTTTCTTCTTTGTTTATATATAGATGTTAAAGGATTCAGGGCTAAAAACAAGAAGTCAGTGTCTTGGCGCGACTCTCTATGGGGCTGAGTTAATGGGGGAGACTAAGTGTTTCGCGAAGCGTGTCTATTTTTAGGATTTTCATAAGCAAGCGATCCCAGCCAATAGCAATCCCTGAGACTTCCATATGCTTGAGCTCAGAGCAGCTTTTGATAAAGTCGAGGTCTATTTCTGGAGATTGATTATAGAGTGCTATTCGCTGTTGATAGTGTGTTTTGCAGCGATTCATCAACGTTGTCTCTTCCAGTAATTCGTCGAAAGCGTTGCCCAGCTCGGCGCCATTGAAAAATATCTCAAAGCGATGGGCCTTATACGGGTCATCTAAACAAGCTTTGGCTAGCATGGCCTCTTCAATAGGGTAGTTCCATAGGTAAATTTGGCCTGGTAGACTGCGTAATTCAGGTTCTATTTTATTTAAAAATAGTAGGTGAAAGTCTTCTGAAAAGTTTGAAGACGTTTTTCTAAGTGAGGGAAAGTCTGTGTTTGCATGTTTAATGAAGAGTGTTTCCAGGTCAAAATCTTGGCGGAGGTTCCAGTCACTAGATGAGCTTCCTAACGAAGCCAATTCAGAAAAAAGTTCAAAGCAAACATTCGACAGCTCTTCGAGGGAAAACTGGGTGCAATAGAATTCAAGCATAGAAAACTCAGGTTGATGCGTTTTAGAAATTTCACCATTTCTAAAAGCTCTCGCAAGCTCATAAATCTTTGCTGGGTGCTCAAGTTTACTTAATACTTTTTTAAGTGAATATTCGGGCGAAGTGGGTAGATAAAATTTGTTGTGGCCAAGAGTGTTGTCTCCCATGTCTGCAGCAAAAGTGGTTTCAAAATATTTGAGATGGGGTTCAAGACCTGGATTGCTGACAAGAATAGGGGTTTCTACTTCTATGAAACCTTGCCCATCAAAAAATGCCCTCATTTTTTGAGCCATCTTCGAGCGAGTTTTGAGTAGCTCAGTGGTGGTCATTGTGTTTGTCATAAGCTTCCCCGGCTAAAATATTAGCAGAAAAAATGTTTTGCATTGGGGGTAGGGGGCAGGTCGCCCAAGGTGTGTAGGCACAAGGTGGATTGTAAGCCTTGTTAAAGTCTATTGTCATATTTTCTTTAATGGGGCCATCCACAATAAGGAAGCGACCTGAGGGGTAGGACCCCCCACCTTGATTTGAACTAGAATCTCGAAAAATAACAAACAGGTCGTCGCCTGACTCTAGGGCCCAAAGTGTGTGGGCTTTGCCGTCGATCTTAAAACTTAAACTGCCTGCACTTTTTTCTTTGTCTCCACCGCCAAGCACATCTGGAATCATGAGCTCTTTTTGTTCTGGTTTGAACTTTGCTTTTACGCTGAACTCTTTAGAGAAAGGGTACCATTTAAGGTCTTTAAAATTCTGTAGGGTCGGGCTTTGAGGGTCCTTTACTCGAACTCCCATTCCCTTGCTTCTTTCAATCAAATAGAAGCGAATAGAATCAAACTCTAGGTAGTCCTTTGCCTCGTCGTTGCCGATTTCAGTTTTCTCACTAAGTGTTTGTCCGCGATAAGTGGTTTCTCCAGAGAGAGGTGTAAAAAAATAACTCCTCCCCTCTTTGATTATATGGCCTAAAAGTTGAGGGCTTCGCTCGGGTAGGACTACATCGCTTTTGGAGGAGGCACCAACCGTATAGGTGGATTTTCCATTCTTTAACCAATAAAGACCCACAAGGCTCATCCAGCCATAGGGAGCCTTTAGTGATTCTTCTCGTTTGGCACGCCATGCTTCGATTTTCAGTCCCTCAGTGCTTTGGCTTTTATCAGAAGAAAAAAAACTACAAGAACTTAAGCCTAGGATAAAGATTAGATGGGAAAAAGCTTTTCTGATCATGGTTAATCCTTTAAATGCTCTCTTGTGAGCATTCTTCACTCTTTAAGCTTGGAAATCAAATCGAAGCAACTGGAGCTTATCATTGTCCGGCTTTCCGAGCTAAAGGCCTTTTCAGGGGTTCAGGAAGTGGGGCTTGGTGATGGTGGACTGATCGATCCGCCAGAGGGCTACGAAGTCCTAGAGTTTGGATCTGCTGCGGCCGCGAGTTTTGATGAGCATTGCCGTAAGTCCCAGGGAAATGATGATCTAGTGCGAGTGCTGCTGTATTTTGAGCTAGAAACTTTGAATGAATTTTCCGAACTTAAGGCCGAGGTCGGCAGTCTTTTAGCTTCTATGAAAGTAGATATTTCTCTCGGCCTTTGGGAAACTCTTAAGCCTGAGGATTATCTAGAGAACTATAAACAAAATAGCAGTGCTAGTGAGTTTGGCGACTTTTGGGTTGGGCCTCCTTGGAAGGAGGCCAACTTACGGAAAAAGTATCGTTATGTCGTAGAACCAGGAATGGCTTTTGGAACTGGCGATCATCCAACCACTCAAATGTGCTTAGAGCGTCTCAATGAAATTGCAGAAAATGAATTTGTGGTGAATAGCTTTTTGGATCTGGGAACGGGCAGTGGCGTGTTGGCACTTCATGCCAAGCGCTTATTCCCAACGGCGTTGGCCTGGGCTAGTGATTTAGATCCCCATTGCGCTGAGGAGTTTAAAAAGACCTTTGCCATGAATCAGCAAGATCCTGCAAGTGTCACAGTGCGTTTTGGAAACACTGCAGTTTTAAGCAGACTTAGAGACGAGTTGAAGCAGGTTGATCTTTTGATCTCGAATATTTACTCCGAGGTTTTGGCAACTTTGGTGGAGGATGCTAGAAAATTGTTAAGCCCAGGCGGCATTTGGCTAATAAGCGGAGTTCTTGCGGGTAAGCCCGAGCAAGAGTTGATGGATTCAGCCTCGAAGCACTTTCAAGTGCAAGAGCGGTGGACTCAGCAAAAGCTAGGTGAGGAAGATTCCTGGGTTTGTTTGATATTAAAATAAGCTAGAGGACATTCGTAAATGATTTTAACGGGACCAGAGATTCGATCACGACTTGAAAAAGATATTTTCATTGAACCTTTTCAAGAGTCTAGGCTTAATCCAAATTCCTATAACTTAACCCTAAATAAAGACTTACTTGTTTACACGGAGACTCCGCTCGACATGAAAAAGGACAATCCAGTGGCGGCCTTGACCATCCCCGACGAGGGATTGTTGCTAGAGCCTGGTAAACTGTATTTAGGTAGAACCAACGAATTCACTCGCACCGAAAATTTGGTCCCTATGCTAGAGGGGCGCTCCAGCATAGGCCGTCTAGGTCTGTATGTTCACGTCACAGCTGGCTTTGGCGACGTTGGTTTTGCGGGATTCTGGACTCTTGAAATGCATTGTGTTCACCCCATTCGAGTTTATGCAAATGTTGAAATTTGCCAGATCTTTTATCACGACATTTTAGGTAAGGTAGTTCGCTATGAGTCTGGCAAATACCAACATAACAGGGGCGTCCAGTCTTCTCGCCTCTACATGGACTTTCAAGAAAAGCCTACGGAGCCTTGATACTTCTATTCTTAATTGATAGCAGCGAAAGGGCTATGCTCATGCCTGTTCCGGGATATTCTTTTATGGAGTCTTTTTTATCATTTTTCATGATTTATTTTTTTAGAGCTCTCTTTTAACTTTCCCTTTGATTTCTTTTTCCTCACTTTAAGTGATGACATAGCTACAGCTGAAAGCGTTGCTCCAGCACAAAAAGCTATACTCATAGCTAATCCAGGATGATTTTTAATCATCCCAGCACTGTTGCTCAACATTTTTTGAGCACTTGGTCTTATTGTGCCCGTTGGCTCAACAGATTGATCTGTTCGTGCTAGATCCTCTGAGTTGTGCACTACTTTTCCGTCGGTATTCGAGTTAGTTTCTAGTCTTTGATTTTTCATATAATCTCCTTCTTTGAGTTGCTTTTTGCCGCTCTAAGTAAACGTGTAAAATTTCTTCATTGCTGGTTGTTTCTTGCTCATTAAAGGCTCGTTTATAGGAGCTTCTTCCGAATTGAGCGCTATCTTCATCTCTTTGGCTTTTGAATCTGCCTGTAAGCTCTTCTTTCACGTCTAACCAGTCATCCTGACAATCAAAATATTTCATTTTTGACTCCTCTTATTTCAGTTGCATTGATGCCCCCTCCTTTAAGAAGCTAGGCCATTCAGCAACTTTGTTGGAATACATTACAGCAACATTCGTGCCATCGTTAAGTGGGGGTAGTTTCAGCGTTAGATAGCGTGAGGGTGGGGTTGGCGCCACTAAGGTAGACAATGTGTAACCTTCTTGTGACATAAGTTTCTTTGGGTTTGTCTTTGGGGGCGGGGATCAAGTTAACTCTCTAAGGGCACGTTTCAAATGTTTCTGTGACTCGCTTAACAATGAGTGATAGTCTTAACGTATCATCGGAGGTGATTGTGAATCTTCTCGAGTTTATCACCAAATTTAATTTAGAAATAGTTGAGTTAAGTGAAAAGAAAACAACAGCCCTGGCTTCACTTCGCCCGATTTCAAGTGAGCTAAAAAAAGGCCTACCTTTGTTCTTAGGTCAGTTAGTTATGGTTTTAGAAAAAAGTAGTCCTGTTGTTAGCGTGCTGGACGAGCAGAAAATTTTAAAGGTTGCCGGATCTCAGGGAAGAGAGTTTTTACGGCTTGGTTACACGCTCTCTCATGTCGTTCATGCTTACGGCGCAATCTGTCAGGCGATCACTCAACTTGCCAGTGAGAAAAAGGCACGGCTGACCTCTCCTGAGTTTCACAACTTAAATCGTTGCTTGGACATTGCAATAGCTGGGGCCGTCACCGAGTTTGAAGCAAAGAGAAATATTCAAACAAAGGTCATGGAGGTGGAGTATTTGGGGTGTTTGGCTCATGAGTTGAGGAATGCTCTCTCTAGGGCTGTAATTTCATCAGAAATGATTATTAAAGGCGTCGTTGGATCTACCGGAAGCACCTCAAAAGTGTTGCAGGTGAGTCTTTCTGAGATAGATACTCTTCTAAATAAAGCCATTTGGGAGATTAAAACTCGCTCCAAAAGTGATGTGAACTTTTCTCACTTCTTTTTGATTGAAGTTCTAGATCAGTTATTGTTAACCGCTGGTGTTGAGGCAGATCGTAAAGGGCAGACCTTTAAAACAGACATTGACCCAAGTATTGAGCTTAATGCCGATGAGCATCTCATTAGGTCGGCGCTCGCAAATGTTATTCAAAATGCAATAAAGTATACAAAGAAGAACGGTGCACTTAGTTTAACTGTCAAACGTGTTAAGCAAACTGCGGTTATACAGATAGAGGACGAATGCGGTGGCCTCTCAAAGCAAAAGATTGAATCTCTTCTTAAGACTTCGTTAAAGGTTAGCTCGGAGGGGACTGGAATGGGGCTTGGGTTGGCAATTACTCAAAAGGCCCTTAAGCATTGCAAAGGAAAGTTGAGCGCTAAGGGCACTACCAATGGCTGCGTCTTCACCTTAGTTATTCCCTGTATAGCTTTGACCTCTAAAGAGTTTAGCCCTGTCGTCTGATTTTCAGGCAATGTGTTGTTCTATGATCTGAAGCAATTTTTCAGGTGGGCACGGCTTCTTCACAAATGCCTTGATTTGAGGGAATGTTGCTTTGGTTTCTGTGTCTTCGGATCCAGAAAAGACCAAAACTGGAATGCTCTTGGTGGAAGTGTCCTTGTCCAATTTCTGTAAAAATTCATGTCCACTCATCTGCGGCATGTTCATGTCAGAAATAATTAGGTCAGGCTTCTTGTCTACTTCAATGAAGCTTAGAGCTTTGTGCCCACAATTGAATGATGAAATTTTGAGGTCATAAGACTCCAAATACGTAGATAGTAGTTTGGTCAACACTCTATCGTCATCAACGAAAACTATGTGTTTCATGTTTGCACTTATGCTTCCTCACCCAATGATTTCATAATACGTCATCATCTTTTGATAAGCAATGTTAAACCTTGGCAGGGTTAACATTGCTTTTGGGTGGCTTTGAATATTTGAATTGACCCTCTTCTTACGGAGCGCTTAGATCACAGTCTATGAGTGATGATGGAATTGATTGGAAAACCGTTGACTCGATCTTACTTATTTCATCTAGAGACAAGCAGCTAATGCCTGAATTAATAAATCTATTTAAAGAATCGAGCTCACAAAATATCTTAGACATAAAAAGGTCAATTTCCCTAAGAAACTTAAGAGAAATTAAGAACTTTGCTCACGCTCTTAAGTCAGTTTGCAACAGTATCGGGGCTAAACGAGCAAGAGAATTGGCCGATGCCGTAGAAAGCGTAACTCCAGATTTTAATACAAAAGACGTCTTGCAAATCGTTGAGAATCTTGAAAATGAAATCGGACGAAATATTATCGCTCTAACTTTTTTTGTCGAAAGCCGAGGGCTGAGGAGTTAATCTATTAATTCTTCGCATTCATTCTATAGACCCACATTCGACTTTTGTTGACCGTTCGAGAAACCTCAGAAATGTTGTCGTTCGATTTGTTCATATGAAACTTAATATACTCCTTACGAAATAGTTTCTCAGCCTCATCAAACTCATGAACCATCAAATTTTCAGAAATAAGAGTGGCCTCTGTTGTTGGTAGGCACTCTGCAGTCATTTCTCGCATCAGCTCGTCGACATATCCGATGTCATTTGTAGAAAGAGCGACTATTCTCTCAATAAAGTTTTTGAGTTCTCGAATGTTTCCCGGCCAACTATAATTGAAAAGCTTCACTTTTTCATTCACAAAGGAGAAGTCTCGGAATTGTTTAAACTTTTGGCTAAAGTCTTTCAAAAAGTGATTTGTTAGCGCTTCAAGGTCTTCTAGTCTTTCTCTTAATGGGGGGATAGAAAACTTAAACACCGATAAACGGTAATATAAATCCTTGCGAAAGCTGCCTTGATTCAGAGTTGGGCTTAAATCTTTGTTTGTTGCAGATACAATTCGAGTGTTAATTTTAACTGGAGTGCATGATCCAACGGGAATGACTTCTTGCCTCTCTACAACCCTTAGTAGCTTAGCCTGTAGCTCTAGTGGCAATTCACCAATTTCATCTAGAAATAACGTTCCATTGTTGCATAGTTCAAAGAAGCCCTTTTTGTCAGCTTTTGCATCGGTGAAGGCTCCTTTTTTATGTCCAAATAGTTCCGATTCGAAAAGGTTGGGGGCAATTGCGGCACAATTCAAGGCAATAAAAGGGCCCTCTGAACGCGAAGAAGTTTTGTGCACATAATGGGCAATTTTCTCTTTTCCAGTTCCAGACTCGCCGAAGATTAAAACAGGGGAGCTAACATTCTCAAGAATTTCTATATTTTTTAAAACTCTAATCATCTTTGAGCTCCCGCAGATGATTCCGTGTTCAAGAAGGCGACTCTTTGTTAGCGGTGCTAGGGCTAGTTTGTGTGGCAAGTATTGTTTGATTTTGGCGACATTGCTTAAAATATCATGTTTTTTAAGTAGAAAATCACTCGCGCCAAAGTTCATAAAGCGTATTGCTTGGTTGATGTCGTCGTCGACAGTGAATACAATTAAAGTGCTTGCTGGAGCGACCTTTTTGATTGCGTCAATTCCCGAGAGGTCAGACACGTCGGGCAAGTGAATGTCTAGTAAGATGATTGTAAATTTCTCAAATGCAATGAGCTCTAATGCCTCTTTAAGAGTGGATGCGCTTCTTATGAGGATGTCATTAGATCCTATTGCTCCAGCGTAGATCTTTAGGCAAACGGGATCATCGTCAACAATAAGAATGCTGTGGCGTTTTTCTCGCTCAGTATTTGAAATTGGGCGATAGGATTTGAGATCTTTCTGATTTTCTTCAGTTCGAAGTTCTGCGTTCAATGTGGCCACTCTATCTTTGTTAAAAGCGAATAATAGTTTCAAAACGTTTGCTGCACTATGGTTTCTAGCTTTTGCATGGGCTGTGTCAATGAGAAAGCAGGAGGGGAACAGCTCGGACGTGACTAAACTTATGTGGAGGCAGCTCAAACGATATGGGGCAAATGAGACTGGTCTATATTTTAGGAAAAACCTCTTTTGCGACAACAGTGTTTCATTTTTGATAAATTTTTTACAAAATTAGGACAAGATCAAAACAAGTTCAGGTGTGAGGGCTTTCAGATCTATGGTTGTTCTATGTCTTCGTGTGGCACGCTAATTGCTTCCTATTCTTCACCTCGAGAGAAGATGAGCAGTTGAAAGGGAGTGTAATCAATGAGTAATTTTTTATCTGAGAAAGAACAACGGCGAGAAAGATACGAAAGAAAAAAGTTAAGTATTATCGTTAAGAACAATTTTAACAAACAAAGGGAAAGCGAGAGAAAGGAAGTCGACACTATTGGGCCTGGAAATAGCGACGGTCTTTCCTCTTCAAAAGTTGGTCAGCAAGTTAAAAATAGCGACACTTTTTTTTGGGGTTTCCTTGGTGAAAGTATTCCAGTGGATTTGTTTTATCACGGGTTTTGGATATTGATTCTCATCTTGTTTGCGGCCCTACGTTTGTTTTGATGTGCCCATGACACGCATAAGTGGTCTTTTGGGTGAAATGTAAAAAAGAAAGAGAGAATTATTATGAATAATGAAAAATGGCCTGAAGTTAAACTTAAGATCAAAGAGAAGTTTTCTAAACTTAGTGATCGTGACATTGATGGAGTAAAGGGAAGTATAGATAAGCTCACTTCAAAAGTTGAAAATGTTTATCACTACACTAAGGGCAAGGCTCAGACCGAGTGCAAGCCGTTCACGGCCTCCCTTTCTTAATCTAGAATAGGTTTTCGGCCCACGCGAGTATAGTTCAAAGCTAGATTCCCCTTGCGTGGGCCATTTTTTCCTTGGTCCCAATAGAAAACTTTCAAAATGTTCAATTCAAAGCATCGAAATTATAAGGTGGCGAATGTCATAGAGGGGTAGGCTTACCCTTACAGTAAGATTCTCCACCCTCTTCTATTGCATAAAGGAATTAGCTAAACCAATTACTCTTCTTCGCAATCCTCTTCAGTTAGACCCAAAATACGGTTAGACAAACTTGGGTTCGAGGTAAATCGTTGTCCAAAGAGATCGTCTAGATTATCGAAACTACCTAGCTTTGCCTTACGGATTTGTTTTTCACGAGTTGTCGGCCTTTGGTTTTCTTTTGTAATATTATGGTTATAGGGGTGTTCATTTTTTTGATTGATCATCAGGGTTTCTCTTCTTTCTCGTTTGTTGAGTTTTTTTGAATTAGCGTGATGAAAAAGCAGCAAATAACGTGCCATTCTATACGGCTTGATCTGACGCTTGCTTTGTGTGGATTGCCACTTTATGCCCGCGCATGTGTCACATTAAAATTCAAGTTGTCATCATTTTGTGACAAGAGCCAAATCTAGGTTAATTATGGAGTCCTAATACTGCTGTTCTTAAATTCATCGCATAGCTTTTTGCTCTGAGTTTGGCTAATCGAATTGTCGTGATAGCAGCTGTAAACTAGTTTGCGATCACTCGATGAAGCTGGAATTCTACCTGAGCCCGATCCCGCTATGAAGAAAGTTTGATAGCCTTCCGAGTAGTTTCGGGTTATCCCATCGTAGGGTGCTTTGATTTTACTTAAATCGCTCCATCTGTTTTTCATCTCTTTTGCGGACAATTTTGAAGGTTGGAATACGTATTCACTCGCATAGGCAGACGCTTTGTGGCCTTCTGGTTTTGTTAGAACTTTGAATAGACTCAGCTTGCTGGGGTTTTTTAGATCATAGATCGCCCCAACAGAAAGCTCGGATTCTCTGGACAGATTCTTGTCGATCACCTGTCCTTTTATGTCGTGAAATCGATAGCTAAGCTTGTTTTTGTTCAAACTTATCTTAATGTTACTTTGCAAAATTGAAGGCAAATACTTTTTAGGTAATTGAACGAATTCTTGCCAGTCTTTGTATTTCCCATTGTAAGAGAGGCTAGATCTCTTTGCATTTATTTTAGAATAAAACTCTTCAATGGGCTCTTCCCACAGGGGGGTGAAGGTCATTTTGCAAGCCATGCCCTTTGGCGTTGGCAAGCAATGAGACATCAATGAGGCGTCCATATATTCTAAAGGCCACTTTGTTGTTCTCCATGATCGACCTAGTTCATCTCTCCACCAGTGACTCGATTTGGCTTTTCCGAGTGATTTAATCTTTATGGAGTGAGATGCGAAGTCTCGCTTGAAGTCGATTGTGTCTAAAAATGCTTTAGAAACTAAGTTAGGAGAGTTGAAAAACTTTTCAAGCTTCATATCCTTGGGACGTTCAATGTAGAACTCGATATGATCTTCCTTTTTTCTCGCACCAACATAGACCTTTTGATCAGGTCCGATTCGTGACTCCTGTGTGTCGGCAATGTAGGCATTCCAGTTTCCGTTGGTGTCTGGCTTTACCTCAGCGAAGTTGAAGTTCATGGATTGCTCGCTTAGCCAAGATTTGAATTTTTTATTATTGGGATAAATCTCGTTTTTAAATTTTATTTCAAATTCATTTCGGCGTGATTTGAAGGAAGCCACAAAAGATTGGTGGGCCTTTGTTTGAAAGGCATTTAGTTTCATAGGAAGTTTAACTTTTGCTTGCCAAGGGCTTCTTAAGCTTTTGCCAGCCTCAAACTCTCCCCAGCTGCTGTCATAAAAGCTTGCATATTTTCCAGGGAGTTTAACGAATTCCTCAATGGGAACAGCGTAGTTTAAGTTTTCATTTTCGGAGCGCCGAACAACAATACCTACGACTTTACCTTGATCGTTTAAGAGTGCTCCACCGCTGTTTCCCGGTGAAGCGGGAGCTGTGAATCGAATAAAATTCCACTCACCATTTACTTCTTCGGGAGTGAATGAGGCGACTCGGCCATCTCTAACGACAACTCCCTGGCCTAGAGCGTTTCCTACGGCAAAGACCACTTGTCCAATGGTTGTTTGGATGGAGGCTTTGAGGGGGCGAAGGTTCTTGGGGTATTTTTTAAGGGTAAAGCCTATCAGGTCTCGGTGTTGTGAGTATCGTATGACTTTATCGATTTCGTAGATTTTTCCATCAGTGCCTCTAAGCTTAATTTGTTGAGTGAAATAAGAAAGCTTGTGAGCGTCGAAAACATGGGCCGCTGAAACAATAATGCTTGGGCTGATTGCGAAGCCGGTTCCAACGCTAAAGTAGGGGTCTTTTCGCATGTGGTAGGGAAGTTTTTCGTAAGGTAGATCTTCTTCGTAACTAACCTGAGATTTTAAATCCCAAGGGACAACAATCTCGAAGATACCGTGTTTGTAAGCTCTAAATTTTGAATCACTAATGCTTCTAAAGGCGTCTGGAGTCGCTGGAGCAGCGGCTTGGCTAATTGTGGTCGGTGATGAAGCGGGGTTACGTTGGCTACTGCACGCTGCCAACGTCAGGATCAGCCCACATGCGAAAAAGTTTGAAAAGCTTCCGAATTCTTCCATTAAGGTCTCTTCGACCTATATGGATTAACTTGTGAATTAAGCTTTGGTTAAAGCTCGAAGTCGTCTAACGCTCCGCAGCTTTTGCAGCCACCTCCTGTTTGGCATTCGTGGCAATCTTTTCGCTCACCACAATCTTCGCGTTCGCACTTTCGGTGAATAGCGCCATCCCAGCTGAGCATTTCCCAATCTTGGTTAAAGCGCTCTGCGGCAAAGCTCCTGGCGGCTTCATATGTTGGGAATACCCAACTGTTTTCTGTCACCAGTGGAAAATTATTGTGGATAAACACTTGGTAGAGTTCAGAGTCGGATTTGGGATCATAGATTGTGTTGATTCCTCCTTCATTCTCAGCGTTTACGAAGACTGTTCGCATGGCTGAATCTTCCTCTAATGACATGATACGCAATAAGTTATGCACAAGTTATCCTCTCCTTAAACCTTCTATAAGTAAGACTTATAATACTAATCACTGAAGGCGCTTAAGATAAGTCCATCGCTAAGGTATATATCATACTCTATGAAATCTGAGACAAAGCAAATTGCAGTTAGAGAGTCTGCGGCCCTTTCAAACTTACTGAAAGCAACGCGGCGCGCTCATGGTGATGCCTGGGCTGCTAAAAAAGCTCAAAGGGCAGAATTTGTGGCTCTAAGGCTTGAGCAGCTCTATCCAGGGCATCAAGAGCCCCCTTTGGAGCACAAAGACCATTTCAGTCTTCTGGTGGCAGTTCTACTTTCAGCTCAGTGCACCGATAAAAGGGTGAACGAGGTTACGCCAGGCCTCTTCTTGTTGGCCGATACCCCTGAGAAGATGATCAAACTTGGCCAAAAGAAAATCCAGACAATCATTCGCCCGTGCGGCTTGTCTCCTCAAAAATCAAAGGCCATTGTGGGTTTGTCTGAAATCTTGATTAACAAGCATTGTTCTAAGGTTCCTCAGAGTTTTGAAGAATTAGAAGAGCTTCCCGGGGTTGGACATAAAACTGCTTCGGTTGTGATGTCTCAGGCGTTTGGTGTGCCAGCATTTCCTGTGGACACCCACATTCATCGTTTGGCTAAAAGGTGGCGTTTGAGTAACGGAAAATCGGTTACTCAAACGGAGCGAGACTTAAAGAGAGTCTTTCCCGAAGGCTCATGGAACGAGCTTCATTTGCGCATTATCTTTTATGGGCGGGAGTTTTGCACGGCTCGTGGCTGCGATGGAAAAATTTGTCATATCTGTGATAGCCTAAAAAAATAGTTTTAAAAGCCTGAGAGTAGATTCACTTGCCCTTTTGGCATTTCTTCTCGGTGGTCGCCTCAAACATGCTTACATAATATTTGTGTTCTTCGAGTTCGGCTAATTCTTCGCGATCGGCTTTATGAATTTCTTCTAGGAAGGTTGTGATCTTTTTCAATGCCCACATTTCAGCACTTTGTTTTGTTTTTGCACAATGCTGGGCAATCTCCGTATAAAATTCGGTCCAAAACATTTTCAGAAGGCGATCTCTTAGCTCAAAATGGCTTTGTTCGTGGTGTAGCGTGCCTTCGTAAGTGTTGAAGTAAGAGTCGAGCCCTCGGCAATTAAACTCGCCTATGTCTGAAAATCTAGCTTGGCCTTTATACTCGGAACTCTTAGGTCGAACAAAAATTGTGGATTCCACTAGCCAATCGCCAATGTAGGCTTGAAAGCAACCGTCGTTTTTTTTGATAACCTTCAAATCAAATTTATCTAAATATTTGGTTACGGTGACGCCGTTGTGCCTGGCAGGGTCAGATTCGTTTTTATATATTTCTTGGATATGAGTGTCGTCCAGTGGGATGGGGCCCTTTAACACATGCTTCCAGTTGCTGGGTGAAGCATGTGCATTAAGCGTGAGAGCGGCTGCAAAGATAACAAAGTATTGTTTCATTTTTATCTGTATCTCGCGCGTATGAGTTGAATAAGTGCCTCTTTCGCGCTTTCTGGACCATAGTTGTAATCGCTTTGCATGCCAAGGAAGGCTCTGTGTGCTAGCGCTTCAGCTGGCGACATAGAAGCTGGTGATTTTTGTGAGAGGTCTTCAAAGTTTTGTGTATCGAGAAAGATCTTCCCCATGTCTTGAATGCGTTTGATGTCTTTTTGGTGATAGTGCCGGCGAATCTTTTCAATGTGTTGAGGGAAGACTTGCATATAGGGAACCTTTTCACGAGGAATATCTCTATGTTCTATGGACCAAGCTCCGAGTTTTGAGATTAAATTCT
>JAACVK010000078.1 GCA_009991595.1 bacterium | reverse complement strand
TTTGATATTTGTTCGCCTGCCTGCCGGCAGGCAGGTCATTAGTCATTCTGGTTTCGTCATTGTTTATTATCCGTGTTTTCCTACCGTGTTCCTCCATGTAGTTTATTTGATCTGCATGCTAATCACCAATTTAAGCAAGAAATAAGCGACGGCAAAGCCCAAAAGGCAACAAAAAAGATAAAGACCGAAAGCCATAAAATACCAAGTCGTCTGCTTGAAGTAAATTATTTTATCCGGCTTGCCTTCCCTGAGTTGATTTGTCGCTTCAATTTTCATCTTGCTTTTATTATAGCAAATTAGTCAAATGGTTACTTCCACAAATGGATGACTAATGTTCTAATGACTAATGACTAATATTCGTTTTATTCGTTATTGGTTATTAGTTTATTCGTTATCCATTCTTGGTGGTTTTACTCATATCGTAGCGCGTCAAGCGGATTTAGGCGCGAGGCGCGGCGCGACGGGTAAAAACCGGTGATAAAACCGACAAAAACCGAGAAAACCACAATGCCGGCGGCAAAAATCGCCGGTATGACAAACAGGGTCTGCGGCTCGCCGCCAACGCTTTTTGCCAACTGATTAACACCAGAATTTATCCCTTTGGCGGTAACATAGCCCAGGACTACTCCGATTATTCCGCCTAAAGTTGAAATCATTGATGATTCAGTCAGAAAGATTTTTGAAACATCGCGGTCGCGGACACCAAGGGATTTCATCACTCCGATATCACGCGTCCTCTCCAAAAGGGCAATGGTCATCGTGTTAAACATTCCGATCGAAGCAACCAAAAGGGCGATCAAGCCAAAGAAAGCCAAAATTATCTGAATAACTCTAAATATTTGGTCAACTTGAGAAATCGTGTCGGCGATCGAAGTAACGGTAAAGCCCATTGAGGTTATGCTCTCTTTGACCGCCGGAATTGATTTTTGATCTTTAACATTAACCTCTAGAAGATTATAGACCGTGCTGTCGCTAATTTGATCTTGAACTGAAGCAATCGGCACATAAGCGAAACTGACAGAATCATCTTGAACGACGCCGATGACCGTATACTCCTTGGGTATCTCTTTCTTCTCCTTTGTCTCCGGATTAACGATAATTACCGTTGAAGTGAATTGTTTTTTAACCGCATCGGTCGGCACAATGTTTAAGGCCTTAAGGAGCGCGGTTGAAGCGACAATATCGGTCGGTGAATTTGAGAAAAAACCACCGACAACCGTTTCAATACCCTGAAGTTGAGCGTAGTCATCGTCAATAAACGAACCGACGGCATCGGTTTTTTTGCCCTGAAAATCAATTTTCAGCCCCAAAGACAGAAGCGGCGAAATCTTGCTTATCTCGGGCATCTCCTTAATTTTGGCGATCAGGGAGTTGTCAACTTTTTGCACTGCGGTTTTGCCCGGTGAGACCTCGATGGTGTTGATGGCAGCAATCGAGGCGATTCTTTTAATTGATAACTCCTGCAAGCCATAACCGAGGGAAACAAGAAAAACAATCGTCGCAATACCGACGGCGATGCCCATAATCGTCAAAATCGATCGCATGCGATTCGATTTGATGTTGTTGATAGCGATGAGAAGAATTTGGGAAAATTTCATAATACTTCCACAAATGGATGACTAATGTTCTAATGACTAATGACTAATATTCGTTTTATTCGTTATTGGTTATTAGTTTATTCGTTATCCATTCTTGTCTTAGCCCTGTTCCAGCGCTCGGGATTCAAGATCGAACTCGCCGACTTTCTTTAATTCCGGCCGTTTGTGATTAACCTCGGTTTTTATAATCAATCCGTCTTTCATATAAAAAACCCGGCTGGCATAAATCAGATGCTCGGGATTGTGAGTAACCATCAAAATCGTTCTTTTTGATTTGCGATTTAAGTGATAGATAATTCCCATCACATCCTCGGTTGATTTTGAGTCGAGGTTGCCTGTCGGCTCGTCACAGATTAAAATCCAAGGATTGGCCGCCAGCGCCCGAGCCATTGCTACTCTTTGCTGCTGGCCACCCGAGAGCTCGGTCGGAATTTGCTTCAAATGTTTCGCCAAACCAAAAATTGTTATCAGGTTAGTCGCCCGCTTTAGCGCTCTCTCCCGCGGCAAACCGGCGGCCAAAAGCGGCAGAGCGACATTTTCCTGAACACTCATTGATTTTAGAAGATTAAAGGACTGAAAAACAATCCCGATCTTTGTTTGGCGGAATTTGGCTTTTTGATCGGAGGAATAGCCGGAAATATTCTCTCCGCGAACTAAAAACTTTCCCTCGGTCGGGATTTCCAAACCGGAGCACAAATTTAGGAGTGTTGATTTGCCGCAACCGGAGGGACCGAAAAAAATAATATACTCACCGGGATGTATAGAAAAAGTTACGCCCCTGATAACTTCTATCTTATTAGGACCGATTATAAAGGTCTTCTTCAGTTTCTCGGCATCAATAATCGCGCTTGAAGCCATTTCCCCTCTCTTTTATTTGCATTTATAAATATGTTATCATACACTTATAGTATAACATAATAGTTTTCAAAACTTTATTAATAGGGGACTATCTACTATGGAAAAAAGCAATTTTGGGAGCGAAAAATTGCCTGAACTTTATAAATTTTTCAAAAGCCAGGAAGACGGTTTGGGACAGAAAGAGGTCGAGGGTTTGGTTAAGACCTTCGGCAAAAACGAAATTACCAAGGACTCGCCAAGCGGATTTCTCCGGCTTTTTATCTCCCAATTCGATTTGCTCCTTAATCAGATTCTTTTTATCTCCGCCGTTCTGCTTTTTGCTCTCCGCGATTATAATGACGGTTTGGTAATTTTCGCTGCTTTATTTGTCAATATTGCCCTTGGCATCTATCAGAAGATTTCAATTTCCCGGGCAATTTTTCTCTTAAAAAATGCCCTGCGGGTCAAATCACTGGTTATCCGCGACGGCCACCAGCGAGAAATTGATCAGGAAGAACTGGTGCCGGGCGATATTATAATAGTAAAGACCGGACAGAAAGTGCCGGCGGACGCCCGAATAATTGTCAGTCACGATCTGCGAATTGATGAATCAATTTTGACCGGCGAGTCACTGCCAAAGGAAAAAAACGCCGTCGAGTTGCCGAAAAATACGATTCTCTCGGAACGGGAAAATATGCTTTTTATGGGAACTTTGGTTGACTCCGGCAGCGCTCGGGCGCTGGTGGTGACAACCGGCGACAAGACCGAGATTGGCAAAGTTGCCGGCATGGTAAAAAAAATCAAAACGGAGAAGACCCCGGGCGAAAAACAATTAGACAATCTCGGCCGGATGATTACTAAGATCGTTTTCGGCCTAGCCCTAATCATTCTAATAGTCAGTTTTCTTCGGGGATTGGAATTCGCCCAAATCGTCGGGATTACCGTTGCCGTTGCCCTGGCGGCAGTCCCGGAGGGATTGCCAGCAGCAATAACGGTGATTTTAGCCATCTCCGTTCAGCGGCTACTGGACAGAAATTCTCTGGTGCGGAAACTGATTTCCGTCGAATCGCTTGGAGCGATTTCAATCATCTGTACCGATAAAACCGGCACTTTGACTGAAGGCAAAATTCAGGTCGCCGGCATCTGGGGTTTTG
>JAACVK010000096.1 GCA_009991595.1 bacterium | reverse complement strand
CCATTAAGCGGGTAGAATCAAAACTCTTCTCCTTGTATAAAAGATAGTTGAGAATTCGGAACCGAAGTCCAGGTTACAAAAGCTGCCCCGTGAGTGCGACGGCAGCTTTCACAATGGCAATGGCTACACATTTCGGTTGGAGGAGTGATTTGAAAAGAAACTTTCCTACAGTGGCAATGTCCGGAGATGATCATAATCGATTAATTTGGGGTGACTGACGGGATTTGAACCCGCGACATCCAGAATCACAATCTGGCACTCTAACCAACTGAGCTACAGTCACCATCCTTAACGGACGGCCCATAGGTTAGGAGATTCGTTAAGGTTTATCAAGAGCTCAGTTGGCAGTTTGTGCATCTCTGAGTGATGAGAAAGGCTCAGCAAAACGTTAAAATTAAGTATGATTTTAGCGTTTTAGAGTTAGCCACATGGGTGAACTCTGACTCTTAAGATCCAGCTTTAAGTTGCCAAGCGGTTCCGTCAGGTCCGTCCATAATAAGAACGCCTTCGGATTCAAGATCTTTTCGTATTTGGTCAGCGGCATCAAAGTCTCTAGCTTCGCGAAGCTGTTGCCGTTCGATCAGGCGCTTATCGACTGATTCGCAATAGCTTGAATTTTTTCCAGAACGGGCAAACCTTCGCTGCTTAATTCCCTCTAAAGCGGTCTGTGGTTCAGCGTTGGCGATTCCAAAAATGGAATTCAATAGACTGAGTCCTCGGCCCCACTCCTTCCAGGCGGCATCTGTATTCTCTTTGAAGGCAATTCGGAGCGATTTAAGAAAAAACCCAAGAGCTTTCGCTGAGTTAAAGTCATCGTAAACAGCTTCTTTGATTTGGCTGCATAGTGAACAAGCTTCAGAGTCTCCAGGCTCACCCTTGCTTTGAAGGGTTTGTTTGGCGTTATAAATTCGCTCTAACATGGCTTCTGTTCGAAGAATGGACTCTTCACTAAAATCAATAGGGCTTCTATAGTGTTGTTGTAGAAATAAAAGTCGAAGGGTTTCGGCGCCAAACTTTTCGAAAAAGTCTTTAGTCAGGAAAAAGTTTCCAAGAGACTTCGACATTTTCTCGCGCTCAACGGTGAGCATCCCATTGTGCACCCAATACTTGGCAAAGGCGTGCTCGTTGCAACTTTCGCTTTGGGCGATTTCATTTTCGTGATGAGGGAAGATTAAATCTAGTCCTCCCATGTGAATATCAATTCCATTTGGAAAGTGTTTATCCACCATGGCTGAGCATTCAATGTGCCAGCCTGGTCGGCCTTCACCCCAGGGAGAAGACCATGAGGGTTCTCCTGGCTTGGCCGATTTCCACATGGCAAAATCTAGAGGGTTTTGTTTGGTTTCGCCGGGTTCAATTCGGGCTCCGGCAATCATGTCGTCCAAATGTCGCTTGCTGAGTTTCCCATAGCCTTCAAACTTAGTGACTCTAAAGTAAACGTCTTTTCCAAAAGGTGTGTCGGCCGCGTAGGCGTAGTCCTTTGCTATGAGCTTTTCGATCATGGCGACCATTTCAGATATGTGTTCGGTTGCTCGAGGCCTGCCATCGGGTTCGTTGTTGCCTACTTGGTGCATTTCTTTGATAAAAGCAGCTTCAAAACGTTTAGCGAGCTCTCCTGGGTCGCAGCCTTCGTCATTGGCGGCCTTGATTATTTTATCATCCACGTCGGTGATGTTGCTTAGGTATTTAACCTTGTAGCCGGCCGACTTTAATACCCGCACTACAAAATCAGGGGTGATTGACGCTCTAGCATTGCCCACATGGGTATAATTGTAGACGGTGGGTCCACAAGCATAAATATTGACCATGCCTTCTTGAATGGTTTCTAGAGTCTCTTTTTTATTGGTGAGCGTGTTGAAGAGGGTAATCTTTGGAAGGGCCATATCTTCTTTGAATTTATATCAAAAAAAGAGGTCTCGCCCCCAAAAAAGTGGCGAGACCTCTATAAATTGCTTTTTAGCTAACTGCTTCAGCAGTGATTTCGAAAATTTCTTTAAGCTCGTCTTCCACGATGTCTTCGCGGATACGTTGAGCAAGAGAAAGTTCCTTGATCAGAAGGCTCTTGGCGGTGTCGAGCATCTTGCGCTCTCCAAAGCTTAGGTCCTTGTCTGTTTTCAAACGGTAAAGATCTCGCAAAACTTCGGCGATTTCATAAATGCTGCCAGTTTTGATCTTTTCCATGTATTCGCGGTAGCGCCTGTTCCAGGTTTGGCTATCGCTAGCTGTTTCGTCCGATTTTAGAATTTTGTAGATCTTGGGCACTTCTTTTTTCGTGATAATAGCCCTTAATCCCACATCTTTTACTTTGTCGGTCGGGATCAAAATAGTGCTTCCATTTTCCAATAATTGAAGAATGTAGAAATATTTTTTCCGTCCCCCGACGTCTTTTACTTGAACACCGCGAACCACCCCTACACCGTGTGAGGGATAAACTGCGTTGTCACCAACTTTGAATATAGCCAATTGAGCGACCTCCATCCGTAGATTTAACGAGTAAACTAAGGTGTTGACTCTTCACATCGAGCCCATTAGCCTTCTGCTAAGTGACTGATACTTAAAGGGTTGTCCCTACTTAGACGACCCTCAAGCAGGCGTATAGTAACATAAATGCAGAATAAAATCAAAGTGTATTTGGGCTCAGCTTCCCCTCGCAGACGACAAATGCTTAGTCAAGTGTTTAATAACATGGAGAGTTTTTCTCCTTTAACAAAAGAACCGCGTTGGCAAATAAATCAGGACCCAAAATCCTATATAAGAGAGTGTGTTGAGACAAAGTTTCAAGCGGCCGTGGGTGAGTTAAAAAGCAGAAGCATTTCTTCGGGTCTGATTGTGGTGGCCGATACCATCGTTAACATTGATCGTGTTGTTTTAGGCAAGCCTGAAAACAAGTTAGAGGCGATTGCAATGCTCTCTCAGCTTTCGGGTCGCTGGCACACGGTTAGCAGTGCTTACAAGTGGAGAAGCTTTAGTGGTTCGGCCACAGTGAAGGACTTCTATCACGTAGAAGACAGTCGAGTTAAGTTCAAAAAATTAAAGCGATCTGAGATTTTAAAATATGTGAGAACTGGTGAACCGATGGATAAGGCGGGAGCGTATGGAGTTCAGGGAGGCGGACTAGCCATGGTTGAAAGAATAACTGGTTCTTACCAAAACATCGCTGGGTTTCCTCTGTTTTCTTTTGTAAAGAGTTTAGAGCGTCATGGAGTCAAAGGTTTTTAGTTTTAAGGAAATCGTAGAGCAAGTCGCTGAGCTTTCGATTCAAGCAAATAGAAAACCTGAAAGCATTCAGATCTTGCCCGTCTCAAAGGGGCAGAAACTCATTACTGTCAAAGACTTTTTGCTAGAAAACCCGAGTGTTAGTTGCCTTGGTGAAAACTACCTTGAAGAAATGTGCGGCAAGCAAGAGGCCTTGAAATCATTTAAAAAATTGAGTTGGCACTACCTTGGTAGATTGCAGAGCCGAAAGATTTCAGAGATTGCTCAAGGTGTAGATGTGATTCATTCTATTTCTCGACGAAAAGAACTTGAGCTTCTCTCGAAGATGGAATTAAAAGAAAGTCTTCAATTTTATCTACAGTTCAATGTTTCTGAGGAGGCATCAAAGGGTGGGTTTCGAATCGATGAGGCTTCCTCGATTGCAGATTTAGTTGAGGGATTTGGCTTGGGAGAAAGAGTTTTGGGTTTGATGACACTGGTTTCACCAATTAAAAAAGTTGGAGAAAAGATCGTGGAAGGGGAGTTTGCAGCTCTTTGCCAAATCAGAGATGTCGTTTTCCCTAACAAGGGGCTTAGTATGGGGATGAGCTCAGATTTCCATTTAGCCATTAAACATGGTGCTACTTGCTTGCGCTTAGGTTCAATTTTATTCGGGGAGCGCCAATAGTCTCATGCCATCGGTTGTTGCTGAATATAGAAAAGTCCTCTCTCTTTTGGACGAATGTCCGATCAGACAAAACCAAAGCGAAAGCTTCGATAATGTTCAGTATGCTATCAAGCGCTTTGGTTTTGATATTGATCCTAAAAAAGTGATTGTTGTTTCTGGCTCCAACGGCAAGGGGAGTGTGTGCGCGACTCTGGAGGCTTTAATAAAAGAAACCGGTGCGCGAGTGGGGACTGTTATCTCTCCTCATTTGATTGAGCCTACCGAGAGAATTCGAATCAATGGACGCGATGTTAGTCGCTCAATGTTTTGCGATGCCTATAAAGCCGTTACAGACGAATTTAGTGAAACTGAGCTGTCATACATCGAGGTTATGACGCTTATGGCAGTCTGGGTTTTCTTCTCTGGAAAAAGCTCTGCTCCCGTTGATTGGGCAATTTTTGAAGTCAGTGTTGGCGGTTTGTGGGATGTGGCCAATGCTATTCCACATAAGAACTGCGTAATATCGCGCCTGGGGTCGGATCATGAGCATTTGTTGGGGAAAAGTCTTCAAGATATTGCAAAACATAAGTATGGAATCGTATCTCGCTATGCTCGAGTGGTTAACTTAAGTCCTCCCAAAAAGCTTCAACCACTTATCTCTGCCATAAAAGAGAAAACAAAATCCAAGTGGGAAAGTATTGAGGATGTTGATTTCGAAGTTATCTATAGAAAAAGAGAAGTGAACTTCTCGGTGATTAGTCCGTGGGGTCAATCAGAAATTAATCTTCCTGGCCGTCGGGGAGTAGAGAATACGATGCTTGCCTTGAAAATGTTTGAAGTGCTTGGCTTTGACCCTTCTCAATATTTGGGTGCCCTAAAAAAGATTAACTGGTCTTGTCGAATGCAACGTTTTGAAGTGGAAGATTGTCCTTGTCCTTGTCCTTTGTTTCTCTCTGGCGACCACAATCTACAAGGTATTGAAAGCTTGATTGAGCTGTTGGATTATTATCCTCGAAAAAAGTTACATGTATTGGTGTCTTTGAGTGCAGGCCGTGATGTTGATGAAATATTAAAGCCATTGTTCTCTATTCCTGGGGCCGTGGTTTATTTAACCCGTTCCCCTTATAAAGGAATGACCCTAACGGCCTACAAGAAGTGGAACAAGAAAGCCGCCGGCGCTTGGGCAAATCCAGGATTAGCTTTAGATAAGATTAAACGGAAAGCCTCTAAGGAAGACATGATTGTTGTTACGGGCTCTTTGTATTTGGTTGGAAAAATTAAAGAAATTGTCACCACCAAAACAGGGAAGAAAACTAGGCCTACAGCCCCTCGATTAGAATTGCTTCGCTAGAGCGACGTCTTCTTTTTGTCTTTTTGAGCAACGAGTGCAGCAATTGTTGTTGAGTTTAGGTTTTCGCTACGTTCAGCAAGCTCTTTAAATGTATTTTCAACATCTTCAAACTTAGTCATGGGAACTTTGCATGCAAATTCAATGATTCGATTCATCTGCGCTTCGTTACCAATCTCGGGTATAGAGTTGTCAAGAAAGGTATTGCAAAAAAGTTCCAATTGTTGATAGCCACATTTCATTATATCAAGTGCCTCGGTTCTGGCTTGCCAGTCGTCGAACTCAGAGCATTTGAGACCAGTTGTTTGAATGGCCTTAATAAATCGGGCAATATTAGTGAAGTGTAGTGCATTGAAGGTGCCGTAGTGAGGATAAAGGTCCTCAGAAAATCCTTTGTATTGGCCAGAAAAGCTGAGAGATTTTTCAAGCTTATCAAGCTTGCTTTTTAATCCCCAAACACAGGGAAGAAACTCTGCTCCAAACGTGACTAGAATTTCATAGTCCAAATCTTTAAAGCTCATTTCTTAAGTTATAAGGCGCAAAAGACCATTATGGAATATGCCAAGAGTGTTTTTTCAGTGGCAACTTTTTTAGTTAAGAGTTCCTAGAAGGTTTTCAGTCTTTACCCAACCTCGTAAGTTTCCCCGCTCTATTTCTGAGAACTCTGGTTCACTGCGAAGAATAATTACACGGGTAGAGTCTACTAGGTCTTTTCGAACGGCCGAGTTTTCAAGTGGTGCTTCGTGTAGCTTTGTTGTTTTAGTTAAAACGGCGATTTTCGTATGAAACATTGAAAACCCACTAATACCTGTAAGCAAAATCGAGACTCCAATTAGGGAGCGCTTTAGCGCGGTGGAGCCCTTTCCCAAATACTTAAGAACGGCAAAACTAAAAAAGATGAGGGCGCCCAAGAAAAGACTTTCTGAAGGGCGTATATAGCTAGCGATAGATTGAGCAATCTCGTAGGGATGTTTTAAAGGGGTTGCTAGGCCTGCCTGCACTTTGTTCTGAGCGAATGCCAAATCTTTTCTTTTGCTAAGATTGAATCGGTCACGAGCAGAGCTCTTGATTAAGTTTAAGCTAGCTTGTTGAGGGTTACCGGCTTCTAGGTAGGCTCGGCCTAAATAGTAGTAGAGGTCCGAGGATTCGTATCCGCTTTTTAGAATCTTTTGCAGGCCTTCAGCGGCTTCGCCTTTTTTTCCTTCAGAAAGCTCAGAGAGTGCTTCTTTATAAAGTGTATGAAGTTGCTGATCGTCCATGGGCCGTTTGAAGCTCTTGAATCTCAGCTTCTAAGGCCTTAATGAAGGTCTCAAGTTCAGAAATCTGATTCTTAAGCCTTCGATTTTCTTCGGAAAGAAGCTGTGTCTTAGGGTCTTGATCTTGGTCTCGTAGGCTGGCAGTAATGTTTTGCCTGCTAAAGAGAGGTGCGCGTTGAATGGTCTCGGGCGTGTCCTCTAAGTAATATTTTCCTTTTTCCATGTGGAAAGGAATCGTCTTTGTCCTAATTCTTCGACGAAGAGTTGATTGTGACACCCCGTATTTGGCGGCGTATGATGCGAGATCAATCCAAGAAGTTGCCATACCTAATGAAAACTTTAACTTGTTTTCTGTGACATTCAAGCTTTTAGGGTAAAATATCTTTAAAGAATCTATGGATTTAAGCCAAAAGAAGAAAATAGCCTTTATTTGTAGTGGTGGAGCGGTGAAAGCGGCTGCCTTTCATGCAGGCGTAGCGCTTGCTTTAGAGCGGGTTGGCTTTAGATTTCATGGGGGAACTGAGGGGCAGTTAGATGCTCCGCGCACAATTGACCCGTCGCGTTTAATTCAGGTCTATGTTGGATCTTCGGCCGGTTCATTGGTTGCTACTTATTTAGCTCAAGGAGGCCGTCTTAAAGATTTAGTCGCTCTTTATCGGCGAGATAAGAATATAGAAGGAATTCCAGGTTTAAAGTATCGGCAAATGTTGGCTCACAGGTTGACTGGCCCGAAGGGTCTTTTTGATTTCAACAACCTATTTATGGCCTTTCTTAAAAATCGTTCCCTGCAAAGTCCCTTTAGCACACACGGAATTAGAGACTACCTTAGCCAACACGTCATTCAGACAGATAAATTTTCAGGGTTGAAGCCAGATCTTTTTGTGGTGGCTACGGAAGTGAATGAAATGAGGAAAGTTGTTTTTAGTCGCTATAAGTCGGCTCCCGCCTCTTCCTATTTAGAGTATCGCAATGACGTCAGTGTTAGCGATGCTTGTGCAGCTAGTATGGCTCTTCCACCTATCTACCACCCTTATACGATTCAAATTGAAGGCAAGGGGCGTGATTACTTTGATGGCGAGATTCAAGAGCCTTTAAGCGCTCACATTGGAAGAGATGTCGACTGTGATTTGGTGATTTGCAGCTATACACACCAAGCTATAAGAGTGCCTCAGGGGCAGAGCATTAGTTCAAAGGGAATGTTGTCGGTGTCACTGCAGGCAATTTATCAAAGCATTGAACAAAAAATTCGAGTCGCGCGTGGCTATCGTAAGCAAGAAAAGAAGCTCTTGGACACCGTCCACAAGTTTTTTAAGCAAAACAATTTAAGCCAAGAGCTGGAAGAAAAACTCTGTCAGGAGTTAGAGGCTAGAATGACCTATAAATCTCACATGGACTATATTTACATTCACCCAAAGGCTTCGGATGTTCAAATGTTTAATCTTCCACATTTTTCGATGAATAGAAAACACACTGAAACAATTGTTAAAAAAGGCTATCTAGCGGGACTGTCTTCAATGCGTGGTCTCAAAACTCAACTTGACTGACAGTTCTTTTTTCCACGCGAACGACATCCATGGAATAAATATCAGAGTTTTCAGAATTTCTTAAAACGACGTGCCATTCTCCGCTAGGAACCTTGTTCACGGCGAAACGTAAGACCCCATCCTTAACAAACAGATCCGTTTCAAAATAGTGAACGCGATCGGCATCCAGCTTCTGACCGAAGCTGTCATAGACCTCAACGTCGATATTGTGAGCGGGGAAGTTCTTTGCGGAAACCTTCCCCAAGATGACACCGTTGTTTTTAAGATCAATGTTAACGCCTGTAAAAAGCGAACGCAGTTGCTGTTCAGTGAACAGGGCAACGTCTGCAGTCTTTTCCCAACTGTGACTAGCAAAAGAAATCCAGGTGTCTAAGTAGCCTCGTGCTTTGATGTCGAGAAGGTCTACAAAGCCTCGAGCGCCTAAGTCTTTCAAGGAAAGTGCTCCTGTTTCGTCGGGAATCAGCACGCCCCTCTGGCCGCCGATGGTTGCGTGTATTGCAGTTTCTGGTTTTACACCATACATGGAGTCGCTAACGGTCACGCTTTTTTGGTAGGTGTTGCCAGGGGTTATTACAATAGACATTTCAGTGGCGCGAAGACCTTTTGATTCTCTTTCAATAGTCTCGGCAATACCTTCTAGATTAACGATGCTCGCTGGCCATTCTGTGTCTGGCAGAACGGTTGGCATGACGTATTGAATCCAAGGACCCAGATTAACTAAGGCGAAGTCTCCTGACTCAACGGTTTGAGTAGGGGCTGGGTTAAACTTTCGGCTGAATATTCCAGCACGAGCACTGTAGTGGGTTTTTGCGGGAAGTGGATCGCTTAAATCGAAAATGGCTTCTTTAACAGGAGAGAGTTTTTCATCCAGAATTTTTCCAAGAATCAGAGACTCTCCGGCCTCTAGCATTAAGCCTTTTGATACAGACTTGGCGCGAGACTCTTTGTGAAGCAAGACAGTGGTAACTTGAGAATTTAAACCATAGCCGATGGCCGGGATGTAGCCCGGAGCAATCACAACAAAGCGCGCAGAGTTAATCTTGTTGAGTGGTGAAAATGCATGCCCGTTCTGATCACTTTCGGAGGCAATGTTGGCTTGGGGATGAACCCAGTAAACAGTGGCGTCTGTAATTCCGTGTTTTTGTCCTGCTGAAAAAGCGTCTTGGTCGAGTATCCAAAGAGCAGCTTTTCCGTTGGATACTTTTGGTGCCATCGACTCTAGGGCTGGTGAAGTTTCGTCTTTAACAGGAGTCGAATTAACAACTTTTTTGATAGCAGCCGCTTGGGCTAGTGGAACAGCTGCGGGCTTGGCCTTTTCTTCAGCGGGAGTAGCCTTTTCCTCTTCTTTTTCGGCTTCAATAAGAAAATCATTACTCGCCTGTTCAGGTTTAAGCTCAGAAGCTTTTAAGTCTTCTTCGATAACAAGATCTTTGTTTTTAATGTAGGGCGATTGAGAAAGATAGCTACTTGTTGTTTGTTCAGCGACAGCATCTTCATTGCTGTTTTTGGCAGCAACCTTTGGGTAAGGGCGATAGCTTTTTTTGTCAAAGGGCTGATCAAACACAAGTGATCCGGACAAATCGGAAGAATCGTTTGAAAAATTCCAATTTGGAGTTTGAATGGAGGGCAGCTCGATGGGGTTAGCCATAGTTATAGCTGCACTCATTACAATAGTTATTGAGCTAAGCTTTGCCTTCATAGTCTTTGATGCTACTTTTAGTTAGGTTGTGACTCAATCAAGTAAGGACCAAGAGTATGACGTTGGCACCATGTGACATTAATGATGAATTTCCTGCGTTGTTTTCGATAGATAAAGTCTCAGCTGTCAAAGCAATGACAGGAGATGCCTCATCTCGAAAGTATTACAGGCTTTCTACCCTTTCTGGCCAAAGGTTTGTGATGCAGGTGGCAGAGGCTTTTAGTGGGAAAAACTCGTTTTCCTATGGACGGGAAATCTTTTCTTTGGCAGGAGTCCTCGTCCCTGAAATTATGGCTTGCTCTCCCGGCAAGGGCTGGATGATTTTGGAGGATTTAGGTGATGTTTGCTACCAAGGAAAGCTTGACTCCAAGAATCTTTCTAGTGTCCTAGCCCCACTAGAAAGTCTTTTCGAGGCGAATTTAGACGAATTGAAGTTGAAGCTTCCAGAGGCCCCTCAATGGGGATGGTTTTTCGATTTCGAAAAACTATTTAACGAAATGCTTTTTTTTAAGAAGCACTTTTTAGAGGGCTTCTTAAGTTTGAAGAATGTGGATTTAGGTTTTTTAGAGAACCTTTGCAGACAGTTAGATACTTCCCCAAAAATTTTATGCCATAGGGACTATCACACTCGAAACTTAATGGAGCATGAAGGCAAATGTTACGTCATTGACTTTCAAGACGCTCGATTAGGGCCGGCCTCCTATGATTGGGTTTCTATTCTTTTAGACCCCTACTCTCCACTTCCTCTTGGTTTAAGAGATGAGGGCTTGAGTCAATTCCTGCAACTGCATAAGAATTTGTTAAACGTAACTCATCAAAACTCTCTAAAAGAGTTTTGGTCTTGTGGAATACAAAGAATGATCAAAGCGGTGGGCTCTTATGCGAGTTTTAAGAATTTGCAAGGAAGAGACGAGTATTTGACGTATATAGTTCCAGCTCTTACTCATGGTGCAGAAGCATTTGTTAAGCTTAAAGAGTTGGGATTTGTTGATTCCAAATATTTTGATTTCGAACGGTCGATTGAGAGTTGGATGACTGAAGTGAAAAAAAGGGTGAAGTTGTAACATTGTGAATGATTCAAATAAAGTCGGAGTAATTTTAGCTGCAGGTCTTGGGAGTCGCCTAAGGCCTTCAACTGAGTTCTGCCCAAAGCCATTAATTCCAGTGGCTGGAGTGGAACCATTATTTTTTGCCTTAAATGCCTTTAATAAAGCTGGGGTTTCAAAAGTCATTGTGAACACTCACTATCTCCATAAAATGATTTTCAAGGCATTGGATCAATGGAGACAAGTGTTTAGTGAAATTGAAATTCGAGTTTCTAACGAGTCTTCAGAGTTATTGGGGACAGGCGGGGCTTTGCTAAAAATAATTGACGAGAACCGGGAGTGGATTGCCGATTCTTCGCTGGTTGTGCAAAATGGCGACACTCTGGCCAATTTCGATTTTTCTCCACTCTTTTCTAGTGAAGAAAGCACTTTGGCTGTTTCTGATAACAAAAGGTTTTTAGAAAAATACGGGCCACTGTGGTTGGATCAATTTCAAAACTGGGCCGGGATTGGTCGCAACACTCCTTCGGAGGGGTTGGTGCCGGCGCATTTTTTAGGAGTGCATAAGCTATCTTCTGCCGTCGTGAACGCTATTCCTAAATTTTGCGGTGAAGTTCGTTCGATTGATTTGTTTAATGGAATCTATCGCCCGCTTGTGGAGAGAGGATTTCCCTTTCGAGGGGTTAACTTTACCCTAGATGGTGATGGGAAAGATAGTTGGTTTGATATTACGAATAAACAGTTCCTGTTGGAAGCCCAACACTTTCTTTTGTCTAAGGCCAAGCTTCTTGGGTGGGATCAACTCCTAATGCGAAGATATCCCTCTATTCAAGAGTCAAGCGAAGGGTGCTGGGTCTTTAAGCCGGAGGGCGAGGTCTCAATGAATTTAGTTTCTCCGTGTGTTTATGTAAATTCTAGTAAAAAATCTAATGAATCCGGCGCTGTTGTGCTTGAGTCTGGTTCCTGTTGGATTCAGGAGAAACCGATTAAAAAGAGTGCTTCTGGCGGTGGTATCGCGTTGTATAATTCGATTGTTCTTTTGAAAAGAGAAGTCAATAATGCGATTCCACAGAGTGTTAGAGATGATGTCCTTTTGGCGTAAACAATTTTTTTTAAGGATTTTCACAATAATCTTTTTCGTTTTTTTGTTGAGCTCTATTTCTTTTTTGTCTATCCGAGTTTTGCCTGGAGACCCTGTGGAAATTCTTTTACCTCCAGAGGCGAGCGCTCAACAAAAGGCTGAGCTTCGCGAGGAGTTGCTTTTAGATCAGCCTCTTGTATTTCAATTTTTTCATTATTGGAAACAAGTCCTTGTAGGTGATTTTGGCCGATCTCTTTATTTTGATAGAGGTGTTATCCCACTTATCGCCGAGAGAACCGTTTTCAGTTTTATTCTCGCTTTGTCTTCTGTATTTCTTTCGGCAATTTTTAGTTTGTTGGGTCTTTTTTATGTTTGGGTAAAGCCCAAGAAGGAAGCTGTGCTTTGGTTGTATAGTTCTATTTTCCTAAGTCAGCCGGTCTTTTTTGTGGCGCCTGTTTTGGTTTATGTCTTTTCTCTAAAGTTGGGTGTGTTTCCAGTCTCTGGATATTACACGCCTTTTCATTTTATGCTTCCCGTAGTGACTTTAGTTTTGTTCCAAGTGTCTGTGCTCTTGAGGTCTCTTCTGCCTCAGTTAGAGAAACTGAGATCTTCCATGTTTATAGTTTCGGCATACGCACGTGGTCTTTCAAGACGAAGAGTCTTCTGGAGGCATTGTTTTAAAAACTTAATGGTTAGTTTTGTGGGTTTACTGAGTTACATGTTCACGGGCTTGGTTACGGGTGCAGTTATCGTAGAGGGTGTTTTTGATATTCCAGGCCTCGGCCTACTTTTCTTTGAAGCGGTGTCCTTGAGAGATTTTCCCCTTATAACAGGCTTGGTTTTAGTTGTAGGTTTGGTTTACGTTGCGGTTAACATTTTAGCGGACTCTCTTATACATGTAATTGATCCAAGGTCGCAGTCGTGAAGCTGCTTTTTGAAAAGAGTGCTTTTTATATTTTCCTGGCATTAGTCGGAATGAGTTTGCTTTCATTTTTTTGGACTCCGTTCACACAAGAATGGATAGAGCTTTCGTCTGAGTATGCACTCCCTTCAACTCTTCATTGGTTTGGACAGGGTGAAAATGGAATCGACGTGTTTTCTCATGTGATGATTGGGCTGAAAAATTCTTTTGTTTTGTCCATCAGTGTTAATTTTCTCAGCGCTACCATTGGAGCTGGGATTGGCATCGGCTCTGTCTTGCTTGGAAAATTTTGGGATGAGGTTTTATCTCGATTGGTAGATGTTTTTAATGCCTTTCCTTCTCTCATAATTTTTATGTGTGTTATGGCCTTTTGGGGCAATGGATTTCTACATTTGTTTTTTGCTCTTTCTGTAACAGGCTGGGCTAGTTACGCTCGAGTCTTGAGATCCTTGGCTCTTAGCACCACAAAAGAACCGTTTGTAGAAGCTGCGGTGGCTAGTGGAGCAAGTTCCTTTAGAGTTCTCTTTGCTCATATACTTCCACAGCTCTATCCCGTGTTTTTTGTTCAAATCTTTTTAGGGCTTCGGAGAGTTATTTTTGCTGAAGCTGCATTGAGCTTTTTGGGGTTGGGGCAAAGTCCCGAAACAGCCTCTTTGGGGCGCTTGATTGCTCAAGGAAAAGAAGCTTTGTTAGTTGCACCACATCTTCTTTTTATTCCCGGCGTTATTCTTTTTTTGTTGATGTTCTGCATTTTAGTGTTGGGTGACAAAGTTCAGCGCTTGTGGGTTGGCGCGTAAAAAGGGTAACTTAAAGCTTAGTCCTGGATTGAATTACAAGGAGTGGAACGTAATGGTGAATGATTTAGAGAAAAAAGTGGGCCAACTGTTGATGGTTGGTATACCCGACCCTCAGATTACTCAAAAAGACTTGAATCTTTTGAACCGCATCGGTGTTGGCGGAATCATACTTTTTCAAAAGAACTGTGAAAGTATCGAGCAGATATGTGAGCTTACAAATACCTTGCAAAAGAGAATTGCTCCAGAAGCTTACAAGGCTTTGCCTTGTTTTATTGGGATAGACCATGAAGGTGGCCGTGTTCAGCGAATCAAGGAGCCTTTTACGGTTTTTCCTCCAATGGCTGAATTGGGAAAATTGAACTCAGCTAAGTCTGCTTTTGAAGTCGGCTATGTGATGGGTAAAGAGTTGAGGGCTGTCGGTGTAAATTTGAATTTTAGTCCGGTGGTTGATGTTCCCTATGATATGAACACGGACGGATTGTGGGACAGAGCCTTTTCTACGGACCCTGAAGTGGTTGCAAATATGGGGTCAGCTGTTGTGCGTGGAATTCAAAAGGGCGGCTGCATTGGTGTGTTGAAGCACTTCCCTGGCCATGGATCGGTGAACCTGGATTCGCATATGGATTTACCTGTTTGTTCTAAACGTTTAGAGGAAATGTCCGAAAGGCATTGGCTTCCTTTTAGAAAGGGCCTTAGAGCTCGGGCCGAAGGAGTGATGACCGCTCATATCATAGTTGAAAGCATTGATTCAGAAAAACCGGCTACATTTTCGAGGAAAGTCATTCAAGATTATCTCAGAAAGGATCTTAGGCACTCTAAATTAATTTTCAGTGACGACCTTGAGATGGGTGCAGTGAAAAAGCGCTATGAACTTCAAGAGGCGGCTTTTTTAGCCGTTCAAGCAGGGTGTGATGTTGTTTTACTTTGTCACGATTATGCTCAAGTTGAAGAGGTTTGGCGTCATTTGGTGAAAGCTTTTGAAGGTGGAGTGCTGTCTGAGGCGAGGTTAGACGAAACTTTAAAGCGAATTGAGGCAACTAAAGAGAAGTTTCTACTGCCGATGAAGTATGTGGATGTGGAATTGGCGAAGGCAATAGTGGGAGCTCCAAGCTTTAGAGAGGTGGCTCGTTCTATTCGAGAGGGTCAAGCTGTGGAATCCGGACCCTCTACTCAGGTTGGTTGACACGACCATCAATCGCGTCAAAACTAAAGATAAATAGTTTAGGGTGGAAGTTAATATGAGCTCGGGACAAAAAGACCAATTTATGAAAAAGGCGTTGAGCTGGCAGATAGCTGCAGTCATTGGGCAAGAAGACGCTCGCGCTCTACAGTGGGCCCTAAAAAATGCACTCAGTTCCAGTGAAAACGTTGAAGTAACCTGTGTGACTTTGTCTGATCTAAAATCTTCGAAAGACGAATACGACGCTTTTTTAGTTGTTTTAGATTTGGGACAGCCCACTCCTGTTGAGCACCTTAAGGCTCTAGAGGGTCGAGTTGGATTGTGTGCGATGGTGCAACCTACCCCAGCCCAACTGTTGGCAATCGCAGGCCTTCCAAATTGGAGAGGCATTCAGTGGGAACAGGGAGATCATTCACAATTGGCAAATGATTTGATCGACACGATTACTCTGATGAAAGAACAAATCCAAAAGTCGATTTTGTTAGAAAGTGTTGATAACTGGGTTTCAAAAAAGATCAAAATTCCTGCGCGTCTTTCAATCGCAAATCCACCAGACACTCTTCAGGGGCCAGATTCAATTGCAATGGTGATTGGTAAAGGTTCCGTTTCAGTTGGTGCTGCTGAATCGAATTCGAGCTTGCGGCTTCCTATTAAAGGGAAACAACAGTTTTTTGAAGTCTATAGCTTACAGAGCCGCTGGATGTGGCGAAAAATTACTCATGGTGGAAATGTATCTGTAAGTGGCCCTGAGCATGAGCGCCCTTTAGAGGCGGGGGATGTTTTTGAGGTTGAGGGTTTTACCTTGTCGGTAAAGGCTAGTCGCTCTGTAGAAGAGCTTTTAGGGATTCTGCATCAAGCAGGTTTAAGGTCTGACGATGGAGTCAAGAGCATAGAGGCTGAGTTGAACAGTGTAGACGCTCTTTTAAAAGAGTTTATGCTTTCGGCTATGTCAGGAGAATTAAGAATAGCTGGTCCTACTAGGAAAGCTTCTATTTTTTTAGAAGGAGGTCGCATTCAACAGGTGCTTTGTGGCTCTGTTTATGGCTTGAAAGCTTTGTTGCGAATTTTTTCATGGCAGGATTTTCGATGGACTTTTAATTTGCATAGTCAGGTTGAGTTAAACTTACCATCTATGGACCTAAGTTATTTAGAGCTTAAGAACCTATTCTCCCAATGGTCAGGGCGCTGGAAAAGAGTTGGCGATCTGATGCCCTCTAACAATGTGAGGCTTAAGGTGCGAGCAGATTCATTTTTAACTAGAAAGACCTGGAGCAAGCAAGAGTATATTGTTGTTGCTTCGGTGTGTGAGTTTGAGAACATTTCAGAAATACTTAATAACTGTCCTTTGTGGGATGTCGAAATTTTAGAGACTTTGGTTGGCTTGAGACAAGAAAAGCTTTTGTCGGTTAGTTAGGGGTGCATTTATGTCTATGTTAGCTCGGTATAAGAAAAATGATAAATCTTTCATGGAACTAGTAAAGCTCATAGAAGGATCGTCTTCTGCAAAAAAGGAATCCTTGATGAAAATGGTCCAAGAGGAAGATGCGGAATTTGCGGCGAAGGTCCATGCTCACATCCTTGATTACGATGTGATCAAGGGTTTTGAGGATGGCGTTATTGCAGAAATTGTAGCCTCGACTTCTCCTAAAATACTGGCCGCTATTTTGGTGGGTGAAGAAGATGAAGGCTTTAAGAAAGTTATTGAGCGCTCGTTAGGAAGTCTTTTCGCCGAAGTGAAGTCTGAAAAGGAAGTGTTTGAAAATGGGGTAGTTCCTGAGGCAAAGCTCGCCTCGTGTAGGTTGAAGTTAGTTTCTGAAGCCCGAAAGCTCGGAGAAGGGGGAGCGATTAAACTTCCCGTTAAAGACTATGTTAAACAGACGGCTTCTGACTCAAGCTCGGCATCTGTCGCCGGCACCAGTGGAACAGGGACTTCTTTTGCCTCGGCTGGTGATGCCATTGAAGCAGACGGGTGCCCTAGCATTGTTAATTTTGGGCTCACTAAGCCACCAGGTGGATTGTCGGGGGAGAGGTTCGAAGAGTTTATAAAGAAAAACCTTGGAAGCTAAAAAGAAACTCCAAGTAATAAGTCGTAGCTCCAGCTATCGAAAGTAGTTTGTCCGGAGGGGGCCTTTGCCCTGTTGCTGAGCCCAAGATTGAATCGTGTCTCTAGGTTGATGAAGCCAAGACCCGTGTCGAACTTAGCTCCAATGGTGCCCGCTGCCCCAAGCTCCCATGTGTATAATCGAAGTGAGGCATAGTTATAGTCTTTGTCTTGAATGACGTCACCGCCCTTTATTCTAACGGGACCCAGTCCATGTTTAAAATACCCGCCCAAACCAAAATAGACAGACTCAAATTCATAACGTAGGAGAACCGGGATTTCTAAATTGTTTAAGACGTATACAATTTCTTGGGTTCCAATTGTGCTAGGCACAGAGCTTCTTCTTGAATAAAACAAATCTACCTCATAGCCGAGGCCCGGCTCGCTGCTCTGCCAAAAGAGCCCAAAGAGATACCCAATGCCCATACTTTGCTCACCAAAGCGCTGCCCCATTGAATCAGCAATTCTGTGTTGAGTGACTGTGGCTCCCCCTTTGATGCCCATATCGTAGGCAAGAGCTGATCTGCTAGCCATTATTAGAGTCATTAGGCTGAGGGCGCTATATAATACAGAGAGCTTCATCACCCCTACTATTATGGTGGGGGCGTCTTTTAATGGAAAGGTCTATTTTTTGATGTTATGTGCCAATACAGTGAAAATAAACTTTCTTCCTTCAGAATGGTCTCCGCATCAGGGTTGTTTTTTAGCTTGGCCTTACATTGAGGAATGGGGTCAATATATTGACGGAGCTCAAGAAGAACTCACTGAGCTGGTTCGAAATATTGCAGGCAGTAAAGAAACCCCCAATGAGAAAGTCTATCTGCTTTGCGCTGTTCCTGAAGAGAAACGATTGCTCGAAAATGAGTTTAGAGACGATAGCAACGTTCAGATAGTTTCTGAGGAATATGGCGATATATGGCTTCGAGACACTGCTCCTGTTTTTGGTTTCAACGACAAGGGCCTTATAGCGGGTGTCTTTAAGTTTAATGGATGGGGAAAGAAATACTTTTTCGATGAAGACATTGGTTTGTCCTCAAGGCTCGCCAAGTTTCTTGGCGCAGAGCCCACTTTGACGGACTTTGTTTGCGAAGGTGGCGCTCTTGAGCATAACGGCGCTGGGGTTTTTGTGACGACTCGTTCTTGCTTGTTGAACAAGAATCGAAATCCAGGAATGAGTGAGGAGCAGGTCGAAGCTGCGCTCCGGGCACTTTTTCCGGTTGAAAAATTGATTTGGCTAGAAGAGGGGTTAGAGGGAGACCACACCGATGGTCATGTGGATACACTCTTTAGGTTTGTTTCTGAAAATGTCTGTTTGATTGCGAATGCTAGAACGGCCCCTTTGAGAAACCAAAAAGCCTT
>JAACVK010000095.1 GCA_009991595.1 bacterium | reverse complement strand
TCACATCATTCCAGACAATGCTCGAGTCTTAGAAATTGGTTGTGGCAATGGAGACTTGTTGAACCGCCTCCACGCACTAAATGTTACCGGCGTTGACCTCGCCCAAAAACCTTTAGAAACAGCCAAAGAAAAAGTGCCTCACGGAGACTTTTACCAATGCGCCGGAGAAAAGCTTTCCGAATGCGAAGGGCTGAGAGCTAAGACGTTCGACTACATCATTATCTCTGAGACAGTGAACTACTCAGCCGACGTGCAGGAGCTTTTTCACCAATTGCAAGCCTTCTCAAACAAGGACACTCGTCTTGTTATTAACTTTTTCAATACTCTTTGGAAGCCCGTCTTGATGCTGCTCACAAGCTTTGGCTTGCGCTCAAAGAATCCGAGCCTCAACTGGCTTAGCCACGACGACACAAAAAACCTAATGGAACTTTCCAAATGGGAATTGATGCGACAACAAAGCAAAATTTTGATCCCGATACAGATTCCCATAGTCTCAACTTTTTTAAACAAATATCTCGCTCCGTTCTTTCCTTGGTTTTGCTGGACTATTTTTCAAGTAGCTCGATCTAGGCAATATAATATTGCTAAGGAATATTCAGTGTCCGTCGTGATTCCGGCTAGAAACGAAGCGGGAAACATACAGGCTGCCATCGATCGAACTCCAGACATGGGCACTGGAACTGAGATCATTTTTATAGAGGGCAACTCTACCGACAACACCTGGGAGACCATTCAAAAGGCCAAAGAACAAAGCAGCCGTAACATTCGAATCATGCAACAAAGTGGCAAAGGAAAAGGAAACGCTGTTCGAGACGCCTACGCAGTCGCCAAAGGTGAAATACTGATGATTCTAGACGCCGATCTCACCGTCCCCCCAGAAGAGCTCCCTAAGTTCTACAACGCGGTGGCCTCTGGCCAATGTGACTACGCCAATGGAGTCAGGCTTGTTTACCCTATGGAAAAGAAGGCCATGCGCTTTTTAAACATGTGTGGCAATAAATTTTTCAGCATCGCCTTTTCATGGGCACTTGGACAAAACATTAAAGATACTCTTTGTGGCACTAAGGTTATGCTTAAAACGAACTACGAAAAAATAGCAACCAACCGTAGCTACTTTGGTGACTTCGACCCCTTCGGAGACTTCGATCTCATCTTCGGCTCAGCAAAGCTGAACATGAAATTTTCGGATATTCCGATTCGTTACCGAGAGCGCACCTACGGTGACACCAACATCGATCGATGGAGCCACGGCTGGCTTCTTATTAAAATGCTTTTCTTTTCACTCAAGAAAATAAAATTCGTTTAAATAAAAGCTTAAATCCAAGGATTCTCGAAACACTCTTTGGACTTTTGCGCAAGATGTCCGGTCTTAAAAGACTTAAAGGTAATCCCTGGACCACTTCCACCTGATCCGTGAGAAGAGATGATTCTCTCGCTGTCGTAAACTAAACCAACATGGCCATAAAGCCAGACAATAATGTCTCCACGTTTTACGTCACTGCAACTGATGCGCAAACCACGGCCACGAAGATAACTTCGGTAAGAATGACTTGTTCTATACGAAATACGGGACTCACCTCTGTGATCGCGAACACGATTGATAATCTCAGTCGTCGCATGAGAGCAATCCCAACGAGTCGGTCCGCCTGCTCCATAGCAATAAGAAGTGTTCATCGCTTCCATTTGACCGGCAACACGGGCAAAAGTGCCAGCAGTGGGAGTCTTTACCTTAAACGCAGTGCCAAAAAACAAAAAAGGTTTCTTTTCACCTTTTTCACTCTCGCTAGCCTCTGGCCTTTTAAAACTAAATCTTTTTTTAGAAGGCTGAGAATGCACTCCCGAAGCCCCGACAAAACTAATAGACAAAACAAATAAACAAATTTTCAACTTCAAAATAACGTTTCCTCTTCTACTTTTTTTAGAGAAAGGGTTGTTAGTTCAACGTTTACAACATGGTCAACCCTTGTGAGCTTAAAATTGAGCTAACTAACCAATTAAAAGTTTGACGAGAAGAATATATGGAAAAAATCCACAGTCACTCGACCTGCCGCCTATCTATAAATCTGCTAGAACAGCGCGAACATGAAAGTCGGTTGGAAGCTAGAACTCGATCAAACGCTACGCCTGGCCTGGCCGATCGTTCTAGGAAACTTAACTCACTTGCTTATGGCTTTCATTGATAGCGTCATGGTAGGACGCCTCGGCGTTCTCCCTCTTGCTGGCGCCTCACTCGGAGGAGCCATCCTGGGCTTCACTATTATTACAAGTTTAGGCATCAGCTCCGCCATAGGCCCTTTAGTCGCCCGACAAAAAGGAGCTCTTAACTACGAAGGATGCTCAAAGGTTCTCCAACATGGACTTTGTGTGGCCCTTATTGCTGGTAGTTTTTTTTCATTAATCATACTTTTCATTGCAAAAAATCTTTCTCAACTTGGGCAACCACAAGAAGTCGTTCCACTGGCTCAAGACTACCTCTACATACTTGCCCCCTCTCTAATCTTCGTTATGCTTTTTAGCGCTCTCAGAGTTTTCTCGGAAGGTCTAGGTAACCCAAAGCCCATTGCAGCCTTTTTAGTGGCCACCTTGGCTTTAAATGTCTTTTTCAACTGGGTCTTAATCTTTGGAAATCTAGGGGCGCCAGCCATGGGCTTAAGCGGTGCTGCACTTGGAACTCTGATTGCACGAATTCTTTCTCTTGCCGCAGTTTCTATCTACATTTTTAAAGCCAAGTTTTACAAGCGCTTCCTATTTTCCTGGAAGCCTTTAGAAAAGTCTTACTTTGTTAGCCACCTAAAACTGGGAATCCCAGGAAGTCTTCAATATGCGTGTGAAGCCGGTGCGTTTTCGGGAGCCGCGATTCTTATGGGCCTCATTGGTCCTATAGCTTTAGCCGCTCACCAAATCGCCATTAATCTTGCCTCCATGACTTTCATGCTGGCCTTGGGCACCTCGGTAGCCACCAGCATTCGAGTTGGAGAAGCTCACGGAAACAACAATCTTCCTCAAGCGCGCTTGGCTGGCTTTACGGGTATCGCGCTGGCGTGCTTTTGTATGACCATCTTTGCTTTTGTTTTCTATTTCGCTCGATATTGGCTCCCCACTCTATACATTTCGGATAGCCAGGTCATAAACGTGGCGGCCCCCTTACTCATTGTTGCGGCCTTCTTTCAATTCTTTGATGGAGCCCAGGGCGTCGCTTCTGGTGCCCTACGAGGACTGCTCGACGTGAAGATTCCTGTCATAGTAACCTTTTTTTCGTATTGGGTATTTGCCATACCACTGGCTTACTACTTAGGAGTTCACACATCATTAGCTAGCATTGGAGTATGGATCGGCTTACTGGCCGGACTAGGTGTTGCCTCCCTGGCCCTTTGTCTTCGATTCCACCTGTTAACTAGAGCTCCAAATTAGAAAGTCATTTTAGAGTATGACAAAACTGATTAAACTGATCGTAAGCCCGCTGAAAGAGATTAATCTTTGCAAGCCTCAAGGTAAGCCTTCGTAAAAAGCAAGCTTCCTCTAGTTCAATCAATTTGATAACTGCTTTCGTTGCCGTAGCTTCATCGGTGCTGAGTCGCTTGTTATCGAAACTCAAGAAACCGCCCTTTTTCAAATCAAAACTCCGATACACAGCCAGTGCTTCCAGTTGACATCGCTCTTTCTCAGCGGCCTCCAACTCAATTATCCTTGGGATAAAGTTAGATAAGTTAAAATCAGAGTCATGCTCGATTTGATCTCCTGAAAAGCTGACATTTCGCTGAATACCATCCAACAAGGGAGCAATCTTATAGGATTGATCGACCGGAGCTCCAAAGCGAATTGCAGACCCCAACGACCCCACCGTAGAAGAAACGCTCTTCAAACCTGTGATGCTTTCATCGAACTTATTATAAAAATCTCGAATATCTTCAAAAGTTGCTCGGTCATTTGCTCTAGCGCTACCGCGAAGTTTCTCTAGTTGTGCTGTTTTATTAAAAAGCTCACGCAACAATGCCTTCTTGTTCTCAATAGAATTATTGCCTGCACCTTCTTGAATTTTTAGAGGGTCATCCCCCTCTTGATTGACGTTGTCAACCAAGCGATTCTGTCCTTCTATCTTAGCATTTGAAACGATCGCACCTCTAAACCCCTCCCATAGGCTTATTCCTATCGTTGATTGGGTCGCCTCCGAAACACTATTTACCCCAGCTTGAGATATATCTGCGGCTGCCGAACCACCTGAAACCGCCAAACTTAGTCCATGAGTGGCAGCAGCAAAGGCCGTCGCAAAAGCAAGTTTGGTGGCTATGGTTTTACTAAGCCTATCCTTTGCTTCAACATCCTTAATGGCGTCAGCCATTGAAAGAGCCTTAGTGCTTAAAAGGTTCTGTTCTTGGCTACGATAAATTGCGTATTCCATAGTTATGTCATAAGGCTTCCAATTCGATGGAATTTCAAACTTTTCGCTTCCGCCCACGTAATGTGTTTCTGTAAAAGTCCTTGGTAGAATCAAATCAGCATAGCGAATTCCACCGCCAAAATCTTCTGAACGAAACAAGTATCCACCAGCAGGCTCATAAATAGCCGTGCTTATCTTAGGCCTTGGACAAAAAGGAGCTCTCTCATGTTTGAGTTCCAGAATACAATAAAAAATCTTTCTCTTTTCGGCAAAGTCCGTTTTCTCGGGTTCGTTGCGAATCTGTTCTCCCAAGGGTCCTTCTAGATTGGCCATCAAATCTGTAATGTTACTCTTTTCCTCAAGAAGTTCTTCTGTTCCATTTTTCTCTAAATCCTGCAGCATAGTGTGCATAAGCTTAGGCATTTCACGAACAAGTTCTCTAAGTTTAGGCTGCAAAGATGGATCAAAAGCACTGGCCGAACATTGGTTCTTACCATACCTCTGTTGAAATGTTACGTAGGCGGCCTCCTCCTGTTTTAATCTCTCAACCTTAAGCTCGTTTTCAGCGGCCGATTCTACTGTATTGACTACGGGGGAAGAAGTAGTGGTTAACACATGAGCTCTGTGAGGCGCGGGGACTTGGGCTCTAGAAATAAGAGTCGAAAAGCAGCAAAACAAAAAGATTGATCTCACCTCAATCAATCGGCAACTTCATCTAGATATCCTTAGTAAGAAGGGGGGAACGCACGCCAACTTAACTAAACTTTAATAAACGATCCCACCGCAACCAATACTTCGACACTATGCAGAGAGTCACCCCCTAAATGTTGACTACAAAAAAGCAAATCTTAACAGTTTTTATTAGTCAAAATTGTTACTATCAGAAGCATGAAAAAAATCCAATTCATGAGCGCCCTTTTCCTCCTAAGCCTGTTAGTAAACTACGGTAGCCAAGGAGTTCTGAAAGCTCAAACCTCCGGCCTAAGGCAAGCTCCATCAGAATTATACTTAGAGCGCATGAAGGACAAGCCCCAGCTTGAAACTGAAGAGCCAGCCCATTTGAAAATCGAAGCCCCCATCAAGGAAGCCGAGATATCCACGCTAGAAGAAATGAAGGACAGATACCTAAGAGGCAATGACCAGCTAAGAACCCAGGATCTAGCTCCGGTTACATTTCAAGATGCGGAACTTTCTATACACCTGTTTCCTAGCATCGGTGGCAAGAATGAATTCTTTCCAGATATTGAAATCCACGAAGGAGAAAACTGTAACGACCTAAACGATGTTTCTTTTGCCACTCTCGTTAAAAGAGACACAAACGGAAAGCCCTACATTGCTTCAGCAAGCATCTGGAAGCGAGATCAAGATCAATTTCCATTATTCGGAGCTATGGCGCCTTTGGCCCTCAAAAAAGAAATCTCCAGTTTCCCCTTTCAGTTTAGCAGCAAGCACGTGCATCTTGTAGAATCAAAAAGATCTTCGGTTTTTAAGTCACAACACGAATTCAATGATGCGAGTTATCTAAAACCCGAATTTGATAACGGTTTTCTAACTACGCTGACAAAAGAAGTTCAAAGTGCCTTTAAAGCCAAAGGCGGTAGCTTGGACCCTGGTCCTGAACGAGTCGAAGATCTGAAAGCCATGCTTGAACTTCGATCCTCTATAAGTATGGAAGCCTTTTTGAAAATGACCCCACAAGAACTTTTGCAACCCTATGAAGATTTTATGAAAAAAACCACGGGTAGCCACCCTGCAGCCATTGAAATAAATACCGCTGAGAGAATTGCCCAACTGAGCGCAGTCAAAGCCAAACTAGACCTCCTTCGTAAACCGTTGAGGCTAAATCCTTTTATGAAGAAAAATGCAAAGGAACAACAACGGCAAGCCAGACTCAACGAGATTGCGCTAGCAGAAAGCGAGCTCGCCGAATTAGAAGCGCAAGTTTCAGACACACTCAACGCACCTCCTTCTTCCTCGAATTTAAATATTGAAAACGGCTCCTCAATGTCGCGAAAGGAAATGGCTTCGCTAATCTCTTTAAGCAAACTAAGACTAAAAAATTCTCAAATGAACCAGAGCACTCACCCCCTGCCACCAGAAATCTCTAGCTTTTATAAAGAAAATATGGCGCCCCTTTACGAGCAACTTGCAGCAGCCCTTGAACGTCGAAACCAAAGTCTCTATGGAGATAATGTTCCGACTAACTGCCAATTGGATATTATTAAGCTAAAGGCAAAAGCTGGTCAAAAAACAAAATAGATAAACCTAAGATTAAACCGTCACAAAATGAAAAGAATATGGGTAGTGATAAATCTGTTTGTCAGCTGCTTTTAAAGCCGCAATCACACTAAACACCATGGAAGCCAGGGCGACGAATCCAATCACCAGATAACCGATCAAAATAAAGGCAAGAATCCCTCCGATGAGAGAGCCAATTGTCACAGTGATCTGGAAGTTTAAAGCCGCTACAGCATTCTTCGAAACGAAGGAACTCTCTTTATTTAATTTCCAAATAACTAAGGGTCCAACGAGACTTGCGAACGGAACAAAAATCAGAAAAGAACACAGGTGAGATAAAACGGCCCAATTGCGTTCTTCGGAGGGAACATCGTAAATTATTTTTGCGTCTTCGGCTTCCATTTCACTCAAAATTTATCTCAAAACAACCTCCTCAACAAGCAATAAGCGATTGTAATTCTTAAAGTTTTCCTGTCCAAAACTTCAACACCTGATCACAAGTTATACTATGGACTACATAAAAAATGCTGAAACTTCGGGCACTTACAAGGTGAAAAAAGATGGTCCACGAATTGCATCTATACTAGTAAGATGAAAAACACGAACTATATACTTCTAGGATTTGCATTTCTAAGTTCTACCGCAAGCTTTGCTCAGGTCCCCTTTGAAAACAACTTCGGACCAAGCATGGTTATTCCGCCCACAGAAGAAACTGAACGTATGAGAGCACAAGCTCGAGCCGAAAAAATGAAAGAAGAGAAAGACTTCTTGTTTTACAGAAGCAAAAAAGATGTGAATGACCCCATTTACGAACAAATGAAAAATGTTGAGATAGGCGAGGCCGTCAGTCGTGATGCGGAAGAAATCCTAGGCGCCCATCCTTCCGTGAAGGAGCCTTTCATGGCCCTCGGTCACTACCTCATACCAAAGTTTGCTATACAAGAGTTCAGATCAAACACAGCAACTTCAACAACTGTTTCAAGAATCGATTCCTCTCAATGGAATGCAATAAAAGAATCGATTCAAAAGTCCATTAACATCTACAGGAGGAATCTCCCAAAGCAAGATAGAAAGTTTAGTCAACTGGAGTTAGAGGTCGCCACAAGCTTGGTCTCGCCAATCGTCTTTCAACTCAAGGATTCTATTCTTGGCGAAAAATTAATTGAAGATGGTGAAAAGAAGAATGGTCGCAAACGTTATTATGCTTCGACAGAGCTACTCCCTTACGTTTTTCAAGAGATGTATAAGAGAGAGAATGGGCTGAGCGTAGCCGCCCATGCTTCAAAGATTATTCCGATCCTCGAGGAGAACAAGTCTGACCTAGTGCAACTTCGTTCAGAAATATCAGACACTCCGGCTGACACTTTAAACATCCCCTTTGATTTTATGGAAATCGCTATTAAAAACAATATGCAGCTGGAACGCTCTCCATTCTTCGAAGATATATACAGAAATTACTTAAGACTCCTAGATGCATCGCTAAACGAGGGTCGCCTCGACGTAACCTCCGCAGGCGTCTTGACTGTTCGTGGAAAAGGACAACTAAAGGATTTCAGTGAACACTATAAAAAGGTCTTAATCACCATAGCTAGCGAACAAGCCCTTGCAGGAAAAAGCAATGTCGACAAACGAAAACTAGAAAGTCTTGTGCATACAATGCTCGACAAAGCTTCAGATCGAGATCGTTATGTCTTCTTAGGCCGCGACACTGGAATCACAGGGATGGTTCAACACTCTACAGAGCTATTCCGAGAACATGTTCTTAAAGAAATTTTGCCACAAGGCAACACTTCGCCCTTTGGTAGTGGTGGCAGAACACTTCCTGCAGGACATCGTTAAAATCACATTTGCCAGGCAAGCGCTTCAGTTATGCGCTTGCCAACACAAGCAAACAGTCTTGGCCATAATACTCTTTCCGGACTAACTGCAGAGATAAACCCGGCAATTGCCCTCCAGACAATGCGCCCAATGAAGCTCCGCCTCCACCTAGTAGAACTGGAGCCTGAAAAAGCCAAAGCTCATCCACAAGGCGTTCGTTCAAAAAATAAGTGCTTAAATTTGGTCCAGCCTCAATCATCAAATCCGAAATCTCTTCTTCTAAAAACAATTTTTCGAGTGCAATTTTTAACCCTTGAGATAAATCGACTACGGTCGGATTTCGATCTTTCACCTTCAAATTCTCAAAACTTAGATCACTGCGCCCACTAAAAACAAAGAGCCTTGGTTGCCAGTCTACCAATTTTGAATCAGGACGAGCAGTAAAGTCGGGATTATCGGCTGTAATCGTTTTAAAACTCGTGCCAATAGCATCCACTCTAGCTCTCAAGAAGTGGCCTTTATTGCGGGCCTCTTCACCAGTAATCCATTTGGACTCTCCATTATCGGCTGCCCACTTTCCGTCTAAAGACGTAGCCATTTTTAGAGTTACAAAAGGTCGGCCTAGTTTCTGCGCGATCAACCACTCACGATTAAGCTCAAAACATTCCTTAGCGAGAATCGATTCTTCGACCTGAATCCCCGCTTCTCGAAGCATCGCTATTCCTTGGCCATTCACTTTTTTATGGGGGTCTCGAACCCCAACAATGACTTTAGAAATTCCCGCATCTATGAGTGCCTTCGAGCAAGCCCCCGTTCGTCCTTGATGAGAACAAGGCTCAAGAGTAACGGCAATCTGGGCTCCCTTGGGATTAATCCCCAAACGACGACACTCGTTAAGAACTTCAATCTCAGCATGGGGCTGACCGGCTTTTTTGTGAAAGCCCAAAACGACTTCTCCGCTTTGAGCTTCCAGAACTGCCCCCACCCTAGGATTGGGCTTTGTATCACGACCGCCTTTAAGCGCTTCGCTTAGGGCCAGTTTCATCAATTCAATTGGATTTTGCTTCATTGTTGGAATCTCTCTGATGGTGAAGCAAGTCTTCTACTTCCGCCATAAGCTCTCCAACATCTTTAAATCGACGGTATACGCTGGCAAATCGAATATAAGCAATTTCATCTAACTGCTTAAGGCCATCCATGACATTCTCTCCCAGGTCGATACTAGAAATCGTATCAATCCCAGATTCGAGTAAGTTCCACTCGATGTTCGCTATAAGCTTTTCCATATCGGCTCTAGAAACGGGACGCTTTCCACAGGAAACCTCAACCGAAGTTAAAAGCTTTAAACGATCGAATGGCTGAAAAGTGCCATTTTTCTTAATAACCAAAGGCATTTCGTCTTCAATCTGTTCGACTGTCCTCCAACGCTTGTCACAGGATAGGCACTGACGACGACGGCGAATGGAGCGACCCTCGGCATCAGGCCGGGAATCTAAAACTTTGGTATCTCCATGTCGACAAAATGGGCATTTCATAATCTATGTCTCAGCTGAAAGCTTTCCAATCGTAAATGGGGAATCGAGAGCACAGTTCAGCAACTTCTTTTCTCACCCCAGAAAGAACGCTTTCGTCCTTCTTTCCTAAAAGCGCTTTGTCTATGAGTCCAACAATTTCTTCCACCTCTGGCAAGCCCATACCACGGGTTGTAAATGCAGCCGTCCCTAAGCGTAAGCCACTAGTAACAAAGGGAGATTGGGTCTCAAATGGAATCGTATTTCGATTTGCATTAATAGCTGCGGCGTCCAAACAAGTCTCCGCCTCCTTGCCCGTGGTGGATTTATTCGTCAAATCAAGAACCAAAAGGTGATTATCGGTTCCCCCAGAAACAACTCTGTAATCCAATTTTTTAAAAAGATTGGACATACTCTTCGAGTTTTCAACCACTGCTTGAGCGTATTCTTTGAAGTCGGCAGTAAGAGCCTCTTGAAACATGACGGCCTTACCAGCAATGACATGCATGAGAGGTCCACCTTGGAGTCCTGGAAAAACCGCAGAATCAATTTTCTTCGCAAAGTCGGGGTGACACATTATAAAACCACTTCGCGGACCACGAAGAGTCTTGTGAGTGGTGCTGGTAACAATGTGAGCATGAGGAAAAGGACTCGGATGAACTCCGGCAGCAACAAGTCCAGAGATGTGTGCCATGTCAACCATCAGGGGAACACCGATCTCGTCTGCAATCTCACGAAACGCTTTAAAGTCTGGAACCCTAGAGTAAGCACTGTAACCAGCAATCACTAGTTTTGGTCTTTCCTTTAGAGCCAGCTCTCGCACCTGATTCATATCAATCGTTTCAGTTTCTTTTGAAACCTCATAAGGAACGGGCTTAAACCACTTACCCGAAAGGTTCACTGGGGAGCCATGAGTCAAATGGCCTCCATGGCTTAAAGAACAAGCAAGAATTTTATCTCCTGGATTAAGTAAGGCTAAAAACACAGCCTGATTGGCCTGTGCTCCACTATGGCTTTGCACGTTTACATGGGGGACAAAATCACCAACCGCAAAAAGCTTCTTAGCTCGCTCGCGAGCAATGTTCTCGACGACATCCACATATTCGCATCCACCATAGTAGCGCTTACCGGGAAGGCCTTCCGCATATTTATTGGTCAGCACCGACCCCATAGCCTCAATCACGGCTAAACTTGTATAGTTTTCACTAGCAATCATTTCTAAGTGTTTATCCTGACGATTGAACTCTTTGTGAATGGCTTGAAAGACTTCCGGGTCTTTTTGTGAAAGATGCTTAGAAAATAATTCTTCGTGAGAGTAACCCATAAACACTAAGTTCCTTGTTGCGAATCCATTAAATCAACTCGCGTTTTATGCCGACCACCTTCGAACTCGGTGGATAGCCAGGTGTTAACGATTTCCTTTGCTTGAGCAGGCTCTAAAAACCTTGCTCCCAAACAAAGCACATTACTTGCATTGTGTTTGCGACTCATTTCCGCAATATCTGAGCTAAAAGCCAAAACAGCACGAATTCCTTTAAAGCGATTCGCACTCATACTCATTCCAACACCAGATCCACAAAGGAGTATCCCTCGCGGAGTAAGAGCCTCCTCTTCAGTGCTATTTGATAAAACTTCACGACAAAGCCTTGATGCAAAGTCAGGATAGTTTACAGAATCCGGGCCATTAGTTCCTAAATCCACGAACTCGACCGTGGAGGCAAACTCATTCTTTAGTAAATCTTTAAGGGGGTAAGCGGCGTGGTCACAGGCAATCCAAAGCTTTATCATCTTACCCACATGGTTTAATCACACTACACAGTCCTGGACCACCGGAGAGAAAACAAAATCCACTCAGAACGCCGCTCAGCTTCACTAGCCTTAAGTGCATAGAATTCAACTAGATAGCAAAGAACACCGCATCAGATTAGAGCTTCTTTAGCCTCTCGATAGCTGCCCGCAAGGCCTTGTTTTTAGGCAACTCATTTTGTCTCTCTTCTAAAAACTCAACCATAGACTTGGACGTCACCAGAGGTGGCAGGTCAATGAAACCACTAAGCTTCCAAATCTTAGAAACCTGAATGGCCTTTACCTCAAAAGACTTACTAACACCCATCTCCAATTTGATGGGTTTGATGACAAAGTCAGAACCCATATTTGCCAATGGCGTGTATTTAACCAAAACACAAGAAGCCTCAGAACTCTTACAATGCGAAAGAGTAAAATCAGAAACGACAATCATCGTGTCCCAAGCATTTACATTATCGGTTTCAATGCACTGAGAAAACTTGTCCATTGTATCGCTCTTTAAACGAAGCCCCATAAGCTCTGCCTTCATTGCTGTATCGACGACCTCACGGACCGAGCGAAACTTGGGACAAGCAACTTTCCCCTCAGCAGAAGTCGCAATTGCAACAGGTAGACAAAATAACGAGAGAAACAAAAAACTAAAAATTTTCATATGCGCCCATCATCTTACTATGACCTAGTAAGAGTTTTAAAACTATTATAATCTTCTTTATCAGATGAAAAAGTCCATCAAAGAGCTACAATCTCTCTCCCTCAAGATTCTTAGCTCAAAATATTCTGCAGAACATGCCCAGCTCATTGCTGACTCGCTGCTATACTCCCAAATGTCGGAACGTGAGACTCATGGCTTTGTTCGCCTCTTAAAAAAGCGCTTCGGCCCCATGGACGAGTTCCCAGAAGGTGAAATTGAAGTTCACAATGTTTCTCCGAACATCTCTAGGATATCCAGCAAAGGTTATCCCGGGTATTTGCTAAGCGAGCTTGCCACCAAAGAAACTTTAAAGAATGTAAAAACCAGTGGAATGGCCATGACGGCCTTCGTGGGAAACAAATCCACGTCGGGATACCTTAGTAAGTATTTAAGAGAAATTGCTGACAATGGCTATGTAGGGATCATGCTCAGTAACTGCGCTCCTTTTGTATCTCCTGCGGGAGGAAAGAAGAGACTACTAGGAACGAACCCGATTGGATTTTCTATTCCAAGCGCCGACTCCCCTAGTCTCGTGGTAGACTTTGGGACTTCGAAGATTAGTTTTGGTGAAGCCGCTATGGCTGCCGAAAAAGGCATTCCTCTCACCGAAAATGGCGCACAAGATAGCCAAGGAAACTTTACTCAAAACCCCTCCGAACTTTTCCACGGAGGCTCACTTCTTCCCTTTGGAGAACACAAGGGTTTTGCCCTGTCGCTCATCATCGAAATGATCTGTGGACCAATGCTAGGGGCTTCCCCCAGTGGAATTGACCCCGAAAAAGGTTGGGGAAATTTACAAATTGCCTTTGACCCCACCCTTCTTGGCGGAAGTCTCGAAGACTCAAGCACACTCATCAAACACTTCCTAAGTGACGAAAGCACGGTGGAAAGCTTTCGACTGCCTGGATTTCAAAGTTACGAACGCTACCTAAGCTCCAAAAAAGAAGGAATGTTGAATATTGATGAATCCATATTCACACAAATACAGACGCTGGCAAACTCTATCGCAGAATAGCTAAGCTCTTCCGCGCTTATGCCTAGAACCACGATTCTCAATTTTCGATTGATTGATATACTCAATCTGCTTGTCGACCATACTATCGAAAGCCTCTAACAAGTTATGATGCTGCCCACTTTCAAGATCAAAACCACGACTCGGTCCCAACAGTTCAATGCATTGATGAATGGCTTCAATCGTCGAAAGACAATGCTGTCCGGGTTGCTTACGCACTCGAAAGTTGGATTGTGTTTCGGGAGTAAAACAAATGCGAGGTAAATCAACTAAATTAGGACTTCTATTGATCATTTTCTTTGCTGTATTCCAGGTGCCGTCCACCACAAATATACAAAGCTGTTTATCTGAATAAAATCGATCAAGACGACTAGGCTCAGACAAATCAGAAAGGTTTAAAGAATCCTCACCTGGATATAAAACGTAAGAATCAAATTTTTCATTATCAACAATCGCTTGAACCTGCCTATCTTCAGCAAAATCCAGACCAACAATAAACTCTGATTCCTGGAGACAAAGGTAAGACATTCTTCCGGATGCAATTCTTCTTCGAAACTCAATCAAGTGAGTCAAAATGACAAACTTGATTCCAGGGTTAAACTTTTTAATCGATGAACAGTAGCAAACAACCTTAGGGCGTAGACAATCCCAGCATCTCTCATGGTATTCCGGAGAGCGCTTTTCGAGTTCTGCCCGCCTTGCTAGATATTGATCAATTTGCACAGCCAGCATTCTTACACATATTTACCCAAGTCGCACTCGACAAAAGCACAAACCCAACTATTTTAGGCTCTTAGAAGAACTCTATGGCTCTCTTTTTTCTAAAGAAGCCTACACTTCCACCCAAATTATACCGATGACTTAGAGGTGAGAAATCTGAAACCTTCACATTTAAGGCAAACTCTAGGCCTCGCTTTCTTTATTGTGATGCACTCGAATCCACTTTTTGCTGCTGACTCCAAGGTTCCACTCACCGACAAATGTCCGCTCTATCTAAAGCAAGTGGATCTCTCGCTATTAAAATTCTCGAAAGTGGAGCCCAAGCTCGTAAAGCCAGTAGCTGCCTTACAGCTAAAATCATTTCCACACCTTGTTCCTCTAAGTGGCAAGCTAGTAAGCGACTCAACCCTCGCCCCCGGAGTCAATGCTAGAGGGCTCTTCACTTGCGACAAATGTGGAACTCATAATCAACTTCACATGCCTCACCCAGACAAAGCTGGTGTAGTTTGCACTCAATGTGGGGACTGGAAAACAAAAGAAGATGGTAAATATTACCTCTTTCCAAAAGATGAACACGGACATTCAATGGAAGGCTTGGTCGACATTGTTCAACTTGTCGAGGATCCAACTGAACGAAGAATTAGGGCCACAAAATGGGATTGCGAAACCTGCGGCCGCGAAGTCACAGAAGGCGAATCTTTTTGCCCAACCTGCAACTTTCACCACGACCCTGAAGCCAAAGAAGTCGCAGCTGCCCTCGACGAAGTTGCACGTGTCGCTCGAGAGGGGAACCTCAACAGGACCCCAGAAGGAAGAGCCCTCCTCAAAGGCGAAAAAGCCGCAGAGGGTTTCCTAGGACATCTTGGTGAATCGAAAGAAAAGTTCCAGGACGCCTTCAAGAATGCACAGAATTATTACAAGACTGCCGGAAGAGTAGACAAAAACAAGATCAAAGCGATTGCCGGTGCCTTGGGAGTGAGCGTAGCAACTGCGACTTTGCTCTACTTGTATTTTGATACCGAAGACTATCCGGGCACAATTGCCTCAACGTCTTGGAGTCGAAGCATAAGCTTTGAGGAAGAACGCACCTTCTCAGAAAGCGGCTGGTGCGACAGTGTTCCATCGGGCGCGTTCAACATAGTAAACCTTGGTAAGAGGCAGTATTCCAAGTTACGAGGTCAAGCCAATGAGAGCTTTGCTCAATACCTATTGAAGCGCTTCTCTCAAGAGGCCGCAATCCTCCCAATGGCTTTTGCACAAAGCGGTTGGAGCGACAATGACAATGGTTATTTCACTCGAGGCTCAGGATCGGGCTCATCTTCTTCAGGTGGAGGCAGTGGATACAGCGGCGGAGGAAGTGACTCTCAACCCGCCCCTCCCGTCTACAAAGACTGGTGCTCCTACAGCATCAGACGCTGGACTCATTCGCGCACCGAATACAGCAGTGGTTCTAACCCCACCTCTTCGAGCGATCTCTATTGGCCTTCTGACAGCACTCGCTACGGCGAAAGAATCGGCTCCCGCAACAGCAATTATTCATGGGACATCAACTACACAAACAACAATGGAATCACCAAAAGCGCTGACTATAGAATGGGAGCAGACCTCAATGAGTTTCTTTCAAAGAAAAAAGGAGCTGAAGGCATCGCCCAGGTGAACATTTTTGGAGTAGTCAGAAAGTTCAAGTAATTCTCAACACTAGACTTCGGTTTACAGAGAATGAATTTCGGCCTAGAAAGTCTAGCTAGAGAAGGAACCTAAACCATGCCTAGCTTTGACGTATCTGCAGAAATTAATTGGCAAAACCTTGATGATGCCATCAACCAGACTCTCCGAGAGGTTCAAACTCGTTTTGATTTTAAGAACATCAAAACGGAGATCAAACTCAATCAAAAAGAAAGAAATCTAGTCATCACCTGCAGTGAAGCTTACAAAATGGATGCGGTTAAAGACGTCCTTCATCAAAAGCTTGCCAAAAGAGGCGTTTCCATCTTTGCCATCGACTTCGTCAATGCAACAGAAGAGGCCACCGGATCAAGCGGAAGACTCAAGGCCAACGTAGTTTCAGGTATTTCAAAGGAAAAAGGCAAAGAGATCGTTAAAAAACTCAAAGAAACAAAACTTAAAGTTCAGGCTCAAATTCAAGACGAGAAAGTCCGCGTAAACGGCAAAAAGCGAGACGACCTCCAAGAAGCCATCGCCTATCTAAAACAAGAACAAGCCGGCTTAAAAGTTCCCTTGGTTTTTGAGAACTTTAGAGAATAAAAACAATTTGGAATACCAGAGCGAGGGCAAACTATTTTTACTCGCTTTTCATGAAGAAGAACCAAATTATATCGAAAAAGTAGGCCGTTTGAAGGGAGAAGCAAACCCCTCTGACGGAAGGTGTTGCTCTACCTTCAAAGCATCAACCGCTGAAGTTTTTGAAATTAAAGTGAAAAATAAACATCGCTGAAAGTAAAAAACAAAGGTTCAAACTAAAGCTTCCTCTTCCGAACACCGAAAAAACTATGAGATGGCTCGGGTTTTGAAAAAGTTTTCTACTCTTATTTTGTTACAAGCCCTCACCTATAATCTGACAGCAGCGGGGCATCTAGCGACCGCGCCAAATCAACCTTCAGCTAGATGCACTGACGTAATTGCCCAAGGTCTTTTTCCAGCAGAGAGACCTCAACCTCAAGCTGTGTATGATGAGAAGCTTGCCCTGCAGGGGACTGGGCAGAAGATCATTACTCAAGGCCCCTTTGTTCTCGAAGGAAGCGTTAAAGTCGATGTCGCAAAGAACGCTATTCTACCAATTCTAACAAGTGTGCTCTTACACAAAGGGCCAGTGGACATGGTCGACCTCCCTAACATCAGCGACGTAGATAAGCTGACTGCAATTTTAAAAGACTTCGGAGTTCAGGTCAGCCACCCTCAGGAGAATGTCACCCGCTTTGACTCCTCCAATCTCCACACCAATCGCGGCGTTTGTGAGTTGTCTCAAAAAATGCGAGCTTCTTTCATTGTTTTAGGCTCACTCTTGGGACGCTTTGGTGCAGCAGAGGTCTTTCCGCCTGGAGGCTGTGTCCTAGGAGCACGAGGTTTCGACTATCACATTGACGCTTTTCAAAAAATGGGAGTCGTTTTTGAGGATTTCTCAGACGGAGCTCCAGTTCGAGGGACGAGTTCTGCACAGAAGCTTCATAGCGCAGAGATTGAATTGAAAGGCCCTTCGGTAGGCGCTACGCAGAACATCTTAAACGCAGCTGTGCTCACTGAAGGGGTTAGCAGAATTAAGAACGCTGCCCAAGAGGCCGAAGTTCACGACATGGTTAACTTTCTCAATTCTATGGGAGCAAAAATTGAATGGATCAATGAGAACACCATTGAAATTACTGGCGTAAAAGAGTTAAAAAGTCCTCCGCCCTATCGAGCAATTGGAGACCGAATAGAGGCGGGCACTTACATTCTAATGGGCTTAATGAATCGCACCGAGCTGAAGGTTGAGGGCTTTAACCCTGAGCATCTTGGAAAGACTTTCTTTGATGTGTTGGATGCTATCAATGCTACCTACGAAGTGGGGAAAGATTTTGTAATTGTAAAACCAAGTCAACTTAAACCCGTGACAAAACTCAATGGCGAGGTCCTTCATACCGCTCCCCACCCTGGTTTCCCAACCGATCTACAAGCTCCTCTTATTGCACTTTTAACAACCATTGACGGAGAGTCTAGAATCGTAGAAACGGTTTTTGAAGATCGCCTTCAGATTGCCAGTGAACTTAACAAACTAATTCCCGACTCAAAAAATAAGATTAGAATTTCTACACACAAAATGAATGGAAAGGAACACGAAATGGCTATTATTCCTGGAAGTTCGAAGATGTCTTTTCATTGGGATGGGTCAGCACCCGCCAAAGCTACGGACTTAAGAGCCGCTGCAGCTCTTGTCATGGCCGCAAGTCGTAGTGATGGGCCCGTTGAGATAAACAATATCATTCATCTTTTCCGAGGCTATGCACGGTTTCTGGAGCACCTAAAAGCGCGTAACGTGGATATTAGCGTGGTGGATGAAGTAAATTAAGGTTCGTTGTTTTTGAAAACTTTAGAGAATAAAAACCTGGCTCTTCTCGACATCAAGTGGGTAAATTCAAGGGCTTGTGTCTTGTAAAGTTTGTGTAAAGCTGTCCGAGGATTCC
>JAACVK010000073.1:3168-3568 GCA_009991595.1 bacterium | reverse complement strand
AAAGACAAAGTGACATTAGATTTTACCTAATTTTTACCTAATTTGGAAGGGGCTGGCATCCAGAAGAGGATACGCATTTTTTGTTCTCCTTTTTAATTATTTTTAATTATTTTTAATTATTACAACCTAAAACTAGCTTTCTTTGTAACCCAAGCTTCATCTCCTCTTTCCCTTATTGCTTCTAAGGATTCTCTGTCTCTTTTGTAAGCACCAGTTGTGGTATGTTTTACTTCATCAAATTCAGTGAATACCTGACTCTTTTCCGCTCCAGTCCATTCAGCTTCAGCAGCAGTAATTACAGCGGACACTGCCTTTTCTACAGTTACAGTAACATAAGAAGATGGCTCGATTGGATTCATTGAGGCATTATTTGCATCTACAGCAATCAAGTTTCCACCAG
>JAACVK010000073.1:0-3007 GCA_009991595.1 bacterium | reverse complement strand
CAGTCACGAATGGTATTGATTAAGGTTTGTATGGTGATTTCTGTATCTGGACTTTCAACTGTGATTATCCTATTCACTTTGTCAAAAAGAAGACCCATTCCTAAATTCTCACACCAGGATTGTTCTTTCTGAACTCAGCTAAGGGATACCATTCTATCCAAGTTGCAGTTCTATGTTTACCCTTAATCACAGCTTCTACAAACTGAGTAGGGATAGCTCCTTTGTTGATGGCATCCCTAACTTCATGGGTTATTACCTTCAAGGAGACTGCATTCTTTTTTCTCTTGTTGCCATCTATGATTATCATGTTACAATTGCATCCTCAGTTCGAATTACTGCCACGGTCAAACCTGCAGTTGTCACCGAGGCGGAAGTCTCAAATGGTAAAATGGGTGTTGCGGCTTTTCTTCGTGCTCTTACTAAGACAGCCCTATCAGCAGCATATAGAACAATCTTCTCTATAGAGCTTGCAATAGCTTCAGCGTCAATAAATGGGATATAGCACTTATCAGCTCCATCATAGGTTTGCTGTAATACAGGAGATAAGCCTGAGAATATCATACCAGACCACGAGCTATAAGTATGTCGTTGTTCTACCAGTGTTCCTTTATCTACAATCCTAATTGCTCCTAATGACGGGGTATCAACTGGAAGGGTTTCCTGAACCTCAAATGTGGTATTACCTGTAACATTATTAGTGGGATGGGAAGTATACATCTCTTTGTCAATTGCTCCAGCACTTGTTCTGAAGACCGATACCCTGTCTCCAGATAGAGTATTGGTTATAGCAATAGTTATACTAGCATACGGGTCTCTAAGAATACCATCGGAATCTTTGAAGGTATAACTCTGTTTAGTAGCCATACCTTCAATCCAAATCCCTTGAGCACCAAAGTATTTACCGCCGGCAAATGTTCCGAGAGGGCCAGCTTTGGATGGGGCATAACCTGTATAAGCTATGATATATTCTTGACCATCAAGGATAGTAATGGTACTATCAGCAACAGTATACATATCAAAACTGGAACCCGCTTGACAGACATACTTGAAGTATTCGTAAACTTGAGCTAATGTTCTTCCTGCAGCATAGATGCCTCCAGCATTGACTATCACGTCATAGGGGTAAGCCGACTGTTGTTCGAAAGCTTTAGTCGTAGTGTGGGTTGATACCGAATCTGCTCCCGACCAACCTTGAGTTCCTAATGGGGCAGTAGTGATTGAAGTAACGGCAGAGGCTCTACATCTAATCCAGTATTTGGTTATAGTATCTACTGCTGTCGTTGCCCAGTTAGCTGGTGGGGTGAAGGTAACATCATTAGTCCCTGCAACAGTGAAGCCACTCGTACCATCAGTAACAGTAAGGGTAGCCCATGCAGTACCATCCCAGTATTCCCAAACAAGAGTAGCACTATAGACACCAGCGGTGCCTACATTCAGCCTAAACAAGCCAAACTTGGTATCCATACCTACATAGATACAGTCTCCAGCAGTTGTTGCCTGGATTGGAGGCAGGGCAACATCATTAGCAGTAGCACTAGCTATATCTGCAGTTTCATCTGTGAAGACAGCAGTATTGGCATTATAACTTTGAGCGGATTCAAAATCGGCAAGAGCCGAACAAGAAGCCCCTGATATGTCTCCTGTTATCGTCTTACCTTTCAAGTCTGTGCTAGTAGCATTTCCTAAAGTTAAACTACCAGTTTCAGCTTTTAGCAGAATAGCTGACTGATTAGTGGGATATGTTACTCTCTCACCGGGAGTAAAAGTACCAGTAATTGCTCCAACCTTGACTGTTCCATTGACAAAGGCAATAGTTATATCATCCCAACCAGAGACAATAGTTATTGAAGTTCCATTAGCCGTAGCTGAACCAGGAGTAGTCTGGTCATCGGTAATAGTTTCACTATCCTGGAATATTATATAGTATGGGTTTCTATTAGCGCCTGTTACTGTTCTGCTGACTTGGAGAACAAGTTTTCCAGTAGTGCCATCATCCTGAAGGCCTCTTATAATCCTCTTTGCTGTAGAGGTACCACCAGTGAGAATGGCACCTACGGCAAAAGGTGCCGTCTCAGCATCATAGGCAAGATAGGTATCGCCAATTGTTCCATTGACTGTAGCTGAACCTTCGTTTGAGCCAGTGATAGTCTCATTATCTTGGAAGGTTCCTTGAACATCTCTTAAAGTGAGAACACCAGTTGTACCCCAGTCAGTAACAGCTACTAGTTCAGCTTTAGCTCCACTAGTGCCCCCAGTAATAATTTGTGCTAATGTAGTAAAGGTTGCTGTTTCAGCATCATAAAGGAGATAAAACTCACCAGAATTTTCATTGAGGTCGTCGGAGGTACCTAAAGGTACAGCATTTCTACCACCTGCGGAAAGGTCAATCTCATAGTTATCATAGAGATCTCCAGATTGTCTAGCAAAAACAGTTACTGTACCCGCAGCAATCTCGGTACCAGCTTCCTTAACCTTTATCAGGACATCAATATGCCCTCTATCCCAGTTAGTTAGATTACTCCACTCAGCAATCCTCTCCCCAATCTGGAAGATATAGATTTGTGGGGCTGGAGTACCCTCAATAGTACCAAGGGTATAGATATTGGCAAATAGGTCTTCTCCAGTTACAGAGGCACCTTCAGCAGTACCTGCACCAGTGCCTTCCCAACCTCGGGAACCTAGAGGTGCTGTGGTGAGAGTCGGTGTTGCAAGGGCAGTTACAGTGCATCTAATCCAATATTTGGTTATTCCATCAACAGCGGTAGTTGCCCAGTCAGCAGGAGCTGTCCAGGTAATATTGTAAGTGCCCACTGCCGCAGTGAAGAAGCTCGTAGGATCCGTTACGGTTAGGGTTGTCCAGGCAGTACCATTCCAATATTGCCACTCTAGGGTAACGCCTGCGTAGTTGCCAGCGGTATCGTACTTGAGCTGCCATCTTCCAAACTTGGCATCCTCTCCCACATAAATGCAGTCCCCTGCTGTGGTTACCTGGATAGGTGGAAGGGCT
>JAACVK010000094.1 GCA_009991595.1 bacterium | reverse complement strand
TTCATTCGTGAGTTTTCTAAACTACAAGACCACGTTGCCTCCCTACCCTTTTCAGAACTTCGTCCCATTGTTGAAAAGGAACTGGGCGGTCCACTTGAAAAGTTTTTTCTAGAAGTTAACGAAACGCCCCTCGGATCGGCCAGCATCGCCCAGGTTCACGAAGCCACCACCTTAGCGGGCGAAACTGTTGTTATAAAAATTAGAAAACCCGGAGTCCAAAAACTTCTCCGCCAAGACTTAGAAATCCTAGAGTGGTTGGCGGGCATGGCTGAGAGCTCGATTGACGAGCTAAAAAACTTTCACCTCCCCATGGTGGTTTCCGAGCTTAAAAAGACGCTCTTAAAGGAAGCCGACTTTATACAAGAAGCTCGCTCCATGAAGTCTTTTTCCGAAAACTTTAAAGACAGCGACTTCTTGGTGATTCCTAAAGTTTATGAAGAGCTTTCTACCGAAGCTGTTCTGACCATGGAAAAGCTTAAGGGGATTAAGCTCTCCGACACAGAGCGCCTGCGCGAAGCTGGTTTTGACACTGCCGTTCTAATGAAGAATGGAATTGATTGCTTTTTCAAATCGGTCCTCGTGTTTGGCCTATTCCATGCCGATCCTCACGGTGGAAACATTTTAGTTTTGGAAGGCAATCGAATGGGCCTACTAGACTTTGGCTCGGTGGCTTGGCTAAGCGAGCGATCAAAGACCGCTATCATTCACATGTTCATGGCGCTTGTTGCCGAAGACTACGAAGCTCTTGTTTTAGAATATTTACTTTTAAGCCCAGGCACCTACGGAAATCGTAGCACAACCAAAGTGGAACTGATCTACAATGAAGTTTCCCACATTTTTGGCCCTTATCACGGAAGACCCATTAACGAGATTCCTGCTGGCAAGCTCCTATTAGAGGCCACCAACGTAGCCTACCGATATCAAATCGTTCTGCCCCAAGATTTGATCCTAGTCTTTAAAAGTATAATGACCCTAGAGGGTATAGGCAGACAGCTTGATCCAAACTTTGACTTATTGGGAGCCGCATCGGGCGTATCTAAACTTGTTTTTAAACAGCAATGGGCACCAGAAAAACTGGCAAAAGAGGCCTTACAATTAGGACGAGATTTTTCGCGCTTTACTCGGTATCTACCAAGGCAAGCTTCTGAAATTTTAAGGCAAGTCGAAGACGGTGAAATCCATTTTCACACGCGCATACATGGCCTTGACCAACTTGTTCGCGCTCATAACCTTTCTTCCAAAAGACTCTCGTTGAGCTTTGTCTTCTTTAGCTTTCTTTCAGCTGCAACAGCTGCCCACATCACCGCTGAGTTTTCTCTATGGATAGAGATCACTCTTTGGGCTTTCTGTGGTCTCTTCTTACTCGCACTTCTGCGCTACATTTTCCTCCCTCGACGTCTTTGACCGTTCCCGGATACCTGGAGAACGTTTTTATTGGGTTTTTTGTTAATCAATATTGAACTCAACTCTTTTAAGTCCATTTTTAATTTGAGTAATCTCATCCTCACAGAAGTCGATGTTTATAAGATTGTTTTCATCTGTAAGCTCGTCTGGAATTAAATGAGCTAAAGGCGATCTAGGATCCAATGGAGGTGACTCTAAGACAACTCCATTCCGAAAAGACAAAGTGCTAAAAGGGTAAGCCTCTGCTCGTTGACAAAGACCCGCTCTTCTTGGGTTATTATAGATATACCGATAAACATTAAAATAGTGATTTGGGTCGAGAATCATCGAGGATTTAAAGCGACCAGAGAATCGATACCTCTGATACCCTGTCTGAGAAAGCATCCATTTGCTAAATTCTCTTTGAAAAAAACCTATGCTTTCCGCCATATTCTCATCAGGGAAAGTCGCTAAAAGGTGATAGTGGTTCGACATTAATACAAAAGCATGAATTCTAACTCCATATAGAAAGTGACAAATTCTTAGGTAGTCGACAATTTTACTCCAAACCACTTGCCTGGTTAATGGATAAAACTCTTTATCAATGCTTCTATTATAAATATGAAATGGATATATGGGTGAACTTAAATTTCTTCGTCTAGGCATAGCCTATGCCGGAGCAATTGCCGTGCCATACCTAAAAACAGAAAACCCAATAAAAACGTTCTCCAGGTATCCGGGAACAAAAATACATCTTCCTGCCTTGGCGTCTTAAAAAAAGAAGCCGGCCTCCTCAGAGGTTACCCACTAAAGAGGCCAGCCATCAAAGCCTCCCAGGAAAAGAGTCGAACTTAAGTCTTAAACTTAGGTTTCGCTCAATGTATATCGCCGAAAACTCCTCAACCTAACAATTTCAACGCCATGGACGTAGACTGGTTAGCCTGTTGAAGAACACTCACACCTGCATTGAGCATGATGTTGTTTCTTGCAAGCTCTGCAGCTTCCACTGCAATGTCTGCATCACGAACTCGAGAGTTGGCTGCAGATAAATTCTCTACGCTGACCCCTAAGTTGTTGATCGTTGATTGTAACCGGTTCTGAAGGGCTCCAAAGTCGGCTCGTGCGGCCGATACCTTTTGAATTGCTTGGTCAATAAATTGGAGAGACTTTTGAGCCCCTTCCTTTTTAACGATCTCAATCCCCGAAAGGCCTAGCGCTTCCACCGAGGCATTGGCTTTTGTTCCGTCGAATTGAATTCTGTCAATTCCATCGACGTTACGAATACCAACCTGGATGTCGTAGACTTTTCCGGTTCCATTCAAAAGTTTAGTAGCATTAAATTCAGTTGCATTTGCGATTCGATCTATTTCCGAAACAAGCGCTTTGTATTCCACGTCGAGAAACTTTCGTTCGCTTTCTCCAATGGTGTCTGAAGCGGCTTGAATTCCAAGCTCCCTCAAACGCGCAAGAATCGATGACACTTCATTCAAGCCGCCTTCAGCAACTTGAACGAGAGATACCCCGTCCTCACTATTTCGCATGTTCATTCGGAAACCACGAATTTGGGCTTTTAAGTTTTCACTTATTGCCAAACCCGCTGCATCGTCCCCTGCGTTGTTAATTCGAGATCCTGAACTCAAGCGTTCCATTGCACGCTTCATGTCCAGATTCGAGTTACGCAAGTTACGTTGGCCGTTGATCGACGGCACATTGGTATTGATACGCAATCCCATACCTAGTCCTCCTTGACCAAACACTTCCATAGGCGGGTTGATAGCCCTAGATAGTGCCGGAGCGTCCTGCTCCTGGTTAAACAAATCGTTACCCCACAAACCCTCAATACTTGTATCTGCGTCCTGCAGATACAAACAGGCAGTGGGCGTCAACCCATGCATTTCAATCGGCAGGGACTTAACGAAGCTTTAACATTTGAGTGAAATATTTATACGCAGTGCTCAAAGAGAGGTGTCATTTTACTGGCACAGCAATTGCTTCACTTAAAGCAGAAGCAGAAGCAGAAGCAGTTGCATGTAACCGTTTTCTTAAAATTAAAGAAGCCTGGGGGGGGGGGCAAATAAATGACTAACTTTTTTTCACCTAAGACCTTCATCCGAAGTGGTGAGATGCCTCCTCGCTCGGCCGACACTCCACTGAGCACCCGCGAAGCCGCCGAGCTGATCAAAGCACTGGGCAAAGAAAACAAATAAAAACAATCACTTGAACAAGCAGCTGAAGATATCAGTTTAATGACATCTTCAGTTTTCAAAGCACTTGGAGGGTTCGATATTCTTTGTTAGTTAAAAAGCCAACATGAGTACAAAACTTTCTCAGATCCTTGCCACCCTCACCCTCCTTGCCCTCCCCATCTTCTCAGAAGCGAAGGTTATTCCCCCTTTAGATAGAGCCATTGGCCAGGAACTCCTAAGCCACATGACTCCCGTTCATTCACTCACCCCCAAACAGCGTTGCGAACTCAATTTAAGCGAAGCCCGAACAGATAAGCATCGCGCCTTTATCCCCGACGATTGGCAAAGACTAAAAAGCCAACTCAAAACCCCTGCCTCTCAATATTTAGTCGTGAACACCCCTTCGAGAGTTCTCTCTTGGAAACAGTGGGACTTTCTGAGTTTTGCTCAAAAACAAGAGCTTTTTCGAAGCATTCGACCTTATTCAAACAACGCTCTCGAAATGGACGACACTGTTTTGTATTCCTTTGATTTAATAAAACTCACTGAAGAAGAGTTTTGGAAAAGTAAACTAGCACCTGAAACACTTAAAGGCATTGAAGCCTTCAAAGAACACAACCTTTCAGAACTTGTCGCCAAACTCAAAAAACGCCTCAATCTCGACCTAGAAAACTCTGGATACTATCCAGGCTTTGACGATGACATTCTTCCTATTGGCACAATTGGAGATTGGCACATTAGCGAATTGAATTCATTCATTTTGCCTGATGGCAGCACGGTTGCTCATAAAATTTATCTCACTCAAAAAGGCTTTATGCGCAGAGCGGGAGATGAAGAAGCCTTCGACCCTAACATCGCAGTCCATTACAACACTCTAGAGGAAGCCCTCGCTGCCGGCGGCAGCAAAAGCGATGTCTCCTGGCAATACGAGGTCGTCGTTAACTACGATTTTGAAATTACCAGCTACGATCGATACGAAGCTCCGCAATGGAGTGGATTTTAAGGCTTCAGCAAAAAAAATGGGGAGGAAGAGATTTCTCTCTTCCTCCCCTTCGGCTTGGGAAGCCAGTTAGGTTTTTCGAGCGAGAAGGCTACAACCTTGGAACCTTCAAACTCTTTTTAAAGCAGCTACAACAAACGTTCCGCATCCACTGCCTAACTTCACACTTATCGATTGCAACACTGAAGAGTGATGCGATCCAAGCTCTTAGTGTTACCTCTTGTGGTATTGCGACAACTAATCTCCACGCTCTTACCGCCGTTAATGATTCTCTCATTACACCTTAAATACTTGGTGTTCATAGAGAGACTTACGTTCCTTACAAAGATTCGACCAGAGTCGTTGTTTGAACAGGTCTTTACAACAGACTTTGTGTCGCCGCCTCTTACCAAAAACCCGGATTTGGAATAATCGGCACAACTAAGCCCCCCCCGTGGTGGGACTGGCCTTGAAGGAGGCTGAGGCCTAGTTGGAGGAGTTGGACGATGTCCGCCACCACCGTGGCTTTCTCTTCTGAAGGCCTGTGACTGTTCAACAAATCTTTCGAACTGCTGAGCACAATCTTGCAAGAACCTAAGTCTTTCGTAACGATCTAATCTTGGATCAGAAACCTTTTGCAAAGACACGTTAATCGCGTTCATCGCTGCATCCAAAGACTGTTCTCGCGGATATCGACGAATAATCGCTTTCGCAGCCAGCAAAGAGTCTTCCGCTTCAAAGAAATATCCCTGTTGAGCGAGTCGCACAGAGTTTTGCATAAATCGAATGCTCGTCTCTAGATTACCCAAACGACCACCTCGACCATCATTCTGATCTAAGATGTCATCTAGATTCTCTAGAGCCACTTTCGCGCAATCCTCTAACAGATCTAACTTGTCATAAACATCTAACCTGTAATCGGCTATCTTTTCTTGAGCTACGTTGAGAGCGTTGTTAGCAGCCTGCTGTTCGCGACTGCGACTAATTGCCATTATATCGGATTGAGCAATTCGCAATTTATAGCCAACTGCTACAAAGATGCGCTCTCCATTCCCTCGCCCACCGTGACTTCCACGGCCACGACCATAATCGCCTCGCCGGTCAATCGCCTCTCGGGCCATGTAAACAGCTTCGCGAATATTTTGCTTAGCTCTCATTACATTCTCAACATCTCCATGGCCCGCATGAGCCATCATGGCCCCTCCGGAACACAACAACGTTAACATCAATTTCCGTTTCATCTTCAACCTCCATATCGCCGGGCAATACAAGCCCATCCCCACCGTTGAGGATTTTAAAAGAGCGTCCACCATAAACACTCTTAAATAACTGTTTGAACGAAGACCTTTTGAGTCTCTTCTAGCGCAAACTAGTTCCTATGAAATTGGGACGCCCCCCGTCGCCTCCCTGCTCCTTAGAACCTCCGCCCTCGTCCTTGTCATCACAAGGCTTCGAGCTCGCACCCTTTATGGGAGGAACACAAATTCCCTCCGGAGCAGCTAGGGCCGATGCTGCGAACAGCATCAAAGCCCCAGCGACTCCAAATCCCCCGATTTGCCGACTCAAACACTGACAAGCCCTCTTCCCCGAAAACCCTAAAGATTTTATCCTCTTACCTGTCGTCATTTTGTCGACACCTCCTATGCATCTAGTTGTAGTAACTAAAATGCAACATGGTCAATACAAAATATCGATAGACTATTGATTTAGTCAATATTAGATGTTGTGTTTATGCAACATTATCAAAAAAAGCTCCAAACCGCCCTTCTCGCCGAAATAAGAAACGCCATCGAAAAAGAAAAAGTCACTCAAACTCAAATTGGCGCGGCATTGGGCCTAAAACAGTCAGGCGTATCCACACTTCTCTCTGGAAAAAGCCGGATGAGCATGGAGCAATACTTCGTTCTTTGCGAGTTACTAGGGAGAGACCCCGCCAGCTTCCTACAGAAGGCTTCTCTCCGTAGCCAGCAAATTCTCCCCATGACTCCCCAGATTGAAAGCACGCTTTACAAGAGCGAGTTACACATCCTTTTGTATGCAGCTGCCACCAAAGAGGTCGACATCTCAAGCATTGCTATACCCGACGCAGACCGACCCCACATTCGAAAGTGTTTAGAGGAACTCGTTCAAGTTGGACTACTCAAGCGCAACGAAGACAAATACGTTCAAAAGAATCCAAACATCATTTACCGATCCTTTAGCCGCCTCTCCAACAGTAAGCTTCATCAAAAGATCGTTGTGCGATCCTGGGCACAGTTTGATTCTAAAGTTCAAGATAAAAACTATCTTTCCGATAAATTCAACTACTACTTGGTTGACCGATTTTCTCACTCTCAAATTAGAGAAATTCAAACAGAACTTTGGAAGGTTTACGAAAAAGTTCAAACTATTCAAAATCAGAACATGCTCAATAACTACTCCTCCAAAGAGACCATGTCCCTTTGGAATATTCACGCCATGCTCATGACTCCCATCGCAATCAACAAGGAATGATTTACTTACTTAGCAGTTCTTTTAACTGAGCTTTAATGTCTCTAAGCTCTTCAAGCATTTTCTCGCGCTCCAAATGTCCTTCCCTGTCCCTCTCCTGAGCCGCAGTCTCAGTTTCGGCTTGCATGGCATTGACCAAAACAGCAATAAGTAAGTTCAAGGTCGTAAAGGTCGTTACTAAAATGAATGGAACAAAAAACATCCAGGCCCGAGGAAACTCCTCCATCACGGGCCGAACTATCCCCATTGACCAACTCTCTAGAGTCATAATCTGAAAAAGACTGTAGCTACTGGCGCCTAGTGAACCAAACCAATGCGGGAAGGTCGCCCCAAAGAGCTTGGTTGCCACCACGGCTCCAACATAAAACAAAAGAAGCATGATCGCACTAACCGCCCCCAACCCTGGCAAAGAACCAAGTAAGCCAGAAACCACTCCCCTCAGCCGTGGAATCGTAGAAATGAGCCTTAGTGCTCGAAGAACCCGCAGGGATCTAAGCACTGAAAAAACTCCGGCAGCGGGCACCCAAGCTATTGCCACGACAACCAAATCAAAAATGGCCCACGGATCTTTAAAATAGGACATCCGCTTAAAATAGAATTTTAAAGACAATTCCAGAGTGAAAAAATACAAACAAAACAGATCAACGTAAGTGAGAACAGAACCCAATCTAGCCACGATCAGTGGCACCGTTTCAAACCCAAGAGTAATGGAATTTACACCGATGATCATTAAGATAAGTTTTTCAAAAAACGAACTAAAAACTAAGTTCTCTAACTTCTTCATTTTCGCCGGCATTCTACCCCAAACAATTAAAGCCTCCACCTTTTTTGCAACTATGCGCAGCAAATTGACTCAAGGGGTAGCACGAATGTCTCCAGTAGCTTTTGTGCTACACTATGTATGTGAGCAATCAAATTAACCTTCGATCCCTCCACTCGACTCCTGAATTAAAAGAGAAAGTTTTTGAGTTAATTGCAAAAACCTTTCCCGAAGGCCACGCCTGCTCGCGTGCGATAAAAATTCAGGACGAATTCCACATGCTGCTTCAGGACATCAACGCACCCCGAGTCTTATTCCTAGAGAAAGCCGGAGAAATCATTTCTACCTGTGCCTGGGCTCCTTTCACCTTTGATCTTGGTAAATCCAAATTGAAATGTGCCGCGATGGGCCTCATTTGCACTGCCGATGCACACCGCAAACAAGGCTTTTCAAGCTACTTACTCAACGAAGCCGAAAAGTTAGCCATTGACGAAAACGCCGCACTCTCTGTGCTGTGGTCGGCCAATGTGGATCACTACAGTAAGCTTGGATACATGCCCTCGGGCTTTGAAAACCAATGGAGCCTTAAAAAATCCGAAGCTATAAAACTCAAACTTGCTACGACCTCGACACACTCAACCGTTAAAGATTTGAATGAAATAGATTCTCTATATAAATCCATGCACCTTGGTCCCATCCGTGACATTGAAATCTACAATAGCTTTCTAAAATTGCCCGACACACAATTGATCAAAACTCAAAAGGCCTACGCCTTCATGGGCAAGGGGCGAGACCTTCATAACTGCATCCACGAGCTAGGGGGCGACCCCCATGAATTTAAAACTCTTTTAGCGAGACTCTTGGTGAACATTGACGAAGAGAATTTTTATATTCAGCTACCATTAAAATCAAAATTCACTCCCGAAGTCGAAGCTCTCTTTGGCCCACCTCAAAGAGGCAGTTACGCATTGGCCAAGGTTCTCAACGGCGCCTCTCTTACTGAGAAATTGCTCCGAAGCTCTGAGGTTGAAAAAGGCATCGAAACCGACATCACCGAAAGCTCCTTTGCCATTAGCAAGGACAAGCAAACCATCTTCGCGAGTAACAATTTTTCTCACTTTCTACAGCTCTTTTTGGGACCTTTATTTATTGAGGAATTTGAGGACCTTAGTGCCGAACAAAAACAGGTTCTGGGCTCCATAAAAATACCAGCCCTCTATTTTTGGGGGTTTGACTCAGTCTAACGCGTCGCCCTATGGCCGAGTTTGAATTTTTCCGCTAGAACACAGCCCATATGACGGTGTTGAGTGAGGCGCTACCAGTAGACAAGCTAGGGTTTGGAATTTACTACGGACCAAAAATGCTTTCAGCAAAATATGCTGAAGGCAAATGGGGTCCCTTAGAGTTGAAGAACACCGGCGAAATTTCAATTCATCCCGGCGCTAAAACTCTTCACTATGCGCAAGAAATTTTTGAAGGACTCAAAGCCTATCTACAAAAAGATGGTAGCCTTGCAATGTTTCGCCCCGAAGCCAACATTGCTCGCATGACTCGCTCTGCGGAAATGCTATCGATGCCTCCTTTCCCAGAGGCAAAGTTTCTTGAAGGTTTAAAGTCAATTATTGAAGCTTCGAAAGATTTTGCTACAGAAGCTCCCGGTGCTCTCTATCTACGCCCCACCATGATATGCACGACTCCTTCACTAGGAGTTGCTCCAGGCACTGAATACTTGTTTTACATTTTACTCTGCCCTGTGGGCGGATACTTTGGATCGGCGCATGTAGAAAAACCTGTCGAGGTAAGTGTTCTCGCAACCGACGAATACGTGCGGGCCGTTAGAGGCGGCATTGGTTCAGCTAAAACAGGCGGCAACTATGCGGCCAGTCTGCGGGCCATCCAACACGCAAAAAAACACGGCTTTAACAACGTGCTCTTTCTAGACGCCATCAATCAAAAAAGTCTTGAGGAACTAGGCGGCATGAATCTTTTCATCGTTCAAAACGGAGAGCTTCAAACCCCCACTCTTACGGATTCCATACTTGCCGGCGTCACCCGAGACTCAATCCTAAAACTTGCCAACTCAATGGGCATTAAAGCCGTTGAGCGCACAATTACCATCGACGAGCTCCTCGAAGGGATTGAAAACTCTAAAGTAGAAGAAGTCTTTGCCTGCGGCACCGCGGCCGTAGTCAGTGCGATCACGGAATTAGGCTGGAAAGAAAAACGCTTTAAGGTCGGCAACGGAGAAAGCGGCCCAATTACTCAGACCCTCTTCCAAGAATTGACCAACATCCACTACGGAAAGAAAAAAGCTCCTTTTCCGGAGTGGATGCTCAAAGTTTGATAAAACTTTCTATATAGGTCTTAAAAGTTGAAAACGAAGTTCTGGGTATTGGCTTACAGCCTGTCGAGAAAAATCGTCAACCAACCTCCCCATGTGAAGAAGCAGTTCTGATGATTTTTCCTGAGTCATGAGTTCATTCGGAAGTTGATGGGGCTTATCAAAAACATAAACTAAAACCCCTTCCTTTTTGTAGCAAAGCATCGGCACAAAACTAGCCCTTGTCTTTCTGGCAAGAAAGGCTAACGACATAGGCGCATAGGTAGGAAACCCTAAATGACTCAGCTCCAGGTATGACTGGTCCTTTCCAGAATCAAAAAAAATCAACCCTGGCTTTCCTGAGCGCACTTCCTTTACCAATTTGACAACAGACATCATGTCTAAACCTTCTGCAGCTGACTTCTTTATAAAAGTTGCCCATGGCGAAGCAATGGAACGATTAGTGATTAAGACCACGTTGCCGAGCGCCTTTCCAACGCGAGCATACACCAATCCAGTTGCGCCAATGTGACAGAGTCCTAGCAGAATGGGAGCTTGTTTCTCCTTGATAAGAAGCTGTAGGGCCTCAATATTTTTATACTCAACAGGAAAACCTGGCTCACGAGAGCTAGAATCACTCTCGAAAAGCTCTAACTCTAACAATACTGAGTCCACTCTGGAGAGCAAAACCTTTTGATAAAATTGCGAAGAGGTCAGCGTCAGCCCCTCCTCAGCGATTACCTTTTCAATCAAAACTAAGGCTCTTTTGCGAAATCGGACTAATCTTGTAAATGGACCAACGAGAACATTTGAAAACAGTGAAATCTTCACACTTCCTAACAAGCGGCGGGCTTTCAAAAAATACCTCATTGTAGTTCTCGGACTAACGATGAAACAATAAACTACCTTAAGAAACCCTCTCAGCTTGAAGCGATACTCAAACAATTTCTTCACAACCTCGCTCGCGATACATCGCTGAAACACGTCCAATAATTTGATCCAACATCCATCTCCTTTAAAAACTATACCTCTATTGAAAACTCTTCGGAGCGAACAACATAATCTAAAAATGCAACACTGAATAAAACCACTTTGCGTTGCATTAAGCTACTGCTCAATTGACTAAGCAAACTCTGCAAAAAATTCGCATTCGCTTGATAATTATCTTTAGAATAAGGACCCGTCACAGAAATACTCACTCTAGCAGGATCTTCCGGATCAGAATAGGCTGAAGCCAAGAGCACAGGCACTTGAGCGACATCACTGAGCATGGCAACGCCAGATGCGATTTTTAACCTGCCTCCAAAAAGGTCAACGCTTTCAGAAAGTTGTCCAAATCGCCCGTCTATCCCCAGTCGCACAGACTTGCCGGCACGCAAATAGCGCTTAGCTTGGGCAACGACCAGAGCCGGACTAGCTCCCACCGAAACACTGTTAAACACAGCTACTTTCTTCTTCTGAAAATGAACCAAGCTCTTAAGCTGCTTGTTCAAGGCAAACTCCAATGCGGGATGCGAGTGATGCCAAGTGGCTATAATAACCGCTTGATTAAAAAACATTTCCCGAGCCTGATCACTTTCAAACTCATATTCAAGGATAAACTTATCTCCATACTCCTGGAAGCTGCTACTCCCAGCGCTCCTTAAAGGGACGTATCGATCTAACTCCTTTTGGAATTCTGCCAGCGCAGCAAAGGGCACCGACTTTCCCTTAGTTAAAACCAGGAGCACACAGTATCCGAATATATCTCGACTAAAAAGAAGCCAAAACCAGCGAGAAAGACTACAAAATTGAAGGCTAGACATCCAAAGCTTGCGACAATCAAAGCGAAACAAAATCAGCTTTAAGTTTACAAAAGGATAGCCAACACAAAGCAAAGCCTTTCTAAGAAAGGCTAAATAATAAACCATGGCTTATCCGAGACACCTTTTTTTACGGACCAAAAATGCACAGTCGGAACCTTTGGCAAGGCCGGAAGGTAGTCTAGACTATTGAAGGAGAAAGCAATTTTGTCAGCTTGAAAGGCTTCAATCACTGGTAATTCTTTTTGACTATGCTGGAAGTAAGAATAAGCACGTTCTTTAGCTCGCGATGGGTCTGCTTTAGAGTCATCAAACAATTTGGCTGCTTGATTAACAAATTGATCCCTTAGGCAAAACTGCTCCCACATTTCTGCAGTAATCAAAGGCAAATTCACTTTACTCTCAAAGTCTTCCCACACTTGACTGAGAAAAATGGTCTGAAAACCATACTCCATACACTTGTCCTTTATAGAAGAAAAGTATGGTTTTGCTAACTCTTCTGGTATGCCATTAGTGCGTCCATGAAGATCCGAAAGAATGAGCTCAAAAACAATCTTTGATTGGTCTTTTGCCACTTTCTGCATTGACTCTTGAATTTTAAATAGATTTTCTAAGGTTGCTTCATCTCCTTGAGTCATTGAACTCTTTAAAGAACTAACCCCCCAAAAGCCACTCAAAACAATGTCCTCACCACTCTCGAGCTTATTTTGAATTCTCTCTAACACTTTATTCGCTTGCTTCGACTTATTTCTACAAAACTTAGGCTGCTCAAGCACTTGTAAAAGTGCATTCGACCATTCTCCTGACACTAGCGCCTGCGCATCAAGTTTACTGTATTTTCCAATCTTATTTCTTGGAATCTTTTCAACTTTCCGAATCTGATCGGGTCTCTCATGATTGGAAAACTCTTCCTTCTTAATTCGACTCAGGCTTTGTGGCGTTAAGGAGCTATCTCCTTCAACCAGCGTTATCAAATTCTCGCCGGCCAACTCATCCTCAACTCCAAAAGTAAACGCGGCCTTGATCGACTCTGACTGTAGCAGTTTAGAATCAACATCTTCGGGCACAATTAGATTGCCTCGGCGTTTAACGATGTTCTTAACTCTTCCAACAATATGCAGCCTTTGCTCCTCATCAAAATAGCCTAAATCACCCGTGCAAAGCCACTCTCCAACAAAGGACTCACTTCTCTTTTTCTTCATTTGAAAATAATGTTGAAAAACGCAATCGCCCTTGATTAAAACCTCTCCAACTCTTGGGTCAGAGACAGTTACATTGTTCCTTTGTTCAATTTTTATTTCGTGGCCAACCGGAACCCCTACACTAGTGTGTCTGCCCTCATCACCCGGGGGAGTCATGGTGACCCACCCACTCGTCTCCGTTAACCCATACCCTTGATAGCAGGGGATACCAAAATTCTTTTCAAAACGTAACCATAAATCTTCCTTAAGAGCCGCAGTCCCTACAAGGGCTCGACGGAGACTCTCTGGCTTTTTGAAGTTCTTAGATATTCTCAACAACATCGCCATAATGGATGGAGTTAAGCTGATTGTTTCGATCGAATTTTCCTCAACTACGGCCCAAAAGGTTTTTGCCAATCTGAGGTCTAATGGCGGACACAAGAGAACTTGGGACCCATTAGCCATAACCGCCAAGCCAGTAAACATCATTGAATTTATATGAAAATGAGGAAGAATACTCATGAACTTTTCTCGATTAGAAAACTCGTAGAAATCCGCTACATTTAAGGCCATCTGAACCAAGTTCTTTGAACTCAAAGGAATCCCTTTACTCTTGCCTGTCGATCCCGAGCTAAAGACGATCAAGGCTGGAGTTTGCGAATCAAGACCGTTGAGCTTAAGGAGCGACAATTTTTCAAAAGAGTCTCTTAGCCCATCTATCTGATTCAAAGTGAAGTGAGCATCTGTAACTGGCTTAACTCCTAAGGTAGGCTTCAACTTTTCAAAGCTTGCTTGGTCTTGATAAATGACTAGCTTCGGCTTTACCTTTTTCAAAAGACACAGAAGATCATCAACATTGCTATCAGGATCTAGAATAACAAGGGTCGCACCTGTCTGCTCCGCCGCAAACAAGAGAGAAAACGAATCAAACGAAGCCGTCGCAAAGAAGACCACCGATTCTTTGGCCTCAACATTCTGATACTTGAAAAACTTTGAATAGAGTTGAGTCTTTTCTTGAAGATCAACATAACGAAATGACCTTTTATCGGCCGACGATTCTAGAAAAGTTTCTTGAGAGAAGTTTTGAACACTCCAAGCCAGCAACTCGCTAAGATTATCTATCTGTGGTCTTCCGGATTGGGAGCTAGGAGAGCTGCTTAAATTCTTCATCCTATCTTTAACTTCCTTTTATTGATCAAAGCCGCAATGCTAGAAACAGATGAAAAGGCTTCATTTGTTAAGTCCTCCGCTTCAAACTCAATTTCAAACGATTGCTCGAGCTGATCTACGAACTCGACCATCGTTAAAGAGTCGACAATGCCTTCTTCAATGAGTTTGGTTTCAAAATCAATCTCAGCGGAACTCTTTATAAATGATTGAAATAGCTGCAAAACTTTATCCGAGGTGTCGACTGGTTTCATGCCTATTTCTTCGGCAAATTGAGGCATTTTCTAAAACCCAATTTGGCGTCAACGTCTGAGGCAATAACGCCCCAAATCAAGCGTCATTATTCTTTAAGAGGGGTCACTATAAAAGCTCGTCACAAACCCATGGATTCGAGAAGTTAGCCGTCCCCACCTGAACCACGGTCGCTCCGGAACACAGGTATTCTTGCACATCGTGCTTGCTTCGAATGCCACCAATTCCACATAAAGGCAGTTTGGTCGCCTCGCGAACTTGAGCCAACACTCTTAAACTCAAAGGCTTTAGGGCTGGCCCAGACATTCCACCAAAGCGACGCCCTAAAGACCACTTGTTAGTTTCTGGCTCGGGCAGAGCAGACAAAAGAGTGTTACTAACGCTAATGGCATCAGCGCCCGAATTCTCGCAAACCTTTGCCACTTCCCCCGGGCTAGAAAGCAAGGGTGACATCTTCACCATCAGGGGAAATTTGCTCGCCACTTTCTTCGAGGAAGAAACCAAGTTTTTTAAGGCCTCAAGATCAGAAGCAAACTCTGCGCCACCTTTGTCAACATTAGGACAAGAGACATTTAACTCAAAACCAGCAAGCCAATGATCATTGCCCTCCAAGGCAACAAACTTAGAAATTACATCGGTGAATCCTTTTACATTTTCAGCAAACACATTGATCCAAATAGGAGCTGGAAAATCCTGGCCCGCCCATATGGGAACATATTTAGAGATCACACCATCTACACCTGAATTCTGAAGACCAATAGCATTCAGCACAGCACAACTTCCGTTGACTTCGGCAATCCTCGGGTGAGGGGCTCCGTCCATTGGCAAAGGACTCACGCCCTTGCTGACCACCGCACCGATAGATTCTGCGAAATATCCACCCTCGTAAGCTTCCACCCCCCAACCGAAGGTTCCCGAAGCAACCCACAAAGGTGTTTTATAAGTGCGACCTAAAAATTCAACTGACATCAGGACGCCCGCCTCGAAAGGTAAAATGATTTACAATTTTCTTACGCTCAAACCATGGACCTTCCATGCAGCAACGCTGCATCCCTTCGGTTGTTTTCACGGAACAGGAGAAACAAAGGCCAATTCCGCAGCCCATCTTTTCTTCAAGTCCTAAATAGCAAGGCAGCTTTGCCAACATAGGCATTGCTTCAAGCGCAGAGGAAAGCGCCTGCAACATTGGAGTGGGACCACAACAAAGCACATGGGAAATAGACCCAAGTTTTGAGGAATCCAAAGCGGCGGTCACGCGGCCTTGAACAAAACCTCTTGTCGCTCCTTTGGAATCTTCTAAACACAAAACATCGCAGCCAAGAGAAGCATCAAAATCATTCCAAGCTCGTTCACCATGAATCCAAAAGTCTGAGGAGCATCCCAAAGCACGACGCTGTCGCCAAACGGGAAGAACACTCGCCGCCCCAACCCCGCCAGAAACAAATAGAACTTTCGATTCTCTCTTTAAGAAAGCCGAAGGAAGTGAGGTTCCTAAAGGCAAAGTAACTTCGCAAGGGCGCCCTTTTTCAGCAAAGCAAAACAGCTCTTCAGTGGCAGCCCCCAATCTTCGAACCCAAATCTCGAGGACAAAACCACCATCGCCTTCTTGCCAATCGACAATAGCAAACGGACGTCCAATCAGATGCTGACCCCAGCGAAGCATAACAAACTGTCCGGGCGTCCAATCAAGCTTATGAGGAGTGTTAATCGACAGGCGAAAGTCGCGTTGACTAACTTTTTCAGCCTTGGAAGCAAAGTGCGTTTTAAACAAGGAGAACTCTTTGGCTTCAAATAAAGTTTTTTTTGCTATCTTTTCGTCAACCATTTTTCTAAAACAAAAGCACTCTTCCCGTCCGGGTAATACCCCTGACGCTCCTGAAGCTTACAAAACCCCATGCTGGTATACAATGACATTGCCGCAAGATTGTTCACCTTAACTTCAAGCATCACACGCTCAACCCTCGGATAATGGCTTTTCAGTTGTTCAAAATAGAATTTCATCAACTTTTGGCCCCACCCCTGTCGCTTAGCCAATACCGAAAGATGCATTAAATCAGAGCTATCTTCCATAACTCGAAACAACAAGATGCCCCCTAAGTTTTGAGCCTCATCTATAGCGCAAAGTAAATGTCCATAGCTCAGCTCACTCTCAAAATCATTCACTCTCCAGTGAGACTGCGGATAAGCTTCTTGATCAAATTCAAAAAGACTCTGTGAACTAATTTTTTTATCAGCGCTTAAATAAAGTGACTTCATGGCGAGCTCTCAATCTCTTTAGCCAAGTTTCAACATCTTCTTGATCCGATAGAGTTTTCTCTAGAACAATCCACGACTCTAATCGATTGCGTATGTCAGCTTCACTAAGAGAATAGTGTTGTATAAACTCCTTTAGGCGAGAACCGCCTATCGCCTTCTGAAACTGAGCGTATTTTTGATCCACATCCACCTTAGGAACCTGGTAAATCTTTAAAACCCTATTTTCATCCATCACCATAGAGCGAATCACCAGCTGCTGAAGCAAACGCTGAGAGGAAGTGTTCTCCAAATTGAGAGAGTAGCCTTCTTTAAAGACAGAGGGAGTCTCCAACACGCTTTCTATCTCCATATATCGATGAGTAATGGCTTCACCAGAGACAACAGCAATCACAAAATTAGTCGAGGTCTTTGCCAACCCCAACAGAGTAAAAAAAGCAAAAACCAACACAAGTCTCTTCATCCCTTCATTCTAAAACGTATCCGTTTACTTTTCACGCATACCCGCGACCTTTTCACAGCGAAATACAAGCCTTTGGCACGAAACTTGCTTTGGCTAGGCATGCCGAGGAAAAGACTCATCAGAACTAAAGACCTTCCCTATCATGTCGTAAATAGGTGTATAGACAAAGACTTCTACCCTCTAAACCTAAACCTTGTTTGGGCTGAACTAATGGATATCTGCAGAGTCATCACATACTGCTACGGCGCCAAAATTCACGCATTTGTGCTCATGAGCAACCACTATCACATGCTTCTGAGCACTCCAGACGAGAATCTAGACGATATCATGCAATATTTTCAGCGCGAGTTTAGTAGCTGGATTCGAAACCAGACCCAAAAACAAAAATATCGATTCCAGGGGCGCTACAAATACTGCCTCCTCACAGAACACTCCCATTTCATTAATACTTTTCGATACATCTACCAGAATCCACTACGCTCAGGACTAACGAGCCATGCCGAAGATTACAAGTTCAGCACTCTTCATGGAATTTCTGGTAACGGACTCTTAGAATGTCCTGTCTGGTTGTGCAAAGAGTTCGGAGGAGCAATTCCCGAAGACCATGAAGACTTACTTAGCTTTATAAATCATCCCTTCAGATGCGAAGCTTCCGAGAAAACAAGAAGGGCTCTCAGGCGACAATGCTACAAAGAGCCCCTACGCCTACAATAATCTCGCGTTGTTTAGCGTGGCGAGCTCTCAATGCCTCACCGACCTTTCTCTGTGAAAAGGTCGCGGGTATGCGTGAAAAGTAAACGGATACGTTTTCACGTGGTGTGGAGGCGGGTGAAATCGCGAGCAGAGGTCATCAAAGCTTTTAAGCCTTCTTGATTCTGACTACTTACCCAAATAGGTCCTTCAGAGGCTCGATCAATGACGGGCTGCCATTTTTCTTCAATCTCGGCTCTGCTGTTCTCGTGGATGCGATCCGATTTGGTAAAGACGAAAACAAAGGGCTGATGACCGATCCAGTCCATGAATTCAAACTCTTCATCCAAAGGGACTCTCATTGGATCGCCAAGCATCACCCACAATAGTCCCTTAGGACTTTTTTCATTGAGCGCATCCGACAGCGGACCCCAGAACTTTTTCTCGTCAGCGGTTCTCTTTGCAAAACCCCAACCGGGCAAATCCACCAACTCCAAAACAGCTTCTTTGGGTTTAGCCACCTGAACAGTCACGGCGATCAAGCCAATCGTCACCCCGGGCTTGGAACCTGTTCGAAACAGCTTCCTTGGGTGAGTAAGAGTGTTCAACAATGAGCTCTTGCCTACATTAGAACGACCCACAACTGCCCATCTAGGATGTTTAGCCATGGGCACCTTATCAGGCACCATCACCGTCCACGAAACTTCTGATTTTCCTAAGCCCATATTCGAGGCAGGCTAGCGGAGCTTGGTCCCACAATCCACATGAAATCTTAACGACTCTCCTGGATAGGGCCCAAAACACCAAAAAAAGGCTCTTCTCGACATCAAGTGGGTAAATTCAAGGGCTTGTGTCTTGTAAAGTTTGTGTAAAGCTGTCCGAGGATTCCGCAACGTTGCAAGA
>JAACVK010000038.1 GCA_009991595.1 bacterium | reverse complement strand
CGAGTTCTGATTGACCCTTGCAGCTACTTCGAACTTTTAGGTCAAGGAGTGAATACTCATTGGGTTTGATCATACTCAACTGAGAGCAGCGAGTGAGTCCTGCTTCTTCAAGGTCGGTAAGAAGGCGAGTAACGGCAAAAGGGGTTCCTTCTTCGGAAACAGAGTTTAGAATTTTCATTACTGTCAGGGAGACTTGGTCGGAGTATTTGCGTTGAAGAGCGTAAAACAGGAGCTGAGTTGTGAAGAGTAGGATGATCGAAAGTAGGAGAGTTCGGCTGACCCATTTGATTAAGTGCTCGTATTTTTTGTAAAAACTGCTCATCCCTAAACTTTTTTGATACAATTATTTTTCCGCTGCCTTGAAGTCTAGAGTTCTTATGATACAATGCGTTAACTCTGTCAAGACTCATCTAGCCTAGGCAGATGGCTTTTGGTGATTTGATAAAAGGGATGTGTTGAACGTGAAGCGTGTATTGATAGTGGAGCCCGGATTCAAGAGCTCTCGCGAACGCGTTCTTAAAGAAATCAAAAACCTTCAAGATATTGAACTCCACGTTTGCTGGGGGATGAATTTCTATGGCCCTCAGTGGGCTGAGAAATACACTTCAGGTAGTTTTGAATTCTCTTATACAAAAAATAATCTCAGCGAAAAAATTAAAGAATACGAAATCAAAAATGGATTTAGCTTTGATGGTGTTTGCACGCACTTAGATACATCGGTTCATTTTGTGAACGAGATTTGCCATGAACGTTCTTTGCCGGTGATATCCGCTCAAAGAGGAAAGCTTTTACGTAATAAGTTTCAAGTTCGAGAAGCCCTGAAGGCTGCCGGAGTGATGAAGCAATTTGAGTTTTGGCGGGCAACCTCAAGGCAAGACCTTGAGAAGCTTTCTTCTGAGTTGACGTATCCGGTGATTGTGAAGCCTACCGAAATGATGGCAAGCCTTGCTGTTTTTAAAGTGTGTTCTCCTGAAGAGCTCATCGAATTTGGCTCAAAAGCTTTGGCTAGTGACTTCGAGGGCGAAAACTTACGAGGGGCTTACGGAGACATTGAATCTGCAGTCGTCATTGAAGAGTTCTTAGAGGGGCCGGAGATTAGCGCTGAAGCCGTTGTTCACAACGGTCATATTCGAGTCATAGGCTTTACAGAGAAACAAACGTCGACAGGGCGTTTCTGGGATGAACTAGGCCACGACTTTCCAGCTAGATTAAGTTTAGATATCCAAAACGAGGTTACAAGCTTGGTGATCGAATCTTTGGTGGCATTAAAGATTCAAAACTCTATTGTCCATGCTGAAGTTAAACTGACTCCTAAGGGGCCAGCGATCGTTGAGATTAACTCAAGACTTTGTGGCGATTTGATTTACAGCCTGATTGAACAGTCGGCAGGTGTTTCCACTGGAGAACTAATGGTTCACACCTGTTTGGGGAATGTTGAAGAGGCTATGAAGATTGAAAATAAAATCATGGCGGCTTCGCAAAGAATAGGCATCCGATTTTTAACTTTGCCTCATTCTGTTTTTATTCAAGAAGCCCCTTCTTTAGATAAAGAAGAATATTCTAAATACGAATTTTCTTCATTCGTGAAGTCGGGTGAGATCATTGAAAAGCCTGAGGATGTATACGGTATAAGAATCTGCAGTGTTTTCGGACCAAGCGACAATCTTGATCAAGCGTTGGAGGGCATTGCCTATAAGGCTCGACCTATTTTTAAGTTTGAAGAAATGAATGCTTCTGAAAAGCTAGCTGTTGTAGAGGCGAATCTTGAGGATTTGAGCCTATTGGACTCGATAGAAAGGCGTTGTTGGGATGCTTCGCAGGCTGCTAGTCGAGAAACTATAGAAAAGAGACTTAAGAACTCTTCTACCTGGACTTTGTTTGGGATTGATATGAAAAGCAAACAAGTGGTAGCGAGCATTTGTGCTTTGAAGTGTTCGCAGCGAGAGTTTCCTTCGGATTCAGATTGGGCGAGTTACGCAACTCAGGCCTCTGGTGACAAAGCGGAAACAGGTGCTATTGATTTACTTTCAATTGTTTCGCTTTCTTCTTTACCGGACAGCCCAAAGGGAGCTGGTGGAGCTTTAATGAATGCCATGGTTTTTGGGGCAAGGGACAAGAATCTCTCCTTGGTTCGATATGGTATTCGCGTTCCGCATTTTTCCGAGTATGCCTCTAAAATGGGAATTGAGGAGTATTTACTTTGTTTGAAGGAAGGTCGTTTGCGTGAACCGATGTATGCCATTGCTATGAAAACGGGTGGAAGCTGCGTAGCAGCCGTTGAAAACTACTTTGACGATCCTGCTTCAATGAATTACGGAATCATCATTGAGCACAAATTGTAGAGGATTAATTTTAAAGTGAATCGTAATAAGAAAATAATCGTTCTTGGCCTTTTGTTTTTGTTGGGTTTCGCTTTTTCTGTCTCCTGGCTTTCGAATAAGAAAAAGCAACCTTTGAGTAAATGGATTGTGCCTACATCAATGGATTTGATCCCACTTGTCCCTCATAAGGTGGTCTCTGGGGAGCACAAGGCTTTTTTGAGCCTCATTTATGACAAGCTCTTTGTTGCATACTCTGGATCTCAGCCCAATGCACATTTGCTTGAATCATGGGACTTCAATCCTTCTGATCGTGTTTATCAATTTAGACTTCGAAAAGGAGTTAAGTTTCATGATGGGACACCTTTAACTGCAGATGATGTTCTCTATTCTATCCATCGCTGGACAATGCCGGGCGCTTTAGATGGCAACCTTCTTGATCTGATAGTCGGGGCTGCTGAGTATAGGGCTGAAAAGGCGAAGAGCATCGAAGGCTTTGAAGTTACTGGTGACCTTTCTTTCCAGATTAGAGTCAATGCGAGTTCTGACAATCTTTTAGAGGTCTTGACCATGCCTCGTTTTGTGGTGATGCCGCGAAGGGAGGAAGAGTTAATCAATCGTAATATTGGAACTGGGCCATTTCGATTCTCTGGATTTTCTCCCCAGGAGTTTTACTTTAGCGCAAACGAAGAATATTTTTTGGGAGCTCCAAAGTTAGATAAAGTAGTCATACGAAAATACTCCCGAGCAGACGCTGTAGCTGCATTTAATGTTGGCGAAGTTAATAATCTTTTGTTGATTGAAAATGTAGACCGAGAGAAAGTCACTCGAGAAGATGTAGTGATTGATGTTCTTCCTTCTAGCTCAACCTATGCACTTGTTTTCTCTCAAAACAACAAGCGAAATCAGAGCCTCGATTTCCGTAAGGCTTTCACTCAGAAATTTTTGAGTTCCGAGTTTGTTGATCTCTGTTATGAGGGGGGTCAAGAAGCCGCCTCCTTGATTCCTCTAGGCCTATTGCGTTCGCCGGTGCAATCTCCTTTTAGTCGGCAGAAGTTTTTAACTTCAATGCCTGCTCAAGGAGGGATTGAAATTGACTCCTCGACAGAGCTTTACTTTGTTTCGGGGTCCGTCGACCACTGCCTAGAACCTCAACTGACTAGAGGCGATCTTTCTGGGATATCCATTAAAAGAGCACCTTTGGAAGAGATGTATGCTTTGTTTTTAAAATCTAAGCTAAGCATTTTTGTTGAGGAGTATTTATTTAAGAACAACGACCCTATAAGTGTTTTGCAGTATTTCGACTCTGCTTCCGAGGAGTATTTGCTTTCCAAGCCAATTCCAGAGCTTTCTAAGCTCTATAGGAATCTTCACCAAGCTTCGGACCCTACCGTTCGAGAGAAAGTGGCTCAAAGCATTGTGGCATTTTTACATGAGAATTTTTATGTCGTGCCATTGTTTTCTCCGCCAAACTTTCGAATTTACCATAGTTCATTACGTGGCTTTGGGACGAACGATATATATAGAAGAAGTGTTCCATGGCACCTAGTTGAGATTCTTGAGTAGAGAGCGCTATGGAGATGAAGTCCAGATTCGCAATTTTCTTAATAGCGGCTTTCTCCGCAAATCTATCCAATGAACTTCTGAATATGGGGTTGATTGTGAAGATTGCTTCATTTGGAAGTGACCCAATAAAACAGACCGCATTGGTTGTCTTGGTTGCTGCGGTCGCAATTTTACTTTCAGTTGTCGTCAAAAATAAGTTTCAGCTCACTCAGCCGATTGTTACCATCCTATTGGCTGCAGGGTTTATGTTGCCTTGTGTTTTTTTCAAAGAGCTAAGCCCAGGTTGGTTGATCTTTCTTTTCTTGAGGATTGTTTTCGGTTTTATGGCCTTCGCACAAATTATGGTGTTGCTTCCTGCTTTTGTAAGGCAGCATGAGATGGCGGCGCGAAACAAAACATTGCAAATCACAACGACTATAGCCACTGGGCTTGGTTTTGCCTTAGCGCCGTTTGTCGCCGGAGGTGCGGATTCTATGATGGTCTATTGGTTGAACATAGCGGCGCTTCTTGTAAGTGCAATTTTGTTGACTTCTTTGCGCGTGCCAACCTCTGCGCCCTCTTTGTGTGAAGCCACTCCTCCAATTTTGAATCCCAAGTTTTCTGCTACAACCTTAATCCTGTCTTTAACTTGGGTGGTCTTGGGGGTGTTCTTTGTGCTTAAAGTTCCTCTATTAAATGAACGGATAGCAGCTGCCCCTAATGAGATTTCTCTTTTTTTTATTGTTAATTTTGGGGCAAATCTATTGGCTACAAAAATCCTGCCAGAACGCTACTTCGATCGTAAAGGCTCGTTGTTTTTTGTTCTTAGCTCTCTTTTTATAGTTCTTGCCAGTGCCTGCTTTCTCATGAGCTATAACAAATGGATTCTTCTATTTTGTTTTGCTTGCTCTGGTTTTGCAAATGGCGCTTTAAACTTGTGTTTATATACACGAGTGCAAAGAGTTCCTAATGTTCGAGATCGCGAAGATTCCTTCCTTTGGTATAGAGTCATCATTGAGGTCGGAATTCTTTTGGGGACTCTTTTGGTCATGGCGGCTAACCTTACTGAGCATGTTTATAGTTCTGTTGCTATGTCGGCTTTAGTTGTTGGGTTCCTTATTGCGCTCATTTCTTGGAGAGTTCGCTTGCGTGTTTTCGAATCCGAAATGCCAGTCGACATGGAGTTTTAGGTGGGTTTCCCCTATTTGCGAGCGTCAGAAAATTGGCAATTTCTGTCTTTCACCGAGAATCCTTAAAATTGTGAGTATAATCCTGATGGAGCTAGAGCTTCGATGAGTTTGCTGTTTGTTTTTTGAATTCGCTCGAACCGTCGCCTCGTTTAAAAAGGGCAAAGTGCTGAAGATTATGTAGCTTTATTTTTTTATTCAAAAAATTTCATCGAGCGAACTCCCCGCGATGCCTTCGTTAGTTGAACAGTTTGGTGATTGTTTTTACGCTCTCGCTCGCTTAATTCCTCTTAAAAGATTTGAGTTTGCTGGGGTGCATGTATCTTTGCCGTCAAAATTTCTTAGAATAGATATCCTGGGGGGCAAGATGACTAATAGAAAACAAATTAAAATCTTAGCTACATTAACTTTATTTTTGGCTCCGCTTGCATTTTCAATGCAGGGCGCCGCTGTCGGTTCGCTTGATCAAGCAATCGATGGAGAATTTATCATCAAGCTGAAAGAGGGTGTTCGATTGAACGATGCCCAAATATTCAGTGAGAGCGGAGTTAGACTTTCTAGAAAAGTAAACAATGGATCAGGACTAGTCGTTGGAAAGCTGAACAAGAGCCAAGCTATTAGAAGCTTAGGTGTCGATTCTATGATTTCCTCTCAAGGTCTTTCCAAAGAAATAGCGAAGAGTCTTAGTATGTTGCCTGGAGTTGAATACGCTGAGCCAAACTACTTATATAGAGTGGCTGAATTGAATCTTCCAAGCATGTTGAAGATGACAGCCCCTGTAGAAGACGTTGCTTCGAACGATCCTATGCTAGGCCAGCTTTGGGGGATGAGTTTCATTGATGCTCAAGAGGCTTGGCAAGTTCATACAGGAAACGGCGATGTTGTTGTCGCTGTTGTTGATACCGGAGTTGATTACAACCACGTTGATCTCAATGCAAATATGTGGAGTGGCCAGGACGAGAATGGAAACGTCATTCACGGATACAACGCTATTAATGATGCGTTAGACCCTATGGATGACCATTATCATGGGACCCATGTTGCTGGAACGATCGCTGGCATTGGTAATAATGAGGTGGGTGTTGCAGGTGTTGCTTGGAGAGCTCAGATTATGGGCGTTAAGTTCTTGAGTGCTTCTGGATCTGGTTCTCTTGAAGGAGCCATTAAGGCAATCGATTGGGCAACTGAGCATGGTGCACAAATTATGAACAACAGTTGGGGTGGCGGTGGCTACTCCGAGGCTCTTAAAGAATCAATTGAAAGAGCTGAAGCTGCCAATATTCTTTTTGTTGCAGCTGCTGGTAATTCAAGTGCCGATAATGATGCTGAGCCTGCTTATCCTGCAAGTTACGATGTTCCTAACGTTGTTTCTGTGGCGGCGATTGCTGATGATGGATCTTTGGCTTCTTTCTCTAGCTACGGTAAAAGGTCTGTGCACATTGCAGCTCCGGGTGTGAATATTCAGTCTACTTCAACAAACAATAGCTATAAGTCACTTAGTGGAACTTCAATGGCTTGCCCCCACGTTGTTGGAGCAGCTGTTCTTATGCTCGATTATGATTCTGAAATGAATTATGCCGACCTTAAGGAACGTTTGATCGCATCTTCTGTAAAGAACTCTGGGCTTAAGAAGAAAGTTGCTAACGGCGGTGCGGTTCTTAATATCAACAACATGCTTCGAGGTGTTTTCCCTCCAGGGCCAATCCCGGTTCCTGATTGGAAGTGGTCGGATTTGATTCCTCAAACAATCGAAACAGCTCACCCATACTTGGATAACTCCACAAAGTCTTGGGAAATTGAGATTGCTGGTGCAACTCACTACAAGTTGCATTTTGCACGATTTGAAACAGAGACTCGTTATGACACTTTAACCATTAAGAACGCTGAAACTGGAGCGATCCTAGATACAATTTCTGGAACTCTTCCAGAGGATTATTGGACCGATGAGTTGGAGGCAACAAAGCTTTTGATTGAGTTTAAGGCCGATCATTCAGTGTCTCGTTGGGGATTCCAGATGGATGCCTTTAAATGGGCTGAATTCAACCCTGAGGGTGAAATCTAGAAATAGATTTTAACGACTTGAATTTTGCTTGAGAGTCCCGAGGCTTGTTCGCAAGTCTCGGGACTTTTTGTTTAAGTGTTTTGATTTCTTAATTCTGAAAAAGATTCTTTTTGGCCCCATAGGTAATAGAAACAAACAAGGCCGAAAAGACCTTGTGCCAATGAGAAACTAAAGAAGCAGCCTAAGAGATAAAATAAGCTAATCGATAAGATGTATTTCCTTGCCCATTCCTTATGGCGAAGTAGAAAAAAATAAGCCATATAGTCAATGATGAGGAACGCGACCAAGGCAGGGCTTAAGATTTGCTGCATTTGAAGTAGGAGTCCTTCAAGATCAATCTGTGAAGTAGGGATTCCTTGCGAAAGGAACAATTGATTGAACTTTTCGGTGTCGTGGAGTTCTTTCCAGAATGAATAGATTTGCTGGGTATCTAAAATGATGCCAAAGGCGAAAATGAAGCGTAGAAGAGATCGAGTATTTCCAAAGGGTTTGGTCTTCATTTTCGGTATTCTTAGGGTTATTACCGGGGCAGTCAAAGTGTGAAGTGCATAATCTGCTTCACTTGTTTATGATTGATTTTATTTGCTTTTTTTCTCTCTTTTCCCCTGTTTCCGTTATAAAAGCTCAAAATTGATCTTGGCAGTTTAGGTCTGTTCTGAGAGGTTGTTTTGATGCGAGTAGCGGCCCTTTTTGCAGGATTGTGTTTGTGGACTTTAAATTGTTTCGCGCAGATTCAGGTCGCATTTTTTGAAAAATTTAATGAACAGGGCGAACGCGTCGAATTAGAGGATGGTGGGCGTTTTTTTCATGTGGCAGTGAAGGTCGGAGAGTTCTGGCTCCATACGGATAGTTTTTATGGAGTTAGTTTGGTCGAGACGGTGCCAAAGTCTTACGGTCGTCCTTTGCTGCGCCTGTATAGCCCTGACAAAAGGGTTGTTCATTTTTCGGATGTCGAGAGACTCTTAGGGGTTCCATACGACAGAGACTATCTCTGGGATAATGAGAAGCTATATTGTTCTGAGCTTGTTTCAAAATTACTGGGCCTGAAGCCTCGCCCCATGAGTTTTAACGGCAACCACTGGAAGGATCACGATCAATCCCGCTTACCTAATGGAGAGTTGGGCTCTTCTCCTGATTTTATTTTTCAACAGTTGCTTAGTCTAGGTTGGACCACTCGATGCGAAGATTTTTACTAGCTTATGATAGAGGGCGCCGCGGTCGTCCATAGCTTAGCTGTCGTTGTCTTTTTTAACTCGAATATTTTGACCAGCCTGAAGGTTCCTGGCGCTCTTTAGATCGTTGAGTCGTAGCAGAGTTCTAGTTCTCGTCTTATATTTTTGGGCTATTTCACTTAAGGTTTCACCTCTACGAACTTTATGAATAACGTAGTTGCCAGATCTTGATGTTGTCCTGCTGCCCTCTAATGATTTTTTAATCTTAAGAACTTGGCCAGCCCTAAGGCTTCGAGCGCTTCTAATTCCATTTAGGCGCATCAGCGAGCGGGCACTTGTTTTGTATTGATCTGCAATGCCGCTTAAGGTTTCGCCGCGTCTTACTTTGTGAACTTCCCAGCCTTTCGAGGTTCTCGACCTGGATACTGAAGCTATCGACCGTTGTGAGGTGCTTCTACTGCTGCCTCGAAGAGGGACGGGGACTCTCAGTCTCTGTCCAATTTGAATCCGCCGAGCATTCTTTACTCGATTGAGTTCCATAATCGTTCGAACTTTGGTTCGGTATTTTCGTGCAATGGAGCCAAGGTTCTCGCCACTACGGACTCTGTGGACGATGAAGTGAGAAACTTTTTTTGCTTTAAGTTTGTTTAAATTGGCGACTAGGGAGGCTTCCGATTCTGGTGGAACTCTCACTAGGAATTTTTCTTTCGAGTCTGGAGGGGTTATTCCAATAACAAGCTCTGCATTGAGAAGTCTTAGAGATTCAAAACTGGCGTTGCTGACTTCGGCTACCGAGCGCAAGTCGATTCCTTGGGGAATTTCTACGCTTACCCAGGTGAGGGGTTCCTCATACTTAATGTTTGTGAATCCATATTTTTCAGGATCTTTTGCAATAAGTGCCGCCGCAATAATTTTTGGAACGTAATTTCTAGTTTCTCTGCGGAAATTTTCTTTACCGCGAGCAAGCTCCCAGAAATTTCTAGTTCGGTTTCTTCTGATGGCATTAAGTGTTCGGCCTTCACCGGCGTTGTAGGAGGCGGCTGCGAGATACCAGCTACCAAAAATTTGATAAAGCTCCTTTAAGTATTGAGCCGCGGCTTTAGTTGATTTTGCTATGTCGCGACGTTCATCGATGAAATAGTTAATCTGCAGCCCATAGCGTTTGCCGGTTCCGCTAATAAACTGCCAAGGGCCCACGGCTGAAGCATGGCTATAGGCACGAGGGTTGAAGCCAGACTCAATCATAGAAAGATAGATCAAATCTTCTGGTAGGCCTTCCTCTTTGAGAACCTTCTTAATGAGCGGTATGTAGCGAGTTGAACGAGACAGCCATTTCGCAAAGGTTTGTCTTCCTTTGGGTCTTACCGTGAAATAATTAATCCACATATCAACGAGCTCGTTGCGGACCAGTGGAAACGTAATTCGAGCCAAGCGGTCGGCTTCGACTTCAGATTTATTACGAGATCCACTTCTAAAGTCACTTCCTAGGTCTGGAAGAGTTTCAACTGCTTCTGAGTCATCTTCCCAAGCTACTGATTCACCGGCGCCATTGCGGTGAGCGCAGGAAGAGAGAAGCAAGACCACTAGAAGTGTTGAAAAAGTATAAAAGCGCTTAAGCGTTGATTTTGACATCAGATTTTGGAGCATAGCTATCTTCAATCATAGAACAATTCATCTCTTCAAGATATAAGCTCATGACTCTTCTTAAGTCGTTTTCGGTTATATTCAATCTGTCAATATTTAGACGTTCCAGATGGCCTTCTAGCTCTTTTCGAACACATTCATCCGATAGGCCCGATAGCTCCGAAAATAGTTTAAAAAGATCCTCAATTTTATGTGCCATTTTATCCCCCCAAAAGCGCTAAGTCCCTACTTAGACACCTACCCCAAGGAAATAGGCTAACACTGCTTTTAAAAACCCACAAAATGCACAGCGCCTAAGAAGTAAGCTGTTGAAAATATTAATAATTAATTTTAGCTATCCTGTAGCTGCGCCACTTCATCTTTCATTCAATTAAATTTACTAGTCAACCGATTCATAAAAGATGGAAGGCCTAGTCCAGGATCAAAATAGTCAATTGAGTCTCTCCCTAAAACGACGGTCTTTGCTCGCTTCTATAGGGCAGATTGTTTTAGTGGGGACGTATGTCTTGGCTTGTTTTTCTTTTGTGCGAGCTCATTGGCCCATTCAAGTCGCATTAACTGGGATAGTTTTGATTGCATTGTTTCGCGCAAGGCTTTCAATCGATTCACGTGTCTTCCCAGCTTTGTTTGCATGCTTAGCTTTATTCGGAGCGATATTCTGGTCTCTTTCGGCTGTCTCCATCATTAGAATTGCAGGCTACAGAGAGTTTGAATCTCTTATGTTTTTGTTTCTTTGTTCTGGAGTTTGCGCTTCTAGTTTAGGTTCGCTTGTTGCTAACTTTAAACTTTGCGTGGCCTACATATCTATTATTTTGCTTCCAATTTCGTTGGCGTTAGGTTTGGAGTTAAAGGGAGAGGCACTTCTCTTGGGGGTTGTGTGTTTAACATATCTTGCTTTTTTATACTCACAGGCAAAAGCTTTCTCCGTAACCTTCTTGGAGTTGCAAGAACGCAATGAAGAGAAAGAAGTTGATGTAAGAAAAATGAAAGCCTTGGTCGACGCTGTGCCGGGCTATGTTTCGTGGATAGGCGTTGACGGTAATTACTTGGGCGCAAATGAGCATATTCTAAGTTATTTAGGCTTTTCCATGAGGCAATTTAAGAAATTAAAGATTGGCGAGTTAGATTTTGACCCAGACTTTGTATCTCATGTAACAGATTTCTTGCATTGCGACCTTCATTCCACTGGCTTCGAGTGGGTTTCTGAACATGGAGGGCAACCCAGGTATATGAAAACTTACTTGTCGAAAGTTAGTCCAAATAACGGGGCTGAAATTGCAGCGGTTATTTGTAGTTTTGATGTGACTGAACAGCATTTGATGCAGAAAGAACATTTAAAGCAACAGATAGTTCTGGCGAATGCTGAGAAATGGTCTGCCTTGGGAGAGTTAGCTGGGAACATTGCTCATGAGATTAGCAATCCCCTTACGATCGTAAATGGGCTAGCTCAAAAAATGCTGAAGGTTGACTATTTTACGGATCCGAAGGGCGCTGAGAGTATGCGAAAAATTTATGAAGCGAGTGAGAGAATTTCGCGTATCGTTAAAAGTGTTAGTGCCTTGTCTCGTGGGGGCGGAGATGGTGAATTGCAGCAAGTTTATTTGTCGAATGTTTATCTTCAGGCTGTTGATGCCTCATCTGATGTTTTGAAAAAATCGGCAGTCAGGCTTGAGCTTGATATGAAAGAAGACGTTCAAGTTATGGGTGATGAAACTCAACTTCTTCAAGTGTTTTTGAATGTTATAAAAAATTCTTGTGATGCAATAAAAGATCTTTCTGAAAGATGGATTAAGCTAAGCTTTCAGCAGTCTGAATCAGGAGTCGTAAAAATTATTTTCATGGACTCTGGTCGTGGTTTGAGTGTCTCTCAGGCAGACCAAGTTTTTAGCTCATCTTTTACTACGAAAGCGGTGGGCGAGGGGACTGGTTTGGGTTTGAGTATCTGTAAAAAAATTGTAGATCGCTTTAATGGTCGAATCTATTTTGTGCCAGAGTCCAAAAACACAACACTTGTGATTGAATTGAATGCATTTAACTCAATCACGCAGGGAAAAGCAGCTTAGTTCAAAGAGCTACGGTTCTTTGAAGTTACTATTGGCACTACCGCCAGGATAGTTGCTGGGGGCGTGTTCTTGACTAATGTAGTCGGTAAAACGTGTGAGGTGTCCAAGCCAAGTCACTTTTACGTTTCTTGTAGGGCCACTTCTTTGTTTGGCCACAATGATCTCTGCCTCACTTGGCGCTCTGGAGTCGGTGTGTTCGCCTTGCTCGCGGTGAATAAACAAAACAGCATCGGCATCGGCCTCAATTGCACCTGAGTCTCTTAAGTCAGAGAGCTGAGGCTTTTTAGATTCGCCAGGCCGTTTAGCGCCTTCACGGTTTAGCTGACTGAGGGCTAAGACTGGGACTTTTAACTCCTTGGCGATGGCCTTTAGACCCCCAGTAATAGCGGCTACTTCGAGAGTTCTACTTTCTTGTCTTCCGCCTGATTTCATAATCTGGATATAATCGACAACAATAAGCCCCAGGCGAGTGTCTGGATTCTGCAGGCTTAGTTCAGAGATAAGTCTTCTTGCTTGGGCCAAAACATCATAAGGGGAGCAAACCGATCGATCATCGATATAAAGTGGCGCTTCTTTACAGTCGTCAGCGGCGTAGAAGAGTTCTTGAAAATCTTCTTGTGTGAGGCGGCCAGAGCGAAGTTTGCTTTGGTCAATGTTAGCCGCAAATGAAATAATACGATCGACTAGTTCTTCTTGGGTCATTTCCAGAGAGAAAAACAGAACGGGTTTGTTTTGGTGGCAGGCGATGTCATACATGATGTTAGCAGCCAAAGAAGTTTTTCCCATGCCTGGTCGTGCGGCAAGAACCACAAGTTGACCGGGGCGAAGGCCGCTAAGAGTGTCATCTAAATCTTTAAGACCAGTCATGACGGCGTTTTCGTCTTTTCCGCCAGATTCACTTCGTTTTTCGTATTCGGTAATAGCGCCATCAAGTAACTGGCCCAATCGAGCCATTCGCTTTTGTTTTTTCTCTTGAGTGGCGCCAAAAATATTCTTTTCAATTTCGGCGGCTATCTCGTTTGTTGCGCCCGTTGCCAGGGCCAAGGATGAGCATCTTTCGAGATTCTCAATCATCGTTCGGCGCCAGGAGAGATCTTTGAGCTTTTTGGCGTATTCAATTGTGTGTAAAGAGCTGGAAGGAGTCGCCGCTACATCGGCAACGTATTCAGGGCCTCCAACTCGCTTTAATTTTGCATTGTTTTTTAGGTAATCAACAATTGTGTTGAGGTCTACAGGAGTGCTTTGGAAGTTCAGCTGAACAATGGTCTCAAAGATAAATTGATGGGCTGGATAAAAGAAGTCGCTTGCACTGATTTCGTCTTGAACTTCAATGAAGTTGTCGCCCGACCGGATTACACCGGCCAAACAAGCCTTTTCTAAATCTATATTGTGGGGTTTTTCTCCTGGAGAGTAAGCTGCTTGTATTCTTGGTTGTGCTTTGTAACTGCTCCCAGAAGATGAACCACCACTTGGGTCAATCTCGATTGCCATCTATGGGAGCAAGCTATCTCTTTGCAGGACGCGAATCAATCCGCTTTTTTTTCTGTTTCTTCAGGAACGACGTCTAGCGGTAAGTAAATCTTCTTTCCGCCAACAAGCTTAACTAGAATCTCGTAGGTGCCAGTAAGTTTGATTTGTTGTCCAAGGACAATCATTCGTCGATCAACTGCGATTCCTCGTTCAGCGAGGTTTTCTTCAATCTCTTTAGAGGTAACTGAGCCGAAAAGCTTTCCGTCGTCGCCAACTTTTTTAACGATGGTGATTTTGCTGTCTTGTAACTGCTCTTTTAGCTTCTCAGACTTTTCACGTTCTTTAATCTTTTTAGCTTCTAGTTCTTTTTGTTTGTCTTCAGCGAGGCGAACGTTTGCAGCGGTTGCTGAAGCAGCAATCCTTTGAGGAATAAGGAAATTTCTAGCGTAACCAGGTTTAACATTTACGATGTCACCGGCTTCGCCAAGATTCATGTAGCTTTCTTGTAAAATAACTTTCATTAGCTTTCACCTTCAGTTTTTGAATCGCCTCGACCTCTGTCGTCATTGTTTCCACGATCAGGTGGACGTGATCCAGCCGCATAAGTGTCTTCGCCGTAGTTACGATCGGAACGACCACCACTATAGTTGTCGTCACCTCCGCCGTAGCGATCTGAACGATTTTTCATATCGCGACGAGGACCTTTTCTGCGAGGACGATCGTCAAAACGATTGAAGCGATCACCAAGCTCTTTTTGCATGTTTGGACGCAAAGTCGCATAGTCAGTTGATTCTGGATCAACCTTAATAGTCATCTGACGCAATACGAATTCATTGATTCGCAATTGGTGACCAATGCTTTCAACGGCCTTTGGTGTTGATGAATATCGGAAGTAAGTCCATTGGGCCCTTGGCTCACGATCAATTGGGTAGGCAATTTTAGCCTTGCCCCAATCGTCTTGCATCAAAACCTCGCCGCTACCTTCATTGGTAACTGCAGATTTGATCTTATCGATCATGCCGGTGAACTTGTCCTCGGGCATGTCAACTTTGGTTAAACAGATAGTTTCATAAGTACGCATATTTTCAGACATCTATAAATCCTAGAGGTGATGAGCTATCAGATAGATTTCAGGCAATCAAGGACTCTTGTACAGTCCCTTCCAGCTTTTCGGTGCTGGAGCTTCAACTTCGAGCCATCTAGAGGTTCTGGGGTGTCTGAAGCGTAATGATCGAGCATGAAGGGCTTGGGCGTCGAGAACCATTCTAGCCCGGAACTCTTTGTCCAAACGGGGTCCTGCGGGCTCTGAATCGCCCTCAAGTACCGGTTTTTGTTGAGTCATTCCTAGAAAGATATCCTCTTTAGGGTCGTAAAGTTTGTCGCCTACGATTCCGCAGCCTATTTCGGCTAAATGGACTCGTATTTGATTGGTCCGGCCTGTTTGTGGCTCACACTCTACAAGACTGATGGGCCAGCGATGCTCGCCTGCATTTTGAACCTTTAAAATATCGGGCCACTCTGGGGGGCTCCAGTGAGATTGTTCGAACCAACTCGTGCTTAGAACTTTATATTTAGTTGTGGCTTTCTTGGACTTATATCCGCGAGCCATTTGTTTGATTCTAATTTGGCTTAAATCTGGTTTACCTTTTAGGGTAGCCGCCCCTATGGGAATATCTATTTTTCCTTTTCTAGGATTAGGCGTTCCCCAAGTAAGAGCCCAGTATTTTTTGTCCACTTCTCTATTAAAGAATTTCCAATACATTTTCTCTTTTGCCAATGGAGTTTTGTTGATGACACAAACGCCACTTGTTTCTCTATCGAGTCGGTGGGCAAGAATTAATAAATCTGATTTTTTAGCCTGGCTTCTTAAAAGCGAAATGAGGGTGTTTTGTAGATATTTGCCCCCTGGGTGAACGGGGATGTGAGCTGGTTTGTTGACGATCAACAGATCTTTGTCTTCAAAAAGAATAGGGATGTTTTTGGGTACTTTTGGTTCAGCTCGCTTAGTGGTTACATAGGCAATTTGATCACCTGGAAAGAGAGTGACTTTGGCGTCGGCTAGGCGACCATTGATTTCAATCTCTCCATTTTTAATGTTTTCTTTCCACTTATCTCGACTGTGGTAATTAAATCGCTCGCATAAGTAATCAAGGAGCATCATTCCTTTTTTAGAGTCGGCAACTCTTGTTTTGAAGGCAATTTTTTCAACATTTGAGGCTTTGGACATCTTGCCTAGCTCTTTAGCATCTAACACCTTGTGTCACAAACTTAATTAATGAGCAGAAGTTTCTGCCAAAGTTCCTTTGTGTTACAAATGGAAGATAATGCAAGTCGTATCTGTCTCTACTCCGGTTCCCTCTCAGAGGGCCATTGATCAGGCTGTAGCTATTTTACAGCGTGGAGGGATTATCGTCTTCCCGACCGATACTGGATACACCATGGGGTGTGATCTTTTTAGGAAGAAGACCATAGATCGCATCGCTTTTTTAAAGCGTCGCGACTCTAAGAAGCCTTTCTCCTTTATATGTTCAGATTTGAAAGAGCTTTCTCAATTTGCGTTGGTGAGCAATCGAGCCTACCGAGACATGAGGCGATTGCTTCCCGGACCTTACACCTTTGTGTTGCCCGCTACTAAAATGGTGCCGCGACTCTTGGTGAGTGGGCGAAAGAGCGTCGGAATAAGAGTTCCGGGACACGTGGTGGCGCAATCTTTGGTAACAACTCTTCGCCATCCGATCATTGGAACTTCGTGCACTTCTCCAGAGGGAGATGATTTGACGAGTGTAGAAGAAATTAAAAAAGTTTATGGGAAAAGCGTCGATTTCTTGCTCGACGCAGGTTCCTTGGCGATGGAGCCGTCCACAGTGATTGATTTTACAGAAAATGAACCTTCCGTCATCCGTCAGGGTAAGGGTGGGCTTGATATATTTAACTTAAAAGAAGAATAAATAGTGGCATTTTTTCGATCGAGATATGACGACCATTTAAGTCGAAAGTTTTTTCATTTAACCTCAGGAACAATTTTAGCTTATTTGTTTGTCAGTCTACTCACTCGAACTGAAAGCATTATTGGGATGGGAATAGGTATGATGATCTTGCTCCCTCTGGACTTGATTCGTTTGCGCATTCCTCGGCTGAACCGTGTAATGGTTCGCCTATATGGCCCCTTGCTTCGTGAGGGAGAAGATTCCAAGCCTTCTGCCCAGCTTTATTATGTGTTGGGTGTGACGTGGGCTGTGGTGGCGCTTCCTAAGCCTGTCGCTATACATGCTATTTTGTGCCTAGCTTGGATGGATCCAATCGCTGCAATTTATGGTGTTCGATTCGGTCGAAGATCCTGGGGAGATGTTTTTAAGGAATTGATTCCTTCTTCTGAGGGGAGAATTCCTGAGCAGGTGACTCGAAAAACCTTGGAAGGAAGTTTTGCGGGCTTTGTTGCTGCATTTTTAGCAGGAGTCGTCGCTTGGACTGGACCATGGGCTGCTGCTCAAATTGATGGAACTTTAGTGTGGACACATCCTCTTCATGTCCTTCTTTTGAGTGTTGCAGGTGCGGCGGCGTCTGTGGTGGCTGAAGCTTGGCCTTCTCAATGGGATGACAACGCATCTGTGCCCTTTTGGTGTGGGTTGATCGTGTGGGCACTTGCAACAGTAATTGGCCTTCCGCTAAGCTACTTTTAATGTTTAATGCTTTTAAAATTGTATTCCTATTTTTATTGCTGAGCTTTAAGGTGTCAGCAAGCACTAAGGCGGCAGAAGACTTTTTTGCTCAATTAATTTCGTTTTCTAAGCTCTCTCAAGAGCTCAGTGGCAAGCAGTCCGAGCTTTCAAAAAAGAAACTTAAAGAGATTCAAGCCCAGATTGATTTCCCTCGATTTTCAGGACTTGCGCTTGGGTCTCAGAAATCTAAAGTCTCGGCAAGTGAAACAAAGCGTTTTCAGGCCTTGCTCGAAGAGTTGATTAAACTGGCAGCCTTTCCGAAGGCCAGATACGTTTCGGCCGAGTCGGAGGCCATTACTTATAAGTTACTAGCGCGGGGAAAGGTGCAGGTTGTTGGGAAAGTTCAAAGAGAAAAGGCAGGCGATCTCATTGTGAATGATTTTTCAATTGTCTTGCATATGGACCCCAGGAACCGAATTTATGATGTTGAGTTTGAGAAAGAACTGCTGAGCGCGAACATATCAAGACAAATCAAAAAAAACTTAGAAAAGAAAACTTTCGCGCAATTACTTTCATTGATGGAGAAACGTGTTTCAAAATTGAGAGCACCTAAAGAAAGCGCCAAGAAAAGCTCATGATTATTTTTTTTGTAGCAGCACTCGCCTCTTTGTCTACCTTTGCGATTGAACGTCATGGCTTAGATGATTTTGTTCGTCTTGCCTTGAGCAATGGAGACGCAGTTAAAATTCAACAAGCCCAGGTGGCCTTTGCTGAGGGACGAGAAGATTTTGCAAGATCAAAAAGATGGTTCACGGGCAGTGTTGAGGCCCTTGTTGCTCCTGTTCCAGCTGCCTCTGGAAATGCATTAGACAGTGAAACCAATTGGAATGATTGGGGTGGTTTTATTGGAACCAGTATAGAAATTAAGCAGCCAATTTTTACCTTTGGAGCCATACCTTCAGCGATAGAAGCTGCCCAATATGGTGTCGAAGCGGAGCGGGCGTTACTTGAAAAAGAGAAATGGTCTATTCGTTATGAGATTGCAGAGCTTTATTATGGATATCAATTGGCTTTCGAGCTTTCGCAGCTGGGTGAGGATGTAGTCAAAAAGCTGGAGGGTGCTTCAAACAAGCTTTCAAAAAACTCCAGCTCCTACAAAGATTTAACAATGGCTTTAGCCGATGTTCGATCAAAGTTAATGGAAGCAAAAAATGGAAAAGAACAAGCTCGGTTGGCTATGGCTTGGAAAATTGGAAAGCTTAGTGAACCGACGGTTTATTGGGATCAAAGTAATTTAAAAAGTCGTGAGTTCACCCTTAGGGATTTGGAGCGTTATAAAGAACTCTTAAAAATGCATCGAGCAGATTGGTCGGCGCTTGAGGCCGAAACAAAGGCCAAGAAGAAGCTGTTCGAGGTGGAGCAAGGTTTGAGTTTTCCTCTTTTGTTCTTCTACGCAAAAGGGCAGATGAACTGGGCTGAGAATAGAAAGAACGACTCTGCCGGGCCATTTGCCTATGATCCCAGTAATGCTAAATCGGGAATCGTAGGGCTTGGAATTAAATGGGATCTAGATTTCATGGAAAAGGGCGCAAAGCGTTCGCAGGCCCGTGCCGAATATCTAAAAGCCTCTTCTAAAAAAGGTTACTATCAACAAGGAATGATGGTTGAGATTGAGAAAAAGTTTATGGATGCAGAGTTTCGCAAGAAATCTCTAGAGCATTTTTCTGAAGCAGAAAAAATTGCCTCGAAGATTTATCGCGACGCCTTGGTGTCTTACGGTTTAAAAAACATCACCGGACGCCAATTGCTAGATAAAATGGGTCAGTATGGGAAATTAAAGCAGCAGTATTTAGATGCTGTCTATCGCTACAATTTAGCGACGCATGACCTAGAAAAAACAATCGGTTCCCTCGAGTAAAAAAGCGTGCTTTTCCGCCAGCCCATCGGCGCTCGGGCGCTCGTGTATTTGTAATACACGTCGCTACTCGGTCTGACGAAAAATCACGCTTTTTCTTGTGACTCTTTTTTCTTTAGCCTTTTTGTTGTTGTTTCTTTCGGTAGAGGAAGAAGCCAATGGCCCCGATTATCAGTAGGCCGCCTATGATTTCTCCTAGGCCGGAATCTTTCTTGCCTTCTTTGTCTTGAATTTCTTCAAGTGAAGGGGGTAGACGTTTTGCAGAGCTTCTTTGTCCAAGAAGTGAACTTCCTCCGCTCTCTTTGATTTCTGCGAATGCTTTGGGGTCGAACTCTAGTTTTAATGAGTTTACCACTCTATCCAACACTTCAGCCCACTTGGGATAAACTGTCTCCGCGATAGAGTAAGTCACAAGACCGGCAACCTTTTTATCAATTGAAGCAATGTAGCGAGTGTAGAAGCCCGGAATCTCTGAACCAAAGTGAAGGCTGTCTACCCAATACTGTCCTTGAATTTCACTCCGCTTAGTATATTTGACGTCACTTTTGTAGGAGTTGCCTAATAGGTCACGCATGTCCTTTTTGGTGGAGAGAATGTTTTCATATTTGTCGAAGTTGTCATCATTTTGGTCGACTTCTTTTACCACGATGATCATGATGACTTCGTTTCGCTCGGCCAAGTTGTCAGGCTGACAGACCCAATCGCGCTCTTCCTGCTTACAGTCCCAGTTCGGAGGTAACTCCAAGCGAATGAATTGGCTTTTAAAGGTCTTTGCTTGAGAGGCGATGCTTGAAAGAAGTAGCAGGCTGAAAATGATTTTGCTCATATTTACATAGTAAGGTGCCTAGGGGCTTTTTCCAACGCTATAGGCCTACATTTGCGTAGCCATGCGGCGCAAATGTAGGCCTAGCGGGGTTTAATTTCAAAACGTCCGTAGGTCACTAAGTGGTTTGAGTGAATCAAGCTCTGAACGCGTTTTAATCACAAATGCTCTAGAGCTTGCATGCAGAAGAGGCAGTGCTAGTTTGGCTACAATCGACCACCGGGCGTCAGGTTTGTCGGTTAAAAGACTGCATTGAAGGTTTAGTGGGGGGCCATCGGACGGTGTGTTCTTACTATAAATGACCATTCTAGCTCGCATCCAATTTTGAAGGTAGCTACAGAGAGCTGTCCCTAAGGGTGAGTTTGAGGAATCTTTTAACACGGGGATGCGAAGTGGCTCCGGAGAATTCTTGGCAATGTTTGGAGCGTCTACAAAAAAACTAGGGTGTAATTTCAGTTTTCTAGGTCCGGGTTTGTCTTGAAGGAAGTTGAGAATTTTTCCCCATTCGGTCGTTTGTTTTGAATTTTCTACTTTTAGACCTACGGCTATAGCACCCAGTTCGTTAGAGGTTTCAATCCACTCTTCCAAGTCGGGGATTTCCATTGGGAAGTTGGTCTCATTGCTTAGTTTAAGAAAAATTTCAGGAAGAGATTCCTCTTTGGGGATTAGGCTTTGATCTCCATGTTTCCGGTATTTTGAATATTCCTCAGGAAGAACTGTTTTTGAGAGGATGTGATCGATTGCTTTTGGTCGGCATTCGCTCACTTTCATTTGAAGAAGCTGGGGGCTTAAACATTCTGAGTGTTGGAGGTGTTTGTTTTGAGGAACTAGTAGGAGTTTATTGCAGTCGAGGTCGGTTTCGGTCCATTCAAGGGTTAAAAGATTAGAGGCGTCAATACAGTTGCTTCTAAGCACGGATAGAGATTCGACTCTTGGATGAACAAGTAGAGAGACCCAATCGTTTGTTAGCTTGAAGGAGGGGTCATTGACAGGAAGCTGTATTTTAACTTTCTCGACATTTTGATTGGTTGGAGTTTGCTTCGTGCAGGAAGCAAGGAGCAGTATTGCTAAAGTCCTTAGGCGATTATGGCGCATAGCTAAAGTTTTGAGGATTGATTTTAACTCCAAAAACCTTTTCTAGAATGATTAAAGTCACGCTTGCAGCTAGAGCTAGTCCAAGCAGGTGAAACAACATGAAGAATGCCGATCCTATAAGTGTGATTAGTGAGGTGCTGAGAATAATCGCTTTAAGAGCCTTGGTCTGAGCGAATTTCGCAAAAAATTCTTCGGATCGACGATAGGCACTTCGAACTAAAAGATTTCGATTTCCTTTTTTCACCTTAGAATCCTTGTTTTTTCTTTAGAGGTGTTTGTTATTTTAATGGGCAGTTCAATAGAGAGCTCATCGCTGGCTAGATATCCAAGTTGTTCTCTAATGGCTCTTGCTCTGACTGTCTTAGATTGTTTGAAGCTTTTAGTTTCAATTTCCAATTGAGCAATCGTTTGTGAAACGGCTTCCTTTTGAGTGGCAATTCTTTGGGTTTCCTTTTGAAGGTAAAAAAGGTGAACAAAGCCTCTTGGTCCAAAAAGATTGAGTGCGCAAAGACCAATGACGACGACCAAATAATGCCTAATGTCCCATAGAGTCGGGTCAAAAAGCTTTAAGATCATCGATTCTTGATCCTTTCGTCGACATGCCTCTCAAGGTGGCGAACGACAACCGTATTGGTCGTGCCAATTCTTCGGGTGGTAGGGATGCCAGCAGTCAGGATGGCTACTTCAGAGATTTTCATAAGACCAATGCGGTCGAGTTCTTCCAAGAGCTCATCAAAAATTGTGTAATCTTGCTGGGGCATCTCTTTCCAGGGTACCACAGAAACTCCCCAACTTAGGCACAGCTGGGCTCGAACTTTTGGATTTTCAGCGAAGGCTATGATGGGCATGCTTGGCCTGTTTTTTGAAAGCAAACGCGCGCTGCTTCCACTTCTGGTCAGGCAGGCAATTACTTTTGCGTTTAGGGAAGTTGCAAGGACGGTGGCTGCGGCTTCAATAGCCTCGGATACTGCAGTTCGTTTTGTTTCAAAGTGTTTTAGCACTTCTACAACTCTTGGATGAGTGGGTTTGTAGTCTTCGGCGCCAACAATGATTTTATCCATCATTTTGACGGTGTCGATTGGGTATTCGCCAACGGAGGTTTCATTGGAAAGCATTAAGGCGTCGGACCCATCTATGACGGCGTTTGCAACGTCGCTTGCTTCGGCTCGAGTAGGGGTGGGGTTGTCGACCATGCTCAATAGCATTTGGGTGGCTGTGATTACGGGCTTGGCGTGTTTTTGGGCCACTCTAATGATGTGTTTTTGAATGAGGGGAACAGCTTCGTTGCCAATCTCAACACCTAGATCACCACGTGCAACCATTACTCCGTCGGAGTGAAAGACGATCTCTTCTAGTTCTTTTACAGCTTCAGCTTTTTCTATTTTTGCGATGACATGGATGTTTTTCCCTTGCTCTTGCAAAAACGATTTCAAATACCGAACTTCTTTTGCGGAGCGAACAAAGCTTAAGGCAAAAAAATCGACGTCTTGCTCTAGACCAAATAAAATGTCGGCCCAATCTTTCTCTGTGACTCCAAGAGCAGAGAGCTTGGCGTCAGGGAAGTTCACTCCTTTTTTCTCTCCTAAGCTCTTGCCGCTTAAAACAGTGGCTTCAAGAAGAGAGTCATCAGGCCAAGTCCTGACAACCTTCATGCGCAGAAGTCCGTCTTCGATCAAGAGCAAGTCTCCGGCCTTTAAGTCTCGGGCCAATCTAGGGAAGGTGATCTCTACTGGGTTTTCTTTGCTTCCATCGGCAAGAGTTTGTTTGGCGGTAGGGTCTATTCCTCTGAAAAAAATAGTTTGCCCTTCCGTGAGCATTATTTTTGAAACAAGTTTTCCCGTTCGAATTTTTGGACCTTGAAGATCCATGAGTATCCCTACGGGAATTTCTAATTTCTTCGATGCAGCTCGAACGTTGCTGATCAACTCGTTGTGAGCTTCGTAACTTCCGTGAGACATGTTGATCCTAGCTACATCCATGCCGGCTTCAATGAGATCCATAAGCTTTTCAACAGTGGAAACGGCAGGGCCAAGGGTGCAGACAATTTTTGATCTTCTTTTTGGGGTTCTCACAGGCGGAGAGTTTAGGCAGAAGGAGCTTGCTTTTCCAGGGTAATTTCTAAAAGATACTTCTTTCTCTTTATTCTGGAGGGTCTAGCTACATCTGAATCTGGCGGTGAATCTTAAATCAACACTAGATCCGTAAAATAGATGTCTCTTACAGTTCCTTTTCCTTTGTAGCTAGTTTTAGAGAGTTCCTCGTTGAGCAGCTGCACTAAGAGATCCTTAAGCTCTAGCTTTCCTTGAATTTTGTCCATATTTGCAAACTTTTGAAGGCTGAGTATCTTTAAAATCTTGGAACGAATAATTGGGGTTCTGCTTTCAAAGGCTTTTAGAATGTCTGAGTCACTTAATTCTAGAACCAACTGGGCTTTAAGGGTGTGTTCGTTGTCTATGTTGACCACTAGCTGATCGAGAGACATGTGTTGGATGTCCTCGCTTTCGTCTCTAACCGATGCGATGATGCGCTCTCCGAGAGTTTTTCCACTCAAGTCGGGCTTGGGCGACATGAAGACTACTTTGGCAATAAGGCCAACCATGGCGAGCATGACGACGGCTTGAACCATCATACCAATTGACGCAAGGTTGAGACCCTTTTTAGGCTTTTGGGCGGTCGCCTCTTCTGCTTGTTGCCCTTCTGGGTTGTTGTTTTCTTCTTCTGCCATAGTCACTCCTAAAACGCACCGCGTTACTATTTCAATTAGAATACTGGATTTTAACCCTCCAGAGTGTGAAGATTTTATTCAGTTTTTATGAAGAATTCAGAAAGTCCTACTTCCACGAAACATTCGCTATGGGAGATCTTTTTAGTAAAGGATGATGGCAGCTGGGCAGGCTTTCGGATGGGGCTTTCCTCCATTCGAAAGTTGAGTAACTACCTTGTGTTAATTTTGTGTTTACTCGCCTTGAGTTTAACGGGCTGGATCTTTGCTCGGTGGAAGATGTCTCAACTGAGAAAGGACTTAACTCTTGCCCACCTGGAACTGGATTCGGTTAACCATGAGCTCAAAGGATTAAAAAAAGTGCTTGTGGGACAGGAAGAATCTTTTGATGTCTCAACGGGGGAATCGAAATTCTTTGAAAGAGAGAGTTCCTTTCTTCCTTCTTTAGAGGCCGGAGATCGATATTCGGCGTTGATTGAACTTAAGAATTTTACCGCGAAGTTTATGTCTTCCTCTAAGCGAGTCGATTTAGATTTTAGCGTCGAGAGGCTCCCCCCGAAAGAAGGACAGAAAAAAGTTTTTTGGATACTTCTGCTACATGGTTCTCCCGGGGTCGTTAGTTTTCCTAAAGCTTTGGCAAGTCGGTCGGGGGAAGCGGTCTTGTTTCATCGAGGTGAGGCTTTGGAGCTTACTAAGTCTTCGAGAAATATTAGTGCTCAATTTCGACTGAGTGGCTTTGTTGAATTGGCTGGTGCCGATCCAGTCTACGCCTCATTGTTGGTTTACGATGAAAAGGGTTCTTTGTTGACCCGACAACGACGTTCCTTGGAGATTTTGCGATAATGGCTTCAAAAACAAATGAAATCGAAACTGAAAAAGACTTTTGGCAAGAACTTGAAATCTTGGATCGCCAGCATTGGGTGAGTGAGGCTTTTAAGGGCACGGGAAGAGTTGAGTTTAAAGGCACCTTTCGTATTGCAGGTGAGTGGGATGGAGAGCTGATTGGCTTTGAAGATGATAGTCAGCTTCATCTTTTAAAGGGCGGCACTCTTAAGGGAATTGTTCAAGTTCAAAGAGTGCAGATTGAGGGCCGTTGTGAGCTCGAAAGTTTGACTTGTGATTTTTTGCACCTGACTAGAGGTGCGTTTGTTTCTGGAGTGATTCGCGCTAAAACTTTAGTGATTGATTCAGGCGCCATTGTTGAAGCCACGTTTGAATCTCAATAAATGCGGGCATGCAGTTACTGGCTAGCGAGTGTTCTAACTTTTTTTCTAACTAAAATGGAGTGTCCGAGTGGTGAGCCTGCAATGGTTCCGAAGCGCACGTAGGGGAGAAGCTTGTTGGCTGAAAGATAATCGGGGGTGGCCATAATGTTTGGTTCTCGGCTTGAGCCCCATACGATATTTGTGTTTGTGATTCTTGCTTCTAGGTTAGGCTGAACAAAAGCGTCGTTAATAGGAATGAGCTCAAGAGCGTTTTCAGATAAGTGGGTTTCCAGTTCCATCCAGTTCTTTAGGCGAATGATGTGGTAGGTGCCCAGATGGGTGCGGGATAGCAATATGAGTAAATTGTGCTGAGGGACGAGTTGGACAGCTTTGCTTTCATCAACCAGGTCTAGGTGTTGAACCCCGGCTAAGATTGCAGCATTAAAAAGCGCTAGAGCAGTCAGTATCGAAAACAGATAGTTTCTAAGCTTCCCTCTCATGTCTGATTAGTTGCAATCGCTATGCCAGCTTTTAGAGGCGAAAATGTTGTAAAAGCAAAGATAAAACAGTCCCTTAGGGCCTGTGGCTGCCTCTTAACAATAGACCTGTCTAGGATTTATACACTCTGTGAAAACGTATCCGTTTACTTTTCACAGTTAGCCGCTACCTTTTAGCGTAGCTGAACAGTTTTGCTTTTGAGTTTTTCGACGTATTTGCCTTCAATGATGTCGTCCTCAAGGCAGGTGAATTTGAGTCCTTCAGAGGTTAAATCAATTGAACGATGAGCCACGCAATCCACGCGAGCAAGTTCTTCCCAGTTTTGATTCTTTAAATTGAGTTCTGAAACAAGGGGCTTGTCCCCCATTTCGATGACCCACTGGCTGACAACCCAAACTTTGTTTGGTGAAGCTTTAAACACCGCTAAAATTTCTCGTTGTTTAACTTCGTCGGGGAGTTCTAGGTTTTCTCTGTTTCCATTCTTTAAAATATAAGTTTTGGAGTTTACGGAGAGAACGTCTTTTTGTTGGGTTTCGGCAACAAAAATTTCTGCGCCACTAAGGATTACACTTCGAGTTTGAATTTTTGGAAAACGCGAGCCTAGGGCGTTGTTAGAGAAATTTAAAATTAAAACACCTAGAACTGAGTAAAAAACCTTTTTCATTACAAAACCTCTCTGAGCGAGACAAAACAATGCCCTTGATCCTCTAGCCGGTCAATCCAAGAACCTAGGTGAGCGGCCGTCTTTGCCTGAACGTCGTGTAAAAGCAAAACGTGACCATTTGGATACATGGTGGAGGGTGTTTTGTTGGCTTCGCTTAAAATGATTTGAAAACTTTCCTCAGCGCTGAGGTTCGCGTCCCAATCGCGTGGGTCGATGCTCCAGTAAATGTGTCGGTAGCCATAGCTTTCAACAAGACGTTGTGGGTCGCCTCTTAAACCCGCCCCATAAGGCAGTCTAAACTTCCATGGCTCATCCAAAAAAGCTTCCAGCTGAAGAGTGCTTCTTTCTATATCACCTCTTTGCTCTTCAACTGTGGAGCGAGTGTAGTTGATGTGCTTCCATCCATGGTTAGCAATGCGAAAGCGAGCCGCAATCCTTGAAGTGAGTTCTGGATACTTCGAGGATTGGCTTCCTAGGATGAAAAATGTTGCTGGAGTGTTTCGTTCTTCAAGGGCTTGGATAACGATTTCTGTTCGATTTGGATGGGGTCCATCATCGAAAGTAAGCGCTACCTTGTGGCCTCTGTTGTTAGGGCAAAGGTAGCCGGCTTGAGTGCTGGTGCCAAAAGCGAGCACAAATAGGGTGAGGTGTTTTTTTAGTCGAATCATCTTTTGCTGTTGTCCTCCTTTAAAGTGTAACTGTTCTTAAAAAATCTTTAAATGCTTTGAGGCTTTTGACTTTGTGCGCCCTCGTGGTTAGAACCCTCCAAGCGTCTGAGGAGATGGGGTAATATGAAATTATTTAATTTAGTTATTCGTTCTGGTGTTGGTTTGCTGCTTCTGAGCTCTTTGAGTGGTCGAGCTGAGCCATTTTTAGAGATTCCGGAGTTAAGCATTGGTCAAAAAGAAGCAATGCGTTGTTCTATCTATGAGCGTGAGCAACAAGCGACTGGTTTTGAAACTGGGATTGAATTGGGGGTAATGCGCCTTGTCGCAATTGAGAGTAACTCAGAATTTCCCTACGAAGCCCAGTATTTTATTTCAGAAGAGGCTTCTAAAAAGCACGATCTTTATTACAAAGACCGTTTCCCTTCTGCTGTTAGTATCGTCAGAGTCACAGATATTTTCGTTGGGGAAGAGGGTGTAAACGAGCTTCAGCTGGACGATCAACAAGAAAACTTAAAGAGAGTTCTTGCCTACTTTCAGTTAGTGGCAGGGGTTCCAGCAGACTCTCCAGATTTGTTTGCCTACTTGCTTTTTTCCGATGCAAAAGGTTTGTCCTTGAACATTAGTTTTATCACTCAAGAAGGCAAAGTTCTTGGGCACAGTGGATTGCTTTACAGCAGCTTACGATTTGCCTGCGCGGGATTTGGAAATGCTTTGTTTGCACAACAGCAGGAGGCTCCCGCAGTCGAAGAAGCGCCTGCAAGTGGCGCTGATGGCGGCGACGGTAGTAACTAAGTAGACCTACTTAGCAAACTTGTAAGCAAAACCCTTTTGTGCTCCTATGGCGCAAAAGGGTTTTTTATATGAAATCGTTACTTTGGCACTTTGGTAAACTTCTTCAGATGCTTGGATTGATTCTGGCCCCATATGCTTTGTATGTAGGGATGAGCACCAGTGACGCAAAGATTGAGCTGAAGCTCTTACTCATTTCTGTGGCCTGCTTTATAATGGGAGTTATGTTGGTAAGGGCAACTTCAGAGCAATGAGAGTGCTGGGGCTCGATCCTGGATCCAGAAACTGTGGTTACTGTGTTCTAGATGTTGAAGAGTCTCGTTTAAATATTTTAGAAGCTGGAACTTGGAATTTAATTAAGGGAAACCCTAAGCGAGCTTTAGGTTCTCGTTTGGAGTTGTTGGCTGAGTCTGCCTCCTTACTTCTTCAGCGCTTCAATCCTCGCCTGGTTGGTCTTGAGAAGGCCGTCGCCTTTAAGAACATTTCCAGTGCTTTGACTCTAAGTGAAGCGCGCGGTGTCTTGCGTCTAAAAGTGTATGAAGAGCTTTCGCACGCCACTGATCGTTTGATCGAGCTTAGCCCCACCGAGATTAAAAGAGTCGCTACTGGAAGCGGTGCTTCCAATAAAGAGGCCGTTGAGAAGATGCTTACCATGCGTTTTCGGCAACTTAGCGCTGATCAGGAGTTAGAGGGATTGGGAGCTGATGCCTTCGATGCGCTAGCTATTGCCTGGACCGCTTGGATTGTTCATAACAAGAGGAATGGCATCAAAGTTTGGACCGAAGTTCGCCGTTAAGGCTCGATTTGTTCCCGATTGGAACACCCCCGCACAAATGAAGAACGCAACTTGTGTTGTGGAAGACTCGAACGGATGGGCTTTGATGCTCGAAATGCACAATGAGATTTTTTTGAATCAACTCAGCGAAAGCGCGAACCAATGGCATTGGATTTTTTTGGCACAAGTTCTTAAAGAAGATGAAGAAAGTCTTTTTGCTTTTGAGAGTCTTCAACAGCGCAATTTATTTGCTCTTATAAAAGAGCTTCCTTCTCTTGGTCCTAAAAAAGCTGCAAGTATTCTTGGGAAGTTGGGGGTCGAAGGAGTTCGAGCCTTGTTGTTTGGTGAAAACCCGAAAATGTTTAAAGTGGCAGGTGTTGGGCCCAAGGGGTTGGCCCAATTTGCGCAAGGTTTACAGAACAATAAGCAGAAGTTTTTACCTGTTTTAGAGGCCAACGCTGAAAGTTCCATCAAAGCAGAGACTCCTCATTTAACAGAGGATCAATCAAAGAAGGCTTCAAGGTCAGAGGCCCCCAAATCGCGAATTACTTTGTCTCCGGCTTTATTAAAAGGTTTGGAGCGATTGGGGATTAGCTCTGAAGATGCTTTCACTCTTTATCAAAATATCGTGAACGATGGTATAGACTTGAGTGAGATGGACCAGGCAGCGTTGCTTCAAAAGATGCTTATGAAATGGGGTGACCGCGGCGTGAGGCGTGCAGAATTTGAAGGTGGAGTGTGAGTAAGAAAGAGAAGCTTCCTTTAGAGGATTTAAATAGCGATGCCGTCGTAGAAACGATCCATGAAAACGCTCTTCGGCCTAAGCACCTTCAAGATTATGTTGGGCAGAAAGCCGTAACCTCTAGGCTAGAAGTTTTTATGGCAGCCGCACGAGCGCGCAATGCTGTTTTGGATCATGTGCTTTTATCCGGACCTCCTGGTTTGGGTAAAACAACTTTGGCTCACATCGTTGCTCATGAAATGCGTGGAAACATACACGTCACTTCGGGGCCAACGCTCTCAAAGCCTGTGGATTTGCTTTCAATCTTGAGTAATTTAAAACAAGGCGACGTTTTGTTCATCGACGAGATTCATCGTCTCAGTAATCATGTTGAAGAGGCTCTTTACCCAGCTATTGAAGATTTTCAAATTCAAGTTATTTTGGGCGAAGGTGCGGCCGCTCAAGCGGTGACTTTGCCTGTGAAGCCTTTTACCTTGGTGGGAGCCACTACCCAAGCAGGACGATTGACCGGACCTTTGCGTGATCGTTTTGGTATTCATTTAAATTTGGATTTTTATTCCAAAGAAGAGATGGTTAGAATTTTAAAGCGTTCTGCAAAAATTCTTGGTATTGAATTGAGCGCCGATGAATTTAACGCTGTAGCTGGACGTTCTCGCGGCACCCCTAGAATTACAAATCGATTGCTTGCTCGAGTGCGCGATATTTTGCATGTGATGGAAAATGGCGGAGACATTTCTGCCGAAGCTCATCAAATGCTTCATGAGGCAGGCGGTGAGGGGCGAAAAGGTGCCCAAGTCGTTCATGCCGCTTTAGACTTTTTGGATGTTGACGAGTTGGGTTTGCAACCCTTGGATCGTTCTTTTTTGAAGGTGCTCATTGAGCAGTTTAACGGTGGCCCTGCCGGAATTGAGTCGATTGCAGCTTCATTGAGTGAGGATCGGCGCACTCTGGAGGAAACCGTAGAGCCTTTCCTTTTGAAAACTGGTTTTCTATTGAGGACCCCTCGAGGGCGAGTCGCTAGCCATAAGGCCTACAAACACTTAGGGGCTGAGCTCCCAGCTTCGGCTCAGCCGAGTTTAGACTTGTAGGTATTTTGACAGCCTTAAATGTGTTGCATAAACGCCACACATCCTTGGCGTCTACCTAGTAATTTTTGCCTTAACAGGGTGCAAAGAGTTAAAATAGTAGAGTATCTAAGTTGTTGAAGTTAAAGGATCACAAACTCGAATGCACAGAGGCACTCAAAGCGCTGAATACACAATTCGGCAATCAGTTCGATCAGAGCCGCATAACTACAGAGTGCGCGGTCCTGGCTTGCACACGGGCCTTACCAATGAGGTCTCTTTAGAGAAAAGTTCAAACATTGATTGGCTTGAGTTTTCTACTCAAATTGAAGGCGTTGAATATTCTGCTCCAGCTGTTTGGTCGCGATTAAGTGGCACGACTCGTTCAACGGCTTTGGTTTTACGTGGTTCTTCAAAGAGACGTTTTGAACTTGGAACCGTGGAGCACTTTTTAGCCTCGGCCTATATTTATGATATTCAAAACTACAAAGTGAAAATTGATGTTGATGCAAGCCAGGACCACGTCCTTGAAATGCCTATCCTAGATGGGTCTTCAAAAGAGTGGACGTATTTGAGTGTTTTTCAGTCGGAAGAACTTCCTGCTGAGAGAAAAGTTTGGCTAGCCGTTAAGGATTTCGATTTTGTGGACGAAGGTCGGAGAGTTACTATCCTTCCCTCGGAAGACATGAAGAGTAGTCACTATGTTTGCCAGGTTGATTTTGGTGGGCCTTGGCAACAGAAAAGTAACTTCTCAATTGATTGGATGAACCCATTGCTGGGACGTGAGACCTTTGAAAAAGACATTGCTTCTGCTCGAACATTTGGTTTCAAGCATGAGTTAGAAACTCTAGTTGAAAAGGGCTTGATCCGTGGGGCCAGTCTCGAAAATGCGCTTTTGTTAGATGGAGCGAAGGTTTGGAATGAGGGCGGCTTTCGTGTGGCCAACGAGCTTGCAGCCCACAAACTACTTGATTCTATCGGAGACTTTGCTCTCCTTGGTCGTCCGATATTGGGAACCATCTCTACTGAAAAAGCAGGGCATCAAATGCATCTTCGAACTCTTTCTCAGGCCGTCAAAGCCGGTGCCTTGGTTCAGGCCGTTCTCAAGAATAACGGCAAAGTAGTTCTTGAGGGATAAATCATTTTCTTTGCTCCCCATTAGACTCTGCTTGCTTGCAAGCTTTTAGGGCTAAGGTTAGCTTGTAGGGGTGGCACATTTAGAGCCGAGTCCTTCAGAGCGACAAAAACGCAGGAGAGAGGTGCGCACAGCCTTGCTCGTTTTGGTTCTGTTCATTGTCTCGCTCATCGTTCAAGCCATCGTTAGTCGAGAAGATCAGGGGTATGGCTTTCTTCAAGGTCTTTTATTCTTCGCTTTGGGGATTCTGAACCTGCTGATCATTGGCCTACTTTTATTTCTTGTCTTTCGAAACATCATTAAGGCATGGCTCGATCGTCGAAGCGGCAAGCTGGGCTCTTCGCTCAGGTGGAAGATGGTTACTGCGCTTGTGGGCTTTGCCTTGCTTCCATCGGTATTGCTTTTTGTCGGAAGCACTTATGTGATTCGACAGGGTTTTGATCAGTGGTTCGGTGGCCAAGTTGCTGGCGCTCTCTACGATGCGCAAAATATTACGAAGCTTCATTATGAAGACATTGAATCGGACCTCAGCTTTTATCTGAAGAATATGGTGGATGAGTTTGCCCGCGGTAAGGTTAAACTCAATGAGTCTGGTTTGCAGAACTTGGTTGGTCGCTATCCTGTGGATGGTGTTGAAGTCTATTTTGATCGCCTTCGTGCTCCCATTAAAGTGCAGCGAGATAAGGGGTCTCATATTCCTCGGGCCGCAAGTGATTCTTTGGAGAGAGTTTTTGCAGGTGAATCTTTTCAGTTGATTCGGCAAATAGGGGGGAGTGATTTAGTTCAGCAGTTTTATTTGGTGAAAAAGCCGTATAGCTCCTTTGTCGTTGTCTTAAGTAAAGTGGTTCCTCTAGCCATGAAGACTCGAATGAAAGAGCTCGAGTCAGCACTTTCTAGTTACAAACAAACTCAAGAAATTAAAAACACGCTCAAGACGAATTACTCTTTGGTTTTAATGACCTTGTTTGCTTTGAATCTTTTTGTGGTGTCCTGGTTTGGTCTTTATGTGACCCGCCAGGTTACAGAGCCTGTGGCCGATCTTATGAAAGCCACCGAAGCCTTCCGAAAGGGACAGTGGAGTTACCGAATCCCGACACCTATTTTTAGAAAAAGCGAGGGCTTCTTAAGTAAGGAGGCTCCCGATTTAGAGGTTCTTAAGGCCGCCTTTAACCTTATGGGGGAAGAGGTTGGTCGACGTGGTCAAAAGCTAGAGAAAGCTAACCATCAGCTTCGTCTCTTGGTGAAAGGCTTGGAAGAGCGTGAGAAATATCTCGAAACACTTTTGTCTAGTATTCGGCGTGGGGTTGTTGCGCTAGATGCAAACAAGCGCGTTCAAAGAGTTAACAAGGATGCTCTGGGCTTTGCTTCGTCTGCGTTTAGAGAGTCCAAAGATGTGATGTCCGTGAGCGGTATGCACTGGCGTGAAGTTTTTCAAAACGTGGGTGGAGTGGATGAATCAAAGGCCTGGTTAGATGAAGTTCGCCTGAATAAAGGCGACCCGGTGGACCGAATATTTGAACTTAGCCGAGGTGCGGGTAGAAGTTTGTCTTTAAGAACGGTTCGCGCGACTGGGATTTTGCTCTTGGATGATCACGCGGAAGAGTTGGGATGGCTGATTATTATGGAGGATGTTTCAGATGCAGCCCGATTGGAGCGTTTGGCTGCCTGGCAAGAGGTTACTAAGCGAGTGGCTCACGAAATAAAAAACCCTCTGACGCCTGTTCAGATTTCAGCTGATAGAATGCTTCGACGCTTGGCGCGCAATCCGGGCACCAATCCCGATGAGGATATTTTTAGAGAATGCTGCCAGCAAATTCAAAAGCAGGTGAAGGTGATTCGAGATTTGGTGCGAGAGTTTTCTCAATTCGCAAAAATGCCTGAACCACAATTTAAACAAGTCAATGTGGCTGAACTGATAGAAGAAATAATAGAGGACTATCGATTTACTCATCCACACTGTGAATTGGTCTTCAGTAACTTTATTAAGGAAAAGAAGCCGCTCGTGATGGCTGACCCTGAACACATTCGAAGAGTGGTGGTGAATCTTGCTGACAACGCAATTCATAGTATGGAAGAGGCTAAGGTAGAGAAGCCTCGCTTTGAAGTGTTGATTCAAGAGCTCTTTGACCGAGAGCCCTATGTGAAGCTGAGCTTTCAAGACAATGGCCCAGGGGTTTCTCCTGGCTTGCGTGACAAGATTTTTGATCCCTACATGACCTCAAAGGCTTCGGGGCTTGGATTGGGTTTGCCCATTGTGCGCCGCATTGCAGTTGAGCACCGAGGGCGCGTGCGTTGCGAAGAAGCTTCCTATGGACTCTTTGTCCTTGAACTTCCTCGTCTAGTTGTGGATGCTTAGCAGACATGGCTAGAAATATACTCATTGTCGACGACGAAATAGATATCCAAAGTTCTTTGTCCTTTGCTCTTAAGGACGAAGGTTACGAAGTAACGAGTTGTTCCTTACCCAAGGAAGCCATTGAGATAATGAAAAGCTCTTCTGTTGATGTTGCGCTTTTCGATGTTTGGTTCCCCGAGGGAGATGGCATTGAATTGTTAGAGTTCACTCGTGAGAATCATCCCAATGTGGTTCCTATTATGATGTCAGGTCATGGAAATATTGAGTTAGCCATCAAAGCGATACGCTTAGGCGCTTATGACTTTTTAGAAAAGCCACTTGAGCTGGATAAGGTTTTGGTCGTTTTAAAGAATGCCTTGGAGACCAAAACCCTCAAAGAAGAAAACGTTCGATTGAGTCATCAAATATTAAATCGTGGAACTTTGATCGGTGGTTCCGGAGCAGTAAAGTCTTTGAAGGCTGATTTACACAAAACGGCCGTATCCAATTCAAATGTTTTAATCATGGGTGAAGATGGTAGTGGTAAAGAGCTTTGTGCTCGGTTGATCCACCAGTTAAGTGCTCGTAGAGAAGCACCCTACCTTGTTCTCAACTGCGCGGCCTACAGTGGAGATGCTTTGGATGAAGAGCTCTTTGGCTTGGCATCAAGCCATCCCAAGGCTGGGGGAAAGATTAAACAGGGGCGTATTGAGCAAACAATGAATGGCACAATCTTTCTTGATGAGATTTCTAGTCTAAGCCAAGAGCTTCAAGCTAAATTGGTTCAAACACTTCAGGAAGGAAGCTTCTTCCGACTGGGGGGTGATCAGTCCGTTCCAGCCACTTGTCGAGTGGTGGCTGGGGCTAGAGAAGAGCTGGGCAAGCTGGTTGAGAAGGGGAGTTACTCCCAAGATTTAATGATGAGGTTGGGGGTTGTTCAAATCCGTGTTCCTCCACTACGCGAACGCTTAGAAGATGTTCAAGAATTGGCCTCTCACTTTGTTGAGGTTGTTGCCAATGAATCAGGCAAGAAAGCTCCCCGAGTGGATTCAACTTTGATCGATTGGATGAAGGGTTATGATTGGCCCGGAAATGTCCGCGAACTGAAGAACCTTTTGGAGCGGATGTTGATTATGAACGATGGTGTAGACCAGTTAGGAATTTCTGATTTGCCTGATGAAATTCAAGCAGCCATTGGTGCGAGTGAACAAGGCCAAAGCTTAAGTAGTGTTTCTGATCCAGGTGGAGCGCTGCGCGCCCTACGGGCCGAATTTGAGAAAGTTATACTTCAACAGCGTTTAGAGAGTTTGGGTGGCAACGTCACTAAAACTGCCGAGTCTTTAGGCTTGGAGCGAGCTCACCTTCACAGGAAGTTGAAGCAATACGGAATTGGTCCACAAAGGGGTGAGGATGCCTAATTCTAACGCTTGTTTGTGTGTCGCCCTTGATTACGAAGACCGTCGATCTTTTTTGGCAACAGTAAAAAACTTTGAAGATTTAGATTTGGTCGTCAAGATTGGCTTACGTCTATTGCCAAAACTTCGCACAGAAGATTTTGAATATTTAAAAGAGCAGGGAATACCATTTTTCATAGACGCTAAGCTTTATGACATTCCTTCTCAGGTAAAATCTGCGGTTCATGCTTGGGCCAAATTGGGCGCCAGTTATTTAACCGTGCATTTAAGCTCTGGGCGATCAGTCTTAATGGCTGCACAAGAGGCCGCTAAGCAGACCGACATGACCATTTTAGGGGTCAGTGTTTTAACCTCAATGGATGACGCTGAATTGAAAGAACTTGGTGTTGAAGCTAACTGCAAAAAGCAGGTTCGTCGTTTGGTTAGCTTGGGCCTGTCTTGCGGGATTAAGTCCTTTGTTTCTTCTGTAGCAGAAGTTCAGGCGATTAAAGAAATTGTTCCTAATGCCTTTTGTGTTTGTCCCGGTATTCGTTTAGCTGGCGAAAGTCAGCACAGTGATCAAAAGCGCAGTTATACGGTTGCTGAAGCTGTTTCTAAAGGTGTGAGTATGTTGGTTGTTGGTCGAAGTGTTTATCAGGCGGACAATCCGAGAGCCGTTGCAAAAAAGATTATAAGCGAGATCTCCTAGATGAAGGGCGATATGAAGAGCGAGTGGATTTGGGGGCTTCATAGTATTGAAGCGTGTGGGGAAAGTTATCCTGAATTGATTTTAGAGATTCTTGTCCAAAAATCCAATCAAGTTGACCACGAGCTAAATGCCCTCCTTAAGAAATTGAATGATCAATTGGGACTCAAGGCGAATGTGGTCGAGCGACTACCAAAGGCCTTGGATGATAAGCGCACTCAGGGAGTGGCTGCAAAAATCCAAGAGTTTCCGCTCCTGAATTTTAACAAGTTAAAGGATACGGTGAGCGATCAGCTTGATAAGGGCGGTCAGTGGTTGCTGCTGGATCGTATTCAAGACCCACAAAACTTTGGTGCTATTTTAAGAAGTGCTGCCGCCCTTGGCGTTAAGGGGGTTGTCATTGGGACAAAGGATCAGTGCCCTTTCAATGGAACAGTTTCTCACGTGTCGGTGGGTGCTTCCTTTCGGGTTCCCATCTATCAAAGCTCAAGACCTTTGGAGTTTCTAGAGCTTGCAAGAGAGCGTGGACTTGATGTTCTTAGTCTAGATGCCTCTGGTGATCCGATATCTGCTTATATGGACAAGACGGATGTCCACGGATTGGTTTGGATCATGGGTTCTGAGCATTGGGGTGTTTCACCAAAATACGTAGAAATATCAAATACTAAGATCAGTATCCCGCTTCATGCGGCCGTGGAGTCCTTAAATGTCTCCAATGCTGCGGCCATCGCAATTTGGGAAGCGCAAAAAATCTTTCATAAGCACTAGATAACTGAGCGAAATATTGCTTAATTCATGGCCCAGCAAGTGCTGACGTAGCTCAATTGGTAGAGCTCCGGTTTTGTAAACCGGTGGTTGCGGGTTCGAGTCCCATCGTCAGCTCCAACTTTGCTGTTGTAAGCCCTGTATTGGGAGAGTTACCGAAGTGGCCAAACGGGGCAGACTGTAAATCTGCTGGCATTGCCTTCGGAGGTTCGAATCCTCCACTCTCCACCAATCTTCCAAGCCAGCTTGAACAACCCAAGTCGCTTCCTTTAAAGATTTCATATCGTGACGAGTTTCTAATAGAAAGAAAGAGGATATAATTGCCCTCGATAGGAGAAATCACATTTATGATTTTTAAGAAATTATTTTTAACTGCTTGTTTGGCATTGGTTGGTGGCTTTTCACTGGTTGGTTGCGATGAGCCAGAAGACACAGCTGCTACTGCTGCCGATTCAGTAGAAGAGTCAGCCGAAAGTGCTGGAGAAGGCATTGAAGACATGGGCGAAGATGCCGGTGAAGCCATTGAAGACATGGGCGACGAAGTAGAAGAATAGGTTTTAAATCTAATAAGAAAAAGCCCTGGGTGCAGTTTTGCACCCAGGGCTTTTTTTATCTGTCTTTCCTTTGGTTTACTCAGCGTTTCTCTCAGCTCGTCTTTCGGCTTGACCCATTGCTTGGTTAAACTGGCTGCGCAATTTGGCAAGTTTAACTCTAGTTTCTGTAGAGTTTTGAGTTCCATTCTCTCGGCTTTCCTTAAGTAGATCAGAAATTTCTTTTCGAATAGCGTTAACTTCTTGTTTGTCCTCTTTGGAGATCTGTTTGTTCTTTTTGAATTTCTTATGTCTCTTGTTGGCTTTTTTCCTGGACCTCTTTTCAGATAGAGCAAGGCTTTCTTCTGTGACGTCGCCCTCAAATTGACTATTGTATTTTTTTGCAACTCTATGGTTTCTAAACTTCTGATTGAGTTTCTTTATGTCTTTTTTATCGCTTGCACTTAATTTGTTCTTGTTTTTGGCAAGTTTCTTGAGTTCTTTCTCCATGGCCTGAAGCTCGCCCCCCAGACTGCTCATCTCGTCAGCAGTGAGCAGGCCGTTTTCTCCCAATCTTTGCAAACTAGCTCTCTTTTTCTTTAAAGCAGCCTCTTGGTTGCTAATAAATTTCTGATTGTCTTTGTTGCCTACTTTAAGTTTCTTAGTTTTCTTCTTGGCTGTAGAGGTAGCGGGAGCACTTTCTACCTCTGGTGTTGCTTCTTCTTCTGCGGTTTCATCTGCTTCGTCTGCAGCCGAACCACTCTCAGGGATGACTCCATCGACAACCGTCTCACCATCTCCAAGAAGAGGGTCAGTGGCTAAAGCCTGTTGGCTAAATATGAGCGATAAAATCAACGCAGTAAAAAGTGGAAAGTGTTTCATACTTTGAATTGTGACCTAGTTTATAGAGTCGAAGAAGTTAAGAATTCGTAATGTTTGAGCATAGTGGTTAGGAGAGTTTTCATTGAGTCATTCTTTGCTTTAAAACGACCGTAGATTTAAGGGCTTAGTCCGGTCTGCCAAGCTAAGATAGCTATGCTACTGTAGTCCACTTATGGACGATCGATTGCCTGAGCAAATTAACCAAAAGTTAACTCAAAAATGGAAGAAGCTCTCTGCCGAAGGCTACATACCTAGAACAAAGCATGTGGAGAATTCGAAGCCACTTTTCTTTAATCGTCTCTTCCTGGAAACGAGTCCTTATCTTTTGCAGCATGCACATAATCCAGTGAACTGGTTTCCTTGGGGGGAGGAAGCTTTTGAAGAAGCCAAGAAAACTGACAAGCCCGTTTTTTTAAGTGTGGGCTATGCCACCTGCCATTGGTGTCACGTCATGGAGGAGGAAAGCTTCGAAGATTTGGAGATAGCTAAATATATGAACGAACATTTCGTTTGTGTAAAAGTCGATAGAGAAGAGCGCCCTGATGTTGATTCAGTTTACATGTCGGTGGTTCAAGCCATGTCCGGGAGGGGTGGGTGGCCCATGAGCGTGTGGATGACACACGAGCAAAAACCTTTCTATGGTGGAACTTATTTTCCGGCTCGAGATGGTGACAGGGGAAGTAATTTTGGTTTCTTAAGTTTGTTAAAGAGATTGGATCAGGCCTACAAGGGTGAGCGAGAAAAAGTTTTCTTAAGCTCCGAAAAAACTACCGAACATTTGAATGCAGTTATGAATCAGAGCCTTCTTTCCGAAGATGTTAAGGTGAAGGCCTCTTTTGATGCGGCCGTTTTTCATTATAAAGAAAATTACGATGCCACTTTTGGCGGAGTGGGTGATGCTCCAAAATTCCCTAGCAGTTTACCTGTTGGATTTTTATTAAAGGAATCTCAGTCCGACGCCGGTGTTTTAGACATGCTTAAAAATACTCTCAGTAAGATGGCCTTGGGTGGGATGTATGATCAAGTCGGAGGAGGCTTTCATCGATACTCGACAGACGAAAAGTGGTTGATTCCACATTTTGAGAAAATGCTCTATGACAACGCTCTATTGGCAAAACACTATACTCAGGCCTTCCGAGTCACAAAGGATGAGTTCTACAAGTTTATTGCTTGCGATACTCTCGATTATCTTCTTCGAGAAATGCGAAGTCCTCAAGGAGCTTTCTTTTCTGCCACCGATGCGGACTCTAAAAACCAAGAGGGGGAGTCTGTTGAGGGCTATTATTTTAGTTGGAGTCACCAGGAGCTTGAGTCTCTTTTTACCCCTGATGAACGAGATGAGCTCTCTAAAGTGTTTAAGCTTTCAAAGGATGGGAACTTTGAGGGCAGAAATGTTTTAGAGCGTGTTTCTAAAACATCTTTTATCGGCACACCTTTAAGGGCTAAGATGCTTCAGCTTCGCCAAAAGCGGCCCGATCCATTGTGTGACACCAAAATTTTGCTTAGCTGGAACGCGCTAGTGCTTTCAGCTCTTTCCTTGGCTTCGCAAGTTTTTGCTAGAGCTGACTACTTGAAGGCAGCCACTGAGGCTGTGGACTTTATCTTAGAGAACATGAAAAAAGCCGAGCAGCTTTTTCACGTTTATGCAGAGGGGGAAGCCAAGCAAGAAGCTTTTTTGGAAGATTACGCTTTTTTTACAGCTGCCCTTTTAGATTTGTTTGAGTCAACGGGGGAGGCGCGTTTCTTCGAAGAAGCCCTACTTTTAGATCGTCACCTTGAAGCCAATTTCGAAGATTCAAAAGGGGGGTATTTTAAAAGCTCTCGTTTGCAGAAGGCTTTAATTGCCAATGAGCGCCCTTATTACGATGGCGCTGAGCCTAGTGGCAACTCCATCATGGCTCAGAATCTAGAACGCTTGTATCTGTTTACTTTAGAGGAATCTTATCGGGCCCGAGCTGATAGACTCTACAAGAGCTTTGCGCTTCGGCTCAACGAGTTTCCTTGGGTGATGCCCGAAATGTTGTCTGCCCTGCAGATCAAAGAAGGAGACCCTTTTCAGTTAGTGGCAATCTCCACAAAGGCTTCTGAGGTCAGCTCATTTAGAAAAGCTTACTTTAACAATTTCTCAAAATCGGGAATTTTTATAGAAACCCAAGAGAATGGGCCTTTGCATAGTAGGTTTTCCTATTTAAAGGACAAGGTTGCAGTTGATTCTAAGGCAACGGCCTATCTGTGCTTTTTGGGTGCTTGCCAGAAGCCAGTAACCTCAGCCGAAGAGTTGCAGCTTTAGTTTGAAATAGAAGCTCTTCCAGTCTTCCAAATGGGCACCAGGGTTAATCCAGACTGTTGAAGTTGTTGGTTGATGTCCGCATTTGGGTCGATGACAATGTTGTGTTGGCTTTTTAAAATCTCAAGCGCTTCTTGGATCGAGTTCAGTGGTGCCGAGCGAGCTGATCGCAAATTACCATTGTTTCCTATGAGCATTACTTTAGGTGAAACTTCAAAAACGTTCGCGTATTGAATGCCTGTGCTTTGGGTAAAATCAGGATCAAGGCGTTCAAGGAAATTGAGCTCTTGGCGAGCTGCCATTGGGGAGCTTTGGATTGAGGTTTCCCATTGAGTGTCCTTGTCGCCTCGGGCGTTCCATAGGCCTTGGTAGAAGCCGCCTTTGCGTTGAAGATGGGCTTGAAGCCCGGTCGTATTTAGTATTGGAGCCGATGAAAGTTCATTTTCAAAAACGCTTCGATTAAAGGTTGGGATGGCAACCTTGTTGCGGTTGTGAACTCTCACTCGCATAGAATCAGCGACGGCTGATTGTAGAGTGGTGGAAATAGTTGAGTCTGTTTGGTTTACATTTAGAAGCCTAAGTATTGCGTTTAGTCTTCCACTTATTAGAAGTTTCTCAATATCTAACTCTTTTGGGATTTCTTTAAAGGGACTTTCTCCTGGCTTAACCGTTCGAGGATCGCGCATTACGGAAACGGGTTCACCGTTGTTAGGGATTCCCAAGGCTTCGCGCAACTTTTGGTTGTCAAAGCTGTTGATGTCATGGGCCAGTAAGGAGGCAAAAATTCCTTGTAAATCCTTAGCTGAAGCACGAATGGAGGCGCTATCAATTTTTCCAAGGTTTCTTTCGCTATCTCTTTGAGCCAAGCTAAACTCTCGCAAAGTGCTTGAGAGTTGAGCCCAAATCTTTTCTTGTTCATTGGTCGCTTTGATCAGTTTTGCGTGATCTGCGCCCTTGGGGCGGGCGGCATTGTGGGCTTTAGCGGTGGCGACTGCCTTTGGATCTTCTCCAAATTCGCCTCGAGGAAGTGCGTTGGCTCGTATGCTTTTTAAGGCTTGTTGAACAGAAAGTTCGCAGCGATCGATTCTTGCTTGAGAGTTTGCTGAGTGAGCCGGAGGATCTAGGGCAAGAGAGTTAGTGCTAGCTGCTAACAGGGAAAGGCCCGCTAAGGATTTGATGGTGTGCCTAAAAAGGGATCTATTTACTAAAAAGTTCACTCTCATGATTGCCTCGCCTTCTAAGCAGTATACCAGCTCTGAATCAACAATTACTCTGCATATACAGTCCTTTAAGCTCTCTTTTCTGCTCAAACTCTCAAAGCTCGTCAAAAACTTAGGCACTTGCTGAAACGCATCCGCTACCTATTCACGGGCATTAGGTGTGTAGCCCGGTGTTGTGTGTTTCCACCGGGCCCACAGATTTTTGATATCTATGCGAAATACATAGATTTTGGTGACAAGGAGTTTTTGCTTTTTAAGCACTCCTTAATGGTGGGTGGCCTATGCCCTTTGGTAGCCAAAAAATGAAAGGAAATCGCCGCAACACTACTTGCTGGCAAACTTGAATATTGAGTGTCGAAAACACTTTTGATTCGATTGTCAGCGGTTACAAAGCCACACATGGCTATCTCCCTCCAAAACATGGTTTAGGTTGTAACCGCCCCCCAAGGCAGATTCTTAATTATGTAGTAAATGCTCTAGCAAATTTTGAATACTTAATTGCCCTTAAGTGAAGTGCACCTTAGAATTCTTCGCTAAACTGATCCATGTTCTCAACGCATTTGATGAGCAGATCAATGGAATACGAAATATCGTCCTTGTTGCACATCTCAACCGTTTGGTGAACATTGCGACAGGGAATCGAGATAGCCCCGACAATACAACCATTCTTACTCATTCTTTGCATTGCCGCCGAATCAGTTCCACCCGCAGTTAGAATTTCTAATTGGTAGGGAATCTTGTTTGCTTCGGCTTGCTTCTTCATGAACTCCACAAGGCGGGTGTCGCAAATGACAGAGCCATCTAAAATTTTGATGGCAGTTCCTTTGCCCAAGCGAGCGATCATTTCTTCTTCTTTAGCGCCTGGGGTATCAAAGGCAATGGTGACGTCGATGTTGATTCCGATGTCGGGTTCAATTTGGTGTGAGGCCACCGTGGCGCCTCTTAGGCCAACTTCTTCTTGAACAGTGAAAACGCCGTAAAAATCAAAAGCAGGATTCTTAAGTTTTTTAAGTGTTTCAATCAGAATATAAACAGCTACACGATTGTCTAAACTTTTCCCGTTTACACAAGAGCCCATTTCAATCATGTCGCGCTGGCGCGTGATAGGTGTGCCCACGTCTACTAGTTTTTTAACTTCATCTGCGGGAAGGCCTACATCGACGAAGTAATCTTGGCACATGAGCGACTGTTTTCTTTCTTCAGGGGTCATGACGTGGATGGGTTTTCCGCCCATAACTCCAATGAGGTCTTTCTTGCCGTGAACAATCACACGTTGTGCGGTTAGTGTTTTAGGATCAAATCCACCTAAGGTGTGAAAGCGAATAAATCCTTTGTCATCCACATGGGTAACAATGAATCCAATTTCATCAAGGTGGGCTGTCGACATGATTTTTTTGTTTGTCTTGCCTTTTTTAAAGGCAACAAGATTGCCCATGCGGTCTGTGTGAAGGCTGTCTACATGATCTTTGATCTCGGCAATAACGAGCTCGCGAATGGATTTTTCAAATCCTGGAGCGCCTGGAGTTTCGGATGTTCGTTTTAGTAAATTGAAGTCTATTGCCATATGGCGAGCGAGGTTAGGATGAGAGGGCGGTGATGTCCAGTGATTATGCGATTTCAATTCTTGGATCAGGGCTAGATTTGCTTAAAGTCCAGTGGAGGGCAATCAGAACTGCCGTGCATAAGCTCCATATATTGTAACGAAAGTCAGAGGCGCCTGTCATAGGGAATAGTGTGGCAATGTAGAGGATCGAACTAGCGCTCAATGCCAGATAAAATTCGCGAAAGGCAAAGCTTCTTTTTTTCCAGAAGAAAAGAAAAACAGCGATGTTCAACAACAGATATAAATAGCCTTTGAATAAGAGGCTCTGCGAAAAAAATTTAACAATCTTTGTCACAGGTGCTCTAACGGGGGTGATGAAATCTTGTAGGCTTTTGTTTCCAATTTGGTTGGGCGAAACTCTCATGTGGTAGGGGAATTGAATCTGGTGGGTCATGCCAATGGTGGCTCCAAAAACCTGGCTTCTGTGTTTAAGATAAGCCAAAGGGTGCGTGAGAACACTTTTCAGCCAAAGTGCTGTGGTCTCTTTGCTTTGTTCTGAGGTAGAGGGGCCGTTGAGAGCTTTAGTGGCCCAAGATCCAAACAAAGGTTCATTGGTTTTTGGGGTGTAAATTTCTTTGAGCTCATTGAGTTTTATGTCTTGATTGTAGTCAGGCATAATCACTTTGCCAGTGTTGATAGAGATTCCCGCCAAGTCAAATAGGGTGTATTTGTGAATAAAGGAGCGATCGCTCCCCCATGTGAGTGCTTTAGAAAGTAAAGCTGAGAGCAGGAAGAGTGCAAGTAAAAGGCTCGTCGCACGTTTTAATAAGATTGCTTTCGAGGCTCCCTTAGACCAAATCCAGCACATCCAAAGCAGTAGAGGGAGCATAGCAGGTGGGGCGTTGTGTCTTACGCTCATTCCATAAAAAAGCGGGATAAGCGCCCACCAAAGTAGATTGAACTTATGTTCAAACTGAGCTTTTAAAATGAGGCCCACTGCCAAGAGCCAGACTGAAACCATTCCAACGTCTTTCCAAATGTTTCCCATTAAACCGAGTATGGGTGGCCAAAGTAGAAAAAAAGCGATGCAGACTGGGATTAGTTTTTCTCGGCTTGGAAAGGTGGCCGAGAAGATCATCCACAGTCCAGCCACAAGGCAAAGCATGTGAAACACGAGCAAAGGTGTTTGCGGGTGAAGTTTTGGGGCTAGAGGCAGGAGCAGAGCCCATAGGGCGCTCATTATGGCGGGGTGGTCGCTAGAATATTGATGACTTAGAGCTTCTCCAAGCTGGAGGTAGCTATCGTTGGTCATGAATCCTGGAAAATACACGTAAAAACAAATACTTATAGATGAGAGCAGCGGGAGGTGGGTAAAAAAGCGCTTCATGGAGTTGTTTTTCATCATAGCTTCCCTGAGGCGGATGGGCATCCTCTTGCCTGTTTTTTATATGATAGAAAAAAGCCTGAGAAAGCGTTTTCACCTAAGGAAAACTTTGTGCTAAAAGATCTCTTACCAATTAGGGCGGCAGTAGCTCAATTGGTAGAGCACTAGCCTTCCAAGCTGGGGGTTGCGCGTTCGAGTCGCGTCTGCCGCTCCATATTTTATTCTTCGCTCTCCCCCGGGCGAAAGTTTTAATCGAAGCAGCTGAGCTCGCTATGCTCCCTCTGCCGCTCCATATTTTACATGTCGTCCTTATGGACGATTTTGAAAATCTCTTTAGAGGTAGCCAGATCAACAATTTCATAGAGCAAAGAAAGGAAATAAAAAAAACGCGTTCAGTTTTTAAATTTTATTTTTGGCTCATCAAGGTAGCTTTTATTTTAGGAGTCACCGGACATCTTGTTGATGTGGCCATTAAAATGAGAAGAGAAAGTTTTCGTGCTTTTAAGCACGGGCAGCTCGATCTTTTTGAGTTCAATCAATCACTCGTTGGGAAAACCCACTGAGTACAAATTTATAAGTGCGGGTCATTTAGAGCGAAGCTAACATGGGACAACCCTGCTCTCTAGCGCAGGCAATGTTGAAAAAAGCTAAGAAACTCAATGGACTCTACAATGACAATCTTTATTCTAAGAGAATGGAAATTAAGACATTGCATGGATCAGAGATTTCCCCTTATCTCAAAGACATCGCTAGGCTGCGTATTCAAGTGTTTCGAGATTTTCCCTATCTTTACGAAGGAAGCTTTGAATACGAAGAAAAATACTTAGATCGCTACGCTCAAGGCAAGGGTAGCCTTATCGCGATTGTTTTAGACAAAAATAAAGTGGTAGGTGCGACAAGCTGCCTACCTGCCAGCGAAGAAATGGAGGCCATCACCGAGGCTTTAAGCTTGGCAGGAATTACAACAAAGTTAAGCTGGCAAGACGTTGATGAAAAAAGTGAAACCGAAAAAACGTTGGTTTTCTGGACTAAGAGCTGGAACGAAAAACACTAAGCGGTATTAAAGTTTCTCTGAAAAGCCGCAGGTGAGCATTTTTGAGTCATAGTAAGGGTTTCGAACAGGCTCAGAAGACTGCAGCCAGTGGAGGGGCCTCTTAGATAGCGGTTTTTCTTCCTATTAGCGGAACTCAGCAATGGTGGGAGATATTCTGGGAAAGTGTTTTAAATTCCTATTCTTTAGACGAGCAGCAAGAAATTGATGGAGCCTGTAACACTACATACATCAAAGAAACCATTGACGGACAGCCATATACACCAGCATGAAGTGCTGTTTCCCCGCCAGAGCACATCGAAGAAGTGTCGAAATAATAGGCGGTTTAAGCGCACTTGGGCAGCACGCTCTTCTTGCCGCACAGTGGCAGCCGTGCTATTATGCGCGAGTGTTTTTTAAGAAATTACTACTCAGCTCTCTTACTATTTGCTTTGTCAGCGCCTGCCAAAAATCAACTCACGAGCAAACCAAACAAGAATCGTTAGTCTCGGCCGTTACTTATGGCGACATTGAACGCTACGATATTTTGCAAACCAACACTACCGATAAGCCAGAACAAAACTTTGTGGCTCGTCTAACAAACCCAAGAGGGGAAACATGTAGCGCAGCGCTGGTGGGCAAAAACCTTGCTATTACCTCGGCACATTGTGTGACCACAGATTCACTTACAAAAAAACTAATCCCTGGAACGTCTTATATTGAGCTTGCCTTTAACCGAGGCCTCAGGCTCGATATAAGCAACGTTACAAAAATTCACCCAGGCCCCAGCAAAACTCCTAAAACATTGGGGGCCTATGCAGCGGACTGGGCTATTTTAGAACTCGATAGACCTTTAGGAGAAACCTTTGGTTACTTTGAACTCTCCCCAATAGTGGGTAACATCTCTTTTTTGGGAATTAGCATTATTGGCTATAGCTCACATTTCAACCGCGGCGGAAGCTACCAGACCTATCAAGAGAAATGCCTTGTTCGACGATCGGAAGAAATTTTTATTTATCACGATTGTGACATTAGAGTGGGCGATAGCGGAGCGCCGCTATACTACTGTAATGAATTCACAGACTCGGAAGGCGAAGCCAAGAAAGCTTGTTTCCTTGTAGCGGTCCAAACGGCATATTTGGGAAGCGAGGAAGAAGGACTGAAGGAGCATCTTGATTTGTACTCACATGAATACGCTAACGTCGCCTTTCGCGTGGAAAGCTTCCGAGAAAAATTAGAAGAATTAAAAGGTGGAGAACACTAAATCATGACCTTGAGTTCTCTTATGTATTGTAGCAACGCAATTGAACCCTACTCTCGCACTGAGATTCTCCACACCGCAGAAAAGTTCAACGCAAAAAACAATCAAGCCGTAAAATTTGCAAGAGATTTTTTTTGAGAAAGACCGCCAACGTCCCGCAACACCTATTATGTAAACTTGAAGGGGTGGGCAAGGCTCAGTGAGAGGAGGGGGATACTCTGGAAAAGTGCTTTAATTTCCTATTAACAGATAAAAGCACCTTACGATGGGAAAACCCGCAACTATTCGGAAGGCTATCAAACTTTCTTCACGCGGGATCAAGCAAGCTCTTTATCTTCGTTCATATGGCTGTCCTTACGATTTTTTTGGGTTGCGCGACTCGGCTTAAAGGCCCCGCATCAACCGAGCCGATCAAATTGCTAGGATCATTCGAACAAAGAGACACGACCGATAAATTTGATAGAAAAATTCATTACTACCTCCAAGGGAGTGGGGGGCCGACTGTCGTTTGGATTCCCGGCTCAGGGTGCTCGTCGCTCTTCCGCCGAGACAACAATGGAGCGATAAGAGGTGGATACCAGAACCTCCTTCAGTCCATTGTTCGAAATCAAGGCATTGTACTTACCATTGAAAAGCCTGGAGTGGAACTTTACGACTCCCCTGCTAGGCCTGGATCAGCACAGGATTGCTCAAAGGATTTTCTTGAAGAACACACATTGGAGCGTTGGGGAGAAGCCATTCGTTCAGCCATTGAAGCGGCGGCTCGCCTACACCTGATTGATTTATCGAAGGGATTGATGCTGGTCGGCCATTCCGAAGGTGGAATCGTCTCCGCTTATCTATCAAACATCCTGCCGGAAACGACTCACATTGCCTTTCTAGCGGGGGGTGGACCCACGCAACTTTATGACTTCCTGATTTTCTCTCAGCGTAAAAATGGAAGAAATACTGCTCGGGAAGAGGATGAAATTTGGAGTGCATGGGATTCTATCTCCAAGGACCCCACAAGCATCAGCCGATCAGCTTGGGGGCATCCCTTCAAGCGCTGGGCATCATTCATGAGTACATCTCCCATAGAGGAACTTAAGAAGAGTAAGGCAAAGATACTGGCTGTTCACGGCACTCAAGATCAATCTTCACCGATAGAATCATTTGATATTCTCCGATCTGAACTGACAACAGCCGGCGCCAAAGTAACATTCGTCACACTCGAAGGAGCGGACCATGGCTTCAACTTATTCGGAGAGCAAGCGCCTAAAGGAATGCAACGCGTTTTTCAAAGAGCTTGGGACTGGTTCAGAGCAAATCAATATGACCCACTCTAAACACAGGGGCTCAGGCTAAATCCCTAGATTCTAGCGACCTCGGCGCAGTTTAAAGCTGGGAAAAACGAAACCCTTCGAGGCCAATTGGCCCCGAAGGGTTTTTGCTATCGAAAATCCCAACTCTAACGAGTGAGGCTGAAATGCTTATCTAGGCTAAAAGCTACAAGCGGCTTTAAGCTGAGACTTAAAATAGGTATCGTAGCCCAAAACTCGTTTGCAAGACCGATAAGCGGCCTCGGATTGAACGCTTGAAACCCACTCAAGCTCCCAAGAAAAAAACTTTCTCTTAGATCGAATTCTTTTAAAGAGTTCCAACGCACCATCGTGATCGACACGGCTGGCCCATTGCAATTCCCAATCGTAATATCGTTTGCTTTCAAGCACGAGGCTAAGCGCCTCAAGGGCTTGTTTTGAGTTGACCTGAGAGGCCCACTTCAATTCCCACTCATAGTAGAAACCGTCATCAACTAGCTTAAAGGCGTGGACAGCATGAATTGAGCAAACGTTGCCTACGTGCTTGTAGTGCCAAGCTTTTACATCGCGCTTTCTCTCAATTTGATCGAGAACTTCATTTTGGTAGACATCACAATCGACCTCGTCGTGCGCAGTAACAACAGCGGAGGCCAGCAAGGCGGAAACAAAAAACAATCTCTTCATAATGGTAGATCTCATATCTATACGGTCTCCTTTGTGTGGTGTAGGCGCATCGTAGCGTGGCGCAACATAAATATCAAGCCTAGTGTTTCCTACCCAAAGTTTAATTTATTGTTATGAAGCAGCAATCCTCTAAATTGCGAATCTATACGTCTTTCATTCTTGCTGCTCCCAATACGCTCACCTAACTAATCCTTTTGACCCACATGCAACACAGCAAATGCCCAACTTAGGTGAGCTTGTGTAGAAAACTCCGCGCTAGTGAGTTCCCATTTTAGCCCAAAGACCCAAGTCGTTGGCCGGTCTACGGGAGCATGACCCGAGGGCTTAACCCTGAAGTCTTCCCCGACGAGAAGACACTTGCATGCCTGCAGATTTTGCCGAAACTGCATATGGGACTTGTTGACTCCGAGAAACCTAGCCCTTGAGCGGCACAAACTCCGTAAACTCATTAGCTATGTCACACGTCCCACTTCGATTGGTGATGATTGAAAAATGTTCTAAAAAAAATGACTCCAACCATAGCTCAGGCTTAGGCTTGCCTAAAGACTCGGATTTCCCCCAAACTGGACTCACATCCTCTTCAGTCTTAGGCGAGGGCTCGCAAATAGCGGTTTTTCTTCCCATTAGCACACTCACTTTGCCGCTCCATTTTATCAGTTCCCCTATCGAGGAATAGTAGCAAAAATAGTAGCAAAACAAAAAAAGCCGCAGGAGTTTAGTCCCACGGCTTTTCGCTTGTTCTAGATGCGTATTCTTAGATTGTGTAATCAAGAGTGCAATCAACATAAATTTCATCTGTTGAATTTGCTTCAGAGTAGAAATCTTCACCAGTGCGAGGATCAAAGCCTTTATAGATAGCTTCAAACTTAAGCTTAAGTGAATGGCTTTGGTTGTTTGTTACTTTGATGCTTGCAGGGAGTGCCGTGAGTGTTGAGAAATACTCTTTTCCAGACTCGCCTGTCTTTTGAGCCGTAAGGTTGAGGATTTTGTGCTTAGAGTTGTAGTTAAACAAAATCAAGCTAGCGAGCATGTCAGGCTTTGTGACATTTTCTTCAACAGAATGATACTCCATTGAGTTGCCTTCGATTTGAATCATGAATAACTCACCGTGAGTGTAAAGATCTTGAGTAACGAATTCGACTTTAGTTTTTCCAGAAGCCGACTTACATTCCACGATTGCTGGGCCTGAGCCTGCCATGGCTACGGATGAGGCAAGAAGTGAAGTTAGCAAAAATAGGGTTTTGATTTTCATAAAATTTCCTCCTTAGGAAGTGGGTGTTTTATAGGTGTAGTTCTTGTTAGCCACAAGGCTAATCTTGGACACAAAAACCAGTTTAATGTTCAAAATAAAAAAGCCCGCCACTCTAGCTTAGAGGGGCGGGCTTTTAGGTTTCATGGGATTGCGAGCTTTATTTATAGGCTTCAGGCTCTTGAACCAAAGTTGGTCCGCCTATGATTAAGCCAGTTTTGGTGTCGCGAAGAATCCAAATGAAAGGCCGGTTAGCGTTCACTTCGTTGGCTTGCATGGCTACGGATTCAAAAACGGCTCCAGTGGCGGCTGCAAACTCAGCTCCTACTTCGTTTTGCTTGTAGACAGCCTTGTGAACAATCTGCCCTATAGGCAGTCCAGAGAATTGAAAGTCTGGCATACCCATTTCGCGTAAGATTGGCATCGCATCTTCCATTCCATCGGCCATCATAAACTTAGGAACACTGAGCTCAACTTCTAGTTTGGGCGCCGCATCCAATTGCGCCAAAACACTTGTCAATTGAGTTTCTAGCTTGGCAGAGCTTGCGTCTAAGTTTGAGCTTGATGCAAAATTGTTTCGCTCCCAAGAGTTTTGATCAACGTCGTATTTAGGAACAATGACGTCAACCACAAGTCTTCCTGATTTAAAGGGGACTGAAGTCGCTGTGAACGCTTCTTCGTCTACAAACGGAAGGTCTTGTGTCTGCTTCATCATGGCGATTTTTGAAAGTTCAGTACCAGACGTTTGATAGAAAGGAAGGTCCCGTGTGGCTGCTTCTACAAACGCAGTTTCCCAAACCCCCTTGAGGTAAAGGGTTGTAACGAGGGCTCCAGGAGTAGGTGTAGAATCGAATAACGTTTCAATAAGCTTGCGAGTTTTTTCACTCACGTAGGCATTGATGCTCTTGTCGGTGGCACCTGATTCAACAACTGCTTCAAAGGCTTCTTGAGCCATCTTCGCATCTTGTGGGCTAAATTCAAAACCTTCTTCGGTTGCAAACAAGCCTGTGCCGATTTCGATTTCGTTACCTTCGCCTAAGTCTTTTTGCAGTTCTTGCATGGAATACTTAAAGGCGCGTGTGAGGCCAACTACTTTGCTCTTTGCTTCAGCTCCACTGAGAGGGCGAGCACTGGAGCTTCCCATAATTTTGTCTAGCGCTTGAATAAATTGAATTTGAGTGGCTTCGTCTGAGCCGTTTGCAAGCAACAAGAGCATTTGAAAGATATTGTAGCCAGAAAAAATAATGTTCTTGTTCGGGTCTTCAGCTCTGAGTTTCGAGTAAAGCTCAGCGCTGAAGGCGTTGGACATGTTTGCCAATGCTGCAAGTGAATCCAAGCCAACAGCGACATTTGTTGCATTCTCGGCCACTTCGATTTTTGAATAACGAAGATTGGATTGGCTCAGCATTGTTCCATACACGTTGACTCTTTGGCCTTTGAAGGCTTCAAGTTCCTCTAGGACTCCAGCGAAATACCCTGATTTGCTAAGGACAACGCTTCTTCCATCGTCGGTTTTTAAAACGTAAGCAGATCGACTTGATTTTGAACTTCCACCAAGTTTTTCATAAGCGACAACTCCAGTTAAGGTCGGCTGTTCTTTTACGGCGCCACTTTGTCCGTCAAGAAGACTGTGTGCAGCAAGATCGATTTTAGCTCCCGGAATGGGGCCGATAACAGATGATCCCGCGGATTTTCCGTCTCTGGCCGGTTGTTCTACTTTTCCTTGGTCTTTTTTAACTCGACCACTTTGCCCATCGAGTATTCCGTGTTTTGGAAGGTCTATTTTAGCGACAGGAGCGGTAGATTGATTCGCAGGCGTTGAAAGCATGTCGGTGATTTCAGAGGCGATCTCGTCTGAAGACTTAAGGTCTCCAAGGTGTGTTACTTGAAGCTCAAGCTTTCCAATTAAATCTTTTGTGGGACCATGGTCGCCATCTTCCATGAGGGCAAAAATATTCATAACTTCGATAGGGTTAACTCCCTTAGGTTGATCGAGTCCTCTCGCTAAGACGCCAGAGCCTTCATAGGTGATGTCACGTAGGTTGAGAACTTTTCCAACATTCTGAGCTTTCGCTTTGCTGATGCCAGCTTCTAGAATTTTTTTAGTATTCTCTGGTGATCGGTCGCTAACATCTTCAAGCACGGCTCTTATTGGAAGAGCGCCTGGACGCATAAGGGCGTCGACGATTTCATCGGCGAGTTGGTCAGACGATTTTAAATTGCCAAGGTGAACTTGTTGCAGGCTAAGGTTGATTAGTTTTCTTTCTTCGTGTTTGCCACTGTCTACATCTAAAACGATGACAATAGTTTGAAGTTCGATTGGATTTAAACCAGCATTAAGTCCTCTAGAGCGAATTCCAGAAGGCTTGTGTTTAATTTCGACTAGAAACGGGTTGCTGACTTGAGCTCGGGCTTTCCCGATTGCGCGCTCCAAAATATTGAGTGCGTTTTCTGGCGAACGATTTGTAACGTCTTCGGCTACTTCTGATTCGCAGCGATTGTTTTTGTCGCCTTCTTTTCCAGCCGAATAGGCGGGCGAAATGGAAAGTGTGAGTGCAAGGGCAATAAGTGAGAAAGTCTTAGTCATGGGTATATAGATTCCTTTCAATAACCAGTAGCAAAATCCCGACCCTAGCGACTACTTCGTAGAAGCATCCTCGAGCGCATGGTTAGCAGCTTCCTGATTTGACTTCAAGCGTTAAAGTGCGTTGAGACACACCCAATGCAGCTAAGGTTTTACGAATTAAGCGTTTTTAGGGGTTGATTACTTGTCAGTGGCCGCCTCAAGCGGGAGCATCAAGCCTGGTTAGAAAGGATCTCAGGTATATCTGAGGCCTAGTTCTTTGGGGGAACTGTGGGAGGAATTATGAATATTTTAAAGAACCTAATGTTGTTTTCTGTTTTGGCTTTTGGGGCATCGTCCTTTGCTGGGCATGACTTAGATTCTGCTTTGCGAGAGCTCGAGCGAGTCGACTACCATATTATGGACATCTCCAGAGACCTCGAGCGAGGCTATCCTTACGATTACGATGTGCAACGAGCCGTGGATGATTTGTATCAAGCTCGACGATTTGTTGGAAATGCCTGCGAAAGTTTAGAAGAAGCTCGCCGGGCTGCTGGAAGAATTATCATCGTTTCCGAAGTCGGAAGCGGAGGCACCACTCAAGACGATAGAACAGCTGCCTGTGGCCGTGCAGAAGAGCGAGCTTTAAACGCTGCTCAAGACGGATGCTATCGCCAAGGCGGACAGGTGTTGAGCCACTACTACAGTGACTATCAATACGTTAGAAAAGACAGCAAAGAAAAAATCTGTCGAGTGACTTCGAATGTTCGTTGTCGGTTAAGATAGGTGCTTTGAAAAGGGGCTTTTTTTAGAAAGCCCCTTTTTTTAATCACGGAGAGAGTTCGTAATCGGTGGCACCGTATTCGCCATCCACAATGATTCGTCCGTCAGAATTGATAACGTAAAGATATTTGTTCTTTATATAGGCCACTAGATGGGTGCCTACTTTGAATTCGCTAACTCCATACGCTCCGTCAACAATGGTGCGCCCTTCAGCACTCAATACATATAGGTAGTTGTTTTTTGTGTAAGCGATTAAATCTCTTCCTAGTTCTACTTGGCTTACTCCGTAAACTCCGTCCAAGATCGTGCGACCGTCAGAGTTGAAGGCATATAGATAGTTATTCTTTTTATAGGCGACCATGCCAAGGTCTTCTGCCATTGCTCCCGTAGAAGACAAGCTCCACATCAACATAGCTAAACTAAACAATTTAATTATCTTCATTTTAGATTCCTCCAGGGCGCCAAGCTATGGGAGCTGGTCTAAGGCTTCAAGTAATCAAAACTTAAAGGCTCTTTCCTGGGCTTTTAGCGGATTTTGATAATTTCGACTTTACAGGCGCCAGCCGCAGCTTTAAGTATTCAGAATCATAGCCAACGCCCAGGTAGCTCAGTGGTAGAGCACTTCATTGGTAATGAAGAGGTCGACAGTTCAATCCTGTTTCTGGGCTCCATCTTCAACGTCTAACTTTTTTAAATGTTTGGAGTGCAAGAGTAATCAAGCTGTCGAGATGGCCTGTATTTCATAATCCATAGGAAGGGGAAGAATAAAAAAATACCGCCAATTAAAGCTCCCACATCGATTTTTTGCTTCTAGAAATGGAGGTGGTTTTGGGGTCACACACTTCTTTTCTATGCGAACCACTTTGGTGCTACCGACTATACTTTGATCCGTGTAAACAGCCACTCCTGTTCCTACGAACTCTCCAACTACAAATATTTTTGCCTTTGGGTCTGAGGCATTAATTATTGTCGTGCTCGTGCAAGAGGCAAAGATGATGCTATGGACAACGTAAAATCACTGTGGATGTACGCTTGGCGAACTTCACCTGACGATGGGAGTTTCAGGTGGGAGAATAATAAAGGAGCGGTGGCAGTTGGGCTGCCCTCAAGCAGCTTTGTTCTCTGTGCGAAGCTCAAGAAGGAGTCCCTCCACAAGTGCCTTTCTCGCTGGGCCTAGATACTTCTTGAAGAGCTTTGCTGGGTAGATGTTGCTCTTGTCGTTGTTGCAGTAGTAGCAGGCAAGCACACAGTTACTGGGGGAATACACATTCTTAGCAGCTATTGAATCAAGTCTATCTATTTCTGGCGGGATGCCTCTGTACCCATAGCCAGTTTTTCTTTCGCGTAGGAACTTAGCATCGATGAGTTCCTTGATGTCAGCAAACTGCACTTCGCAGTAGTGGCATGCTCCGGACTGCTTTGAGATCTGCTCCATCCACCAATGGGCAAAGTGGTATTTGTCATCAAAACCTTCGCTCTTTTTGGCTTCGCCCGTGCTCAGGATTTGCTCAAGCGTTCGTATGCCTTGGAGTTTGAAACTCTTCTCAACTTTTTCAAATTCCAACTGCAGTTCAGCTTTCTTGGCTATTGCGTTTGCTTGCTCGCTCACTCGTGCCTCCCCGCATATTCATCGGACCTTAGTCAGATTGCCTTAAACGTTTGGCCCGCAGTATGAGGCAATTTATGAAATCTTCTTCAAAATTCTAGCTATAGTGACCCAATAACTCTTCAATCCCTCATGGTCGAAATGCACAAGGTTTCTAATCTTATTAATGGCTTAGAAATATCTGGCACACTAACCATTCAAGGCCTTGAAATTAAACATATATCGCATATCATGATTTACAATATGTGATATATGTGCGACACTATATTCATGAAGCAATCATCGCATCTAAAGCCGCAAGATATACTGGTCGCACTAAAGCTATTTCTGCTTAAAGAGAGGCCGCGGCTGAGCGATCTTGCTGCTGAACTAGGATTAAGTCAGGCGGAGGTTTCAGGTTCGTTAAAGCGAGCTATTGGAGCGGGGCTTAGTCGCCCTAGCGATGGAATGCCTTATCCGCAAGCACTACGTGAATTTGTAATGCATGGATTGAAGTATGCTTTTCCTGCTCAGATTGGTTCCCTGAGTAAGGGGATGCCGACAGCTTATTCTGCTCCGCCACTTAATAAAAAAATATTGGGTAATGAAGCGTTGATATGGCCCGATGCAGATGGCGAAATCAAAGGACAATCTGTATTGCCTATATACAAATCGGTACCCTTGGCTGCCAAGAAAGATACAGCCCTATATGAGCTTCTTGCGTTGATTGATGCTCTTCGTGTAGGAGGGGCGCGCGAGCGCAAACTTGCCTCAAGCGAACTTGAAAAGAGGTTTTCAAAATGAGCGCAATACACCCTAATTTGCAAAACCTAATTTTAGCTGCGGAGGCTCTTGCACCACTTGAAAGTGACATTGTATTTGTTGGTGGAGCAACCGCAATATTGTACGCAGATGATCGGGATAATAGCTCACCGCGCGCCACCATTGATGTAGACTGCATTGTCGAAGTGGCTTCATATCTTGAGTATCATAAAGTTGAAGCTAAAATGCGTACTATAGGCTTTAATCACGATGTAAGTGAAGAGGCCCCTATTTGTCGCTGGAAGAAAGGACCTTTGATTGTTGACCTTATGCCCACCGATGAAAAGATTCTTGGCTTTTCTAATCGGTGGTATCAAAAAGGATTTAGTACTTCTCAAAAACAACAGCTGCCTGAAGGCACGAGTATTTCTGTTTTTACTTTCCCCTTGTTCATTGCCACGAAGTTAGAGGCTTTGCTTTCGCGAGGAGTTAAGGATCTGCTAACCAGTCAAGACTTAGAAGACATTTTGTTTGTGATGGATAGCCGAAAAAATTTCACCGCTGATATGAGAAAAGCCTCCGATGATGTTCTTAATTTTGTCAGAGAGAGTTTTTTAAAGGTTTCTAAGATGCAAGATTTTGAGCAAGCCGTGAATGGAAATATGCCAAGAGGACTTGTTGTTGAAAGACAAAATCAGATTTTAAATATGTTCACCGCCATTTAGCTTGATGGCCTGCCAAACCCTGCCAATCAGTTGCAACCTATTGAATATAAAAGACCCCTATTTCCGGGCTCCATACTCAAATCCCCTGAATTTAACTAAGCTGCGTCTTTGAGAGTACTGATTACCTTGGCAATGTTTTCGAGAGTCGGGTTGCCTTCGGGAGAGAGCATGCGAAACAGAGACCTTCTTGATACGCCTGCTTTTTTATAAAAAGAGTCTTTGTTGATGACTTCCAAATGTGCAGCAAGAATTTCCTTAAACGCGTCGGCGTCTCCATCAAGCAAAGCGGCGCTTAGGGCATTAGCAATGTATCTAGGGCTTGCTAACTTCTTTGCAGCAGAAAAATTGCGAGTGCGTATGCCTTTTTTTAAAGTTCTAACTGGAATATTTTTCAAGAAGTTTTCGGGCTTCTTTAATGTCTTTTTTCTGGGCATTTTTGTGACCTCCTAATAAAAGCAATAGCAAGCGACCTTTCGAATCTCTTGCATGTGTGAAATAAACTCGCATCCCGCTTTTCCATTTCAGTTCTATGAGGCTATCTCCGAGATGTTTTACGTTGCCAAAGTGCTCGTAGAGCTCAATGTTTGTAAGTCTAGCTCTTACCTGAGCTTCTTGCTTTGTCGAGAGACTGTTTAGCCAATCGTCAAACTCCTCAACCGTTTTTAGCTTCACTGTTTCTATAGTGCCATAACTGGCACTATAGGTCAAACAAATCCTGTCCGTATTCTGCCCCCACTGAATGGAAGTGGATCAATTTTCAACCCTTCGAATTTAAAAGAAGTCCCCAAGGGGGCTCCGTTATAACTAAGTGAAAACATATCTTCCCCGTCTTCCAAACAAAGTCAATTAAGGCAACAAAGTATAGCTCTCGCGAAGAGTTTAAGTTTTGGGATATTTACTTCGAATGCTCATAATGGGAGCGTAGTTTGCTGAGCCATCGGCTCACTTTCTTTGTTTTATTAATTTCGTTTTGCCTATTTTTTTTCTCTGTCTGTAACTGCGAATTCTATTTTACGTAAAATATTTGAAGGTTTTCCGTCGATTGTTACTACGGGGCTACTGGTTTTTACGAAAGAGTGAAGTCTTTTGGTATCGTGTCTAGGAGTGTAGTGGCGAGTTATTTTGCTCCAAGTGCCACCGAGCGCGTCATTATCTTCTTCTTCGCTGATTTTTGCTTGGTCTGAAAACAGTTTTAAAGCATCCGCCTGGAGCTCTTCTGGAATAGGAACTATTTCGGCTGGGTCTAAGTCTTTAAAGTTTTCCATTTCTACGAGAGCATAAACCTTATTATCTTTTGGGTTGATTGCTAAAGAAAGCTTGTGAGCTCCGCCACCCGATCTTTCTATTTCTATTCTATTGTAGGTTGACGTATGTCCTGGAGCTTCGAGAAGAAGCTTGCTTTTGAGCTTAAATTTTTTCTTTTTTAACTCCTCCTTCCCGACGTGACCAGGCTCTTGGCTCATTGCAAGAGAGCTACAGCCAAAAGTTAAGGTGAATATTAAAATTTTACTGATTTTCATAATGCATACCCCGCTTAGGTGATGGTAACGGGTAGAGGAATTAAAGATCAATAAAAGAATTTCTAATTCTTTTGGCGTATTTAAGAAATCTTCAAGTGCTGCCCAAACTTACCAGGTATCAACCGTGGATTTTCAAATAGTTACACATTAGGAGAGATTGTGGTTAGGGCGAGCTCAGTGACTAATTGAAAACTTAGGGCTGTGGACCGTGTCTAGGAAGTCTACCTTTACTTCGCGGGTTTCGCCGGGGCGTAGGGTGATCATGTTGTCTTCCCAGCTTTGGGCTACATACTCTCCGCTGGAGTCGCGGCCTTTGATCATGTTTGCAAAAGATACTTTTTCATTGGAGGGGTTGGAGGCCGTTACGTAGTAACTACCTGCGCTTGATCCAGGTCGTGAGGCCACGACTTGTGCGGGGTTACTATCCATCTCTTTAACGCTTTTCATGCTCGCATTGTCGGCCGAGGTTCTATACCAAGTTGATTCTGCGTGATTGATCTTGTTCTTTCCTTTTGGAAGAAAGTAGCTATTGGCGCTTACAAGTTTGCCTGAGGGGGTAGTTAATCTTAGGTCGAGCAAGGCAGCGTCGGCATCCAGTCCAAGAGCGCTTAAGTCTATCTTTTTTCCCGTGTCTAAGTTTGAAGAGGCTTTGATTGTGCCTAGTGGAACATTCACTTCTTTCAGTAGCTTTGAATCTGGAGAATAGACTCGGTAGTTAAGTTGTAAGTCTTCGGTAGCTTCTCTGTTGTTATTGGTTACTAAGATAGAGCCATCTTCATAGGAATACATGGGGTGAACGCTCTCATTGCCTTTGCTGGCACCATGCATAGCTCCGCCGGTTTCTAGTGTTCCATTAAACATTAAGTTCCATCGCAAACTCTTCCACGCATTCATCCCCATCCAGTGAATGTGGCCGTTGGCACCACTGTTCTTATTCTTGGCAAAGGCTTCGTTCATGGCGCGATGGTCTTCATAGTTAAGTAGCTGCGCTAGGCGCACAAACTCGCGAGTGTTTTTGGGTTCTCCGAACTTTTCACAGATAGCCATGTAAAAGAATTTCATGTCCCCAAACACGGATGTGCCCGCGTGGTTCACTAAATTTTGGTCCATTAGTTTGGCATCGGTGCAGTTGTTAAAAAGTTTCCCATTGGGGTCTAGGTTAGGAGATAGCTCTTGAAGGGCTTCTAGTGAGGGAAACGAGATGCCTGGGCCAATTTCGGAATGAAATCCTTTTGCGTGACCTGGGCTTTTAGAGTCTGTCCAATAGTTAGCGGGCACGTGTTCGTAGGGGCCTTTCATTTCTGAGCCCGAGGGGCCAAAGACGGCACTCTTTCTAGAGTCGCGCGAGGTAGAGGCTCGCGGGATCACCTGATTGCTCCAGCCTTCGCCTAGCACATCTGAATAGACGGTTTTGTATTTTTTTTCTAATTCTTCGTGAGGGGCATAATCACTTCCGTTAAACCAAGAAATAAAGCTAGGGTGTTCGCGGAGCTTAAGTAGCTGGTCTTTTAGAGAGCTCTCAGCAACTTGGTATTTTTCTTTATTCCATACCCAGTTTGGATTCACCTTGCCCCACATTTTCCCATCAGGACTTGCTTCCCATTGAGTGCAACAGGGCCAACCAGCCATGACCATAATTCCCATCTCATCAGCCATGTTGTAGAAGTCAGAGTTCTCCATAGTGCCTTCTTGTCGAATGGTGTTGTATCCGGCACCTTTTAGTAGGCGAAGCTTCTTTTGTTTTTCATTTAAGCTTTCATTCAGGGTAAAGTCGCTGCTCCAGCCTGCGCCCACGATGCGCAGGTCTTCGCCATTGATGGTGAACTTTCTGTTGCCATTCTTGTCTAGAGAAGACTTCACATCACGCAGTCCAACCTTCGAGCTTTTGTGAGAGGTGATTTCTTCTTGAGCGTTTAGGTAACTGACCTCAAGCGGGTATAGGTCTGGATTTCCCATTCCAGTGGGCCACCATAGTTTGGGGTTGGCTACTGATAAATGGCTAAGGTTTTCTGGGGTGATTTTAAAAAAAGTGTTTCCAGTGCTTTCATCAAAGCGGCTTTCTAATGTTGAAATATCAACTAGTTTAGATTGGCCGTTAAAGTTGACTAGAAACTTACCCTCTTTAACTTTCTTCTTGTCGGCGCTAATCACTTCAAGATCTAGACTTAGCTGCGCACTGCCATCGCTAGCGAGTTTGGTGTTTGTGCCAATAGAACCAATTTGCTGAGCTTTTGCTACGCTAATCACCGGCTCTTGGCTAAGTCCCATCATCTTGTCGGGAGGCGAGGCGTGCCAATCAAGCCAGGTTCTGCCGAGTGCGCCGATGTCGGGTGGTTTTACCTGTATTTGAATTTTGTTTTCACCTTGCTTGGCGTATTTGGTGATGTCGATTTTGTGCCGTCTGTAGGGCCCAATCAGCGGGCTTGAGTTAACTTTGTGGCCATTCACTTCAATGTCGGCTCGATAGCTAAGCTCTTCTAAATCAAGCCAAACTCTCTCCGATTCTTCAGGAGCTTTGTCTAGACGAAAGCTTCGGTCATAGTTCCAGCTTTGATTGTAGGGGGACTTTTCTGGGAAAGGGTTTTTGATAAAACGAACTTTTGTGGAGTCTGGAGCCCCGGGCCATTTTAGTAAATCAGAGGCGTGGTAAATGTTTAAGGGGTTTCCTTTTGAATCGCTTACAGATCTGGCATCAAATTGCGCGGCCACCGGAGTTTTGGCGGACTCGCTTTCTACCGGAGAAAACGATCTGTCTTCTGGGTAGATCTTCCAAGGAGAGCTAAACATTGCGTTCTGAGCTTGAGCACGTAGCGCCAAAGTTCGACTTAGTTTTTCACTCAGTTGAGAATCATTTAGCATGTCGGGTTTTAGCGTGATGCGACGACAAAGAGCTTCAGCGTCCTTTTGGGCCGTCTCTGGAATGTTGTCACTTGTTAGAAAGTGAAAGGCGTAAGAAAGTGTGGCCTCTCCATAGCGTGTTTGAGCTTGTTCTATGATCTGTTGTTGTTTACTCAACGGAGAGGCTTGTTGCGCCTCGAGCAAGGAAAGGAAAACTCCATCGGCAACCGCGTCAATGTGGCTAGGGCAATCTGACATTGAGTTAGAGGGTTCTTTAAATTGAAGATGACTTTTTAGCTCTAGCTGAGCTGTAGCCAAAGGAGGGTTGGCGCAAAGGGCAAAAAAGATTAACATCCAAAGTCTAGGTGCTGGTTTTTGCTTGAGGTTTACCACCTTTTCTTGTCGGCAGGCGGGGGCCAAGGCTTTAGGCTTCTGTTTGCGGTGCAACAATGGTGGGGTAACTGGTGGCGAATTTTGATAAAATCTAATAATCTTCAAAAATGGAAAGCTTATCAAGCAAGTGGAAGTTGTCTAAGCCTTTCCTCTATGGTTTTTTGCTCGTGTTCATCGCACAGTCATTGATAGTAAAAGTAAATGACAATCAATTGAGCGATCACTTTCATATCGAAAGCAACCGCTTTAATTCCCACGAAGATCACCTTCCTCCAGTAAGTGACGTCAATCATCAGCATGAGCATAGACATTCTCCAGAGGGGCCTCTTCACGATCATAGTCATCAGCATGGGCCTCAAAGCCAATCAGACACTAAGATTTTTCAAGCTGTTAAAAGCTTTGATTTTAAGAGGCCAACTTACTTTTGCGAAAATTTCGACAAGTCAGATAGCCCTATCGCTCAGGGCTTTTTGCTCGAAATTTTCAGACCCCCTATCGTTTGATTTTTTATTTTTAAAGAGATTCTTTAATAATTAAAAACTATAGGAGGTAATATGAAATTATTACTGTGGCTATTTGCCTATGCAGGTAGCAGTGGATCCGTGCTAGCACACGGACTATCAGAGGCGGACAAAGCTGCAATGCTTGACGGCGGTTACATCAAATATATATGGCTTGGAGCATCTCACATGCTAACAGGATACGACCATTTGCTCTTTATATTTGGTGTTATCTTTTTTTTAACCTCGTTCAAAGACATTGTGCGTTTCATTAGCGTATTCACGCTTGCACATTGTCTGACCTTAATTTTCGCAACATTTTTTAAGATCACAGCAAACTATTACTTGATCGATGCTGTTATCGCGATCAGTGTTATTTATAAGGGGTTTGAAAATCTTGATGGGTTTAGAAAGTTCTTCGACTGGCAACCGCCTAGCTTAATTAAAATGGTCTTCATTTTTGGGCTCATTCATGGCTTTGGCCTATCAACGAGACTTCAGCAGCTTCCTCTGGGGGATGATTTTGGGTCAATGTTGCTGAGAATTCTTTCTTTCAATGTCGGGGTAGAGGTTGGGCAGATTGCGGCACTCGCCGTTATGATGATCATTTTAAGTGGTTGGAGAAAAACCAGCAGTTTTGTAAAGTTTTCCAAAGCAGCCAACGTGTTTCTCATTGCTGGGGGGATATTTCTTTTTGCGATGCAAATGCATGGATTTTGGCACACCAGCTATCCAGAAGACTTCCCGTTAAACGTTGATGATCATAGCCATGTTCATACCGACATGAAGGCTGAAGAAGTTAATTCACACTAGTAGAAATTTAAAAAAGGAGAAATATAATGAAACTAAATACTTTAACAAAAGCAATGTTACTTTTA
>JAACVK010000080.1 GCA_009991595.1 bacterium | reverse complement strand
CTATTACCAGTGACTTTACGTCTTGCAGTTCCAACAACTTCCTGACTAGACCTGCACCAATAAAACCTGCACCGCCCGTGACAATAATGTTCGACATATATCAGCCTTAGTCAAGTAAAAGATTCCAAATTTTCTCACCACCTAAGTAGTCATTTTCTACCAGATGGTCTTCTTGCTTCGAGATCAAGTTTTTCATGGCCTCATCTTCATACGACTCCATCATGGTCTTTATTAGACCCACCAGTGAATCTTTATGCTGGAGGTAGCTTGAAAAGTCCCAGGTCCATTCACTGGGGTACAGGAACTCCTCGAAGTACATTTCACTGTAGCTGAGTCTGTCAGGGCTAAGAGACATTGCACCTGCAATGATTGCCTCAGTCTGGGCAATACCGTAGGTCTCTTGCAACGCTGCCGAGAACACAAGCTTGGAGTTACCCAGCAGTGTGTGGTATTCTTCCTTTGAAAGCTGTTTGTCCTGACATACGATCCAGTTGTACTGCGGCAACTCTTTCGCCAGGTCTAGGAAAATATCAAGCTGCTTCTCAGGAGCGATACGGTGAGGGAACAGGATGTTGTTGTCCCGTGTTCCAATTTTGTACTTCGGTAAAGACTTCAACAAGTAGCTGTTATCCCAATTTAATTCTAAAATATACAATACAGCCCCGAAAAATATCGGGGCTGTATGTTCGAATCCTAACGGATCCCTATAACCAATTAAGTTGTTACTTAGTTGGAAATAGTCACACCACTAAGTGTACTCACACCCGGAATACGAATAGCTCTCATAGCAGTAGCTTCACCTGGAGTCCAGTCAAAGTTACCATAAGTAGAGTCACCGTTCACATCGGTAGGAGTAGTAGTAGCGTTCAAGGCATCCAAACCAACTTGAACCGAACAGTCACCTGCTACAGAAGAGTTCAAAGTCGGAACCATCTTCACTAAGAAGTAGTAAGTGTTGCCACTAGACAACTGAGTGAAGTCGGTGTTGGAAGAAGTGTCGAAGAAAGCAAAAGCGGTAGTAGTGGCATTAGTACCAGCTACAGCAGCTTGGCTTCCGCCAATTCTTTCAATGGTGTAAGTAGCGCCCAAAACTTTAGCGTTCTTAGCCACAGAAACCTTGATCTTGTTCAAAGCAACTTTAGATTCGTTGCCGTTGGCAATCAAAGTGTTAGAAGAAGCAGGTAAGGTGACCTTGATGATAGCAACATTATTAGAAGTACCATCGGTCAACTTAGTGTTCAAGCTAACGCCACTGGCAGTATTTTCTAAGCTGATAGCAGAGAACTTACCAGGGACAGATTGAGTCGCCAAAGAGACAGCAGTCACGTTAGTCAAAGTATCGCCAGCATCGTAGGCAATATCACCAGCAGCCAAAGTGCTGTCGTGGTTATTAGCCAAAGCATCGCCAGAAGAATAACCTTGAGCTTCAACGTTGCTCAATTTAAAGGTTACATCAGAATTGTTAGTACCAGTCTGACCTTGACCAATCAAGGAATAGGTGGCACGCAAAGTGTAAACCTTTTCAGCCTGACCAACAATCAATGGAGAGGAAGCACTAATGCTATCCAATTCCACTGGAGAAGCAGTAATGTTAGTTGTATAAGCAACTTCAGTACCAGCATCATTATACAAAGATAAACGAGTGATATTACCAACCACAGAAGCGCTGGTAGTCACCTTCAACTTTGTGATACTGACATCTTCGTTAGTAGCCTTCAAACGGAACTTAGCTAAATCACCAGAAGTAGTACCGCCCAAAACATAACCGGCGTACATACCAGTGGTATCAGCAACTAGAGTCACGTAACCGGTAGCTACCAAAAGGATATCCTTCAAAGATCTCATTGAACTAGCAGTATAACCAACATCACCTGTTTGAATAATACCATCGTTGGCGGTTTCGCCAGTATCGTTGGTAGTATCGTAAACAGCTTGACCCTTAGTAGTTTCTTCAGCAGCATAACCACTGATATAGTAATTAATCTGCTTAGTAGCGTTATTACTATCCTTAACCAAAGAAATGGTCATGTAATAGTTAACGGTAGTATTAGCAGCAACCTGAATATTTAAGCCAGAGAAAGTGATTTCCTCAGAGCTCAATTGACTGCCAGAGACAGATTTAACTGGGGTAGAATCACCATTCTTCCACAATTTATATTCAGATACCACGCCACTACCAGTTGAGCTAGCGGTGTTCTTGAATTTCAAGGTAGAAACCTTCAAATCAGAAGTTTGACCAGCTTTGATGTTGAAATCAACCATCTTAATATCAGAAGAACCAACCACAGAAGTAACATCGGCTAAAGCGTTAGTGGAGAAAAGCACAGAAGCGGTCTCCACAGTCACTTTCTTCAAAGTCACAGTGTTAGGAGTGATATCGGTCAAAAGAGTGTCATTGCCAGTTTCCTTCAGCACCAAAGCGCCTCCAGAAGCGTCAACAATAGACACAGTGTAGTCCTCATTAATAGCGGTAGATTTCACATCAGCGCGCACCACTAATTCGTGGGTCACACCGCTGTTCAAAATCAAGCCCATACTAGTGTTCTGATAGATTTTAGTAGCAATACCACTCAAGAAATCTAAGCTGTAAGTGGTGTTATTGGTCTTATCCCAGATTTCCAAGTTTTCAATCTTGGTGAAGGCAGTGCCTGCACTTTGGTTGTCATTAGAAGTAAGAATAGACAACTTAATCTTAGACATTTCAACAGTCTTACCACTATTAACAGTTACTTTGAAAGTACCGAAAACAGTGTCAGTCTGATCTTTCTTCACCTTGTCCAAAGGAGCATTTAGCTTTTCAATGATCACGGCACCAGCGTTGATAGTCACCGAGTTAGTGTTAGTCAACATAGTACCAGCACTAGCAACCTGCATAGAAGACTTGTAGTAACTACCAGTAGCATTCACATCAGTGGTGCTATCTAATACAAACAGCAAGGTCTTAGAAGCACCGTCAATCACATCAGCAGTAACAGTGAAGCGCTTCACGGTGTTCTTCAAAATGGTCACCGGAGCAGTCATGTTAAAGACTAAGTACTTACCAGAAACACCAGTGGCAGTAGCCACCACAGCACCATCCATTAACAACTTAACGTTCTCGATGGCGGTATCGCTAGCGGTCGATGCGGAATCTTTCTTCAAAAGAATTGAAGTTAAAGTAGCATCTTCCACGTTGTCGTTAGTAATCTTGAATTTAGTGATTTCAGCAGACTTGTCACCTAATTTCACAGCAGCTAAACTACCATCGGCGTCCACAGTCAATTTACCAACAGTCACGTTCACACCAACCATGGTGTTACCGTACATTGGGAAGTTGCCAGAAACAACGGAGTTGTTAGCAGCAATGATATCAGAAGCAGAAGCAATGCCTAAACTATACTGATCAGTGCCAGCTACAGTAGCTTTCACTAAAACAGTTTGAGTTGTGCCCTTAGCAATCACCAACGGAGTGGTGAAATTGATCTGAGCATTATGGTTGGAGTCAATATCACGAGAATTACCGAACTTACGGCCATTAACGTAGACAGAGACAGCGTCCATATCAGCAGCATTACCTAAACCGCCCTGAGTAAACTTAATACCATTGATAGTGGCGTCACCGTCATTACCAGCAGTTAAGTTAAAGCGCAAAAAGTCAACACCGACACTCTTTGGGATGCTCATAGAAGCTGGGGTATCAGAAGCCAAAGCGGCAGTGATAGAGCCACCAGGGATGATTACCACAGAACCAGAACCACTCATAGCCACGGTCATCAAACCAGCTTCAGCACCATTAACCATAGCGCCACCGGCGTTAATAGTCATAGCGGTAGTAGCTACGTTTTCAAATTTGAAACCGTTAGCCAACATTGCTGAATCATTGGCAAACTTACGATAGTTAGTACCATCGAAGTAGAACAAG
>JAACVK010000037.1 GCA_009991595.1 bacterium | reverse complement strand
GGACAGCTTTACACAAACTTTACAAGACACAAGCCCTTGAATTTACCCACTTGATGTCGAGAAGAGCCCAAATTCTCAACTCTCGCACTTAAATGACCGAAAACAAAGATGTGAGCACAGGAACCCCGCGCCGTCGGCTGCGCAATTACATGATCTTTTTCTTTGTGCCTTTAACGGTTGTGCCTCTCATCGCGTTAGGGGTTTTGGCAACTTACTTGATCAAGGACGCCTTCAATAAACAAATTGCACAGCGAGCGAGGCCAGAATTATCGGCGTTTCAACGAAACGTAGAGTTTCTGCAAAGAAAAATGATTTCTGATGCAAACAATATTTCTAAAGATGAAGAGCTTCGTCTTGGACTTTTAAGCAAAGACAGCGACGTGATGAATGCGTTTGCGGGAAGCAATATTTATCGGAGCCATTTTGAAAAATTAAAAGTGTTCGACGTCGCCGGACGTCTGCTCCAGGAGGTGAATCAAGATGTTTCTTCCAAATGGAGAACACTCGTCGAAGAATTAAATAAAGATGGTGATGGGCGAGGGCCTTCGAATGAGTCGATGGCAAGTGACATGTTTCTAGGAGGTGTTTTTGAAGATGAAAAACAAAAACAGTTCAGCAAGAGCTTTCGTAGTTTCCTTTCTGATGAAGGAGCTTGGGATTCAAACAGCTCCGACCCTGAGGAAAGGTATCTTGAAATTAGTTTTTTTAGAAAGGTCCTCTCCAAAAAAGGGCAGCATCTTGGATATATACAGGGCCAGAGTAGAATTGATCAAAAGAAATTACAATTGTTGGCAAAGTTGCAGGGGGTTGAGTTAACTCTTTTAGATCCTTCTTTGAATGTAATTTCCGCGTCCGATGTGAGTTTAGAAAACCTGTTTCGAAGCAGCCGAAGTCAATGGTCTTCCAGTGTTTCTAGATGGTGGAACGCCGAGTTTAAAGAAGAGCCGTATAGTTTTTACTTTTCCAAAGTTAAGTTGCTCAGTGTTGGCGAGCCAACTTGGGTGAGTGTAGGGATCTCAATGGTTGGGCTTTTGAGTTTGCAGCGACAAATCTTCTGGTCGATTACGGTGTTTGTTTTATTGGTTGCGCTGATTTGTTGCTTTGTAGTTATTGGAGTTTCTAATAGGATTACCAAACCCATCTCCGACATGGTGAATGCAGTTGATGACATCAAAGCGGGGAGATGGGTGAATCCCGTAAAAGGGGATTCAAGCACCGAAATTGGATATTTAATCAAGCGATTTAACGACATGGCTAGTTCTGTTCAAGTCACAAAGAGAATGCTCGAAAATAAGTTACAAGAATTGGCTCAAGCTCACTCTGAGTTAAAGCAAACACAGAATCAATTGGTTCATTCTGCAAAGATGAGCTCTTTAGGCCAATTGGTTGCTGGTGTTGCTCACGAATTGAATAACCCAATTGCCTTCATTTATTCGAATATGACTCAAATGAAACAATACATGAGAAGTCTTGACGAGCTTGATTCGTTGCTCAAGAAGGATAATGAGATTGAAGATTCTAAACGAGTTGAGCTATTGAAGAAAAAGTTGAGCGAGATTGATTGGGATTTTCTCAAGGAAGACATGGAAGACATTGTGCAATCTTGCTTGGAGGGCAGTGTTCGAGTGAAGGACATTGTTTTAGGGTTGAGGAATTTCTCGAGATCCGATCAAAGTCAGTTCATTGCTTGTGATTTAAACCAATGTTTAAAAGAAACCGCAAAGTTGTTGCGAGGGCAAATTAAAAATACAGCGGAGCTCCATTGGGATTTGTGTTCAGATTCCCTTGTCCATGCGAGTGTTTCCCAGGTGAATCAAGTGTTCATGAACTTGATTGCTAATGCTGTTCAAGCGGTTGATAAAAACGGAAATATTTGGATTTCTACTACGGACTTAGAAGATCGAGTCAAGATTTGCATCCGAGATGATGGCGCTGGGATTTCAAAGCAAAGCTTGGATAAAATCTTTGATCCTTTTTACACGACAAAAAAAGTCGGAGAAGGCACAGGACTTGGGCTATCGATCGTTTATGGAATCATTCAAAGGCATCGAGGAAGCATTGAAGTCAAAAGCGTGACCCAACCTAGGCAGGGGCATGGGACAGAATTCGTCATAACTTTGTTTAGAAGACTGGAAGCTGACGGTGATGGAAGCGAAATGGCTTCCTAAGTATCAAGCTTTTGTCTGACAAAATACCCTCAAGGCTATACCTATATTTATGCTTTAAACTACAAGGGTGATAGCTCTGCTTTTACTTAGTCTAATAACCCTGGCTTTTTCTGGGACTAGTCATGCTCAAGAAAAAGAACGAGGGTTCTTTCAGTCTTCGCGCGCACTTTCAATGGGAGATGCCTATACCGCCTATGCTGAAGGTTTTGAAGGACCTTTTTATAACCCAGCCGGGTTAGCGCTCAAACAAGAACTTGAGATAAAGCCCTTCGATGTTGAAGTGTTGGGGTCTCAAGATTTTGCATTGTTCGGAAAGGGTGCTTTAACCAACCTAACTAACCTAAGTAATCTAATGCAAGAGATTAGCCAGAATGGCGGAAAAAATTATTCGGTTGGACTTTCAATTGTTCCCCAAATGTTGGTGAAAAACTTCTCTATTGGCGTTGTCGCTCGGGGCTTTGCCGAAGGCAAGGTGTTGGACAACGGAAATTTAGATTTATATTCTTTCGCTGATCTCGGAGCTTATGCGCAAACAGGTTTATCCTTTGGTGGAGGAATTTTTAAGATAGGCGGCGGAATTAAGATCATTGATCGTGCCGAACTAATCAATGAATACACGCCAGCTGAGTATGTTGATTCCAATCTAGAGTTCGGAAATGAGTGGCGAGAGGGGCTGGGAATAGGCTACGACGTCGGAGCCCTTTTGACTTTCCCTGTGCGCTTTTTGCCGCGATTCGCTGTGAGTTTTCAAGATCTAGGTGGAACTAAGTTCGAGGATCAGCAGCTTTTGTTCAAGAACAACAAGTCGGCAGATGGCCCGCCCGGAACAATCCGGCAGAGAGTAAATGTTGGTTTTGGATTCAAGGTGAAGCACGGTCGCAACGTGCGCTCTCACTTTATGACTGAGTTAAAAGATGTGAGTAATGCTTTCAAGTCTGATCCTTACCTGTCTGCAGCTGACTACATTCACGCTGGTTGGGAGCTGAATGTTCGAGACATTTTATATCTCCGTGCAGGAGCCAACCAAGGAAGGTATTGGACGGGTGGCTTTGGCCTTCACGTCGGAGGAATGGGGCTTGAGCTTGCTAGCTTTGGGGAGAACGTGGCCTTTAAGGGGAATCCAAGAGTGGATGATCGAAAATTTGTTTTAAGATATTTTCTTAAATTTTAGAGGATAGGGAAAGGAGGGGGAGTGAAAAAATTAACAATTCTGTTTTTTACTTCTCTACTTTGCTTATCTTTGCACGCCGAAAAGACCTACCGAAATGCCCCCTATCAAGACATTCGATGGTTAGGTAGAGGCAATACAGGAGTTGCTGTTGTCCGTGATGCTTCGGCTATGTTTTACAATCCAGCAGGTTTAGGGAGAAGCGGACGCTATGCTTTTGATTTTGGAAATTTTGCTGGAGGAATCAGCGAGAGCACTTATGGAAACTCGAAGGCTGTTTCTACGGTGGGTAGCTCCTCTTCTAGTTTGAGCGATAAGTTTTCTCCTTTTTTAGGCGAGCCACTCTCTGTGAATGCACAGTTGTTTCCGGCTTTTGCAGTTCCTTTTGTGGGCTTAGGTGCGTTTTTTACACTGGAGGGTCGTGCTGAATATCGAAACCCTGTAAGCCCGGAGTTTAGCTTCAAGGAGCGCGATGATGTGGGCTTGATTGGTGGAATTGGGGTGCCTGTTTTTCCTGGCTTATATGTTGGAGCTTCGTTTCGTTACTTTAAAAGGCGTGTCATCGAAGAGGAGATCACGGGATCAAGTCTTTTGACTCTGACAGCGTCTGATCTTACGGATTATGCAAGAAGGGGGAGCGGCTATGGGTTGAATGTTGGAGCTCAGTTTGATCTACCCTTGGCGGAAAACAGTAGCTTGAACTTTGGCTTTTCAGTTGAAGACTTGGGTAACACCCGTATTCACTCTTCCAAAGAAGATGGACCACTGGACCAGGATCAATCCATTAATCTTGGTGTGGCTTATTCTTTTGAGAGCGACCACTTGGGGGCAAAAATTCTCTTCGATGCCAGAAACCTAGGTGAAGGTGACTATTACTCAACGGGAAAGCTGCTCTATCAAGGCATTGAAATCAATCTTGCTGGCCTTGATCTCCGAGGAGGTTTTTATCATGGGTATTGGTCGGCGGGAGTAAGTATAAGGTGGATTCCAATCATGCGAATTGATTTTACCTCTTACGCAGAGGAGCTGGATAGCAATCTTGGTTTTCGCGCGAACAGAGTTTACATGGTGGGTATAAATATGGGGATGAGTTTGGAGAGTCTTGGTGGGAAAAAACAAAAATACAGTCTCGATGATTATTAGAGCTAGATAGGGGATTTTTCCGAATTCTTTATATTTAGGCTATGTTTGAGCCCTGTTCTGGGATAAATTCGAAGCCTGATGGATAAGGCCTATACCGCACTACAACACGACTTAAAGTGGCAAAAACATTGGGATAAATACAATGTGGCCGCTCCAGAAACAGTTGCACAAAAGCATTCCAAGCCAACTGGAAAAACTTTTACCATCATGATGCCTCCTCCGAATGTGACGGGAGCGCTTCACCAAGGTCATGCACTTTTTTTAGCCCTACAAGATGGATTGTGTCGCTGGCGAAGAATGTGTGGCGATGAAGTTTTATATTTGCCCGGATCGGATCATGCTTCCATCGCGGTTCAGATGCTGGTTGCGCGCGACTTAGAATCTAAAGGAATTAATTACAAAGAGATTGGCCGTGAGAAGTTTTTAGAAGAATGTTGGCAATGGGTAAAAGTTTACCAGCCTCGTATTTTCTCTCAGATGAAGTCTATGGGGGTGACGTGTGATTGGAGTCGAGTGAAGTTTACGCTTGATGATGATCTCAACGATGCAGTCACTCACGCGTTTGTAACCTTGTTTGAGCGTGGCTATATCTATCGTGCTCAGCGCTTGGTGAATTGGTCGCCTAAGGGGCAGACCGTTTTAAGTGATTTAGAGGTTTTGTTTGAAGAGCGACAAACCCATTTATGGAATATTCGTTATTACCGAAGTGATGACTCTACTAAGTATTTGGTGGTTTCAACGACAAGGCCCGAAACTCTTTTGGGCGACTCTGCAGTGGCTGTTCATCCTGAGGATGAGCGATACAAGGACTGGATTGGTAAAAAACTTAAACTACCTTTAGTTGATCGCGAAATTGAAGTAATCGCCGATGATTTTGTGGATAGAGAATTTGGTTCCGGAGCGGTTAAGATTACGCCGGCTCATGACTTCACTGACTTTGAAGTAGGGAAGCGTCACAACTTACAGCTTCATAACGTATTCACTCCAGATGCAAAAATTGTTGAAGGTTTGTCTGGCGAGGCTTCTAGCTTGGCTGGCCTTGATCGCTTTGACGCTCGTAAGAAAATTGAAGCGCGCTTAGAGGAATTAAAATTACTCGAAGGAAAAGAAAATTATAAGACTCGCATTGGTTTCTCGGAAAGATGGAACGATGTTGTTGAGCCGTATTTAAGCAATCAATGGTTTTGCAAAATGGACTCCATGGCGAAAGCTGTGTCGGACGATGCCAAAGAGGGAAAAATTACTTTTACTCCGCAAGAGTTCTACAATCAGTTTCAACGCTGGATGGAAGACACCAAAGACTGGTGTGTATCTCGACAGCTTTGGTGGGGGCAGCAGATCCCGGCCTATCATTGTAAGTCTTGTGAAAGGTTTATGGTCCAACGAACGGTACCCGAAAAATGTGAGCATTGCGGGGGTGTAGATCTCTTTCAAGATCCTGATGTTTTAGACACTTGGTTTTCTTCCGGCCTGTGGCCTTTTTCAACCTTAGGTTGGCCCAATGAAGAGGCACCTGATTTTAAGAAGTTTTACCCAACTCAAATTCTAGAGACAGGCTTTGATATCATATTCTTTTGGGTTGCTCGCATGTTGATGATGGGGCGTGAGCTTACAGGTAAACTTCCTTTTGATCGTGTATATATGCACCCTATGGTTCGTGATGAACACGGGCATAAGATGTCTAAGACCAAGGGGAATGTGATTGACCCAATTGATTTGATTGAAAAAATGGGTGCTGACACATTGCGAATCACCTTGAACGCTTTGTGTGTGCAGGGTCGCGACATGCGTTTGTCGGAATCTAAAATTGAAGGCTATCGAAACTTTATTAACAAAGTTTGGAACGCCGTTCGTTTTGTTCTTTCGGCAGTTGAAAGCAACTCTGATCCTAAATGGATTCAGCAGAGGCCTCAGCCTGGGGACATGCCGTCTAAGTGGCTGATGAGCCGTTTGGATGCTGTCAGTCGAGATGTGAACAAGCGATGGGATGAGTTTAAGATGCAAGAAGGAGCCGAGCTGCTCTATCATTTCTTGTGGGATGATTACTGTGCTTGGTATTTAGAAATTTCTAAAACTGATAAATCTAAGTATTCTCACGTGCTCGTGTATGTGATGAGTGAATACTTGAAGTTATTACACCCAGTGTGTCCTCATGTGACTGAGGAGTTGTGGCACGAGATGAATGGGGTCTCTTCTGAGCAGACTCTTGCCTTGGAGGCCTTTCCTCAGGGCGACTCTTTTCCAGATTCAACTGCGATTGCAGAATTCGATTTTGTTGCAGAGTTTGTGAAGTCTATTCGTAATATTCGATCTGAGAATGGTGTGAAGCCCTCTAAAAAGATACCGCTCTATATTCCTAAACTTGATGAGAAGAGTTCAAAGATTTTGAAAGAGAATAAAGATTGGTTTGTGTCCTTGTGTGGAGTTTCTGATTTGAGCTTTTCTCCGGCTGGAACTGAAGCTGTTGCAACCATCGTTGTGAATTCAATCACTACTTCGGAAAGCTTTGAAGCCTTAATTCCATTGTCAGAGTTGGTTGATGTCAAAGAAGAGATTACACGTCTAACAAAAGAGATTGAAAAACTTTCTAGTTATTTTGATTCCCAGACCAAGAAGCTCTCTAATAAGAGTTTTGTTGATAAGGCGCCTCCGGAAGTTGTTGAGAAAGAAAAACTTAAACTTGAAGAGATTCAAGGTAAATTAGAAAAGACTAAAGCAGCTCTTTTGAGCATGGAGAAGATGGCGTGAAAACTGAACTTTTTGAAATTCCTTTAAAGGCTCGTGATGCCGACGAGCAAATTCCATTTTTAACGAATCTAACCGTCTTGGAGAATAATTCTCTATATGTTGCATCTGCCTTTGATACCGAATTGCTTCATCATGTTATGCCCAACAAAAAGGGTTCTGAGGTAAAAGAGATTGATTCGATGAAAGTGCCCGAGGTTTTTGGGGAGGACGCAGTGGCCGTTTTGGGTTCGTTGGTCGCTAATTCAAGTGGAGACACTAGTTTTGTCGTCTTGCACCGAGGTTCATCGCCTGGATTCTTGAGTGGTTTGCTGGGTGCCAAGTGGCCTTTGTTGAGTGCTTTTGAATTGCCTAAGTTTTTAGTCGAGAATGATGGTGGTATGGGCTTTGGATGCAAACATTCTGTAGGTCAGGTGGCCGAGGGTGAAATTGGAGCGCGACGTTTTAAAGAAGGCGGTGCCTTGGTGGATGTGGTGCAAATGGGTGATTACGTTCTGGGCTTAAGTGGTTCTCAGCTTTGGCGCGAAGGCTATCTAGAACAGCGAATAGAAAAGCGTATCTACGTTCGCAAAGATTTGATGGCGAATGGACAAATTCACCGGGATGCGGCGGATAATTTTTGGTTTTTCGGAACCAAGAATCGATTGCACCGCATGAAGATTGCCGACATTAAGGCTAAGCCTACCTTTAGAACTTTGGAAGGCCCGATTTGGACTCATTCAGAGCCCTGTTTTGTGGATGGCTGGCTATACGGGGTTGATAAAGATGGCTTGCAATTATTTAGGGTTCGAGAGAATCCTGTGAGTTTTGAAGACGAGCTTCAAAAAATTCATTTGTTTGATCGAGCCGTGGATTCTTTGTGTGTGGTGGATGTGAGCTCTAATCCTTATTTGGTGATTTCTACCTCAAGCGAACAAGGATGCGAATTCTTTAAGATGCCTGTTGTAAAGCCAGAAGACCCTGAGTTTCTTCCAGAAATTCCAAAGCTTGAATCCCTTGGTAGCATCACTGAAGCAACTAGAGTCAAGGACTTGACGCTTCGAAAGATTTCAGAGAGTCAGTATCAGATATTTGGATTGGCTTACGGCGCAAAAGCCGGTCAAAGTGGTCAGCTTATTTGCTTAACTTTTTAGAGTAGCTCTCCATGCGAACTCTTTTGAGTTTGCGCCAAAGTGATGACGCGATGGTTTTGTTTGGGCAGAAATTACCCTTAAAACACGATATACTACAGATATGAGCGAAATTAAGGGACGTCTTTTTACCATGTCGGGTATCAAGAGAGATCACGGCCGCTTTAAAGACATTGTTCGCGGTCGAATTCGTAAAAATTTAAAAAACTTTATTTCACAAGGTGAGATGATTGCTCGTCAGGGCAAAGATGGAAAAGTTTCTATTCCAATGCCTCAGATTCGGCTTCCAAAGTTTATTTTTGGAGACAACAAAAAAGGTGGGGTAGCTCAAGGCGAAGGTAACGAGGGCGATCCGGTAAAGGGTATGCAAGAGCAGCCTGGTCAAGGAGAAGCTGGTCAGGGTGAAGGGCAGCACGAACTCGAGGTTGAGGTTTCTTTAGAGGAGCTAGCCGAAATGCTTGGCGAAGAGCTCGAGCTTCCTAAGATCGAGCCCAAAGGGGCGAAAGAAGTTACGACTAAGAATTACAAATATAGCGGCATCAATAAATTCGGGCCGCAGTCGCTTAGGCATTACAAGAGAACGTATAAAGAAGCTTTAAAAAGACAAATCTCTTCTGGAGTTTATAATCCAGAAAAGCCAGTGATCATTCCGATTAAAAGCGACTTTCGATTTAGAGGCTGGGCCGAAAGTCCTAGGCCTCAAACCAATGCTGTTATTATTTACATTATGGACGTGTCGGGCTCTATGGGAGACGTTCAAAAAGACATCGTTCGAAACGAAGCCTTTTGGATTGATACCTGGCTGCGCTCCCAATACAAAGACATTGAGCGAAGGTATATTATTCACGATGCTACGGCTAAAGAAGTGGATCAAGATACTTTTTATAGAACGCGCGAGTCTGGTGGAACCTTGATTAGTTCTGCTTATAAACTTTTAGTTGATATGGTCACCAAAGACTATGCCGCTTCAGAGTGGAATATTTACCCATTCCATTTTAGCGATGGTGATAACTGGTCAACTGAAGATACGAAGGTTTGTCTTGATATGTTGCGCGAGCAAGTGCTCCCTGTGGTGAATCAATTCTCTTACGGGCAAGTTGAAAGTCGTTATGGATCAGGACAGTTTTTTAAAGATCTGATTGAAGCCTTCAATCAGAACGAAAAGTTAGTGGCTTCTAGAATTCCCGATAGAGAGGGGATCTACGATTCTATTAAGCAATTTTTAGGAGCGGGACGCTAATGTTAACCGAAGAACTTGTTAAATGGAGAAACCTGGCTCGTGAAAGAGCTGTTGAATACGGTTTAGACTTTTATGAAGTCATTTATGAAGTTGTCAGTGATCATGAAATGAATGAGCTGGCTTCTTTGGGCGGCTTTCCACAGCGATACCCGCACTGGCGATTTGGTATGGAGTATGACCGCCTTTCGAAGTCTTATGCCTATGGTTTAAGTAAAATTTACGAGATGGTGATCAACACCGATCCTTGCTACGCCTATTTAATGAGTTCAAACTCCTTATTGGAACAAAAGCTTGTGATGGCCCACGTGTATGGGCACGCAGACTTTTTTAAGAACAACGTTTACTTCTCGCACACCAACCGCAGAATGCTCGATCAAATGGCCAATCACGGCGTGCGAATTCGCAAAATTCAAGAACGCTACGGAGTAGAGCCTGTAGAAGAGTTTATTGATTGTTGTTTGTCGTTAGAGAATCTGATTGATCACCACGCAGCAGCCATTAAACGCAAGCGCGACCCGAAGGCACCTGAAAAAGACATTTATGCTGCCACAGCCAAGGAAAGCCCGAAGCTTAAAGCTAAGAACTACATGGATAAGTTCATCAACCCTATTGAGTATGTAAAGGAGCAGGAAGCTAAAATTGAGGAACAACGGCTTGTTGAAGAACGTTTCCCAGACTTAACCGACAGAGACGTTTTAGGGTATTTACTTCAGAACGCCCAGCTTAATCCCTGGCAGCAAGAAGTGCTTTCTATTATTCGAGATGAAGCTTATTACTTTGCGCCTCAGGCCCAAACAAAAATTATGAACGAAGGGTGGGCTAGCTACTGGCATACCAAGATTATGACCAAGCATTTGCTCACCGATGCTGAAGTGATTGACTATGCTTGTGTTCATAGCGGAACCGTTGCCACGCAGCCGGGTTCGCTGAATCCTTATAAATTAGGTTTAGAATTATTCCGCAACATTGAAGAGAGATGGGACAAGGGGCAGTATGGTCGCGATTGGGAAGAGTGCGATGACTACATTGCAAAGGCCCGTTGGGACAAGAAGACTGGTAAAGGTCGCGATAAAATCTTTGAAGTGCGCAAGCTCTACAATGACATCACCTTTATTGATACGTTTATGACCGAAGACTTTTGTAGAGAGCATAAGATGTTCACCTTTGCTTTTAATGATAGGTCTGGTCAACACGAGATTCAAAGTCGTGAGTTTTCTCAAGTGAAGCAGCAACTACTGACAAGTTTAACTAACTTTGGTCAGCCTCTGATTGAAGTCGTTGATTCTAACTTTGAAAACCGTGGCGAGCTTTTGTTACGACACACCTTTGATGGGCGAGAGCTGAAGCTTGATATGGCCGATCTGACTTTGATTAACTTAGCAAAAGTTTGGGGTAGGCCTGTGAATATTGCCACGGCAGTAGAGGGCAAACCCATCCTCATCACCTGCAACGGCGAAGAAGTGAAATCCAAACCCCTCTCTTAGGTTCCAAGATACTTTTTGAATGTAATCATTAGACTTTCTTCCACCTCTTTCCATCGCCCATTTAGAAGATGAGCCTCTCCCCGTCCTCGCTTTGTTGCGGTAAGGTCGAGCCCCATCTTCTAAATGGGCGATGGAAATACGGGATTCTGTAATGATTACATTTAAAAAGTTCCTTGGCGCTTGATGGGAAAACTATTAAAACTAGCTTTATGTTTAGCCATAGGTTTTTTTGCTTTATTGCTCTAGTTTTGTTTTTATCTTTTTCTGCTTATGCTGAAAAAAAGTTTCGGGTGCAGCTTGAGTCGGGTGCTGTTTGGCAGCAGCTCAACGATGTGAAGATAGCTCCCAACTCGGGGAGTCTTGTAGAGTTTGATAAGTTTAACAAAGGTCCCTTTTTTCATTACCGCTTGGAGGGATTTTATAATCTCAATCGACGGCACGCTCTTCGCGTGGTTTATGCCCCGTTGAGTCTTTCTGTAAGCAAGGTCTTGGGGGAGTCTGTGAACTTTAATGGAACAGGTTTTAACAGCATAGATCCGCTCAATATTGATTATAAGTTTAATTCCTATCGGGTGGGGTATCTGTATAGGCTCCTTGATGGGGAGAAATCTTCTTTGCAGGTGGGGCTGACCATCAAGGTTAGGGATGCGAAAATAGAGTTTTCACAGAATTCTCTAAACTCTAAATACGACAACGTGGGGGTTGTTCCTCTTCTTTATCTCGCATATCAATTGCGATTGGACTCCTTGTGGAGTGTCTTTTCTGATGTGGACTTTGCAGCTGCTCCGCAGGGTCGTGCCACCGATTTTACCATTAAGCTTCGTCGGAAACTGAATGATCGTTTTGAAGCTGGACTTGGTTATAGAACTCTCGAGGGGGGAGCAGACAACGATAAGGTTTATTCCTTTAGCTGGTTCCATTACGTGGCAGCAGACTTAAGCGCCAGATTTTAGCTAAGAGACTTAAAAAAACCAATGATTACGTTCAAAAAGTATCCGGGAACCTTAGAAGGGGTATTGTTTGCCTTCTCCGATTCCGTCGCTATCTTGGTCGTTGAAGAGCTCGGATATGTTGCTATTGCTTAAGTATCGACTCCATAATCCCATGGCATCGATTGCGTCCGTGTGATCCTCACCTGCTTTTCCCGCAATGAAAGGCGCAGTTCCAGCCGCAGCTGAGTTAGCGCCAAGAGCTCTTTCGTTGCAGGTGTTGTTTACACAAATCTTTACATAACCTGTGTTGGCTTGATTTTTTACGGCAAGAACTATGTGCTGCCAACTACCAATGCCTACGCTTAACACGGCTGGCATCACGGTTGAGCCACTGCCGGAGCCATGCCCAAACGTGAAAACTAACTGGTCGCTGGCGTTTCGGTGTAATTGATATCCCTGGTCTGTTCCGTTATAGGTGCTAAAAATAGCATTGTCTCCGGGACCTGCATTCTCAAAGTAGAACCAGGCAGCTATAGTGTAGTCTTCACCAGTGCTTAAACTGAGGTCGTTATTTATTGTCGTGGAAATATGGTTGTAGGTAGGGCCGGCTGTGGTGCTGGTGTTTCGGGCTCCACCGATTTTTGCTGTGGGGGTGCTTGCAGCTTCAGCGCCCGTCCATCCTAAATTGTTACTTCCTTTGCTGTCGTCAGTGATGTTATCACCTGCGCTAGCGTCATCAAAGTTCCAGAATGCTAGCAGTCCATCGGCGAGTCCGCCGCCGCTATCCCATATGGAGTCGTCGCACTCTTCGACAGTTAGCGCGGAATTGAAGGTGGCTTTAATTGTGGCCGAATTGTTTCCGACGGCTAAGGCGAGATCTTTGTATCCAATGACATAGGCATCTGAGTAGCCGTCATCGTCAGGGCTAAAGTTGGCATCGACTTTGTCGCAAATAGAGTGGGTAGCGGGTTTCTTGAAACCGACTAAAACAATGCGGGCTGGCTTCGACTTTAGTCCGCTCACTTTTAAGGTGGTAAAGTTAGTGGACGAGTAGGTCTTCAATCCATCCCAGCTGGCCACCGGAATCTCTATTCCCAGGCTGCTGTCGCAACTGCCCTTGTTGTCGTTTCCATCTAGGTGGCCGGCAAGAATTCCAATGCAATCTAGGCCAGATAAGCTGTTGGGGGTGCTGAGTAGGTGATTTGAGCTGGAAAATGCTTGGGTGTTTTCTTCTAAAGGTTTAATGATTTCAATGCTTAAGTCCGAATCGCTCACAGACCCACTACAGCCATTAAGCATTAGTTGAAGCGTAAAAAGGGGTATTAAGAGCGTTTTCTTTATCATTGGAGCCTCTATTGTCGCCCGAATAAGCTCTCTAAGGAGAGTAAAAAGCTTGGCGAATAACGAGTTAAGTATTCGAATTTAAGTCAAAAAATTGTTATTTGTGAAGAATTCTGGAATTTATTTGATGCATTGCGTTAAGACCGATACAGTAAAGAAGGGGGTGGGAATGAGTTTTTTTCAAAGATCTCTTCTCGGCTATTTCGTAGCTGTCTTTATGAGTGCGGGCATGTTGGCGCCTATGTCCTGGGCTTTACCCACTCAAGGAGTAGTGCCAGCAGAGTTTGCACACAAAGATCGCTTAAGCTTTGCGACCAATGTTTTCAACTTAGCAGTGGATGCTTTCAATGGCGGTGGCGTTTCCGACTTTATGCAAGTCATAAAGGCGGAGCTTGAGCCATCTGAACAAAAGCACCTTGGGTTAGTTTTACGGAGTGCGGATCGACTCCCAAATGCCTACATCGTTGGCATTGATAAAGTTAAGTTTTTCTATATTCAGGGAAATTCATTTAATGAGGCGGGTTTGCTTTTAGATTTTTCTAAAATTAGTGAAGGCATTCTTGAGGTGAATGGAAAAGCCTTTAGTTACAATCGCGCTTTAAGCTATTCAGAATGGTTTGAAATTTTAAAGAATGGAGATAGTGATTTAGTTTCTTACTTCGAATTGGTGCCACAGGCGCATGCCTTCTTGGCGGGTTTACTTGCGGCCATTGGAGCCTTGTTTTCGGGACTCTTTGGTGGAGGCAAGAATAAGAAATCTACTTCAGCACCTTCCGTGGCGAGTCGGGCTCCTACGTATCGAGGTGGTTCTTGGGTTAGTCGCAGGAAGGGCGGAGGCGTTGGCTCTGTTCGACGGCCTATGTCTAAAAAGCATTACGTTGGAAACTCTTCGCGCTCTATTGCAAGCAGTGAGCCGAAAAAGAAAAAAAGTTCTAGTAGCCGCAAGTCTGATTATGTTCGAGCGGTTGGGTCCAGCACGGGTTCAAAGGTAGGCAGTGTGGCTCGATCTTTATGGGGACATGTTGATACAAGTGATTGGCCTAAGAAAACATTGAAATGTGCACAACAAGCCAGCACAATTTTAAAAAGAGCAGGCATCATAGATGGCACTTTCTATACGGTTGTTGGCTTAGTAAAGCATCTTAAGACAAAAGGTTGGAGAGTTTCTAACAAACCAGTCGTAGGTGCTGTTGCTTTTTCTAATCCAGAATTTAATACCGACTCGAGCCGATCGCACGTTGGAGTAGTAGGCTCTGATTTGGCGGTTTATCACAACTCGGGTGCTGCGGGTGGAAAAATCATCCGATCGGCTTTTGGTGATACTGATTACAATGGTCGCTGGCTAAATGGGGTGGATTTTCTAATCCCACCATCCAGTGCTTCGGCAATGCTCAAACAAGGAGGCATAAATGTTCGCATGGCGTATCTTGCTCAATTTAACTCTTAGTTTTTTTCTTACAAGTTCAGTATGGGCCGCTGGAGTTGAAGACGTTTTAAAGCCTGTTCACGACGAAGGCTTTCAAACTCATTTAAGCTTTAGCGTAGAGGTTGATGGCGATCGTTTCGAGGTTTTTGAGGCAATGTATGTCGAAAATCAAGAAGTGGTCGATTCAGATTTGATTGTTATAGCAGTGTCTGCCGATAGTTCGGCGAAACTTCTAATGCGAGATGAATCATTGATTGGAATTTCTGAAAATGGAATTCTGAGTGAGAAGGCAAAGAATGCTTTGCTTTTAGGTTATGCAAAAAACATCATGGAGAGGGACTTTGGTGGAAAACGAAAGTTCAAGTCCGAAGCTCGTAAGATTTTAAAAGACGGCAGAGCCCATCAAGATCTGGTTTATATTTTCTCAAACTACTTAGGGCTTAAGTAGTTTTTCTATAACTTTTTGGCACTGCTTTAGGTAGCCGGTGCCAAAAATGTTTAAGTGGTTTAGTAAATGATAGAGTTTGTAGACTTCAATTTTGTTTTCTAGCTCAATCACTCCTGTTGAATTTTCATAATAAGATTTGTAAAAAAGTTTTGGTAGCCCTCCAAAACATTCTATTAGGCCAAACTCCGCGTCTGCGTCCCCGTAGTAAATGGCTGGATCAATCAGATATAAGTCGCTATTTTGAGAATCTATTAAGATGTTTCCGCTCCAAAGGTCTCCATGAATGAGGCGGCTACTTTCGACCCCTTGTAATCTTTCAAACGTAGCTTCTTTTAGTCTATCGATGTCATTGCTTAGAAATGCGTAGTGCTTTGCGGCGTTTAGTAATTGTGGCTTAAGGCGATACTCCCAAAAAAATATTTCCCAACCTTCAGAAACACTTAGCTCGGGCGTGTTGATTTGGAAGCTGGCGCCCAGAAAGTTGTCTTCTTTGAGTCCGAAGAAATCACTTTGATCTTTGTGAAGTTTGCGAAGTCCTGTGGCCAGATTCTGGTAGTCAGAAGGTAAAGAGGGGCGACTATCAATCCATTCCGTAACAAGAAGATCGTTGTCATGAAAAAGAATTTTAGGAGTTTTTATAGATCCAGACTCTGCGATAGTTTTAATCCCCAAAATTTCGCTTTTGAGTCGAGGTGGTTCGTCAACCTTGGCTAGCACGCAAAGGTTTTCAAGCGTGATTTTATCTGTGCTTGCGGTGCAACCTCCTTCAAGAGATTGAATGGATTTAATTTTTTCTTTAAAGTAATCCTCGATAAGGAGCTTGTGGCGAATCTTCACTTAAGATGGTTGGCTTTGATGTGTTTTAGAAGACCTAGAGTGGCGTCCTCGAGAATGTTCAAAACTTTTTCAAAACCTTCAGGTCCTTCGTAGTAGGGATCTGGAACTTCAGTTTCTCTATGTTCTTCGCAGAAACGACACATGGAGTGAATCTTGTCTTTCTCGTCCTGACCTTCTGTCAGCTGCATTAGGTGTTCAAAGTTAAATTTGTCCATCGTGAGTATGTAGTCGAACTCATCGAAATCTTGAGAAGAGTTAAACTTTCTTGCAAGCGTATCGAGAACGTAGCCTCTTTTTTCAGCATGAGACCGCATTCGGGAGTCGGAAGCTTCTCCGGTGTGGTATCCGTGAGTGCCGGCCGAATCAACTTTTATATCTTTTTCGAGCCCTTCTGCTTGGATGAGTTTTTTGAAAATGGCCTCAGCCGATGGCGATCTGCAAATGTTTCCTTTACAAACAAAGAGCACTTTGACCTTTTCCATATTTCAATTTTAGCAAAGTTTTTCTCTAAAAGCTAAGCTCAATGATTTCTGGTGTTTTACTGGGAGTCCATAACGCGTATCTTCCAGTGTTTGAGCTCCAACATCCTAGGTTTAAATAGAATCCTTTTTGAATTTTCTGAAGCTGCTTCTTGTGGTGATGACCGAGGAATACGGCGTCATAACCGCTGTCTTTTATTAAAGAATGAACAAAATCTTGGTAGGCTTGATCAGCAAGGTCTAAGTTTCGACTTTTTTCCCTGCTTCGGCTCTGGCGACTTGCTTTGCGAGCAATCGGCAGCATTATATTTTTTGCCACAAAGTTGGGCGCCAAGGAAATGGCCCGTCTGAAGATAGGGCTTTTAATGACCCTTCTCCATTTTAAATATTCTTGATCGAGTTGGTTTACGGTGTCGCCATGCCCTAGGTAGACCTTTTTGCTCTCAATTTCGTAAGTCAAATCTTCTTGATGATACTCAACCCCAAGATCGGTCATTAGTTTCTTAAGATGAAAATCATGATTGCCCTCCACCCATAAAACCTTCACTTTGTGATCGCTGAGAAAGGCAAGGGTAGAAAAGAATTGCTGGTGAGTCTTTTTCCAAAAACCAAATGGGCCGACTAATAAGTCGTAAATATCTCCCAAGAGCCAAACCTCTAGAACTCCTTTTGAGGGAAGCGCTCGTAGAGTTTTAAAAAACTCTTGGTTTCCCGCTTTCGAGTCATCAATGTCTAAATGGAGGTCTGAATAGATGGCAATCATTTACATGCTTAGGTTTTGGTGTTGTTTATTCCAAAGTTCCGAAAACGCTCCGTGCGAATCCTGCAATAATTTAGAGGGTGAACCCTTTTCAACGATTCTTCCTGAGTTCATGACGATAACCTCATCAACTTCTTTAATGGTGGATAGTCGGTGAGCAATAACAATAACGCTTCGTTCGGCCATTAGTTGAGCTAAAGCTTCTTGCACAATCTTCTCGTTGTGTGAATCGAGTTGGGAGGTGGCTTCATCAAGAACTAAGAAGGGAGCATCTTTAAGGAAAGCTCTAGCGATAGCCATTCTTTGCTTCTCGCCGCCCGAGAGATTTGAGGCGCGTTCAAGGAGCACGGAATCTAAACCCTTCGGAAGGGTCATTACGAAATCTAATATATTGGCCTTTTTTAGGGCTTCTTTTATTTGATTGTCCGATGCAAGAGGGTTTGCAATGAGAAGGTTTTCTCTGAGGGTTCTATTAAAAAGATAAACATCTTGAGAAACATAGCTAAAGTTTCGTCTGTAATCTCTAAGGTCCCACTGGCGAGCATCTTTGCCGTTGCAAAAAACAGTTCCCTCGGAAGGATCTAGAAAGCGCATACTCAAAAGAGATAGGGTGCTTTTACCAGATCCACTTTGTCCGACCAAAGCTACTTTTTTTCCCGGCTCAATCGTTAAGTTAATATCTTGAAGAGCGTGAGTTTGGCTAAGAGTTCCCTCGGGATCTGTATAGGCAAAGCGAACGTTTTTTATTTCAAGGGAAAGTTGTTTTTCAATGGCTCGTGGTTTGTCGGAATCTCTTTTAAAGAGAAGCTTCTCTTGATCATTCGAAAGTGTGTCCAGTGGTTCGGTGATTACTCCGTGCACTCTTTGAGTAGCCGCAAGCACTTGTTGGATTCGAATGCTCATTTGGTTGAGTTGTCTTAAGGGTTGTTGAATGAGACCAGCGGCTGTGATGAATCCAATGAGCTCTCCAGTAGACATGGACTCTTGTTTAATAATTAAATAAGCACCAAAGGCAATAAGGGCTGCTCCGACCCAGCTTGTGAAAAATTTAGTAAGCGGGCTCACCATTTCCTCAACTCTGCATAAGCGAATTAAGTAGTTGTAGGCTTTTTGAGTGAGGTGATTGAATTCAGATTTTAGTTGGGCCGTCATAGTAAAACTATGGGCGGTTCGAAGGCCTCCCATAGTGTCTATAACTTGAGTCGAAACATCTTCGAGACTTTGTTGAATGCGCCCTTGATTTCTACGGGCACTTCCACCCAGCGCTTTTCCAATCATGGCGATGGGGCCCATGGCGACAATGCACACAAGGCTCAATTGCCAGTTCACATAAAAGAGATAACCCGTTAAACCTAGGACGATGAGCGGCTCTCTCACTAAGTCTGCACCAATCTGAAGACCTAGTCCGATCACCATAGAATCTGTGACAATGTGGTTTACAGCTTTTCCGGTGTTGTGTTTTGAAAGCTTAGACTCGGAGAAAACCAGAAATTTATTGAAAATCTCATCTCGTATTCCCCGAACAGTTCTTTCTGTTGCGGTTCTAATGAAAACTCTGTGTAGAAAGTTGCTGATGCCATCCCAGAAAACAACGCCAATAACGGCTGCACAAAAAATCCAAACCTTGTCCCAATCTTTTGGGGTGAGGGCATCGTCGACAAATTTTGGAACCAGAGAGGCCATGGTGACTTGAGCTAGGGCTGCTAATATTGCAAAGAATAGAGAGGCAGCAATCCAAGCTTTGTGGGCCTTAATGCGTTCCCATAGAAATTTAAGCAAGACTTTGTTCGAGGTCGATTCCGACATGATGCCGAGCCTAATGTTTTATCTGAGCTTTTTCCAGAACTTATGCCCTTATTCATATCAAAGTGCTTGTTCTCCATCGAAGCTAGGGTCAGAGGTTTCAGTGGTAAAAAAAGCTAATAATTTCATAGCTTAGCTCGCCGTCTGGCTTATAATTTAGAGCATGAGCTCTGTTTTGCTTTCTCGTTGCGATCGTCTAGGCGATTTGGTTTTAAGTTTGCCGACACTTGGCTATTTAAAGGATGCTGGGTTTAGCCATAGAACCTTGCATTGTTCGGCCTATGCCGAAGACATTGCACTTTGGGCTCAGCATAATGGATTGTGTGAACAGATTTGGGTCGCAGGAAGACCGGCTCCCGAAAACATCAAAATCGATACTCCGGCGATTGTTCTTTATCACAATCAAGAAACGGCCTCTGATTACCGCGCTGCGGGACTTAAAAATTCTTTTGCTCCTCGTTCGAAGCTCTCTACCTTGTGGACTTACACTCAAACACTTTCGCAAAAGCGAAGTCGGGTCGAGAAAAGCGAAATGCACTACAATTTAGATGTGGCTCGCTTTTGTTTAGAGTCTTTAGGCATGAGAATACCCGAATTCAAGGGATTGCCAGCACTCAAGGTTCCTCGAACCTGGAGTGCTCCAAGAAAAAGTCCTCACACCATTATCTGTGTTTCTAACTCGGCATCGGCTGCGAACTGGGGTTTGCAGCAATACATTGACTTCGCCCAAACGATATTTGAAGAGTCCGACGGAAGCCTAGATTTCCTAGTGAGCGGTTACGATGCTCATCTTCGTAGGCAAGGTTTGTTGCAAAGTGGAATACTTAGGCAGGGTGTAGGCATGGTCGAGGGGTTTTCCTCTGTTCGAGAGCTGATTTGTTATTTAAGTGGAGCCAAGTTTGTTGTGGCCTCGAGCACGGGACCTTTGCATATTGCCCACGCAAGTGGAATTAATGTATTTGGAATTTACCCCGCCACAAAGGTTCAAAGTTTTGATCGATGGCGCCCGGATGGCTATTGGCACAAGGGGTTTGTTCGCTATCAGGTTATGCCTTAGTAGCGTTTGATTAACTTGTAGTTCTTGAATTCTCCAGGTCGCCAGTCCGTTTTTCTTTCAAGCCAGCTTAAAAGAATGTGTCTTATTTTCTTAAGCAGCGGAAAGGAGGGCTTTTCTGGAAAAGGGTTAAAGTCGCCCAAGGCTTCAATGCGTCTTTTCATGAGGGAGGGAGGAGTTTCGTGGAATTTCTTCATGCCAAGCAAGGGCGGATAGACGTTTGTGGCAGAGTGGGTTCCGTCTCGATTGTTCCCATGCCAAAAGCGGTCTAGGGCTTCGCTCTTTTCTGCCATAGTTTCCGGGGGGCGCACCCACCCGTAGTGGAAAATCCGACCTCTGCTTAAGGCTGCACGCGGCTTCTGCCATGTGCCACCAGAAAGCGGTATGCGAAATCCCTGCGCATCACCGTAGCTTTTAAGTTCAGAGCTTTTCTTAAAGGCGCGCACTTCTCGGCGATACCACTTTTTAGACTCAACAAAAGTTTGAAAGTTACCATAAAAGTGAGTCCATTGGAACAGGAGGGCCTCGACGTCAGGATCCTGCGCAAACTTTTTTAAATCGTCTCGGATCAAGGGATAGTCACGTTCGGGGATGTGTTCGTCGGCTTGAATGTAAAAGCAAATGTCATTTTTACAGTGCTCTAGTGCAATGTTACTTTGTCTAGCAAGCTCTGAGCCGCCTTTGGTATTTGAGTCGTCCCAAGGTGAGTCAATAATAATCAAGGCGCAATCTATCTTATCTTTAAGTTGGACTAAGTGTTCGCGAGTTTGGTCGGTGCTATCTCCACAGGCTACAATTAGCTCATCGCACAGGGGAGCCAGTGATTGAAGAGCTTCTAAGTAGGGGTAGCCTAACTTATCGCCGTTACGAATAATTGAAAATCCTGAAATCATTAGGTAAGCTCTACATTTATAGTGTTAGCAGAGATTAAGGCGCAAGCCGAAGGCTTTTTAAAAAGTCCAACCCATAAAAAGTCCGTTCTTGGTATTTTTGGAGACGTTGCGCTTGATCGCTTTGTTTTTGGAGACGTCACTCGAATCTCTCCAGAGGCTCCTGTTCCAGTTTTAAATCTTTCGCGCTCCGAAGATCGATTAGGTTGTGCGGCTAACGTTTTAGCGAATGCTGCCGAATTGTGTGGTTCTTGGGGGTTGGGGTTAAAGTTTCTAACGGTTGTGGGAGAAGATAAGACTGCCGACAGAATTGAATCTCTTGTTTCAAACCTAGCGCTCGATATAGATGTTGATTTTCTTTCTGATTCAAGCCGACAAACAGCTTTGAAGACTCGTTATCTGGCCGGTTCTCAGCATCAGTTACTCAGGGTTGATCAAGAAACCTCAACAGCTTTGTCCGCTAAAATGGAGGACAAGCTTCTTTCGCGTTTTGGTTCTTTTTTGTCGGGTTTATCGGTCGTTGTATTGCAAGATTACGCAAAAGGTCTATTCACTAAGCGTGTTGCCCAAGAGATGATTCGAATGGCCAAGGAAAAGAAAGTTTACTGCATTGTTGATCCTTGCATGAGGACACCTTTCGAAAACTATATCGGCGCAAGTTTGATCACTCCTAATGTTTCAGAGACAGAGGCGTTGTTAGGGGCCTTTGATCTCAAAAAAGGCGCTGAAGATTCTTTGGTTGAAGAGGCCATTCAATCGTTGAAAACTAAGCTTGAGTTGGAGAGTGTAATGATCACTCGGAGCCAATATGGTTTAAGTTTGTTGAACGCAAAAGATCAGAAGGTTTATCACCTACCTGCTGTGGCTCGTGAGGTTTTTGACGTTACGGGTGCTGGCGATACAGTGGTTGCCGTTTTGGCGGCCACCCTAGCCTCTGGAGCTGATCTACCGACAGCTTCTTTGTTGGCTACTATTGCGGCGAGTGTAGTTGTCGCTAAGGTAGGGACATCCGTTGTGAAAGTATCTGAATTAGAAAAAAACCTATCACGCATCGCACTTTAAATAGGGACTAAGCTTTTTCTTTACCTAAAGTTTACAAAGCTCTAAGACGATATCAATTAGGATATGGTCTCTTTTCGTTCCATTCGATATCTCTTGGTTTTTGTAGGAGTTATATCTACGCTTATCTGGGGTAGTTATCGATTAACAGAATTCTATCTACTGCAGGGCCCAAGTCTTGAGGCAGATGCCGGTGAGGCCCTTACTTTAAAAACTTTGTCTCAGATCAATGCCATTGAGAGCAAGGACCCCGAAGCTGCAAAAGAGTTTCTCAACACCACTTATTTATATTTGTTAGGTGAGTATTGGAGCGCCAAGAATATGTCGCCTAAGGCGATTCAAGTTTTTGAAAAAGCCCTTACTTTGGATCCGAATTCTTCAGAGCTGAACTTCGCTTTGGCTCGAGAGTATTTATCTGTTGGGCGGGTTGATGAAGGTATTGAATCAACGAAGCGCTCGATTGAGTTAGATCCTCATAATCGAGATGCACGTTTGCTGTTGGGAAATCTTCAAATCACTGCAAAAAGGTATTCAGAGGCGCGAGCCCTGTTTTCTGAGCTGTCTAAAGAGCATCCAGACGATGAAGAGGTTCTTTTAACCTGGGTTCATTTAGAAATAGATGACCAGAATATCGCCGTTGCATACAAGCTCTTAAAAGATTTTCTAAAAGAGGACCCGACTTCTGCAGCGGCTTTGTTCTATTTGGGTCGTTTGGAGCAAACTCGCGGAAGAAACGCTGCAGCCGTTGCGGCCTATCAAAAAGCGTTAGATCTTCATCCCTCCTTTTCACAGGCGGCCACGGCTTTGGCTATTTTGTATGAGGATCAAGGGCAAAAGCAAAAAGCGTTAGAATTGTATCGATGGTTGGCCGATGAAACCGGTCACGCAGAGTTTGAAAAGCGTGTAGCTCAGTTGTTTATGGACCGAGGGCAATACGATCAAGCTCTTCAGCGACTACTGAGCTATGAAGAAAAAGAGCCCAGTGATTTAAATAATAAGGTTAAAATTGCCTTGGTTCATATGGAAATGAAGAGCTACCCAGAGGCGACTCGCAAGCTGGAAGAAATACTCACCTTATCTCCCGATAGCGATAATATTCGCTTTTATCTGGCGGCTGTTTATCAACAAGAAGGAAAATTTAAAGAAGCTGCAATTCAATATGGAAAAGTAGAGAGTCGCTCAAAGTTGTTTCCAGAGGCCTTAAAAGGTTACGTCTTTTCAATGAAGAAGATTGGAAAATCGAAGTTGGCTTGGAACAAGCTAAAAGAGAGCATTGAGTTTGCGGAAAAGAGTGGCCTGGAGCGAGATTATTTGTATGAAATTGCGAGTAGTTTTTTGGAGAGTTCTGAGCAGATTGAAGATGCCGAAGTATACCTTAAAAAGGGTTTGAAGCTTTATCCAGGAAATTTACAATTGATTTATCAATTGGCCACTCTACAAGAGAAAAAAGGCGAGTTTGACGAGGCCTTGAAGACCGGAAAGATGATCTTAGAGAAAGATCCCGAGCATGTAGCGGCGCTGAACTTTGTTGGCTACCTATTGGCGGAATCCAACAGGGATTTAATAGTTGCTGAAAAGCTGATTCGAAAGGCTTTGAAGAAAAGGCCAAACGATCCATATATTTTAGATTCATTGGGTTGGGCTCTCTATAGGAGAGGTGATTTTAAAGAGGCTTTGCGCAATCTGCAACAAGCTTTCACTCTCAAGCCAGACGAATCTATCATTGCCAATCACATTGGAGATGTTCTTTTAAAAATGGGTGAATTAACAGATGCCTTGGATTATTATGAAAAGGCGCTTAAACTTGGTCCAGAGAGAGATGATGAAAAGCAAGCCTTGGAAAGTAAAAGGAGCCGACTTAAAGAAAGGTTGGCTAGTGGGAATTGTAAGCACCCTGCTTGTTCTGATTTCGTGCTCGACCATAGAGCACCGGCCCAATCCGATAACAATTGAGTCTTGTGATGTGGTGCTGAGAAAAGCCAGCACTCGCGATCAATTTTTTCAGGCCCTTCACGGGGGTAGCACTGTTTACACCAAAGACATGTCTGTGGATTTGAGTGCAGCCATCATTTACCCTGATCATGCTCGGATAGAGGTAGAAGCAGCGCTCGGAATTAAGGTTGCTTTATTGCAAATCAATCCGGAGTGGACAATTTTGTTTGTCCCCAGAAAAAAGCAGGCCTTTCGTTTCCCTACAAGTGAATTGTATAAAAATACAAAGCGCCGTGAACGTTTTCTTGCGCTTTTGCCAGTTCCTGTATATCCAGAGATCTTTTTCGAAGCAGTTCTTACCTTGGCGCAATTGCGAGGGCCGCAAGGGAAAAGTCTTAAATGTAGTTACGATAAGAAGATGAATGCTTATTTGTTTCGTGTTCCTGAGCTTAAGGGAGTGGGGGGCCGTTGGGTCGCAATTGATCCAACTCGCTATTTGCCCGTTGAGATAGCTTATTTTGACAGGGCTCTTCCTACCAAGTGGGGCGGGGAAGATTTTAGGCCCCGATTGCGAGCAAAGTTTTCGAAACTTACCGGACAAGCTCTTGCGACTATCCCCAGGCAAATTGAACTATTTAAGAATGGGGTTTCAGAGTTTCGCTATGTTTGGCGGAGTGCTGAGAGCTGGACGGGGGCAGACAAGAACGCAATGAATTGGCGACCCACCGCGTCAATAAAAGTTATCGATTACTAAGACTCGCTCTTGGGCTAAGCGCCTTGTTTAGTTGAACAGAGCTTTGACTCTATTGCATTGGCCAAGCGCTGGAATTTCAAGGAATTTGGCCTATCATATAAGACTATGAAGAAGTTTTATTGGCTTATATTTTTGGCTACATTTGTTTCCTGCACAAAGAAGACTCCTAAGGGACAGGTGGTTGTAGCCTATTCTCAGGCTTTTAATACTCTAGATCCACAAATGGTAGATTCCTCTGAGCAAGCGCGAATGTTGAGCCTTTGTTATCAACAGCTGCTCGGCTATGCGCCCTCTACGGATACCTACACTTTTTCAAGCGAGCTGGCCGATGGCATGCCTAGTGTGTCTAAGGATGGAGAGACTTTAGTTATCAAGCTTAAGAAGGGCAGGTATTTTTCAGACCATCCTTCTTTTGAAGAGGGTAAAGGTAGAGAAATCACTTCTAATGATTTTGTTTACTCTCTTCTTCGTCTTGCCGACCCCAAATTGTCTTCTCCAAACTTTTGGTTGATTGAAAATAAAATTATAGGAATCAAAGAATGGCGAATTGCTCAGAATCAATCGGAATCCACTAATTACAATCAAATTCCTGAGGGAATAAACATTAAAGACAGCTACACCGTTGAGCTAAAATTAAAGGTCGATGCTCCTCAATTATTACATTCGTTGACTCATATTGGTCTTTCCGTTGTTCCAAGAGAGTCTGTTGAAAAGCTTCAGGGCGATTTTGCGAAAAGCCCCGTTTGCAGCGGACCGTATCGGTTTTTAAGATGGCGCACCAAGGAATCTTTAGAGTTTGAGAAAAACCCTACTTACTCTTCAGAGGAAGCGTCGACTAGCATACAAACCGTTCGTTACGAGTTCTTTGAGGACCCTGTCAAAGCATTCGTCGCCTTTAAAGTCGGTAAGGTTGATTTAACTCGCGTTCCTCCCCAGGAGATTAGAGACGTTGTTAATTTAGAGAATAGATCGTTGAAGGATCACCATATTGCTAAGGGTTGGAAGCTTCATGAACTTTCTGTCCTCAATACAAGTTTTGTTATTTTCAATATGCAGGATCCCATGATTAAGCGTGCGGGGGTGAAGTTTCGTCAGGCGGTTTCTCTGGCGGTGGATCGAGAGAGCTTGAATATTTCCTCCTCTCAGGGGGCTTCCCATATTTCTCATTCTCCTATTCCGCCTCAAGTTTTTGGGCACGAAGTCGGTAGAGACAATCCTTTTGCTAAATTCGATCGAGTTAAGGCAAAGCAGCTTTTAAAGGAATCGGGTTGGAAGGATTCGCAAGCATTAACGTTAAGTGTTTATGAAGGGGCCAATACCTTTGTGAAGTTTTTAGTGGAAGGTTTAGAGGGCATTGGCATAAAAGTAGAGGTAGAAAAAAAGTCCTTGTCCGCCTTTATGGGGTCTTTGCAAAATAAGAAGTTTCAAGTTTCTTTCATGACTTGGGAAGCAGATTATCCCGATGCAGAGAATTTTCTTCAGTTACTCTATGGCCCCAATGGCGCCCCTAGCCCAAATTTTGCAAATTTCCAGGACTCTAGATTCGATCAAAATTTTAAGAAAATGAGAGCCTTGCAAGATGGTGTTGCCAAGAAGGCTTTGCTAGAGAAGCTTCATCAAAGGGTTGTGGCGGAAATGCCATGGGCATTGATGCTTCACGATGCAGCTTTCTATACCTCCTCAAAGCGCCTGAAGGGCTTGGATTTTAGGCATCTTTTAGGAGAAAGTCCTTTGCTGGGAGCTGTTCTCGAAGAATCTGTCCAAGATTAGTTAAATAGGGCTTAGTAAATTTTGATCTGAGAGCATGGAGCGGCTTTTGGCCTGAGGCGGCCTGTGCTAGATTTGCTCAAGCTATGAGCCTACTCAAGATTGAAGATCTTTGTATTGAATTCAAAACCCAGGATGGCGTGGTTTCCGCCGTTAACCATATCACTTTTGATATCCCAGCCGGAAGAACTGTTGGACTTGTGGGGGAATCGGGTTCTGGCAAGAGTGTGACCTCTTTGGCTATCATGAGGCTAATTGCGACTCCTCCAGGAATTTATAGGAGTGGAAAAATTCTCTTTAATGATCAAAATCTTCTCGAATTCTCCGACGAGCAAATGCAAAAAGTTCGAGGCAATCAGATTTCGATGATTTTTCAAGAGCCTATGACAAGCTTGAATCCAGTTTTAACGGTTGGATATCAAGTTTCTGAAGTGCTTATGCTTCATTTGGGGATGACGCCCAAAGATGCTTGGGATCGAAGTGTAGAGCTATTGGATCAAGTGGGGATTCCAAATCCAAAACAAAAGGCACATTGCTACCCTCACGAAATGAGCGGAGGCCAAAAGCAGCGAGTAATGATTGCTATGGCCATTGGTTGTAAGCCTAAGTTGTTGATCGCTGATGAGCCAACCACAGCCTTAGATGTGACCATACAAAAACAAGTTTTAGATCTGATGGCTGAGCTTCAAGACACCTATGGAATGAGCATGTTGTTTATCACTCATGACCTAGGGGTTATTGCCGATATCGCCGATGAAGTGGTTGTCATGTATCGAGGCAACATTGTTGAAAAGGGTGTTTCTCGTCAGATTTTTGATTCGCCTGAACACCCCTATACAAAGGGTTTGCTTCATTGCCGTCCAACTTTGGACCGTCACCCAAGAAGATTGGCAACCGTTAGTGATTTCATGACTGAAGACGGCAAAGAAATCGAGCGCGAGGTTGAGCTTCAACCTATTGAAAAGCAGTTACGCCCTTTCACAGAAGAGAATCCAGTGTTGATGGAGATTAGAGATTTAAAAACTCATTTTCCTGTTCGGGGTGGCTTGTTCGGTGGGGTTAGGCAATGGATTAGGGCCGTTGATGGAGTGACTCTTTCTGTAAGGAAGGGAAGAACTTTAGGTTTAGTAGGAGAATCGGGTTGTGGAAAGACAACTTTAGGTCGAACTGTTTTGCGCCTGGTGGAGTCTTCCGGTGGAGAAGTCATGTTTCAGGGGAAGGACCTTCTAAAACTTTCGTCTTCTGAGATGAGAAAAGTCCGTCGAAAAATTCAAATTATCTTCCAGGATCCTTATGCTTCTTTGAATCCTCGTATTACGATCGGATCGGCGATTGTGGAGCCAATGAAAATTCATGGCCTTCATAAGAACGCTCAAGAGCGTTGGAAAAAAGCCGAAGAACTGATGCTTCGAGTGGGCTTGCAGCCTTCTCATTTAGAGCGTTTCCCTCACGAGTTTTCAGGCGGGCAAAGGCAGCGTATTTGCATAGCGCGAGCTTTGGCTGTGGAGCCAGAGTTCATTATCTGTGACGAGTCTGTATCTGCGTTGGATGTGTCGATTCAAGCTCAAATTTTAAATTTGCTATTGGACCTTCAAGAAGAATTTGGACTCACTTATATTTTCATCTCTCATGATTTGTCCGTTGTGAAGTTTATTTCTGATGAGGTGGCTGTGATGAAACAAGGACAAGTTGTTGAGTTCGGTGATGCCGTTCAGATCTACAAGAATCCTCAGCATGCCTATACAAAAAAGTTGCTCGAGGCGATTCCAACTGGAACTCCTAAGGCTCTTTGATGTCCTCTCTTAGTGTGGAGCAAAGGCTTGAGATTAAGACCGCGGCTCAGCAACTGTTAAAGCAGCTCAATGTAGAAAATGAAACTTTAGAAAGTGAGATCGCTCCTGTCGAACCCGATGTTAGCCTGGGTAGATTGACTCGTATGGAGGCCATTCAATCTAACGAGATGAAGAAGGCGCAGTTACAAAGAAATTTATTGCGTCTTAAAGGGATCGAGAACACCTTGCTGAGGGTTGATGATGAAGAATTTGGGGTTTGCATCGAATGCGAAGAGCCCATTCCCTTCGCGCGCTTAAAAATCGTTCCAGAATCCAGACTTTGTCTAAACTGTAAGTAGCTTTAGTCGATGCCGGCAACAGGAACGGAATCTGTAAACTTATCTAATCCAATTTTTGCCATAATAAGTTCATCACGACGTTGCTGAATGAAGTTGTTGATAACCGTTTGTTTGGCAAGACTCATAGTCATAAAGCGCAAGCCAGTGTGAATAGGTGCGCCACCTTCTGGCATTGTATCGGTTTCGACTTCGTGGCTCCAAATCACTTCAGCCTGAATCGAGAAAAGCTCACTCGTGTGAGGAAGTGGTATCTCTACTCTCAAAACAGTGTTGTCTTTAATGGTTTTTGGAGTTCTTAAGCAAAGCCCACCTTTTGAAAGATTCAAAAGGGTTGCATTTGTGACGATAGGATCTTTGGCTGCTCTGAAGCGAATGTCGGTTTGAAAATCGACACGCTCTTTTCTCATCACATGAGAGCGAAAGAGTCCTTTGCCACCAGAGGCAGCAAAAAAAGCTTCTGGATCAAACTCATCTTCTTCGGCAGTTGTATCTGAATCTTCAAGAGCGGCTTGCAATGCTTCGGCGGCTTGATTTTTGCGGGCTTCGCGTTCAGCAGCTTTCTTGGAAGTTTTTGTTTTCTTTTCTGGGCCGGTGTTTTTCTCGGCTTTTGCAGCGACGGCGGCTTTTTCTTTCTTGGGAGCCGCCTTTACTTTTTTGGGAGCCGCCTTTGCTTTGGTTTTTTTGGTCTTGGTCTTAGCGGCAGCAGGCTTCTTTTTAGCCGCAGCTTTCTTTTTAGCTTTCGCTGGGCTTGATTTCTTTGTCGCTTTTTTCTTCGCTTTTGCCGCCATAACGGTGATAGACTCCTTGCAATATTGTATGCTTAGCTTAACTAAGTGCATTTTAACGCAATTTGTCAAGCTCTTTTCTGAAGGATCGCAATTTCAGAGAGTTCAGAGCTTACGACTGCCATCAGGGGAATATCTGCTCAAAATGGCATTTTTTCCCAAGCCCAAGTATTTACTATTTTTTTTAGGCCGGCAAGGGAGCTCCGTGAGCTTCGAGAAAAAAGATCTAAGCTTTGCAGCGCCGCACAGCACGCCCGTGGAACTTTACCTGAGGGCTCACTTTCTTAATCACAGAATTCAGCGAATTGAAAAGAATGAAGAATCTGTGCTCGAGATTTTTTTCGGAGAGTCTGGAGAAAGAAGGCTTCGCATGGAGTTTAAAGATCGATCGATTAGTTTTGAGTGTGAAATTCCCGGGAAAGTGAAACCATTTCTTTCAGAGCTTCGTCTTGGGAAACTGCCCGAAGAAGGCGTCTTGGAGCAATCCAAGCAACAGATCGATCTCGATTCAAGGCAGGAAAAGAAGTTTAAAAGGTTGCTAGAGAATGTTCGCAGCGATCATCAAAAAGCAATGGATATATCTAAACAACTCTCGGGGATTTGTGAGAAGTTAAAGAGCGAACCTCAGCAGATTGTCGTCAAAGGGTTTTGGCCTCAGTCAGACCAGCAGCTCTTGGAAGAGTTTTTTCTAAGATTTAAGTTTTCTCCATGGAATCGAAGCTCAACGAAAGGCGCCTTAGATGCCTTTTTTAATTATCTACAAAAGCAAAATAGAAAAGTGCAGTTGAGTGCAAAGCGTCTTCTCGATTTAGAAAAAGGTGGCTTTGAAAAATGGAGTCGTAGTCAAAAGAAGTTCTCCGATCCAAAGGAGTCCAAGGATAAGTCAAAATTATCTCCAGATCTTCGAACTAAGAAGCCTGGCTTGTGGGTTGAGATTGAGGAGAACATCTGGGCTCGCGTCGGAAAGAGCGCAAAAGAGAATGATGAGTTGATGAGGCAGGCTGCTTCAAATGACTTGTGGTTTCATGCAAGAGGGGTCGAAGGGGCCCATGTTTGGCTCCCTCGAGGCCAAAAGGGGATATCCTCCAAGGGAAAGGTGTCTCCCCATCTATTGGACCTTGTCGCTCAACTAGCTGTTTTAAATTCGAAATATCGTAGTTCTGGCGGTGGGCATGTGGATGTAAGCGAAAAAAAAGACTTAAAAAAAGTGAAAGGAGTGGATGGGGCTGTTCGGATCATGCGTTCAGAGGTTCGCTACGTAAGTGTGGATGGAGAGTTTGAAAGAAAAATCTTCCGCAAGTAAGCTTCAAGACATATGAGTTTTGATTCTCGCACATTAGAGGTCGTTGAATGGCCTCAAGTTCAAGCATGTTTAAGGCGTGAGTGTCGCTCCCCGTTTGGGCAGGAGCTGGCCTCAGGGTGGCAACCTGGTTCTTTGAACGAAGAACAATCTAAGCTTCAAAGTTTGGCGGTCTTAGAGTTGTTTGAATTCCAAAAGCAAACCGAACTTCGACTCCCCGTTCAGGATGTAGCCGACATTCGACCAATCTTGAAGAGAATCTCTCGATCGGGAAGTATTTCTGAGGAAGAGTTTGCTGCCCTGGTGAACGCTCATAAAAACATGCAGGGACTCGCTCAGTTTATGAGGCGTTACCTCAAAGAACAGCCTCGACTGCAAAAGATTTTAGAGAAGATTGATACTCTAGAAGAGTGGTCTGAGGAACATTTTGCAATGGTCGACCAACATGGCAAAATTGTTGATGATGCCACTGGGGATTTGTTTGCTTTAAGAAAATTGGTTCGTGATCTGCATGAACAGATCAAAGACCGCCTCAATGATTTTTTAAACAATCCGCGTATGGCGGAATTGATGCAAGATTTTTATATAACGGTTCGTCAGGGGCGATATGTGATCCCCGTGAAATCTAACTTTAAGGGGCGAGTTCCGGGAATTATTCATGACCTGTCAAAAACGGAACAAACCCTTTTTGTTGAGCCCGAAAGTGTTGTTGAGCTAAACAATAAATTGAAAATTGCCCAAAAGGAAATTGAGTTAGAAATCGAGCGCATTCTTGTGGGTGTTGTAAGTCGAACGCAGCCTTTGCTGAAAAGCTTTGAAAGTAATTTAGCTTTGTTGGCGAGAGCTGATCTAATGGATGCAGCTGCTGTGTTTTTTAATCGCCTACAAGGAGAAATATCAGCGGCGCGATGGGAGGGTGATTATTTTAAACTTCAAAAATTGCGCCATCCATTGTTGGCCTTGCGTGAACGAGTGATCCCAAATGATCTTAGTTGGAATAAAGGATTTGTCTTAACGGGGCCAAATACGGGTGGAAAAACAGTTTTATTAAAAAGCCTTGGTTTGAGTCTTTGTTTAGCGAGGGCGGGCTTTCCTGTTATGGCAGAGCGAGCGGTTTTCCCTGAGAAGTTAGATGACCTTTTTGTAGACATCGGTGATGAGCAAGACATTGATCAAGATTTATCGACCTTTTCTGCCCATTTGAAAATTTTGGAAAAGTTTTTAGAGAATTCCTCAGAACACTCCTTAGTCTTGATTGATGAAATCGCCACGGCGACTGCGCCCGAAGAGGGTGAGTGTTTGGCACAAGCTTATTTAGAGCATTTGTTAGATAAGAAAGTTTCATTTTTCGTTACAACCCACTACGGTCGGGTGAAAACTTTTGCAATGAGCGAGAAGCGTTGTCGAATTGCGGCAATGGCCTTAAATTCTAAGACTCGCCGGCCGACTTATGACCTCGTGATGGACATCCCCGGAGATTCGTCTGCCTTGGATACGGCAGAAGCATTTGGTTTACCAAATTCTTTGATTGAGAGAGCTAGAGCTCTAAGGGGAAACCCTTCAGAAGAGACAACTAAGGCAGTTGAGCGATTGCAACAAGCTCGTGAGGGATTTCGCGAAAGAGAGGAAGAGCTTGAAAAACAGATTCAAGACTTTCAGAGAAAGACTCTAGAGATGCAGAAGCGTCAAGACGAACTTAATGAGCGAATCCGAAACTCTGTTGAAAAGGAATCAAGAGAGCTTTTAAAGGAATTGGGTGAATCTAAGAAGGAACTTTCTGAGCGTCTTAAGCAGCTGCGAGATCAAGATTTGTCGGTCGAGGGGCCTAAGCTTTTCACAAAGATTTCAGACTTAGGTCAGCAAATACGAGAAAAAATTAATGATAGTTCCGAGGAGTCAGACTTAAGCTCACAGGAGCTGTTTGATTTTACTCGAGTTAAAACAGGAGATTTTGTTGAAGTCAGCGGACTTGGCTTGGGCAAGATTGTTGAAATGCCAGACACAAAACGCTTGAGTAGCAATACCCTGGTTCTTGTCCAGGTTGGAGAAATTAAAACGAGAGTATCCATGGGGCGATTGAAATCTGCCTCTAAATCCCAGATTCAGCATTTTGAGACCCAGAGGCAAATTCAAAATGCCGCACTTAATAGAAAACAACGCAATGTTTTGAATCTTTCTAAAGAACCCTCCGCCGTTGGCTCGACCGTTTGTGATGTCCGCGGTAAAACCGTTGAGGAAGCTATGAATCGTGTGGAGTTGGCTTTGAATTCCTTGCTTAGAGGAGACGATACAAGCATTACGATCATTCATGGTCATGGCGGCGAAAAATTGAAAAACGAGATTCGTAATTATCTTTCTAAAGAAAGAGATGATTTGAATTTTAGATCGGGCTCATGGCCCGGTGAAGGTGGCGACGGGGTAACCGTAGTCGAAAAAGCTTATTAAAGGAGTTTTGCGATGGATAGAAACTTAGCATTAGAATTTGTAAGAGTTACCGAGGCGGCGGCAATTGCTTCTGCCCGTTGGATGGGGCGAGGCAAGAAGGATGATGCTGATCAAGCTGCCGTGGATGCAATGAGAAAAGCTCTCGACTCTATCGATGTGCGAGGAACCGTTGTCATTGGTGAAGGTGAGCGTGATGAAGCTCCCATGTTATACATCGGCGAAGAATTTGGCCGGGGTGGTCCGGACAGTCCAAAGGTTGATGTGGCTCTTGATCCATTGGAAGGAACTAATCTTGTAGCTCATGGGCACAGCGGAGCTCTGTCTGTCATTGCCGTTGCTGAAAAAGGACACTTCTTACATGCGCCCGATACTTATATGGATAAGATCGCAGTCGGGCCGGAGTGCTTAGGGAAAATTAATTATGAAATGAGCACCGAAGAGATTTTGAAAACAGTTGCTCAGTGTAAAAACAAATCTCTTAACGAGGTGACGGTCATCATTTTGGAGCGAGATCGTCATATGGATTTGATTCAAAGGGTTCGCGCCTTAGGGTGCCGAATTCACTTAATTGGTGATGGTGACGTTTCAGCGGCAATAGCCACTTGTAATCCTGAAACTGGAATTGATTTATTGCTTGGTTCCGGAGGTGCTCCAGAGGGAGTTATTTCTGCTGCAGCTCTCAGAACTTTGGGCGGTGATTTTATGGGGAAACTCAAGTGGAGAAGCGAAGAAGAAAAACAGCGTGCCTCTAAAATGGGTGTTACCGAGTTTGATCGCACCTACAATATGAATGAGCTTGCTACAGGAAACGTTATGTTTTGTGCAACGGGTGTTACAGATGGTTCTTGGCTTAAAGGAGTTCATTTTATTGGAGGGGGTTGCACGACTCATTCCATCGTTATGCGCTCGCAAACTGGAACTATTCGAGAAATTCACGCTAATCATTCCTTTGATAAGAAGTCTTTATGAGTAGGGTGAATGTTTAAGAGTCGAATTTTAAAATCATTAGTCCTGTGGGGTGGTTTTTCATTTTTAGGAATGGCCGCAGATCGCGGTGATTTTTACTCTCATCTTTTTTTTGGTTGGGATTTCACTCTTCAAAGCCGAACTGGAGGGGCCACTTTAGGTTATCACCCTTGGAACGAGCTGGGCTTTGGAATTAGCTTTGATCAGAGCCAAGACTTTTCTGCTCCGGGTTTGGATATTCGCTGGCTAATAGAACCATTTGAGGTGGTTTTTAATCCTCAATATGCGTTTTGGTCTGAAAAGGGCGGAGACTGGTTTTTTCAGTTAGGCGCAGGGTTTAACTATTTAGGGCAGATCACTTCTCGCGTTGCCTGGTTTCTCTCTTTGCGAGCCTATTTTCCAGAGCAGAAATCTCGTAGTTTTTTCACTGGCTTAGGAACTCGCTTCATCTTTTAGCTGAAGTTGCGTTCAGCGGATTCTCACTAGCTCATCTTACAGGACTTCCGTTGTTGCTGCGCCTGGCCAAGAGCGTGCCTCTAAACTAAGGCCACTTCAGTGATGAATGCACCTTTTAACTAAGAATTAGGGATCATTTGCCGATGAGTAGGGGTGAGCAAAGGTCTGAGCCGTCAAGAATTGTCTAAACAAATGGAGCAAGATTCTCTTGTTACTATTTATGCGACTGCGTTCGTTTTCCTAACGGCCGGTTCTATTTGGGTTCATCTTGGCTTAGGGATCAATTTTTTCTCTCTACCTATACTAGCTTCCTGGTTGCTGGTTCATGTGGCAAGCTTCTTGACCCTGCGATACAAGAATCATCATCGAGTTCTTTTGGGCTTATCTCTCATAGCTTTTGAATTCTATTGTATTTCCATGCGCGCACGAGGCTTTGTAATGCTCCCTCTGGCGCCCGCATTCTTTGTTATTTCAGTGCCTGCTTTGATTGCTTCTTATCGCTGGCGCCCTAGTTTCTATGTGGGCTTTTGGTCGATTCTGTGGACGAGTGCAATTTTGTGGGGAGCTTACGATTCTGAGCTCGATCCAAGTAAAATTAGTGCTAGTGGATTTACAATCGGTTTGAATGCTTTGTTTGTTTTTGGATTTTGTTGGATCTCAAAAGCTTATGCCGAGAGACAGAGTAGAAACTTACAGGGAATGGGAGCTCGAGAAACTTACGACTCTCAGCGGATTCACGCTTCACGATTGCAAACCCTTGGCGAGTTGAGCGCAGGCTTGGCTCATGAAATAGCAAGTCCACTGACCAATATTCATGGTTATGTTTACCAACTAGATGAAGAATTGAAAGAGCAGCAGAATAAGAATGAAATTGTGACCAATGCAATTGATCGGGTGAATGCCAATATAGAAAGAGTCATGGCCATAGCTCGCGCCTTAAAAAACTTTTCGAGAAAGGGCTTCTCTCATACTGAAGATTCAAAAGTTTCGATTAAGCAGCTATTCGATGATGCAATTTTATTAACTCAAGAGAATCTAAAGGTCTCAAATGTGGAATTCATTGCAGAGGTGCCTAGTGAAGACATTATGCTTGCTGGTGATCGCACTGAGCTGAGCCAGATTTTGATTAACTTTATAATGAATGCAAGAGATGCTGTGGTGAAGGCCCCTGTGAAACGAGTGGTTTTCTCAATGCGCAGTCTTGGTGACAGCGTTGAAATTTGGGTTCAAGACAGTGGAGGAGGTGTTCCTCCACAACATTACGCCGAAGTTTTTAATCCCTTCTACACCTCTAAGGGGGTGGGCGCTGGAACGGGTTTGGGTCTATATATATCAAAGATGATCTCAGATCGGCATAAGGCCGAGATTGGTTTCCAAAACGTGGTGGAGCAACCTGGCATGCCTTCTGGCGCTCGCTTTTATTTAAAGGTTAAGCGCTTCGAAGAGAGAAAATCCGAGAACGTCGCTTAAGTGACAGCCTCACTTTATTAAACTTCTGTTAAGCGATGTGTAAAAAATCAACAAAATAGATAACTTTTGGTCGATTTTGTTTCGAATGGTGTAAAGGAAATGGCGAAATTGCCGAAAAGATAGACAGGGAGGAATCATTGTTATGATTCAGTGGGAAGAGTTTGAACGCATTCACGTCGTTAGAAAAATTCGAGAAGTTCTAGGGAGCTGGTTTCAAGTAGATGTATTTCTAGTAGACGACCAGGGCCGTTTAAGAAACTTAGCAAAGGGCGAAAAAAGTATTTGGGCAAACCCAGTTTTGAGTCACACAATGATTCACGACTCGGGCTTTGAATACCTAGCCCAAAGTGTTGAGAGGGTTAATTCTCAATTGAGAAAGGGTGACTTACGATACCATCAATTCGACTTTCTTCCCGGAATTGAAGGTGTTGCGTTCCCAATCATAGTAGACAATGAATATCTTGGTGGAGTTGTTGCTGTTGGTTTTAGAACCGATAAGTCGGGTAAAATGCCTAAGGCTTTTGCCACACAATTGGGAGCACTTGGGGTTTCTGAAGAAGAAGCTAAAAAAGGTTTTAACGCCGTTAAACATATTCCTGATAGTGAAATGCAGTATTTTAGAGAGCTTACTGACCTAGTGGCTCAAGAGATTGTTACTTTACATAAAGAGATTGCATCTCGTGAAGAGCGAATCCAAGACCTTTCTAATCAATTGGGCGGGCGATACAGCTATGCCTCTATGATTGGCAAGAGTAAGCCTATGCAAGAGCTCTATAGCTTGCTTGAAAAAATTAAAGAGTCAGAAAGCACTGTTCTTGTTCAAGGCGATAACGGAACTGGTAAGGAATTGATCGCGAAAGCAATTCACTACAACTCTCCAAGAAAAGACAAGGTTTTTCTTCCTATTAACTGTGCGGCGTTTAACGACAACCTTTTAGAGAGTGAACTCTTTGGTCACATCAAAGGTGCCTTTACCGGTGCTCTTAAAGACCGCAAAGGTTGTTTTGAAACGGCCAACGGTGGAACGTTGTTCATGGATGAAATTGGGGATATTTCCCAGGCTATGCAAGTTAAACTCTTACGAGTTTTACAGGACGGAACTTTCACTCCAGTCGGTGCCAACGAGCCAAGGAAAGGAACGGTTCGAATCATTGCGGCTACTAACCGCGATTTGAAGGCCATGGTTGAAGATGGTTCATTTAGACAAGATTTGTATTTTCGATTGAACGTAATCGGGATGCAGGTTCCTCCATTGCGCGAGCGAAAAGAAGACATCCTTCTTCTTGCAGAGCACTTTTTGGCAAAATCAGCTCGTGAAAAGGGTATTGAGCCAAAGGTTCTAACTAAGCGTGCGATTGAAGGCCTGTATGACTATAACTGGCCAGGTAACATTCGAGAACTAGAAAACGAAATGGAGCGGGTCACTGTTCTTTCGGGTAGCGAAAAATTGATTACTCTTGAAGTGTTTTCTCCTCGAATTCGTGAATCTGGAGAAAAGCAAAAGGTTCAGGGAGCTAGGCTTTCAGGAAAACTGAAGGATGCTCTTGAAGAGCTAGAGCGAGAAATGATTCGCGACGGCTTGAGAAGAACTGGTTGGAATAAAAGTAAGCTAGCGAAAGAGTTAGGGATTAGTCGAGCAGGCTTGATTATGAAGGTTAATAAATACGGCCTTGATAAGCGTAGCCTTATGAAGCTCGAGAAAAAATCTAGCTAGAGAGTTTTTCCTTGGAAGTGCTAACAAGCTGGGCTCGAATCAGCTGAGCCTGGTCGAGGCTCAGCTCTTGTTTGCGCTTAGATTTCAAAAGTTGAATCTCGATGTTTGGACTTGTGCTAAGCAATCTAAATTTTGCACCTTTAACAAGTCCCTTTTTAACAACTTCTAGAAAGCTGCTTGGATCAAAATCGGCAACTCCAGTTATAATATAGTCACTGAGGGGACTTTGCTTGCTTAAACTGGATTTTTCCCAAGCTCTTCCCTTTTTGCTTTGATCAATAGGAGGAATGGGGATTCCATTGTTGTCTTGGGACGGTTTATTTAGGAAAAGGTTTATTTGTTCCAAAAGTGTGTCGCTTACTGCGTGTTCAAGCAATTCGGCGTCGTGATGAAGTTCAAGTGGGCTAAGTTTAAGAGTCTTCTCCAGGAACATTTCAACCAATTGATGTTTACGTAAAATCTTAGCAACTTTGCTTTTTCCATTTTTAGTCAATTCGATCGGGCTTTTGGAGGATTCTATATAGTCCAAACGTTTCAGTTTTCTGAGCATATTAGAAACGCTGGGTGGTTTGACTCCGAGGTGCCTTGCGAGATCAGCGCCTTTTACAGTTTCTTTGTTGTTGAAGTATCCGATGTTCCAAATTCCCTTTAAATAGTTTTCAACAACGACGGAAAAATTGTGATCTGATTTAGAGGGGTTCTTAGGCATGATGTCTTCCCCTCGCTGATAGGTTTTGAGAATTTCTAGTCGAGCTAAGGTATTTAATCGTAAAAACTACTACGAATATTAGAAATTGAAGAACAATGATCAGTGAGGCGGGGTTGAGGTTAAAGGAAAAAGAGAGTGGGATAGCAAGGACAATGGAAAATGCCGACATTGCAAGACCTGATAAATAGATTCCTTTAAAGGTCGAGAAGAATAGCTTCCCAAAAGAGGGAGGTAAGATAAGAAATCCAATGACGAGAATGGCTCCCACCAACTCGAAAGAGGCTACAATGGCAATAGAGGCGAGGGCCATCATCAAATAGTGAAGAAATTTAGTCGGAAGCCCTAAACTTTTTGCGACTCCTTCATGAAAGGCCAGAATGATGAATTCTTTGTGGAAAAGTTTGCAGAATAGAGAAACAATTCCAAAACTCAATATGAGTTGAGCCGTTGGCTCAGGAAAGTTTATGCCAAGCACGTTGACGCTGTCCTCAAGTGGAACAAAGAGCAGCTCACCAAAAAGCACACATTGTGTGTCTAAGTGAACGTTGGCTCCCACTTGGCTAAGCATTAGAACACCCAGTGCAAACATCGAGGTGAAAACTATGCCCATAGAGGTGTCTTCCTTGATGTGGCTTTGATTTCTTATCTCCTCGATAAGAAAGCTGCAGAGGAGCCCTGCAACAATGGCGCCGATTAGCATAGGTAGGCCACCAATAGATCCGCTTATGACGAAAGCTAAAACCAGCCCTGGCAAGAGAGAGTGGCTTAGAGCGTCTCCAAAGAGAGATTGTTTTCTGAGAGTTAAATAATATCCCATCAGTGAGCAGGTGGCGGCTACCGCAAAGGCACTGAGGGAAATCCAAATGGCGTCTTGAGTGAGCATCTTAATATCCTGGCACTCCATGTTTGCGAAGATCGTTCAAGCTGGGGATGACTTTCCCGTGGGGATCGACGTCTGGGTTAGAGAGTGTGTCTTCAATTTCTTTTAAGATCTTATCAGTTATAAGGTGCTCGACTCTTTCGGCGTTTGCGTGGACTCGCTCTGGTGGAAAGTTCATCATTTGAACAAGGTAGAGCTCCCATAAACGATGTTTTCGAACCATGTCTGCGGCAAGCGTAAGGCCTTTGTCAGTGAGGCTAACAGAGTCCTCTCCATTCATTTTAATAACTTTGCCTCGAACAAGACGTTTTCTAATTCTTTCAAATAGTTTGGGGTTCTTAATTCCGCTTCGTTTGAAAACCCCCTCTAGCTGCGCTTTGTTTTCGTGGCTTTTTTCATAAAAGTAGTAGGCACATCGCAGGAAATCCTCGGTTTGATGTTGTCTCTTGTCTTTCCACGTTCCAAGTTTTTTTCGAAACCAACCATTCTCGGGTCCAAAAATTCCAGAAAGAACAAAAACAAAGGCCGAAACGAGAATGATGCTTGGTCCTGTGGGGACGTTTGCATCAGACAAACTAAAAAAGGCACCTGCAAAGCCAGCCAAAGCGCCAAAGAGGGCTCCTAAGAAAAGGCGTGAGAGGAGTTTTTGAGAATAAAAGACGGTGGTGGCTGCAGGTATAACTAAAAACGCGCAGGCTAAAATAACTCCGACGGCTTGTAGGGAAACAATGACATTGGCCGCAATCAGAGACGATAAGAAAATCAAGAAAACTTGGGGCTTTAATCCCGACGCTTTAGAAAATTGATAATCAAAACAGGCTGCTTTGATCTCTTTGTAGAAAATAAAGATCGAAGCAACGATGATCAAAGTGAGGACGGCAATAAAGCTAAGGTCCTCACGACTTATGGAGCTTGCTTGGCCGAGTAAGTAGCGGTCGAGTCCGGTTTGTCCGGCTTTGCCCGAATCTTTTAGCCAAGCCATCATGGTGCTTCCTATCGCATAAAAGCCCGTAAGGTTGATGGCCAGTGAGGCGTCAGGTTTGATTCTTAGTTTGTTAGATAAAAACTCATGTAGGGCGTTAGCAACAAAGGCTGCTCCGAGTGCACCAAAGAAAATAAAGAAGATGTTTTTCTCGTAAGCCGAAAGAAAGAAGCCGATGCAGACGCCCGGCAAAACGGCATGGCCAATCATATCGCCAAAGAGAGCCATTTTGCGCACAACCAAGAAATTTCCGAGAAAGCCAGAAATAAATCCAAGTAAGGTGCAGCTGATGACAGCTTCAATCAGGTATTGGCTCATTATTGCTTGGCGCTTTCAAATAGAACATGGGCAAAACTTTCAAGTTGACCACCGTAGGTTTCTTCTAAGTTTTCTTTGGTCATCATTTCTGAAGTCGGCCCAAAATTAACTCGTCTTGTATTGAGTAATAGAGCCAAGTCGGTGTTCTTCGCTACGGAAAATAAATCGTGGTGTACAACCACGATGCTTTTCCCCTGCTTTTTTAGGTCAGCAATGACTTCAAGAATGGTTGCTTCTGTTTTAGCATCCACGGCCGAGAAGGGTTCATCCAACATGTAGAGTTCGGCTTGTTGAGCTAAAGCTCGAGCTAGGAAAACTCGCTGTTGTTGACCGCCTGAGAGCTCTGAGATTTGTCTGGATCGAAAATCGAGCATGCCCACTTTATCAAGACAAAGATCTGCAAGTCTTGTTTCCGCCCGTCCTGGCGATCTGAAAAGTCCAAGTTTTGGATAGCAACCCATCAAAACTACATCCAGAACGTTTATGGGAAAGTCCCAGTCGATGGATTCCCTTTGAGGCAAGTATGCAATGCGTTTGCGAGATTCCTTGAGAGTTTTGCCCTCAAAATAGTTTAGAGACCCGGACGAAAGAGGCAGCAAGCCAACGCAAGCTTTTAGGAGCGTGCTTTTTCCACTGCCATTAGGGCCAATGATTCCAACAAACGATCCTTGAGGGACGTGAAAGTCTACACCCCATACGGCGGGAACTTTCTTGTAGCTAACAGTTAAATCAATTGTTTCTAAAACTTTCACTTGAGTCCCTTTACGATGGTTTCAATGTTGTGTTTGAGCATTCCGGTGTAGGTGCCGGCACTAGAGTTTTTGCCTCCAAGGGCATCTGAGAAAAGGGTTCCGCCAATTTTAGCTTTGCTGCTTTCTTCCACTCTTTCGATGGCCGCTCGAGGCACACTCGATTCGACAAAAACGGCAGGAACTTTTCTTTTCTTGATGGTGTCGATGATGTTTTGAATGTCTCTTAAGCCGGCTTCACTTTCGGTAGAGAGTCCTTGGACGGCAAGCACTTCAATGTCGAAATACCTTCCAAAATAGTGGAAGGCATCGTGGCTTGTTATAAGAAGACGCTTTTCCTTGGGGATGCTTTTTATGGAAGCCTTTCCAAGTGAAGCTGTGTTGTTTATTTCTGTTTTTAGTTTTTCAAAGCGCTGAAAAAACTTGTCTCTATGTTGAGGCAATTTTTGGCTAAGCTTTTCTGCCACTCCCTGCGCAACTTTAATCCACAAGCTAGGGTCAAACCAAATATGAGGATCAATGGCGCCGCTATGGTTTATGATGTCTTTGGTGTCGAGTGCATCGGCAACAGCATAAACGTCTTTGCGCTTGGCAAGCCTGCCTAAAGTTTCTGCAAGTTTTCCTTCTAGGTGTAGGCCGTTGTAAAAAATCACATCAGCGTTTCTAAGTTTAGTGAGATCCCTGGCGGTTGCTCTATATAAATGAGGGTCAACGCCATCTCCCATGAGAGATTCATTCTTAATGTCGTTGGCGCCAATGGTTGAGACCAAATCATCAATCAAATTAGTCGTGGAGGTCACCGTAAGTGAATGGCTGAGCTGGCAAAGGCATAGTGTAGTTAAGATTGTGAGGAGCTTTCTGTAGAACATTTATTAGACATGTCTAATAAATGTTTAAGGCGTGGGCAAGGCCCTTCTTGCCGTGCAGGGCGAGAGAGGGGAATAAAACCTTCAATAGAGGATTCTAAATTTTTCTTTACAGCGTGTTGTAAACTGAGGGGGACAATCAAGTTAAGGCTATTAAATACAGTGTTTTAAGGCACCTTGCTCTTTCTTTTTTGTGAGTTTTTCCTCTCTTGACTAGTTTATGAACTTCGCTAGAAAGGCCCCAGTATTTTTATTCCTTGCGACATCAGGGAAAAGCGGATATAACGAGCCGCGTTAATACGGAAATTGAAAGGGAGCCTTAAAAAATGAAATTAAATATTCGAGTTGTTATCACCGCACTATCCGCAGTGCTTGTTGTGGGGTCAGCAGATCTTACTCACGCAATATCCAATGAGTCTGCTACCGTTATTCGTGAAGCAGGAGCGAAAGCCGCTACTGTTCTTCAGACTGAAAAAGGCGCCAGCATTTTAAAAGCTGTTGCTGGAACTGAACTTGCTTCTGCTGTTGCTCAATATCTTGGTGTTGATAAATTCGACGCAAACAATCCTATTCAGGTTATGACTCTTCAAAGCCGTTTGGCGAATGACGAATCTGCCCTTTCTTATGCAATTTCAAAAGACATTTTGAGCATCAATAGCGCAACTGGAAGCACCGTTGAAGTGGCTGCCATTAGCGCAAAGATTGCTGACTTAAAGCTAGCTTCTGTTTCTGCTGTTAAAGCTGAGAGCACTCGAAGCTTTGCTCCTCAAGCGTCTGGTGTGGCTCAAGCTGCTCTAGCTGCTCAATTCGCTCGTAAGCTCAAAGAAAATGGAGTTTCTATGGGTGGCGATATTACAGGCGCTTTAGATCGTCTTCTAAGTTCAAAACTATGGTCTGCAGTTGAAGGTGTTCACGCTGACCTTTGTTTGGCTGGATCAACTGACTTTACTAATCCTGCCGTTCTTGAGAAAATAACAATTGCTTTGGCTTCTATGGAGCCATTCATTGACCAGTATTCTCAGAACAACTCAGGTGCCATGGCTGCTCGTAATGCTTTCCACGCCTCTCTTGTAAATCAAGGTGTGAGCATCGAAGGTTCTTGTAAAGGGACCCAAGATCGTGCGAACGGTTGTGAAATCGTTCAAGAGTCTGAAGCTTGTTCGCTGCTTAACTAAAAATTAGTTAGTAGACTCCCGCTAACTAGTTAAAATTAATTACAAAAGGCCTCTTTCCTTCACCGGAAAGAGGCCTTTTTTTTGGTTCCAGGATACTTTTGCCTTGAAATCATTAGGTTTTTCCGTGATTCGTTGAATTCCTCAATGATTTCAAGGCAAAAGTATCCTGGAACCTTTTAAATAAATGAAAGAATTAACACAATTTTAACGCATAGTGTTATATCATGTGGATAGGTCTAGAACTAGGCCTAGGCCATGTTGCATCTGCTAGGGGACGTTTATTCACATCTTGATTCTCACCTGAGCCGTGGAGGAATGAATGCCCATCAAAGAACGCTATTTCAAACTCTTAGTTTACCCACGATGTATGGTTGCGGTTCTTGTGTTCTTTTTTGTCTCTGCAATTGCATTTGCCGCAGAAGATGGTGGTAGCGCCCAAAAAGGAGCTCAGTCTAGTGAGTCCGAAGTTCCAAAGGTAGACGCTAAAAACTGGATTAATGAAACGGCCTCTGTCATCGACAAGAACAGAAGCCCCATGATTTTGATTGAGGGGGTTGCGACCAACGATAATACGGCGAGGCTTCCTGGTGGATATCAAGATGCCGCTCATGCGCTAGAGCGAGATGTGCTTAAAGATCGTTATGACTTGATCGTTACGTTGCGAAACGGCCGTTTTGAATTGTATGACCCTAATTCCGATAGAAGTGTTCTTGCGAAAGCCGACCCAGCGGGAGGTTCAGAGTTTCGACGTGGGTTGGGTAGATTTGGCGAGGGCTTGGCTGGGTTTTTTGGTCGAGGAAGAGTGGAAAATTCTTCGCGAAGAACTCTTCAAAAATTGATTGATGACTTGAATGATGGCAGCAAAAAGAAGAGTCTTTCAATGGAAAGAAAGCTTGCGGAATTGCAGAGAGCAATCGAGCCAATGGCGATCCAAGATCAGGCTTCAGTGGCCTTAGTTTTGCGAAATGTTGATGAGTTGATTCCGCGCGAAAGTGCCAATGGCAGTGCTGATAAAACCAATCAAACCAACGCACAGTTTTTGAAGGATTTATCACTTCGCTATGATTATGCGGGGGGAGCTGGATCAGGGAAACCTTTTACAACAATTCTATTGGCCGAATCTGAGGCAGGGTTTCACGCTGATTTCTTGAAGAGTGCCGATTATTCAAAAGTGAGCGCTGGTTTACCCAATGAGAGTGAGCGTCGTGCATTGGTTGAAAGTGTTTTAGAGCTTTACCCTACGGAGCAAAGGTCTGAGATTCGCAAGCAAATTTTCTCAACAATGGACGAAGATAATTTTGTTCGTCGAACTCATGGAATGGATAGAAGCGCTTTCTTGGAATTGCTTCAAGGGTCTGTTTATGAGGGCGCAAGAAAGTTTGATGTTGAACCCGTTACCTTGAAATTAGTTAAGAAGTCTCAACAAGATTCGATTTCAAAAATTTCTAATAAAATGATCACTCCTCTGGATATGGTGACTCTATCTAGAGACTTAGTTGCGGGTGATGAAGCCAAAAAAGCTTTTGCTTGGCTTGATGAACAAGCGCAGTTTTTAAGAGATGGTCGATATGAGTTGATGCCTTACTTCTTTGGTGTCGGTGGAACCTCGGGCACAGGAAAAACTTTTATATTTGAAGTTGTAAGTGGGGAAGACAACTTTCCTCTTAGTTTCTATAAGGTCGATTTTGCGCAAGCCAATAGCAAGTGGGTTGGTGAATTAGGTAAAAACTTAGGAATCCTCAAGCAAGTCATGCTTGAAGCGCCTCCAGGAACAGTCTTTCTGTTTGATGAGGTTATTTCAAAATTGGCAGGTGGAAAAGGTGAAGGAGCTGGAGCTGCAGCTGTTGAAGAGTTCCGTGGTTTTATTCGAGAAATGACAGAAGACTTAAAGGGAACTGGAAAAATGGTTGGTTTTATGGACTCAAAACTAGGTTTTGAGATTGCAGGAATTAATCCAAAATTTGAAGCTGATGAATTTACTCGAATGTCGGATCGCTTAGTCTTTCAACCTGCTTTCGAGCCAGAAAACAAAACGGCCTTGTTAGATGTAATCATGAGGCGTTATAAAGTTAGCGCAGATGATAGGGCGGCCATTATGGCTCACCTGGAGTCTGACCCTATTTTGATAGACAAGATTCCTCCTGTGCCTCGAGAAATCGATGGAGTCGTTCAAAAGCTTGTAAGGCAGCGAGTCCGAGCTCCTCAAGAAGCTGTAATTGAAAGTTTAGACAGGGTGCTTGGAGATGCTATCCCATCGCGCCCTCCAAACTGGTATGCGAAATGGGTTGCGTCCTTCTTTATGTATAACTCAAAGGCCGATATGCCTGCTTATGTTCGAAAATGGTTTGAAACTGGTAATGAAGAAATGCTCAAGACTTGGGTGAAGCAATGGGAATATGGTTCACCAGTTAAGAAAGAACAGTTAGCTGTCCTTCTTGCTCCTACTTTTGAAGGACATGAGAAAATTATGGCATCTGGCACAGAGATGTTCCCCGACAGTGCGGAGTTTGCGGAAGCATTGCCAACAGAAGCAGATAAGCTTGAGCAAGCTCTGCTGGAACCCGAGAGTGGTGAAACTCCAGAAACACGTGAACTTGCTGGTGTCGAAGCCCCAGAACATACAGAAGACCCTGAATCTCTTAGTAGTAGACCTGCAACTCCCAAAAAGCGGCGCGTTGCCGGTGGTAGCGTTGGAGGCGGTTCCGGTGATCGTTGTGGAAATGTGGCTCGCAAGGGAGCAGGAAAAAAACCTGAGACAGGAGCCTCCGAGTAGTCGTCGATAACTTTATGAAGCATCTTAAGTCACTACTTCTTCTCCTAGCTTTGACTCTCACTACATTGGGTGTAGGTATGAGTTCGCGCACTCCTGCGCAACAAGTGGAAATAGATGTGGATGCTGAAGTCGATGAAAGTGTAGCTGGAACCGAGTTTAGCCTAGGGGTCTCTAAAATTGAGAATTCACTTAAAGATTACGATAAACGAGTCACCGCCTTTAGGCGTAAGGCTGTTCAACAACTTTCTAAGCGCGACTACAGTGGAAAGGGGTTGAAGGTAGAGTTTGTTCAGCTTGAAGATGATTATATTGAGCTAATTTCACAAATAGAGAGCACCTTTGCGTTGTTTAATGATGAAGACTTATCAGTTGCTTTAGACATCGAACTTCCTTCTGTTATTAAACTTTATCAGCGCTTTGTTAGTTCTATGCTTACTTTGTCTAACTCTAAGGCAGTTATGCTTGTCGTGGGACAAAGCGATGGTTTTGAAGACTGGTTAAAGCGCTTTCGTCTTCGAGTTCCCTCTAAGATCTTCCACTATGCTTTTGGAGGGCATATTCCTTTTAAGAGTCAGCAATGGCAAAAAGATTTCAATATCTTTGTAACTGAAAAGACGAGCTCACTTCAGGGTGAGTTCTATTTTGTGAGCTTAAATCCTCACTTTCTAGCGGGTGCTATTCGTGGTTTTCAGGTGGGAAGAAGTGTTGATGATGAAGGACTCTTCGCAATAGCTCAATACGTAGCCATGGATCGATTGCAAATGGCTTGGAGAAATTTACAGTTTTTTAGAGGGGTAGAGTTCTCTCCCTTGCCCTATACGGCCGAGTTACGAGCAAAGTATCAAGATCTTAATCTAAGTGAAAACATGTCCATGCAAGACACAGCTTTTTACAACCGCAACTTAGATGTCGCCTATATAGTTAGTGAATATAAAAAACAACAGGAGACTCTGCCAAGCTTCCATGACGATGAGTTTTTAAACGACATTCGAGAGATCTTGTATCTTGATGGTGAGGAAACTCCCGAGGATCAACGCTGGGTGCTGGCGGACTCTTTCCGTGACGGAATTGCGAGTATTAAAGCCGAGCAGAGAGAGGCACATTTTGCTCATATTTTGAGCAATTATTCATTAGATGTCTCTGTGTTCAGTGGCGAAGAGATTCAACACGCGATTCATTTAATCTTAGTCCGCTCTTACATTTCGGCAGACATTTCAAGCTTTATGGCTCATCTGTCAGACCTAAGAAATCGCTACCAGCATTTGGATGAAGATCTGGCTGATGTTTCTCAAGCTAAAATTTCTTTGGTTGAAAAGAGAATGATTCTTCAGGGTGCGAAATACTTAGAGGCTCTCGAGCAAGCAAGAGCTTTTCCTGTCACCAAAGAAGATTTTTATGTTAACCGACGCAATCAGAACGCTCGACAAATGGGCAAATATGTAAAAGATGTTATGCGCCATGTTCGGATGCTTTCCGGCCGAGAAGATGCTGGAGTCCATATGGGGAGCATGGCTTTGGCTTTGAGCTCTAAGGTCGAAGGCCTAGAGCCTAGCTTTATGTTGAGTCAGTATTACAAACTGTTTGCCAATTTTTCAGATTACAATTCTGGCTTACATTACTACGCCCGCGTTCTAAAAGTTCTTCAAGACGAGATGGCCGATTTTGTTTTGGCTCATTCTATAGCCTCTAAAGAAGAGATAGACGAGAAGAAGCAGGCCGAAGAAGCAGAGTCTGCTTTGGAAGAATTTTTTAAGGACATGGCTTCTGCATTTTCCGAAGAGGAAACACAAGAAGAGGAATCATCGGAAGAGTCTGCTCCCGTTGTTTCTGAGAACGGACGTTCTTTTGATCAAGGCTTAGTTTTTGTTTTTGATGAAGAAGGAAAGCTTGTCAAAGTTGCAGATCAGGCACCCGAGCATAATGAAGGAACTGAGGCGACAGGGGTAGAGGAGGCGTCGGCCTCTGAAGATCTTTCTGTAAAAGATCTAAAACCACTTTCTCTCGCTGTTCCTAAGGCGTATCAGAAGTATTTAACTCTTGAGCAGCGTAAAAGATTGCGTTGGTCACCCTTGAGTGCCGAAGAATTTGAGACAGTGCTCGCCGCGCAAATGAAAGATATTGAGAACTGGCAACAAGTGGGAGAGATCTTTGGCTTTCGTGGAGACGTTGCTCGTTTGTCCTACAACATTGGGCCTGTCTTAAGTGGGGGCGAAAGAGGTCTATACAAGAAAGTCCACAAGAACGAACTTATTAGTCATTATCCATTTCTAGCCCTGAACATTAAGAACTCTGAAAAGACTCTCTATGAAGAGTTGAATGTGATTAGCCTGGGGCGATCGGACCTCGATCCGAAAGTCACTCTTAAAATATCTGAAGCATTCGGAGAGGTAGAAGAAGGACTATTGAAATCATGGGAGATGATCACTACAGCAAAAGATTTTGAAGACCTTGAGCATGTGATGCTCAACAATCCTTTGTTGCAGGAGCGAATCAAGGCTGCATTTCCTGAATATGAGTCACTTCAAAAGGTTGTGGCCAATCGTTTGAAACTTCCTAATGCGTATGAAGAGCATTTTGGATCAAAAATGGAAAAGCTCAATTATCTGATTATTGTCCCAATGGTTGTGATGCAGCTTGCGCGTTGGACTATAGGGAGTCGTATGCCTGGCGCTGGCGCTGCGCTTTTGCCTATCATTGAAGCCTGGCAGGCCTCTATTCCAGGCTTCTATTGGGCTCTTTGGGGTGCTGACTTTGTAGCAGGCCAGGCGAATATGATTGCTGATACAGGGCTTGGCTTTAGGTTAGGTTGGGGCGAGCGTGGTCCCACGATTTTGCCTTCTCAACTTATAGAAGAAACTCAGACCTTCTTCTTCTCTTCGGTAAGGGGAACTCCCATCATCGAGCCCGATTATTATGAGGGCATTAGAAAAGAGCATATTGCCGCAGTAAAAGGCACGTATTTTCATTTGGCGCTTGATACCTATATTTTTACGTCAATGGCTTTTAGTATGAAGCCACAGATTGATTCGATTCGAGCTAAATTTGGGCGAGGAGCAGGACAATGAGAGTTTTAAAATTTGGTAGGGCGATGGTGATTGTAAGTATGTTTATGTCGGGATTCATTGTTCAATCCCAGGAAATGGGGTTGGACCTTGGGTCTTATTCGATTCCAACGAGAGAGCTTGAAAAAGTTGAGCTTGAGAATGTTGATTTTAACATCAAACCAACAAACCCAATGGGCTTTACTGTTTATCAGGCAAGTGTTGGCAAGGAATCTGATCTTTGGATGAAAGCCGCAAACTTACTTGTTAAAAAAGAAAGCAAGCGCAATGAAGTTGAAAAGCTTCAGTATGATTTTTTCCGATACATTTGCTTTAAAGCCCGCCTTGAGAAAGCCCAAATTTTAAAACTCTCTAAAAGTAGTTTAAATGCGGCCCTGTGTGGTCGGGTGATTGGCGAGGAAATGGCTGATTCCGGGACTATTAATCAATTGAAACGCTCTTTGATTTTGTCGGCTTCAAAGCTAAAGACTTCTCAAGCAATTTCTTTCACCGATGATTTAGCCGGGGTGTATAACGAGGCGATCATGTTTCGTTTTTCAGAAGATCCTGGGTTTTTGATGAATGAGGTTTCTGGATTATTAGAGGGTATCTATGACCAAGATCCTTTGCTATTTGAGAAACGAAAAGACGATGAAAACAAAGATGCCTGGGATTATGCGGGCGATGCTGCTGATGTAGGTTTGGCTATCACTGCGGGGGTGACTGGTCACAGGCTCGTTAACAACGTTTTGTTCAATCAAATCTTGCAAGGGGGGGCGCGTCTTGGCCCCACTTCAATGATGTCCTTATGGCTTCGAAAGGGTGCTGCTCAAGCTGGTTTAGGCAGCCCCGTTTCTCCACACACCTGGGAAACAAGAGTCGTAAACGGTAAGCCTAAAAGAGTTTTAAAATACGAGGACCCTGATATGAATGCTCGTGCTGCAAAATGTGCCTCTTTTTTTGCTCAGCTTGCTAGAAACTTAGCTATTCTAGGTGTGTGGGGTGCTTCATATTATGGCTTTCTAAACGATGAGGTTGAAGAGTTTATGTTGGCTCGGGCTAAGGTAAGTGGAGACTCACACCCCTTAGATGCCATCTCTAGGGCCCAAGGCTCAGTCGTCACTCAGTTGTATCAACAGATTGAAGCTCAGCGCCAAGCTTTTTTAGATGCAACAGAAGCCGCCAAGGGCGGCAAGGAGTCCTGGAGCGTGTTTGTAGACAATATGATCATCGAAGAGAAGATGTTTTTAGGCACTGCAGATTTAAAGCCAGGCTTAACCGAAGAACAAAATATTTCACTTTTACGAACGGCCATCACCGAGCAGGAGCGTGCAAACATCCGCAATCGATTTTTTGCTCTTGCTCAAGCTTGGGCCATGCCTGACAACACATCGCTTGTTCAAAAAACTGCAGGTGAAGTAGATTCAGGTCTACGAGTGTCTCCAAGCACAATTGCTAAGCATAGAGAGCTTTTGAATGAGATTAAAGCCGATGCTAAGCAGACCGAGGTAAAACAGGTTGGACGCTATCAACGGCTGGCCAATGAGCAAGTAGATGTTGAAAAGGCAGAGCCGGTAAATTTAAATTTAACTATTGGCACAGCAGACACTCTTTTGATTGGTGATGACGAGGGTTTCCCTTCCATCAACACCTTGGCGAACGGCTTTGTGAAGGCCTACACTTCAAACATTGGTTTTGAGTAAATGCTTATATCTCAATGGCTTAGGCTTGCCGGGAGCCGTTTGCCCTTGATGAAAAATTGCTTTTTGGGTATAAGCTGTTTCCAATATGAGATTGATTCAGGTTTGTTTTTTGGCTCTTATGTTTCATTCTTCAGTTTTATGCGCTTCAAACAAATATGGGATGCCTTTACCGAATCGCTCTATTTACAACAGTCATTGGGTTTCGTTGAACGCAAGTTTTGAGCTCCGTGCAAATGCCCCCTTTTCCCTTTTGCCTCAGCGGTTTTTAGTGACGGGGTTGCGTATTTTAGAAGATGAGACGAGCCTAGAGCTTTCTTTTTCTTCTGATACAAATCCTAAGCTTCAAAGGAAGGTATTTAAAGGCTTGCAAATACGACAGACGGAGAGCTTGAATTACGGCGAGGTGGTTTATGAAGTGGATATTTTTGAAGATGAGATATTTTCACAAAACTGCGGGCCTTCGACTTTCAATATTGTTACTTTACGCTTTTCTTATAATTGGAGCACCGGAAATCTTTCGGATTTAGCACTTATAGCTAAAGTCGGGGAGACTTGGGATAACTGCCATCAAGAGGCCGAGTTTAAGTTTAAGTATTACAACCGACGTGATTACAGCTTTTAGAGACAGCTAAAGAGCTGTTAGCAGCCAAATAATGGCTGCCATGGCGATGAGCTTAGAGAACTTTGTGCGGTTTTCAAATCTTTCCAAGTATTTCTCTCTAACTTCACCTTGAGCGTATTTGCGAACAACTAAGGTGAAGCCCCAAGTGGCGGCGGCTGTGCAGAGCACAAGTAGCGGAAACAAGATTTCTTCCATATGTCTACTGATCGGCAAGGGGTTCAATTTACTTTAAGGGGCTTGGGTTGCTTGGGGTTTTGTGGGGTCAGACTTGATTCCTCTATACAAATAAGCCACTCCCATAGTGAGTGCTTTAAATTTAACCTTATAGAGAGGTGCAGAGTCTTGCATCATTTTCAGGAAATGGTTTTTGCAGGGGAATTGAGAGGAAGAGTCTTCTAAATACTCGTAAGCTGTTTTGTTGCCTGTGACCATTGCGCCCACTCTTGGAAGAACTTTTTGTGAGTAAAAGTTATAGGCGTTGGAAAAAAAGTTGCTTTCAGGTTGTCCAAATTCAAGGATGTAGAGTTCTCCGCGAGGTTTAAGAACGCGGGTCATTTCCTTAATGCCTTCTTCTGCAGAGGCTACGTTTCGAATTCCGAAAGAAATGGTTACCACATCAAATGTGTTGTCTTCAAAGGGAAGCTTCATTACATCGGCTACTTGGAAATGAATGTCCAAGTTTTGTCTTTTAGCTTTGCCAGGTGCCACTTTAAGCATGGGCTCACAAAAATCAACACCAACCACATCGGCTTTGTCTTTAAGGGCCTTTTTGATTTCTATGGCGACATCGCCAGTGCCAGTCGCACAGTCGAGAACTTTTATTGGAGAGTCTTGTAGCAAGCGTTCTTTTTGAGAGCTTTGGATCCAGCTCACTAGTTCTTTGCGCCAAAACTTGTGGATTCCAAAAGAGAGGATGCTATTGGCCCGATCATACTTGGGGGCTATCGTTGAAAACATGTTCCGAATGGTATCTGGGTTTTTCATGGGTGTAGCTCCTTTCGAAGTGGAATCACCTCTGGTTGGGCCGGCATTAGCTTGCGTCCTTGGGATTTTAAAAGCAAGTTGAGCTTCTGCATAAGTGATTCTAGCTCGGTGAAATCAATGGCTTGTTCTGAGTCAGAAAAAGCTAGTTTCGGAGTTGGGTGAACTTCTATTAGTAAGCCATCTGCTCCACAGGCGGCTGCGGCCAGAGAAAGAGGCTCTACCAGTTCTCTTTGTCCACAAGCATGAGAGGGGTCTACGATTACGACAAAGTCAGTGGATTGTTTTAAATAGGCGACGGCTCCTAGATCTAGAGTGTTTCGCAATCTAGTTTCAAAGGTGCGAATGCCTCTTTCGCATAGAATAATGTTGGTGTTTCCACCGCGAGCTATGTATTCGGCGGCGTGAATCCATTCGTCAACAAAAGCGGAAAAGGCTCGCTTTAAAATAACGGTCTTTTTTGTGCGACCCAACTCTCGGAGTAGGTCGTAGTTATACATGTTACGCGTGCCCACTTGGAAAACGTCTACAATATCAATCATCCATTCGCAGTCTCTAGGGTCTGTGATCTCAGAAACAAAGGGTAAGGGGATTCTTGAAAGAGTGTCTTTTACAAACGGGATGGCTGAGCGGCCCAAGCCTTGAAAAGAGTCTGGTTTGGTTCGCATTTTCTTTAAGCCACCACGAAGAGCAGCGGCGCCTGAGTTGAAGACTCGTTTGGCAGCAATTTCAAATTGCTCGGCCGACTCTACGGAACAAGGCCCTGCGATAACCGAAAAATCTCCGTTTCCGATTTCACAACGACCCAACTTAACAGTGCGACAATTATAGGAACTCACAGCTTGCCGAGCCTCTCATGAAGCGTAAGTTTAATCCAACAAAAACGACGGAAATCCTGTTATATTGGGTCCACTCAAATGACCGATTTTGGAACGATAGATGCTTTATTTCCCTTTGAGGACAGCTGGTTATGGGCTCAGGGGCCTTGGGCTGTGTCGACCAAAGAGCCAAAAGATGCGGAAGCTCCTTGTTTTCTAAAACCTAATTTTAGTCCTTTTGAGCCTCGAAAATGGCTAAGACCGGCTCGTTGGGGACTTCTGCAAAAGGCATTCTTAAAAGGGGCGGGGCGTGCTGCTTTGAGTTTGAATTGGGCGCCTTCTCAGCCTGATTTATTTTTTGAAATTGTGAAGCTTGTTCAGGAGCGGATAAGTAACGGCCGTTTAAACAAGGCTGTTCCCGTTTATCCATGGAAGGCTCGCTTAGATCGACCGCTTGATTTAGCGGATTTTCTTGATTGTTTTGTGGAAACTTCTTTTGGGCAAACACCTTACTATCTTCGTATTGAAGAAAAACAATTAGTCGGACTTACTCCAGAGCTGCTTTTTTCTTCGTGCGAAGGTCGAATAGAAACTCAAGCTGTGGCGGGAACTGTGAAGGCGGCCGAGGCCCAAAGTCTTTTAGAGAGCGATAAGGATTTGCGGGAACATGAGTTTGTTTGCCAATACCTTAGTGAGAAGCTCAGACCCCTGGGAAAAGTTGTTCGCGATCAAACTAAGGCCGTTGTTTTTGGCAAGCTTGCCCATCTTGTGACTTCATTTAGCGCTAATGGAGCAGAGTTAGGTGATGCTGGGACTCTTTTAGAGAGTTTTCATCCCACGCCAGCCTTAGGTGTGGCCCCCAAAGACGATGCCAATTTGCATTTTCAAGATGAAATTCGAGAGAAGCTTAAAGTGAGCCCATTTTATGGTGCACCAGTTGGTTTCGTGTGGAAAAATCAAATGCGCTTTTGGGTTGGAATCCGAAATGTGATAATTCATAAAAAAGAACTTACCCTTCATACTGGATGTGGAGTGATTGCAGAAAGCAAGCAGCTTTCTGAGTGGAATGAGTTGTTGTTGAAACGAGAGGCTGTATGCAAAATTCTGAACCTAGCAACCTAGAACGTGCCAGACGCTTGATTGATGAATGTGCAAAATCAGGAATTAAAGAATTTTGTGTTTGTGCGGGGTCTCGAAACTCGCCTTTTCTTTCCGTTTTGGCTGGTGCCGAGGGTTTTAAAATATATTCGTTTAGCGACGAAAGAGCAGCCAGTTTCTTTGCTCTTGGCCGAATAAAGGACTCTCGTCGTCCTGTTGCGGTGGTTTGCACTTCTGGCACCGCTGTTGCCGAGTTGTTGCCAGCTACGATTGAGGCCTTTTATCAAAAACAGCCTCTGGTTCTCATTAGCGCTGATCGCCCTCAAGGCTATCGGGGAACGGGCGCGCCTCAGAGCATTGATCAAACTCGAATACTTGAGGACTATTGTGAATTGGTTTGGGATGTAGGCATTGAGCAGACGCCGCCTAATTTGTCGCAATATAATTTTAAGAAACCTCTTCACATCAACGTTTGCTTTGAAGAGCCTCTTATTGACGAGGAGATGCTTAATTGGGCTCCTGAGTTTTCTTCTTATGAGACTTCTACCTCCTTAAAATCTTCGCCCAAAGATCTTCAAAAGTTCATTTACTCTGATTCTATCTTGGTTTTACTAGGTGCGATTAGCCTTCAAGAAAAAGAAGCTGTGAAACGTTTCTTGTTGCAGTTAAAAGCTCCGATTTGGGCCGAGGCCATTTCAAACCTAAGAGAAGACCCCGACCTACAGCCTTTGTTGATTAAGTCGGGTGAACGTTTTCTTTCGAAAGTAACTTGGAAGCGGGTTTTGCGTCTTGGTGGAGTTCCTAGTTGTCGTTTTTGGCGCGATTTGGAAACCATGAGTGGCGTTGAGGTTATGTCCGTTAGTCGAGAGGGGTTTTCTGGTCTCTCTCGTGAGTCTAAGCATTTTGATGCCTCACTAGAAACTGCTTTAGATGTCTCCAAGGTCACTCCAGCTCCAGTGACCGATAAAGTTTTTCACTTGGATCAGCTTTTTAGGCAGCAACTAAAGTTGCTTATGGGCGAGCTTCCTTTGTCGGAAGTCTCTTTGTTGTCGCATTTGTCGCAGAGAATATCGGACCTAAGCTCGGTTTTTCTGGGAAATAGCCTTGTGATTCGTGAATGGAATTTAGGGGCTAGATTCAACGTCGGGCAGCGTGAGTATCATGCCAATCGCGGAGCCAATGGAATTGAAGGGCAACTTTCTACTTTTTTTGGAGTGAGCCAAGAGAAGAAAAATTTGTGTTGGGGAATCTTTGGGGATCACACCACGCTTTATGATTTAAATGCTCCTTGGGCCTTGCGTTTTTTAAAGCGGCAGCCTCGCGGAATTGTTTTAATCAACAATGGAGGAGGTCAGGTTTTCTCTAGAGTCAATGACCTTACACCTTTGTGGGCCAATCCAAGTGCTCGTTCCATGCTTGAGTGTCGTCATGAGATTAACTTTGAGCCATGGGCTAAAATGTGGGACTTAGATTATGTGCGGGTAGAGAGCTCGGAGCGTTTCCGAATTCCTCAGGATTCTTTTGTGATGGAGCTTCGTCCTGATCCAGAGCAATCCAGTCAATTTTGGAGAAGCTATCAAAAACTTTGGGAGTCGCTTTGATCTACGCCTTTCACGGTAACTTAGGTGAGCCCCAAGATTGGGCTGCGGTTTTGGAATTTCTTAATCACGAAGAGTTGAATGAACTCACCGGTGGAAGTTCCGTTGAGCTTTGGAACTTGTATAATTGCTTAGAGCACAGTATGGAAAGTTTTGCAGATAAAACCAATCTAGAGGCTCGCTCTAAAAAATCAGGGAAAAATATTTTGTTTGGCTATTCTTTGGGGGGACGTCTGGCTTTTCAGTGCCTTGCTCAGAATCCAAAGATTTGGGATGCAGCCGTGATCGTTTCTGCTCATCCAGGCTTAAAGGATGCTTCAGAGAGAGATCTTAGATTTGAGCAAGATCAGAAATGGTCCGAGGAAGTTCTAAAATTTCCTTGGCCCGAATTTTGGGGAAAGTGGTGCGAGCAACCTGCGTTGAAGGATTCGCCTTGGGGCGCAGATCGCCCAGAGGGTCCTGCGGAGGCAACTAGAATCGCTACTGCGATGGTGAATTGGTCTTTGGGGCGGCAAGAGGATTTGAGTTCTCAGATCGCTGCGTGCGGTCTGCCTATTTTACTTGTTTCTGGAGAAAATGATAGTAAATACAGAAAGATAGCCTCATCTCTATCTGCTTTGGCTAAAAACATTGAACACGTTGAAATTTTGGGCTCCGGTCACAGAGTCTTACGTGAAAAACCAATAGAGTTGGCTGGGGAGATTCGCTCTTTTCTTGGCAGGTGTTTTCGGGCTAAGAACTAGGATCATGATCTGGAAGACCTTAAAAGAATACGAAGATATTAAATTTCAAAAAACTGAAGATGGCGTAGCCAAGATTACGATCAATCGACCAGAGGTGCGCAATGCCTTTCGCCCTCAAACGGTTCATGAGCTCCAAGACGCTTTACTGTGGTCTCGAGAAGACAGCAGCATTGGTGTTGTTGTTTTAACGGGTGAAGGCAAGGAAGCCTTTTGTTCGGGCGGAGATCAGAAAGTTCGTCAGAAGGCTGGTTACGTCGGCACGGACGGTGTTCCCCGTTTGAACATTCTCGATGTGCAAAAGCAAATTCGTTTTTTACCGAAGCCTGTTGTGGCCATGGTGGCTGGTTATGCCATTGGTGGTGGCCACGTTTTGCATGTGGTTTGTGATTTAACGATTGCAGGCGACAATGCTATCTTCGGTCAAACGGGACCCAAGGTAGGTTCTTTTGATGGTGGGCTTGGCTCGAGTTATCTTTCTCGTGTTGTTGGACAAAAGAAGGCTCGAGAGATTTGGTTTCTTTGCCGTCAATACAATGCACAGCAAGCCAAGGAGATGGGGCTTGTGAACGAAGTGGTTCCCGTCGATCTTTTAGAAGAAGAAACTTTAAAGTGGTGTCGAGAGATGCTTCAACACTCTCCGATGGCTTTGCGCTGTTTGAAGGCCGCTCACAACGCTGATTGCGATGGGCAAATGGGGCTGTTGGACATGGCTGGAAATTCAACTCTTTTGTATTACATGTCTGAAGAGGCTCAAGAGGGCAAGCAGGCTTTTATTGACAAGCGTAAGCCAGATTTTTCGAAGTTTCCTCGTTACCCTTAAGGTCAGGATTTTTTTAAATGGTTAAAGCTATCTTTCTTGCGAGTCGTCCCAAAACCTTAGCTGCAGCGGTTTTTCCGGTCGCAGTTGGGACAACTCTCGCGAAAGCTATGGGCTTCGAGTTGAAGCTTGATTACGTGGCGATTGCTTTGGTCTCGGCGCTTCTTATTCAGATAGCGACTAATTTTTTTAATGATGCCATCGACTTTGAAAAAGGTGCCGACAATTCAGACCGTCTTGGGCCCAGTCGAGCCGTGCAAAGCGGTTGGATGACCTCGGAGTTGATGAAGCGTTTAGGTTTTTCTTGTTTAGCTGCGACTTTTCTTTTAGCGCTTCCTGTTATTTATAATTTTGGTTGGCCCGTTCTTTTGTTGTGTCTTGTTTGTTTGTATTTTGCCTATGGCTATACAGGTGGTCCGTTCCCTCTGGCTTATAAAGGACTTGGTGAAGTTTTTGTTGTTATGTTTTTTGGAGTCGTTGCAGTGGGCGGTAGTTTCTTTTTGCATTCAGAGGCATTGCGACTGGAGGGTGTTGTGGCCGGGCTACAGATTGGCTTCCTGTCAACTGTTTTGTTAGCCATCAATAATTTAAGAGATATAAATCAAGACGCAGATGCTGGTAAGAAAACTTTAGTAGTGCGTTTGGGAAAAAAGTTTGGAAGATGGGAAATTTTGTGCTTATCATGTAGCCCATACCTGATGGGTTTGTTTTGGGTGAAGCATAGCTTGGGGGCTTTTTTACTGCCATTGTTAGTAATTCCAATCTCCTTCCTGCTTTGTTTGAAAATTTTTAAACACGAACCCTCTAAGGTGTATAACAAGTACCTTGGATTAGGTGCGTTGCAACTGATGATGTTTGCATTAATGTTGTCGATGGGATTTTTATGGATGCAATGATTGAGTACTCACTTTATGAACTTCACGCCATTCGGCCTCTAAGCCCAATAGCCACAAAATTAAAACGACCCGGAGCTCTTCTTAGAGTGAACGGCGGAGTCGGATGTTTACAACCATTCCCTGAGTTGGGTGACGAGCCCTTAAAAGCTCAGCTTGAGAAACTTGCCGATGGCGTAAAGACTCCAGGTGTAGATCGCGCTCTAAAGTGTGCGGCCATAGACGGGGAAGCCCGTCGCCAAGGGAAAAGTCTTTTCGATGGCCTTGAAATTCCAAAGTCCCACTATCTTTTGACTGATTTTTTGCGCTTCTCTCAAGAAGAGTTTCGTAATGTTGTTAGCGACTGTAAAAACGGTGGTTTTAGCTGCATTAAAATTAAAGGGGGGCGCGACCTTGATGCGGAAATTCGTCAAATTGAAAAGCTTGCTTGGAGCTGCGATGGCACCGACATTAAATTGAGGATTGATTTTAATGATCAGTTAACTCAACAAACCTACGAAGCCTTCTTAAGTAAAATCTCTAGCAATGTTCTTAGTCGTGTAGACTACATTGAGGACCCGTATCCGTATGAGGCATCCCAATGGTCAGCGTCTCGAAAAGTTAAGAATGTGGCCTTGGCAAAAGACAGCAATGTAGGGTTGGTTACAGAGGGCTTTGATGCCTTTATTATTAAGCCTGCCGTTCAAGATCCGGCTCCTTATGTCTTTGGGGCAGCTATTAATAAAAAGCGTCTTGTTTTTACAAGCTATATGGACCATCCGATTGGTCAATATTATGCAGCTTATGAAGCAGCTCTTGCCTCTAAGAACCATCCTCAGCTTGTGGATACTTGTGGTTTGATGACTCATAATTTGTTTCAAACCAACACCTTCTTTGAGATGTTGCGTTCAGAGGGTTCTCGACTTTTGGCTCCTGTGGGAACCGGTCTTGGCTTTGATGGTGCGCTTGGAAGTCTTGATTGGAAAATGTTGAGATAACTTTGGTTGTCTGACTTAGCTTCTTTTCAATTTTTTGAAAACCCACGAGGTCTCCAGCAAAGAAAGCGCTCTGCCTTTGAATTTTTGTCAGAATTTGATCCCGCTCTATTAGATTTACTTTATTTTCCCTCCAGTGGAAGCACCGGAGAAGTGAAATGGCTTGCCTTGTCTGCGAAAGCAATGAAGGTATCGGCCTCTTCTGTGAATTCGTGGATTGCTTCTCAATCAAATGACGTTTTTTTGCGTTCGATCCCTAACTTTCACGTTGGGGGTTACAGCGTAGGGCTTAGAGCTCAGTTGATCTCGGCGCCGCTAGTAGAGCTGAAGGAAGCTTGGTCTGTTGAGACTTTTGTAGAACAACTACGGCACGACAACATTACAGTTTGTTCCTTAGTTCCGACTCAGGTTTATGATCTAGTCCTTAAAAATATGTCATCGCCAAATGATTTGAGAGTGGTCTTAGTCGGTGGAGGAGCCTTAGATGAAGGTTTGTATAAGATGGCTCGTCAGTTGGGTTGGCCTTTGTTGCCAACTTTTGGGATGACCGAAGCTTCTTCTCAGGTTGCTACAGCGTCATTGGAAAGTTTGAATGAGCAGGAGCTTCCGAGAATGATCGTTTTGCCTCATTGGCAAGTTAGTTGTGATGAAGAAAACTTTCTTTGTCTGAATGGTGAAAGTTTAGCGAGTGGAATTTTGAGTCCAACCGAGGACGGAGCTTGGACTTACATCTCTATCAATGACGAGGAGCCCTTCAAAACTCAGGACAAAGTAAAAATTGTAGAAAGCCTGAGGGGACAGAGTCTTGAGTTCTTAGCTCGCGATTCAGATGTGTTTAAAATTGGAGGAGAGCTTTGTAGCTTAACTAAGCTAGTGCGTTGTCTTGACGAAGTTGTGTTGAGTATGCAACTTTGTCAAAAGTTTGCAGTTGTGGACGTTTTTGACCAAAGGCTTGGCCGAAAAGTTGTTCTTGCCTTTGAAAGGGGCGTGGATCAACACACTGTGCAAAGACTAGAGAGAGAGTTCAATAAGAGGGTGATGCCCTATGAGGGAATTCGATCTCTTTGCGAAGTGGAAAGCCTTCCCAGGTCCGATTTGGGGAAAATCCAAAGGCCTCGGTTGCGAAAACTTTTAGAGAGCAGAGAAATTATTTAATTTCTCGCTATACTGAGGAAACATGTCAAAGAAATTAGTCATCGTAGAGTCGCCCACTAAGGCCAAGACTATACGTAAGTTTTTGCCCAGCACTTTTCGTGTTGAAGCGAGTATGGGACATATTCGTGATTTGCCTGAAACAGCTGCCGCCATACCTTTAAAGTATAAAAAGGAAGAATGGTCTAAGCTTGGAGTGGATCCAGATAATGGCTTTGAACCCATTTATGTGGTTCCAAAAAATAAAACTAAAATTGTTTCTAATTTAAAAAAGCTTATCAAAGAAGCTGATGAACTCTATCTAGCAACGGACGAAGACCGTGAGGGAGAATCTATCTCGTGGCATTTGACAGAACTCCTAAAGCCTAAGGTGCCGGTTAAGCGCATGGTTTTTCATGAGATCACGAAAGCAGCCATTCAGAAAGCCTTAGAACAAACGCGGTCTGTTGATTTAAAGTTGGTTCGCGCTCAAGAAACCCGACGTATCTTAGACCGGCTTTATGGATATACCCTCTCTCCACTAATATGGAAGAAAATTGCTTTTGGCTTATCTGCGGGTCGAGTTCAAAGTGTTGGGCTTCGCCTAATCGTAGACCGTGAAAGAGAGCGCCTTGGCTTTCAGAAAAGTAATTATTGGGATGTGGATGCCTCTCTTGAGAAATCGAAAGAAACTTTTAAAGCTCGCTTAGAGAGTCATAAGGATAAAAGGCTTGCTAGCGGCAAAGACTTTGAAGAAAAAACTGGCAAGTTAAAAAATCCTAAGGATATTGTCGCTTTTGATGAAAAAGCAGCTAAAGACTTAGCCAAAGAGCTTAAAGGTGCTGAGTTTAAAGTTGCGAAAATTGATGAAAGACCTTTTACCTCTAAGCCTTCTGCTCCCTTTATAACCTCAACTCTTCAGCAGGAAGCCAACAGAAAATTGGGTATGTCTTCTAAGGAAGCCATGAGAACAGCTCAGCGGCTTTATGAAGAAGGTTTGATTACTTATATGAGAACAGATTCTCCCAACCTTTCGCAAGAAGCCCTAAAGGCTTCTCGAAATGAAGTTGAGAATTTGTATGGCAAAGAGTTTTTGAGCGATGGTCCTAAGCAATATGCTTCAAAGTCTAAAAGTGCTCAAGAAGCCCACGAAGCCATTCGACCCGCTGGCGCGAGCTTTGTTCACCCCTCAAAAGCGAGTCTAAGTGGGCGTGAAAAAGCTTTGTATGAATTGATTTGGATGCGCACGATTGCATCGCAAATGGCAGACGCTAAGAAATTGTCGGTCACGCTTAAGATTCAGGCAAAAGACTCTCAGTTCTCGGCTTCGGGAACAAGAATTTTGTTTCCTGGATTTATCCGCGCCTATGTTGAAGGAAGTGATGATCCTGAAGCGAGCTTAGACGATAAAGAAGTTGTGTTCCCCAAGCTAACCGTTGGCGACACTCTTAATTGCACAAATTTAGAGCCTTTATCGCACGAAACAAAGGCTAGATCTCGTTTTACAGAAGCGTCTCTTGTTCAGCTGTTAGAAAAAGAAGGCATTGGACGACCTTCTACTTATGCTTCTATTATCGATACGATTGTTTATCGGGGTTACGTTCGAAAAGTGGGCAATGCCCTCATCCCAACTTTTACTGGCTTTGCCGTGATTCAATTGCTGGAAGAGCATTTTGCCGAGCTAGTAGACCCATCTTTCACTTCAAAAATGGAAGACACTTTAGATGAGATTGCTGCGGGAGAAAAAGAATGGCTTCCTTATTTGAAGCAATTTTATTCGGGTAAGAATGGTTTGGCTGAGCAGGTTAAAGCCAAAGAGAAAGTTATTGATCCAGATAAGTCTCGTAGCATTGATTTGAATTTAAAAACGGACATTAAAATTCGAGTGGGCCGTTTTGGCGCCTACATCGAAGGACCTTTAGAACCTGGGCAAAAGAAAGACGAAGCCCTAAGGGCGACGATCCCTGAGGATATTGCACCCTCCGACATTGATGTTGAGCAAATGAAAATCTTGTTCGATTCTCAAAAGAATGGTCCAACGGCTTTGTTCCAGCATCCCGACAACGGAGAAAATATTTATTGTTTGGTAGGGCGCTTTGGCCCCTACTTACAATTGGGTGAAATGACCGATGATCAACCTAAACCTCGACGTGCTTCTGTTCCAAAGGGAATGCATCCGGATCAAATCACTATTGAAGAAGCTGTGAAATGGTTGTCTCTTCCAAGGGATCTTGGAAATCACCCCGACACAGGAAAACCAGTGCTTACAAATGTAGGACGCTTTGGTCCTTACGTTATGCACGACGGCGATTTTCGATCTCTTAAAAAAGAAGATGATGTCTACACTGTAGAACTCGATCGAGCCTTAGAACTACTTGCCCAAGAAAAGAAGGGGCGCGGCGGAGCTAAGATGATCAAAGAGCTTTCGGTGCATCCTGATTCTGATAAGAAAATGGCCATCTATGATGGCAAATACGGACCTTATATCAAATTAGGCAGTAAGAATTTTACGATCCCAGAGGGGCTCAAGGTGGAGGATCTTACTGACGCTCAAGCGATTGAAATAATTAACAAAAAAGGCGGCATTAAGAAGAAGGCCGCCTCTAAAAAAGCGCCTTCAAAGAATACCGTTGCGAAGAAGAAAGTTGCTAAGAAAAAGTCGGTCACAAAAAAGAAGACTTAGCTTTAAGCCCTGGACCAAAATTCCCAGCGTATGTTACGAACTAAGGCATCTCTTTTAGGAGATGTCGGCGTGTAGCGCAGCCTGGTAGCGCACTACATTGGGGTTGTAGGGGTCGTGGGTTCAAATCCCCCCACGCCGACCATTTTAGCTTGATCTTTTCACTTCTCCGCAGCATCAATCCTCTCTTCGGCTTGTTGAGTATTATTCATACACTCCTGCGCCTCATCGATGATTGCCACAGCGGAGAAACGAAAATCTCTGATTCTACCCGCTTAATGGTGGGTTGCGCCTAAAAAAGATTTAAGAGCAAGCACTTAGCAGCCTTAGTCTGTA
>JAACVK010000079.1 GCA_009991595.1 bacterium | reverse complement strand
TGTTGTTCCTATCAATATCAATGCTGAAATACCTAAAACTAAAGCTGCTATTGACAACGCTACTGTACCAAGGGCTATCAATAATGCACCGCCTAATACTTTTGCAATCAATTCTAGTTCTTCCTTGTGTGGCTCTAACGCTTCCATGAGTTTGTCCCATGATTTGATGAATTGCTCTTTTATTATCTCTGCAACTTTTTTTATTGTTTCCTTTGCTGTTTCCAGTGCTTCCATAAGTGCTGGGTGCTTATCTAAAAAAGCCATTATTTTTTCTTTTATCGTGTCCCAGTTTTGGTATAACAATATGCCACCGGCTATTAACAACGCAATGGCTGCGGTGATAATTCCTACCGGACCCGTCGCTAATGTAAATGCTGCACCGACGCCAGATATAAGTGCTGGCAATGCACTTAGTGCCAGCAATAATGGCCCAAGCACCAAAAGAGCCGCACCAATAACTGCTACCACTTTGGCTAAAGTTACAGCTAATTCCTTGTTTTCTTCGAACCACTTTCCGATGTTTTCGCGCAAAGGTTTTATGGCTTCTGTAATTGTTGGCAGTAATTCACTTCCTATTGTAATCAAAATACCCATAAATTGATTTTTGAGTAACGCCATTTGTGAGTCAAACGTTTCTGTTTGTTTTTGGAATGCTTCGTCTACAGCGTTTGCTCCGTCTGTCATATCCGCTAAAGTGTTCGTAAATGCTTCTGCGGTTGGTCCGGTTAATGATATCGCCGCTCCCATAGCCTCTACACTACCGTATGCTTTGCCTAATGTTTCGGTGTTACCGTCTGCAGCTTCATCAACTTTTTTCATAACTTCTACCAATCCAAACTGCTCGATCGCGGCCTGGCCTGATTCAAATCCAAGTTCATCAAATATCTTGCTCATGTCCGCGGTTGGTTTGCTTAGGGCTATAACACTTTGCCGCAATCCATTTTGTGCCTGTGCTGCCGGCATACCAGTTGTGGTTAAGGCCGCGGTGGCGGCTGAAAATTCCTCTAGTGAAATGCCTGCTGCGGCTACGATAGGCGCTGATGCACCGAATGCTTGCGCCATTTCGTCCACCGTGGTTTTACCGTTTTTTACTGTCTTGAATAAAATATCTGATATTTTTCCTGCGTCCTCGGCCGGGAGGTTAAACGCATTGATTGCTGACGTCATGATGCCTACAGCTCCTTTGGTATCACCTAAACCAGCAACAGCCAGCTTTGATGATTGTTCCAAGACATTGAGCTGTTCTGCGCTGCCTTGTACTCCTGCTGATAATACGTCATATAAAGCTGCTCCGAGTTCATCTGCGCTTTTCGGAACACGTCCGGTCATCTCTAAGATACCGTCACTAAGTCCTTGTATTGCCTCTGTGCTGTCACCTGATATCAATGTTGATACGTTTGACATTGTACTTTGAAAATCGCTGGCAACTTTAATGCTTGTACCTATGGCTGCTCCTATCGCAATTCCTGCTCCGGTAAAAGCCGTGCCAACTTTTTTGGCGTTGTCACTAAATCCTTTCAGGTTATCTTGCACACCTTTAAGTTTTCCGGTTATCTGATCAACCAGCGAAACTGTTACTTTTAGGTCGGTTTCTGCCATTATTTTCGTTTTGCTTTGTTAGCTTCACGCTCCTCGTGTTCGGCGATCTGGCTGTGGACGTACATTATTGTACTGATACGGCCCGCTTCGTACTTCTTCCAGTCTAGGCCGAACATCTTGCTCATCATGTAATCAGTTATAGCCGGATCGCCTGTGTCTGTACGGATTGCGCTTCTTAGGCGGGCAGCTCGACTTTTGGGAGCTCATCGAGTTTCATTTGTTTGGTTGCGGCTTCAACGATAACCATTAAGTCTTTAATTTCCAGTCGCTTGATATTCTCGATATTTACTATTGCTATTGATCCGTTAAAATCAACAATGTTCCATTCTCGGATTACTTGAACGAGCATATCAGCTATTTTACCGGTATCATCCGTGGTGGTTCCTTGCTGAAACTTCTCACTGAAACCGTAAGAAAACCGACGAGGGATTTTTACCCAATCGCCCTCGCCTAATTCAACAATGAGTAGATCGTTTTCATCTACAAAACGGCTTTTTCGTTTTTCGATCACTTCGCCTGTGTGGGTAGGTTCTGTGACTTCTTGGGTAGCTTTGACCGGTGTTTCCGGTACTTGGCTCTCTGGTGTGTGTTCTTCCATAGGGGCTCTTATTGAATTATTATTTTATTTAATAGCTGTCTGAATCATTGACCAATAGGATTTTGACAGTGTAGCCGTCGTCTAGTGACGGTAGCACCGCAAAATCCATATCTTGGTTGAGTAGGTCATCTTCTGCGATTGACGGCTGGAATGGTAGGTGTCGGCAGTCTGCTACTCGGATATCTAGTAAGTAGCTGAAATCTGCTGCCACGGTGATTGCTTCGCCTGTGCTTAGTAGGTGCAGTGCAAACTTCTCTAATCCGCGTAGCTTATCCAAGTATGTTACGTCAGTATATGTCCGCATGATTTTACCGGTCACATCAAATCCTGCGGTGAATACTTTAGCTGGATAGCGGTCTACGTGGTTGATTCCGTTGGCGGCGTGGCGTGGTTCTATATTATTGACGATATTCAATTCAAAGTCCTCGATGTAGTCTGCTGCTGTCGTCAAGGCTGCGGTGATCGTAGTGCCTAGTCGCAATACTGATCCGCCAGCCCAAGTAAATTCTTTTTCTACCGTGTAGGTGTCGGTTTGTGGGGCTAGTACGATAATATCATCTACCGCTAAGGATGTTTCAAGGTTAGTAAATGTAATGCTTGTTTCGTCCGGCACTGATGCTACAGTGTGGGTTTTTACGCTTGCTGCACTGAAATCCAAAAAGCCTGTACCTCGGCGGTATACTTTGATCGTGTCGCTTGCTGCTAGTCCTGTGGTTTGATCTAGCAAGACAGTATGTGCTCCGGCTCCGGATGTTTCGGCTTCGGTTACGCGGGCGCCTCTAAATTGGGCTCTAGCTGATACTGAAATCTTAGCTGTGATGATATTTTCGGTCTGGTTGAAAGCCATTGAATGAAACCGGACGCCTGTGTAGCGTACTACTTCGTTATCGTAGCCAACTTCTACCGTGTAGGTAAAATCTAGTGATGTTTGGGGCAAGGTAACTTCATGACCATAAATCAAAGCGTCTGCTTTGGTTAGAGTTGCTGTTGATCCACTTGTACCACCAGTGATTGTTTCGCCGTCTGTGAATGCCCCACTCATTGTATTCACCAATACATAGTCACCCTCCGTGCTAGTTCCTACCACTACAGCTGTTTTTAATGATGTTCCGCCTGTGACTGTTTCGCCTACGGTAAAATCTGCGCTCAATGACGTGATTGGAAAGTAATTACCTGTGCTGATTGCTCCGGCCAGTCCGCGCAAAAAGTGTCCGAACTCTTGCGGTTCGACGTTCAATGTAATTTCGCCGGCTGGTGCTGGAATAGCGTGCTTGATGATATCGTAGTTCAATGATCGGCTGCCGACGATTGATTTGCTGAAACTATTGGCTAGTTCTGCTGCGATTGATTCGCTTAAAAACGGCACAAACACATCCGGTGTTACGGCGGTGTTTTCCGTAGTTTCCTTTTTTAGAGCCAAGTAGGCTGTTCGTGAGTATGATCCCATAGAGATGTTGTTGTGCCGCGGCTCTCTATGGGGCTCTGTGGGCTAGATTATTTAGTTGATTTTTTAGGTTTAGGTTCTCTTTCTTCTGGTTTTTCTTCTGTTTTTG
>JAACVK010000093.1 GCA_009991595.1 bacterium | reverse complement strand
CCCGTCGACCGATTGTTTCAAGCTATTGGAAAAACCAGACTCAACAGAGACATCTAAATCTTGCTCCAAATCAGTTAAGAAGCTAATTGAATTTTGAGTAGAGCCCAAAAGAACTCTCTTCGAATCGACTTTCACAACATAGACAGATCTACCTGGCCCTAAATTGTAGAAGCTTTCCACGCTTATATCAGATGCTCTTTTTTTGCGAGCGCCACCCTTCATTCCAAGTCCGAATCTTGTTCCAAATTTTCTAAACAAGAAGACGCTGCCCCCGAAGACCAAAAGAACCGCACCTAAGGCTATACACATTTTTAAAATGAGCTCTAAATTAATTATATCCATCACAACCTCAAGCCAGCTTTTCTATTCTCTCAATTGGAGAAATTATATCCGTTAGTCGGATACCAAACTTCTCGTTAACTACAACGACTTCACCACGCGCTATCAACTTGTCATTAACAAGAACTTCAAGAGGATCACCTGCCAGCTTATTCAACTCAATAACAGAGCCCTGACCAAGCTGAAGCAAAGTATTCACCAACATCTTAGTTCTACCAAGCTCCACGCTAACCTTAAGAGGAATATCCAAAATCAGTTCTAACTTTGAATTCTTATCCTGCAGTAAGTCTTCCGCTTCCGATAAGCCTCCTTCAACTAGTTCTTCTTCATTTTCTGCAACGGCTTCGTCTGTCATAATACTTTCCTTCCTTTATCCGAAATCATCATATTCAGGCGTTTCTTCTGATCCGACTTCGTCATGCCTATTTTTCAAGAATTCTTTATTCTTGTTTTCTACAATTTCTGTAATTTGCACCGCGCGGCTTCCGCGACTAGCGCCGAACAATCCCTTAAAGCGATCAACGGACTCAATGCGAACTGGAATTTCCGCAGAAGAATCTGTTCTGAGAGGTATAACATCGCCTTTTTTTAGGTTCAGAATCTGCCTTAAACTAATTTCAGTTTGCCCAAGTTCAACTTCAACATTCAACTCTGTTTCTTCAAGATGGCGAACCATCATTTTCTTCCAGTAATCATCTGTCTCAACAACTTCTTGCTGAAATCCACTAATTAATTTCTGTCGAATTGGCTCAAGGGTGGCAAAGGGAATCACTATCGACAACGTCCCCGAAGCGTTCTCTAATTCCACAGTCAAAGTCGTTACGATGACAATGTCAGAAGGAGGAACCACACCAACAAACTGTGGATTAGTTTCTGTTCGAACAAAATTAATTTTCACCGGCGTTACCGGAGCCCAAGCACGTTCAAAATCCTCTAAAGCTGCAACAATTACTTTTTTCACTATGCTCAGTTCGATCTGAGTAAAGTCTTTTCCTTCAAGCTTGGAGTAGGGTCTATCAGTCCCTCCCAAAAAACTATCAATGAGGGCATAAGCTAGCTTAGTTTCAATAACGACAATTCCACTACCCCGTAGAGTTTCAAAGCGAATAACACTCATGCAACTCGGCAAAGGCAAAGTATTAATAAACTCACCAAATTTCATTGTGTCCGTTGAGGCGATGCTCAAGGTAGCAAGCTTTCTCAATTGTGCAGAAAGAGTCATTCGATACGCGCGAATGAAGCGCTCATAGACAATATCGAGAGTAGGCATTCTACCCCGAATAACTTTGTCTTGAGAGGTCAGGTCATAGGTGACAACTGATTCATCATCAGCCGAACCGCCTTTTCCAGGCTCAACGTCGACTTCACCGCCAACCACCGCATCTAACAACGCATCGACTTCATTTTGAGATAAAACTTGACTCATAATACAACCACTCGACTACTGAACGATGAAATTTGTAAACAACACGTCCCTAATTTCTCCCTTTGTTAGATATCCATTGATCTTATTTCTAATTTCTTCTCTCAAGAATTCGACACCGTCAGCTGTCGAAATTTGGTCGATACTCTTACTCGAAAGCATGATCACAATGAAGTCACGAATCTTAGGCCGAATTTTTTCTAGCTCAGCCTTAACAAAATCATTTTCAATTTGGATGGAAACATCCACTTTGGCAAAATGCTTGCCCTCAGAACCAGAAAGGTTGACCATAAAGCTCTCGTCAACATAGTGAGTCTCAGGAGCGACTCCCTCGCTACCATCTCCTCCACCTTCAGTTTTCGCCTCTGCATTGCGCTGCTCTTCAATATCTTGTAAGGAAACGTTATCAGAATGCTTGGAAGCATTTAGCCAAAACATCACGGCCACTGCCACTAAAGCCACAACATTGACGAGTAAAACTATAAACTGAAGCTTATTTCCAGAACCAGCACTTTCGGCGCCGTCACTTTTTCGTTGAACGCCTTCGTCTGCAACTTCTTCCTGCTCTTCTTGTTGTTCTTCTTCTTCGGCCACAGTTTCCTCCATGCTTATAGGAGCAAGCTATGTGCCAACTAGTCGGGTAAATATAAAATCAAACACCTAACGCGTATTCCCTGATATGAAATTGGCTAAAAAGCGTCAAGGAAATGAGGGCTACAAGGATTTGACCCCTATAGCCCTCTCAGACGTCAACTTAATGTTAACGTTTCAAGTTAATGATGTCTTGAAGAAGCTCATCACTTGCAGTGATCGTCTTAGCGTTAGCTTGGAAGTTTCTTTGAGTCTGAATCATTTTCACAAACTCAGCTGCCAAATCTACGTTGGAATTCTCCAAACTCTTTGACATTACTCGCCCTCTACCAGCTGTGCCAGCTGAACCAACCAACGGTTGTCCCGAGTTAACTGCCTCTTTAAAACGGTTCCCGCCAGTTTTGTAGAGGCCTTCGTTATTCTCAAACCTGGCCAATGCCAGCTCAGCGATAGGTCTTGTCACCCCATTGCTATAAGAGCCAGAGACTTGACCCTTTTCATCGATAGAAAAGTTTGTCAAAGTACCCGCAGCGAAGCCGTCTTGAACCTGACGGAAGACCTGACTATCGGAACCATATTGGGTAGAACCCGCTAATCCAGTCCCCTGTCTTGAGGTGATTGAATCACCAAAATAGAAGTCAATCGCTTGATTCGGCTGAGCTCCTCGAAAGTTTATATTCGAATTATTAATGGTGTCTGTATCAAGCTTTCCATCTGAAGTGTATTTCAACACACCTGACGCGATTGCTTGATCCGTCCCATCAACACCACCTTGAAGATCGGCTCCATCTGCAGTCGCATGCCAGTTCCATTGATTTTCCGCAGTTTTGTAGAAATACATGTTCACAGAACGAGCGGTTCCAGTGGTGTCATATACTTTCACCGACGTCGAATGATCCGCCTGCTTGTCTTGAGCGTTAGGATCAAACTGGGCTGTATTGATAGGTTTACGAGAGTCCAGGTTTGCGACCATCTCCAGCTTCTTAGTCCCCTCTGCAGGAATTGAGTTAGATGAAAACACAACATCCTGAAGATCGGCTGACTTCTCACCTGTCACTGGATCCACTTTATAGCCTTGAACCAAGGCCCCATCAGAACTTGTAAAACGACCTTTTTCATCAAAGCGCAACGAACCGTCTCTCGTATAGTTAATCTCGTTACTAAGCGGATTCTTTAGAATAAAGAAGCCATCTCCACTGATGGCCATATCAGAACTTCTGCCGGTTGGAGTCACCACACCTTGTGTAAAAAGTGGCGTAACTGCAGACAATTGAACACCTCGACCAATTTGGTTTCCGCCCAAAATCCCTTTTAAGTTTGAAGCTACAACGTCCTGAAACTCTCCACGGCTGGCCTTAAAGCCAGTGGTTCCAGAGTTAGCAATGTTATCACCAATGATTCCCATAGACTGTCCTGATGCAGACAATCCAGAAACCCCTGTATACATACTTCCTAAAATACTCATTTATTATTTCCCCTTTTAGTTTAGGAGAAAAGATCGCTGACTTAACCCATTAAGGTTTGAGCCATGCTTCGCTTGCGCGTCCAGCATCTGATCTTTTCAAATCATTATTGTACTATCTATGTTTGTAAAAATATTCTCCTTCATGGACCCTTTATCAACCGCAGTAATGACAGTTCCATTCTTCACGCTTACAACAAAGGCTCCTTTATCCGAAAGTATTAAACTTTCTTTAGATCCTTTATCTTGCGCGCGCTTAACGGCATCTTGAAGCTTCATCACATCGTCCGAAGACAACTCTATTCCACGAGACTCAAGTCTTTTTCGCGCGTGATTAGAAAACTTCAACTCAGGACCAGCTTTATCCGTCAAAAACTCAGAGAAACTTTTAGCATCAGCAATTCCTTGGCTGTTAGCCGACTTGCCTTTCTGAATAGCTTTGTTCGGTGCCACTGGGCTGACCTTTACTAAGCGACTAATATCAGGGTTAATTTTGTTCATATATCTCACCTCCTTTCTTTAACGATAAAGCAATGGAAGCAAAGCGTCCAATCGCTTGGCAGCTTCCGATTGCTCTGTAGAATTTCCTTCACTTTCCGTGCCAGACGTTGGCTTGGCGGATGCCACTTTCTTGGCGTCTGGAGCGCCCATTACAGGCGCTTGTTCTTTGGGATCATCAGGCAAATTAATACTTTCAATATCGTTTAAGCCAACACGTTCGGTTCCAACCAGCAAAAACGTTTCACCATTAAAAGTAGTGACCCCTGTCACTTTGCCTTCTATTTTGGTTTTGACATCAATTTCTTTACCAGAAAGGTCCTTAGCAACGACTGCATAACTATAGCGTCCAACAGGGACAATCATCTGATCATCTGTATAACCATCCCACTTGGTTTCAACTTTTCCTTGGCCTTGTGCGCCAAGCTCCATCGTGCGAATTGCCTGACCTTTTCCATCGCGAACGACAACACTAACTTCGGAAGCAGGCTGTGGCATGTCAAAAACTAAATCTGACGCCTTCTCTTGATCATAATAAACCGTCGCTTTATTGGCGACGATGCTTTTTCCAACAACCTGCAAAGCAGCCATTTGTGAATTACTATTTTGGCCGACTAATTTTTCCAGATTCTTGTTCGTAGTCACTTGTTGCTCGAGCTGAGACATCGCTGTCAAATGAGCCGCGAACTGTTCATTTTTCACTGGATTAAATGGATCCTGATATTTAATCTGCTCCATCAACATTTTCATGAACGCATCTTTATCCATTTGATTACCGGGTTTTCCAGCATGAGCAGGCGTATCAACAACACCAGAAATTCTATTTAACTTCTCTCCAAGTGTTAATTGTCCACTCATTTTAACCTCCCCGTTAAAAATTGTGATGCCGAATCCAGCAATTCGGCATCACATCAAAAAACTGTCTATGCGCTCTCCCGCTCATCATACAACTGGCGCCAACGCTCACGGGCATCTTCTCTTTTTGCCTCACCCTCAAAGGATGACGATTCACCCTGTTGACCAGATGACTTCATGCCCTCAAGCGATGTTAAATGGTTCTCGCTTTTCGCTGAAACCAAGTTAGCACCTACACGAACATCAGTATTCATACGAGTCTCAACTTGAACGTTTGAAACTCGAGTCGAATGACTCCCTTGTGTGGAACTCAGATCACGCGATGCTAAGAAATCTTGACTTCCCTCAGCACTTTGATGAACTTTAGCACCTGGAATCTCACCTTTAGCCTGCACAGGCATCGGCTTCTCAGAGCCAAAAACTTCTAACGTAGCTCCTTTAGCATTAAGACTGCGCTCAAGCTCTTGAGTCGATCCAGCAAACAGCTTTTGAGTCTCTGGATTCGATGCCCTCAATGTCACCGACATTCCATTCTCACCACGCCTTACATCGATCTGAATCTCTCCCAATTCGACAGGATTAAGTTTAACGGTCAACTGACCGCCGCCCTGTGCCTTCAGCTGATCAACCTTGTTTGAAACAAAACTCATCGCTTGGGGACTAACTCTCTTATCGCCAGGCTGAAGCAAGACTTCTGGCATCTTCACGACAGACTCCATACCCTGACCCTCGTGTCTCTCTGAACTCATTCCTCGAACCATGAACTCAGAGGCAGACATACTCACCTTGCTATTCTTCGCTCCAGACTCCGATGGCTTATTCTCATCATCCACTGCCGCCACAACTGCCTCAGGAGCGATTGAAACAGGGTTCAAACTTGTTCTAGCTAGACTCTGTTTCATTTGTGGTTCAGAGGAAATCAAGTTTAGCTCTTCACCTTGAATTTTAACATTCTTAAGCTCTGCACCAGTTTTTCCCTTGAGCATTTCTTCACTCAATAAAGGAAAGTCTTTCTTAAATTCAAGCGCACTTTGTTCTTGATTCTGAGGAGCCTCACCAACACTTACCTGCTTGAGATCTCCATTCAAAATAGGCATCGACCAAGCCTGTAGGGCTGTTAAACTCAGTTTTGAATCATGGGTAGAACCCAAAACCTTTTGCACATCGCCTGCTCCATTCATCAAATTAAGCTCTAAAGAGCTCATCTTCATTTGCTTGGGCGCACCGATCAAAGAATTCATTTTATCCAAAGTCCCTTGTGTAAGGATTGAATCCAATGAATTTAGCTCAGGCTTTTCACCCTTTGCATGCAACGAACTCAGCAACGAACTGCTATCACCAAAAAGGTCTCCCGATTGCGCCTTTAATTTCATTGACTCTTCGAAGCTCAATTCCGAAAGTTCAGAATTAACTAACTGTTCCATTTCTCCAGATTGCTCATCGGCAATCTGCATGTCTGAAACAATATCCAATAGATTTGTGAATCCAGAAAACTCATTTCCTGGAGAAGTCACGGCCCCCTTTTGAAAAGGTCCAGCCATATTCATTCCCATTGGATCCGCCAAGCCCAACGAACCAAGGCCTCCTAAAAAATTTCCATTCATTTATTTTTCACCTCCCTTCTATAAATAACCTTAAACTAAGGTGTCTCCTTTTCACGGCAGAGACTGCCCCTCCTTGCCCAACTTGGATGCTGGTCCTCGTCCGGCTATCAAACTTGAAATTGTCATTGCTCGATCAGCGCTCATACTTTCTAAGATTGAGGCGACTGATTTTTCCTTCATGCTTAAAAGAAGCTCAACTGCAATATCGTCTTCCATGGTTGAAATAACTGGAGCAGCTTTTTTAGGCGACATTTTTTCAAATGTTTTAACCAACTTTTCCTTCACTTCTTTCCTGATTTTTTGATCTTCTTCCTTCGATTTTTCTAATTTCTTTTGAATTGAAACCAGTTGATTGATTTTCTCCTGAACTCTACTTTCCTCAACTTCAAGTCGCTCTTGAAGCTCGGCCAAAGCCTTCTCCTTCTCTTCCAGCTCTGCCTGCTTTTCATTCAGCTTTGCACTCATTTCTCGACTCATGGGAACGGGGTTTTTTAAACTTGAAGTATTGCGATCATCTTTTCTAACAATACGATCGTCACCACTCGCAAACGTCTTCTCGAAAACCACTGCTGCAAGAATAGCCGTCATGCACCCAAGACTGACCAAGGCTGCTACTGACTTTCTTTGCGGCTCCATCTTTCTACGACCCATCCGTCGACTGCCTTTCTGTCTTTCTTCTGCTTAGCTTCTTCAAACTCAGCTCTTTGTTTATTCTCTAGGTTTTCAACAACTTTAAGTTCTCTATGGAGATGCTCTACCCAACTACGATAGCGCTCTAAATCTTCGCTCTGTTTAGAGATCTCCAGCTCTATCATTTTCATTTTACGACTCTCTGTGGATATAAGATCTGAAAAAAGTTTGACCTTTCCAATGTCCTTCTGACACTTTGAGATGTCATCCAACAGTGTCATTCGATTGCCTAAAGCGTCAGACATTCGTTGCTCCAATTGTCGATGCCTCAGATTCAAATCTGAAAAGTCTTTCTGAGCTCGCATGAGCCTATCTTTTCTAAACCTTTTAAGAGACTCCAGTCGGAACTTGAACGTCGCCATAGCCCAAAACCTCCTTAGCCCTCGCAACCGCGCTCTCTAGATCACAGTGCTCTCCAATTTCTTGACGCAACAACTTATTCAAAGAATCGTGAACTTGAATCGCATAATCTAGCTGTTGATTATTTCCCTTCCTATAACCACCTATATTGATTAAATCTTCCGAAGTTCTATAAACATCTAAGGTTTCTCTTATCTTGGTGTTAATTTTTTCATTGTCACTATCAAGAAGAACTTTAGTTAGACGAGAGACACTTTGAAGCACATCGATAGCAGGGTAATGATTTCTTGCCGCCAGATCCCTGGACAAAACAATATGCCCGTCTAAAATGGATCTCACTGCATCTGCCAGGGGGTCGTCAAAATCGTTTCCTTCAACCAACACCGTATATAAACCGGTAATACTTCCTGAACCTTTTTTGGGCCCAGCTCTTTCTAACAATCTAGGCAATTGATTAAAAACAGATGGAGTATAACCCTTTGTCGTCGGTGGCTCGCCGGCTGCCAAACCTATCTCACGCAGAGCCATTCCAAAGCGAGTGACCGAATCCATCATCAACAAAACATTCTTGCCTTGGTCTCGAAAATATTCGGCAATCGTAGTAGCCGCATAGGCTCCTCGAACCCTAAGAACAGGCGACTGATCACTCGTTACAGCCACAACAATCGACCTCTTCATCCCTTCCGGGCCGAGGTCATTTTCAATAAACTCTGTAACCTCTCTGCCTCGCTCACCAATCAGGGCGATTACGTTAACATCAGCCTCAGAATGTCGGGCAATCATCCCCATCAAGACTGACTTACCAACGCCAGAAGCGGCCATCACGCCCAGTCTTTGCCCTCGCCCCATGGGTGTGCAAAGATCAATCGATCTTACTCCGGTAACAAAACGATCTGTAATCTGCCGCCTCTTACTAGGAGCTAAAGCTGCGCAGTGGATCGGCCGAATTTCATCGCCTGAAAAATTCGGCTCATCAACCGGTCGTCCATACGCATCAAGAAGCTTACCCAACAATCGATCAGAAAGATCCATGGAAGGAACCCCTTTGGTTAGTTCAATTCTAGCGCCCATACGAATACCAGTGGTCGGTTCCATCGGCATTAGCAATGCGACTCCATCTTTAAAGCCGACAATCTCTGCTTCTAGATCTCGTCGATCAGGCTGCTTGATTAAACAAACTCCTCCGACACTAGCTCCAGGCAAAGTCCCCTCTACCATAGGCCCTAGTATCTTATTCACACGTCCAGATTCTCTAAAAAAATTGGTGTATTCCATTCCTCGAGACAATTCTTTCAACGGAAAATCAAAATCTTTTGCCAAAACTACACCACAACTTCTTCAAGGCTATCGATCAGTCTCGCACGAAGTAATTGTACCTTTTCATCAAGGAAAGATGCGACTTCGCCGCTCATACACTCGATAGTAGCGTCTCCTTTTTTAATTCTATCCGACAGTTCAAATTGAATACGTCTTTCAGCATTCCCAGCGTCACCCTCAATCTGGGCCTTAACCTTTTCAATGAGCTCAGCGTAATCTTTGGAAAGCCGAATAATAACATCGTCATCTTTGGAGATTCGCTCAATCATTTCTAGGATTGTATGCGATATAAGCTCGGGCGCTGTCTTTATCTCATAGTGAACAAGTATCTCTGCTAACCGAATTGCCAGCTCAGACAATTCAACTTGATATCTAAGCCCTAGATTTGACTTAGCAAAATTCAGATCTTCAATCATTTGATTAGAAAGAGTCAATTGATTATCTAACTCTTCCTTTCTTTCATTATAAGCTTTCTCAAGGCCTTCCTTAAAACCTTCATCAAAAGCAAGCTTCTTAGTTTCTTCTGCTAGCTTTTCTACCTGTTGAACTACAAGTGCTTGCACCTTTTCCTCAAATCGCCTTGCTTCTTTTTCCTCAACACTAAGTTGAGAGCGGACATATTCAGAAAGGTGGAATGAACTGGCAGGTCCCTTAACATCGGCCTCAAAAGTATTCTTAATTTGGCTATAAGACGGAATGTTCCCTCGATCCAACTGACGAACCTCATAACGAGAAGCAGTCATCCCCTTCGGCACAAGGGACCCAAGATTCTTGAAGGTTTCTCCCTTGGGCGAAGAATGAGCCGGACTAGTTGATTTTGGATTGGCCCGATCAAACGAGTCCATCACCATCGCCTCCGCGCTCGATAAAGATCTTGCCCTCTTCTTCTAATCTTCTTGCTACTGCAACAATCTGCTGTTGAGCACTTTCTACGTCGGAAACTCGAATGGGGCCCATAGTATCCAAATCAGCTTTGATCATATCGGCCGCACGCTTAGACATGTTTCTAAATATCTTAACTCGAACCTCTTCCGGCGCGCTCTTAAGAGATTTCAGAAGACTGTCATTGTTAACCTCTTTAAGAATCAAGCCAACACCCTTATCGTCAACTTTGGTAAGGTCATCAAACACAAACATCAACTTACGAATTTCTTCAGCTAAGATTGGATCTTTTTCTTCTACTCGACTCATGATCGACTGCTCTGTACTCTTGTCCATCATGTTAAACATTTCTGCGACCGGCTCGACACCACCAATTTGAGTCGACTCAACAGTCCCCATAGTGGCTAGGCCTGCCTTCAAAACTTCATCGACCTGAGTGAGCAATTCAGGACTTATATAATCAAGATTGGCCATTCTTAAAACGACCTCACCTTGCATCTCTTCATCAAGGCCCTTCAATACTTCGGTTCTCTTTTCGATTGGAAGATGGGCAATGATCAACGCAATGGTTTGGGGATGTTCATTCCTCAAGTAGTTGGCCAAGGTGCGAGTATCGACCATCTCTAAGGCCTCTAATGACTTCGGCGCCTGAGATGAAGAGCCGCCCGCTCCAAAAATCAATCTAGCTCGGTCTTCACCTAGGCTTTCTACGATTGAATCTTTTGAATAATTCTCACCGAAAATAATCTCGTCTTCTTCATTAATCTGTTTATAAAACTCCATCATCACGCCCTTTATAGTGTCGATAGAGGCTTTCTTTGTCTTTCCCATCAAAGCAACAATTCGCCGAATATCGTTGTCTTTTAGGTGACCTAAAACTTTCGAGGTAATTTGTGGCCCGAGTGCATTCAAAAGCAACGCAGCTTTCTCAGGACCCGTAAAAACTCGATCCTCCGCTACTTTTCTCTTCGCCTTAGCTTTTGCTGCCATATCCTATCCCTTACTTTCTTTTGCTCGATATCCTTTGAGAGGTTGTTTCCATCAAACCAATCCACTCAGTAAGAATTTGAGCGGCCTTGCCTGGACTCATGTCAACCAAGGAAATTAGCTTCTCTCTGAGCATTTCGCTTTCCGCTTTCTCGAGGTCAACCGTTTCCTCTAAGAGCGGCATATTTGCCAGACCTGGAAGCGCGTTGGTAGTTACGTCTTCAATTTGTTCAAGCTCTTCGACTGTCTTGGGTAGAATTTTTTCAACTGTGGTTGAAGAAAGTCCTGTTAACCATCTGATAAACGGCCTAACCACTGCCAATGCAAAAACAAAAGCAAGAAGAGCAATTGTCGAATATCTCAAGACCCAAAACAACAATTGCCTTCGTTCTTGCTGGATAAGCATCTCATCGGCTTTATCAAAGTCTTCACGGGCAAAAGCGGAGCTTTCAACCGTAATTTCATCTCGCCCCTGAACAAAGCCAACGGCTCCCTTCACTAATTTTAGAACCTTAGACTTATCTTCATCAGATATTGGCTGGGCAGTCATCGCGCCGCTCTCGCCCTTCACCATCGGATTGTTTACTAAAACAGCAACTGAAACTCGTTTTATTGAGCCCAGAGCTTTCTCTTTTTGCCGAACGGTTCTTGAAACGTCAAAAGTGCTTCTGTCAGAAACCTTCTCAACCGATTGAGTCGTATCATTTTTTTCTACGTCAGCGCCTTCAGCGCCTGGTATAGCTCCTTGTGCACCTGCTGGTGCCGGCCCATCAGCCGAAGCCACTCCGCCTGCAGCCCCTTGATCAGGCCTCTTTGTTTGCATGCTGTCTTCTTGCTTGTTCTGTTGAAGAACAACACTTTGCTCCGGATCAACAATGGTTTGCTGCTCTCGAACAGGGTCAAAATCCAGCTCAGCATTAACTCGAACAACCACATTCCCTTGTCCGTACATTTTCGAAAGCATACTTTCGATATTGGCTTCATAACTTTTTTCTACCTGGCGCTGTCTTTCTGCCAAGGCAGCGGAAACAGCAGAGCTCTCATCTCCAGGCGAACTCAAGGAACGTCCAGTATTGTCGACAACCGTGACGCGGTTGGGCCTTAATCCTTCAACAGAAAATGCCACTAGGTTTTGAATACCTTCAACTTCGTTCTTAATAATGCTCGAACCTGGATAAAGCTCAATAACAACACTGGCCTTAGGAGCTTCACTTTCTTGCAAAAAACTCTGCTTCGGCGGCATAGAAATATGAACCGATGTCTTTTTGACTGCCTTCAAGGTGTTAATTGTTCGAGTTAACTCTCCTTGAAGGGCTCTCGTGTAATTGATCCTCTGAACATAGCTTGATGTTCCAAAAGACTCTTTATCGAAGAGCTCCATGCCAGGCTTGTTCCCACCAGGCATTCCTTGAATAGCAAGCTTCATCAATGTTTGCTGAACAAACTCAGGAGGAATTGAAACCGTTTGCCCCTCATCTCCAACAAGATAAGGAATTCTTTCTTGTTGAAGAAACTTCACAAGAGCAATGGAATTCTCGGGCGACATTTCTTTATAAAGTGGAGTGTATGATTTTTCTCCAACCCAAGCACCAAAGGCCAGAATGCATCCCATAATAATAAAAAGAATTGCACTGGCTCCAAGCTTCTTGCCTGGGGCCAGCTTACTCCACGAAATCCCTAATTCCTTAAAGGTCGATGCTATTGCGTCAAACATTCATTTATACCTGCATTCTCATTATTTCTTGGTAAGCTTCCACCATTTTGTTTCTGATAGAGTTAACAGTTCGAAGTGATAAATCAGCCTTTTCCATGGCAATCATTACATTGTGCAAATTATCTGCACGACCCGTGGTCAAGTCTGTTGCGGCCTTGTCTGCGCCTTTTAATGCCTTGTTGGTATCTTGCAGTACACTTTCAAGCGTATCCATAAAACTTTGAGAACTAGACGCTCCAGGAACACTTGGACTAGAGGCCATGCTCTCTTTAGAGGCACCTTCAATAAAGCGTTCACGCAATGGACTCGGCTTAAATGCTCCGAGCTGAGAAACCCCAAATTCAGACATTTCTACCTACCAATTTCCAAAGCCTTTAAGGCCATTTGTTTAGTTGTTTGAAAAACGTTCACATTCTGTTGAAAAGCACGCTCAGCGGAAATCATGTTGGCCATTTCTTCCACCGGATTCACATTTGGCATCTCGACATATCCAGAGGCATCGGCCATAGGATGCTCGGGCTTATAAACTTTTTTTGCTGGAGAACTATCTTCATGTATTCCGACCACTCGAACCTCGGTATGAGGATGGTCCACCCTATCTAAAACTTCAGTAAACTCGCTCTCCATTGGAGCGCTCTCTAAGATAACGTCTTTTCTTTTGTAAGGTCCGCTACCATCGGCGCTTCGAACCGTATTGGCATTTGCGACATTACTTGCAATTGCGTTCAAACGTGTGCGCTCAGCTGTTAGCGCCGAACTAATGACATCCATTGTGCTAAATACATCCATCTTATCTTAACCCTTCAGACACTACATATTTGTGCAGAGCAAACTTCCTGCTAATAAGCTTAACCGCACTTTCATATGCGATGGTATTCTTCGCCAAGTTCGTCATCTGTTTATCGACGTCTACAGAGTTTCCATCTCCGTTGACACTTGCCAAAGGGTCTTCATAAACTTGAGCTGTCACCTTTTTGATTGCCTCTTTGACGAGGTTTTGTCGGAGACGATTTGGATCCTCTTGATTTGCTGACATGTCAATTGCCTGTTTTAATCTGTCTTGAAAATCAACAGCTCGTGCTTTGTATCCGGGAACATTAGCATTTGCGATATTTGAACTATAAATTGCATGAGCTTTTGTTCTTAAATCAAGGCTCTGTTGTAGGGCCAATAAGGTGGCATCAAACATCGTTTTGTCTCCTACTTAAGTATCAGCAGGATCTATGCCACGTACCAATGTTTGCTTTTTTGTCGAATCGTCAGGAAACAGCTAGGACCGTCCCTCTTTTATCTCATTCAACGAGTGAGAGCTTTGCCCACATACTATCTGGAGCCAACTGACGAACTTGCTCCATACTACTAACGGCATCTTCTGCCCTGCCGTCAATTCTCTGCAGCACTTTGCCTTTCTTGTAAAGCACTCTCGCGCGCTGCAGAGGACTTAAGTCGGCGTCTCCCAAAAGAAGTGTGCGTTCTAAAATAGACAACGCTAAATCATTTTCACCAGAATTTGTGCGTAGCTCTGCAAGTCTTATTTGACTCTCCAACTCCGGCCCCTTGGTATCACGATTAGAAGAAGGAGAACGCCCAAGCCAAGAACCCACTTTCTGCTCTAAGAACTGTTTTTCCTTTTCTAAATTGCCCAAATCTTTCAATACTCTTGAATAGGAGTCCACCTCTTTCCAGCTCAACTCCCCCATTAAATCCAATGCTAAATAGTGCTTCTCAAGTTTAGAAGCGTTTGGCTTAGAGTTTAGGCCCGCCTCAAACTCCAACCACATTCGACGCGTCGATGCCTCCGCCAAGTCGAGCTTGTTTAAACTTTTTTCTGCCTGTGCTTTGTCTTTTCGTCCACTTTTAGCTAACTCTAAATCAACCCTTGCCTCCAATGTCTCCCACTGATGAGGAGTCCAATCGAAAGGTCGCTCTACTTTTCGTCCAATTAAATTCTTTAGTTTCCTAGCCGTTTTTAAGCTGATTTCGGCTTGTTCCCACAAACCCATTTTTGCAAAAGCATCTGAGACGCGCACGACAACGTCAGGTCGATTTCGCTTGAACATCCAACCGTGCTGCCTCTTCTCATAATTAACAACAACATCTTCAAACTTCTCCTGTTTCAATAGTTCCTCAAGATAACCACCCAAACTAACCGCAGCAAATTCTTCGGACCACTCTAACAAATGCTTCGAGGCTTCAAGCTTAAAATTGTTTTCAATTCTCGCTAACGCCTGAAAAGGGGCCTTCTGTTCGACAAAAGCCCAGGTTGAAAGCAGGTTGGAAAACGCATGAAGTTCATCTTTAGTAAACAGAGTTGAATTCGTAGTTGAGTCATATTTCTTATATAAATCCTCTACGGACGCTAACAAGCGAGGCCATTGTTCCGAGGAAGTTTCGGTAATACGATAGGCCGCTCTTTGGGCACGGCACAAGTGATCAGTAACGCTACCGGCAGACTTAAAAACGCATTCATTAAGCGCACCAAGATACCTCTCCTTACTGGCTCCTGAGAGTCGAAGAATATCAGCAATTCTATATAGTGCGACTCCAAAATAAGAATGGTTCCCATCTATATACATGAAAGACCGATAGTCTCTTGCTGCAGCTTTATAACGACCAAGACGAATGTTTGCCTCAGCCCTATTCAACAGAGCCTCAGAAAAGTCTTTAAGAATAGTTGGGTACCAAGCACCTTCAAAAGCGAACCTTCCTGGCGTGGGTGAGCTTTTAATGGCCTCTGTATAGGCCGCCACAGCTAAATCCCAGTTCTTTTTTCGACTATAAACATCACCAATCCTAAATAGAGATGCGGCCATAAGGTAATCGGACACACGTGCACGCCCGGTGAGGTCATTACGACTTTGATAATATTTTGAATAAAGATCTTTAGCTTCATCAAAAAATTTAAGTTTATACAAAGCCTCGGCTTTCCAAATCTGTATATTTTCAACGGCAGCTTCCGGCCAACTAAACTTCTGAGCCCACGTAGATAAAGAGGCTAAAGCGTAATTCATGTTGTTTGAATAAAGCTCGTTACCTAAGCGGTACAACATATAGACATCGTGCTCAGAAGCCTCATAGCCTTTTTTCACAGTTTTTCTTAAGCCGGTCCGCCACTTCTCAATAGCAGACAATAACAAACTTCGATCACCGCTCTTTTTATAAAGCTCGTATTTTAACTGCCCTAACAAACTCCAAGTATAGGCATGATTATAATCAACCAAATGTCCAACTGCCGAGGTCTCTAAAACCTCAAAGGCTCTATTCGCTCTTTCCCAATCTTCTTTTTTAAAGAGATAAAGAAAGTAATTAAAGCCTTCTTCGAAAACTCTTTCTTCTTTTGTTCCACCGCCAACCATTCTAGTGTGCCTTAGGGGAATATCTTTTATAAGCAAAGGTGTTTCAATGAATGGAATATCAAGGAGTGGCAACCTTAGAGCTCTTTTCTCAATAGCTGCTGATTCTAACCCTGTGTTTTTCTCTAGATCGAACGCTCTAAACTTATCGAGCTCGGGACTAGTCAAATCAGTAGCTTCTCCGGTTAAGCCAAGTAAACGCTTCCAACCTAAGTCATCCTCAAAGGACTCATTCACTCTTTCCGATATAGGAAACTCCGCCGGCGATCGATTTATTTGTTTCGTTTTGGAATACTTAATCCAATGGTCAACAACAATTGACCGAGAGGAAGCCACTTCAACCAGCTTGAGCTCTCCGCCTTTTCTTACATTGTAGGAAAGTCGAAGGGCAATAACCTTATCCGACAAAGGTCTAGCACTAACAAAACAAGCACCAAGTTCACCTAAAGCAGGAACCCGAAAATCGGATACGCTTTTGGTCCACTCACCATTAGGGTCTTCCACGTTGATCACTAAATCCTGGGTGGGAAGCCCCTTACAGGCACCCCCTTGTGACGAGCTTTTTTCAACTCGTAACGTATAAGAACCCGTGTTTGGACCGCTTAACCTCCAAACTCCTTCAATTTTTTCTACAGAAAAGTCAGCATAAGCATTCGAAGTTATTAGGGCAGAGCTAAATAAGCACAAATTTAACTTAAATAATAACGCGCCGCACCGATGAGTTGTGTATGAGCGACTTTTCGACACCATGGAAAGGACTTTTAACAAAGGGTTCAAGCAAAGCTCCCGCAGAAGGAGAGCCAAACAATGGTGAAAACTCAAATATTTCCATGATCTTAGAGCATTTTTTGCTTTATCAAATATCATCGCCATACCTAGGGTCTCTATCGGCAAAAGAGTCCCCTAACCTAAGCCCTAAGCTAAACGATTTAAAAACTGTTTTCATTGCATGGAGAGCCTCGAGGGCTAAGGACCTAAGTCTAGTAACGGCCGCCTCGCGTTGGATTTTTCGATACCGGGCTTTTGGCCCTCAAGCTCAGCCCCTAAAAGAGAATCAAATCAGCCCAATGCTAAACATTTCCTCAGAACTATTGGGCCTTGTTGATCGCTACACGGATACCCTCGATCGCAACATACACCTATGCTTTGTTTTACATGCGGAAGGCTTACTAACAGAAGAAATTTCAGGAATAACCCACCTCGCACCTAATCTTGTCGAGCTTTACATCCGCTCAGCAAAAGGTCTCATTAAAGAACACCTAAAGACTCTCATGGAGGCATCATGAGCAAACTTATCAATTTCTATCTCAACGAAAACCTTGATTCATTCTTTGAAAATTTCCTACGTGGACAGTCCTCACACAGAGATATGAAAACCTTACACGATTCCCTACTCTCAGACACCGAGTTCAGAGAGCTCTTTGCTGATTGGATCAAATCTCTTCGCGACATTCCTGGGAGTTCAAAATGAATGCTGATGCAATTGGATACTCGCTAAGCGTGTTAAGCTCGTTAAAAGCACTGCTTAATGAACTTTGGAAGAATGAAATTCACTTAGAGAAAGCAAACGTTCTTTCCCTAATAGCGGCTAAAAGATATCAAATTAGCACAAACGATGCTTTTGAGATCCCAAGCGTATTTTCAAACTCCATACAACTAAGAGCACGTTTAGAATTTTTGGAAGTCTTACTAGCTGCTGAAAACAAAACACCCCCTCGATTTTTTGATATTGGAGTTGCTCTCTGGATATCTCAACGAACAGAGGAACAAAAAGTGTTTTCTGAATTAATCATGAAGTTAGATCGTGAAGCGGAAGCGGTTTGGTTAGCTCCGGAACACCTGAGCGAGATTAGAGCCGAAAAAATTGCACTACTAACTAAGAAAATATTTGAAACCGGAAAAAAAACACACCCTCTTTTTAAACAAAAAGAGGGTGCGGTTAAGCTACTTGCTAACAATTAAACTATGGATTTCGATCCGCGTTACTACCTCTTCTTAAAAAAGCTGGTATCTCAAGATCGCTATCTTCATCTTTCTTCAAACCAAGGTCTCTTGCAATTTTACGAGCTTGCATAAGAAAGTCTGTCTGCACTTCTACAACTTCATCTTCGGTTGCATCAGACATTTCAACCTTTTCTTCTTGGTTAAAGCTTTCTTGAGACATTGGAACAGCAACAGCTTCTCTTTGTGCACTTGCCCACGCTGACTCAACTCCTTTAGCTTGGTGCTCAACCTGTGGAGCAGGGCTTGGGATTGATGGCGCTGACGAGGTCTGCGCGGGTTCCACAGAACGGCTCGGGATATTCACACCTAAGTCCATTTGTTCAAAACTACTCATAACAGCGGGTTTCACAGGAACACTGCTTTGTTTAGGAACTTCAACTGCCGCCTGGTCAGATTCTGCATCAAAGCCAGTTGCAATCACCGTAACCTTCACCGAGTCACCAATCTTATTGTTGAAGACACTACCGAAGATTACCTCAGCATCTTTATCTGCTTCTTCTGTTACCAAAGAAACAGCTTCATTAATTTCATGAAGAGTTAAAGTATCAGGACCGGTGATGTTAATAATAATTCCAGTTGCTCCGCGAATAGAAACATCTTCTAAGAGAGGACTTGAAATAGCCAAGTGCGCGGCTTGCATAGCGCGATTCTCCCCCTCAGCCATCCCTGTTCCCATTAACGCTAAGCCTCGCGACTTCATAACCGTTTTAACATCGGCGAAATCCAAGTTGATGTGACCAGAAATATTAATCAAATCACTTAAACCCTGCACAGCATTCAACAACACTTCATCGGCTCTAGAAAAAGCTTCCAAAACCGTAGTGCTCTTATCAACAATGCTGAGCAACCTTTGGTTAGGGATTTGAATTAGCGTGTCGACATTGTCGCGCAATAAATTCAAGCCACCTTCAGCCACTCGAGTTCTTTTCGGAGCTTCAAACAAGAAGGGCTTCGTCACTACGGCAACCGTCAAAGCGCCCATTTCACGAGCCACTTCAGCAATCACAGGAGCAGCTCCAGTTCCAGTTCCGCCACCCATTCCGGCAGTGATGAAAACCATATCTGCACCTTCAATGGCAGCTACCAGTTCCGCACGACTTTCTTCTGCAGCATTTCTACCTACTTCAGGATTTGCCCCAGCGCCCAAACCTTTGGTTAGCTTCGCGCCCAGCTGAATTTTTCGAGTCGCAAGATTGCTGTGTAAAGCTTGTCGATCCGTGTTTGCCGCTATGAACTCAACTCCGTTAAGTCCAGAACGCATCATTGCATTGATTGCATTACAACCGCCGCCACCGACTCCGAATACTTTTATGCGAGCGCCGAGGATTTCTTCTTCTTCGACTTGATCAAATCCCTCCATAGTAGACTCGTCTTGCTTTTCCTCTATTTTTTCTTCATTGTTAGTTTCATTAATTGGTTCAAATCCCATAAAAGCCCTCCCAGGTTCAAAAAAAGTTTTCCCACCACTCTTGCACTTGTCTCTTCGCTCTTTTTATAGAGGAAGATTGCGAAAGAGGCAGACGACTAAAGTTTTTCTTATCGAGGCTTGCCCAATGAACAAGCCCAACAGCAGTTGAGTAATTTGGAGCCGCAACAAGTTCGGAGAATCCATCGATCCTCTCAGGTGCAGCTAATTTAACAGGAAGGTCAAAAACAAATTCTGCAAGTTCTGCGACTCC
>JAACVK010000067.1:3210-3648 GCA_009991595.1 bacterium | reverse complement strand
CCTGCTGGAATTGGAATGGTAGTAGCGTATAGGAAATCAACCATCTCTTGTGTGCATACGTTATTTATAACAACCTCATTTGCTATTTTGCCTGTAAAGGGGTCCGCTGGAGTAGCGTCGCTGCCACCAATGTAAAAAGCTGTCGTCGCTCCATCAACCATTAAGGTTGTAGCTGTTGGGTCTTGCGCCTCTCTCCTGCTGTTAACATAAAGTTCCAATCCTCTTGTAGTATTCCACGCTATACAACAGTGATACCAATTAGTATTCGCTCCGTCAGGTAATCTTGTCGATGATATTATTGTTTTCCCGTCTGCTGAATTACCATAAGTTAAAACTACTATATTCCCAGCGGTAGACAAATAAGAGTCATAAGCATCATTAGCGGCTGAATTAGTCTTTTTGAACAAATAACTTGTCGCCGGGGGTTGTCCGTCTGCC
>JAACVK010000067.1:0-3153 GCA_009991595.1 bacterium | reverse complement strand
GTCATATCGCCAAACTTTGAGGCATTAGTTGCGTAATCTCCACCATCAAAACTGATAGCAAAATTCGTTCCCATTATTCCTACACCGTTACTTGGTGCCGCAGCACCCGCACCTAATGTGTAATTATAAGCAGCTTTCTCGTCAATTCCTAATGCTGCATCTGCTCCAAAACGGTAATAACTAATTACCTTTGCCGCTGTGAAGTATGCCTCTAATTCTGCAAGTGTGTAATCCCTGCCAGCAAATTGTTGCAGTGCTGACCCGACGCTGCCTGTGACTGTGTAATCTTGAAGCCTCTGTGTGTACATATGCCCCCTCCTTTAATTAACTTAAATACCTATATAAACTTTACCATTGGCTGTGTTTGTTATCTTATAAATAACCATTAGTTCACGACCCACCAGGTTGAGTTATCTGATTGCACCACTACTGCTGATAAACTATCCAAGTAGTTGATACTTGCCTCGCCGTCTATCAATACCCCACCACCACCTATTGTCATGGTGTTAAGCAAACTTGTTTTCTTAAAACAATATTCTCTACCAGCACATCCTACCGCTGTCGGTAGGTTAATCGTGGTATCACCTGCAGAAGTATCTACGAACACTGTATGGTCTGATGCTGTTACGGTATAACCTGTATCAGCAGCTGCTTTTGTGACTTGGTTTGTGGAAAAAGCCGCACAATAAACCTCGTCTGTCACGGTTTTTGGACTTAATTTAGACCCCGTTCTTGTCCAAAGATTTGCAACTAACCCTAAATCAACCCACGTCGCAGCTGCAGTATCTGTACATTGGAATTGGTGGTCGCTGTAAGTTGTACCTTCAAGGATAACAACTATATCGCCATCTGTACAAGCGCCTATTGAACTCTGCCCATATATTATTCTAGTCCACGCCGTAACATTACCCGCAACAACCGTAGCTCTAAATATACCCCTGTCCGCAGCCGCTGTCAGCCCTGTGAATAGTACAGTGTCATTATCAACTACCGCTACACCGTCAGGTATAAACGAAGCACCTAGTGCTGGCAAAACTCCAGCTGCTAAATAAACATACCTCGCTGGATACGGGTTATCCCTTTCTGAATAACTACTATAAATAAAACTCATGTTATACTATCCTCCATGTAGAGTCCGCAATTTGTCCTTCCAGCGTCATTACTTGCCCCGCTAGTAGCTGTATCGGTACATCTACGCCAAAGCCTAGATTATCACCAACTGCAGGCCATATCATAGCGTCTGCGACGCCATCGTCAGCAATGGTAATTCTGTGCCCTACCGCAAAACCCGCTGGTAATAACACGCTGTCGTCGTTTGTGGCACAGACTGATATTTGATTAAAATGTTTTGTTAAAGCATAAGCAAGAGCTTGTCCGCCACCTGCATGAGCCGTTATAGTAACTTCTGCAGTTTCGTCGTAATCTAGCTCTGGGATTATAATAGTATTAGTACCGCCTGTAGACGACACCGTATTGCCTGATATTTTTATGTTCCCGAAATCTCCGCTTGTAGAACCAACTACTGTGTCACCCTCGTAGTTATCACAATATATATTAGCCCATCTTATAAGGTTAGTACCTAAATCTCTTGCGCTATCGGCATCTGGTATTATCGCATCATTTACCGCCGTAGCACCCAAGTTAGATAATGCTGTGTTAGCGCCAACAACCGCTGCAAAGCCTGTCCAGTTACCGCCTCTATCCTTAAATTGTACCACGCCGTTATTGCTTCTTAACCCTGAACTATTATCGCCACCCGTGCCATTACCATCTGAACCAAAAAATCTCATTATCGTTTGTGCTGCGTTACTACCAAGCCCCCACCTGCCATATATGTCTGAACTTGTACCATCACTTGTGATACCCATAAAACTTGCTTCACCACTTGTGAATGTTAAATTACTGACAGCAAAAGCTCCTGTAAACGCACAAGTTAAAAATACACCTGTAGCATTTATCTTGGCACCATAGTCTGGTGTACCCGCTGTCTTTTTTATCGTCCCGCCTAACCAAAATAAGCCGTTAGCCGCGAACTGTATTATCTCTCCTGCTGCAATCCCCGCCGCACTTTCAAATATGCAATCTGTGGACTGGCAGATTATTGTCAATCTTTTGTTTATAATCGCTGCTGATGCTAAAGAATATGTATTTGTTAATACTAATACACTATGCCCGTCTAAAACCGCTGCGTCTGCTACAAGTGTAGCAAGGTCGCTAAAATTAGCCGTACCCGCTGTAACCTGCGCTGCACTACCTAGTACCCAATCAAATTGAGAACCCTGCGCATTAACCGCTGCTGTTACGTCTTGTGCCCACAAAGTCGCCTGTGTCCCGTAGTTTACGTTATCCCCACGTTGAGGATAAGTGCGTGTCGGGTTTGCTTTTACTTTTAAGGTTACTGGCATTTAGGGCTCCTATTAATAGCGGGGAGAGCTTTTTATACTCACTCTCCCACACTAAGGGGTAAACTACGATGGGTTGACTATGTTGTTAATTAACTTCAAGTGAGGAACTTCTTCAGTAAATAACTGAGAATTCCAATACAGTCTTGTCTCGACGCCCGCATTATTTTCCATAGGTTTCAAATACTCTGCGCCGTCTTTTGTCATGCCAGGTACTGCGAAAGTAGGAGAAGGCTGACTTCCAACTATCTGCATTGATTTTGCGCATTTAGGCATAATCATAGCAAAGCCGTTCATCATCTGTCTGTGTGATATAATTCTTATCACGCCTACATTGCTGAAAAGTTCCAATACCTCATGTCCATTCTCAAACTTAGAACCTTTATAAGAAGCATCGTTTCTCTTAAGAGCTGCTGCATCTGTGTTCAATGAGTTCCAAGTTCTAGGAGCTACAAGAACATCTATCTCGCCTATCTCGTCTCCTAGTCCAAGTTCGCCTGCTTCTGCGATGCCTTCAAGTAACTTCCCAAACGTTAGAGGAGCTGCACCTGCTGAATAAGCTGTGTCACTTCTCCATAGTTCGTAGTTCGTGTTATCTATGCCAAATAGCGAACCAGCAGCGGTTGTCATTATTTTATATAATCCAACCATCTGCTTTGTTGGGCCACCTCTAAAATCCAAATAGTCACCTGCTATTGTACCTGCTGGTAGTTCATCAAAAGTAATCGTTCTGCTTCTGATGTTTACTGCT
>JAACVK010000066.1:2509-3920 GCA_009991595.1 bacterium | reverse complement strand
AAAAGAAAAAAGCGTATGGTTTTCAATCACTCTTTGGCCGCCCCCTGGCTGGCTAAGAAAGATCTTAAAGATAAGGAGGAATGATGACTGAAATAATAGCAATAGCAAAAGTCCTTTGGGCTTTTATAGCTGGGCACGGAACTGCCGCCGCTATTGGCGCGGGGGCAACGGTAATTCTTATGTTTGCTGGAAAGAAAATACCAGCCATGGTTGGTTCTATATTCGCTAAAAAACTTAACCTTGGCTTTTCTAAAGTAGAGGAAATTCAGGATCCTATAAAGAAGGGACTGTACATGACTCTAGCTTTAGACGTGGTGAAGCTAGTTGAATACGAGATTCCTGACAAAGGAAAGGGAAAGGAGAGGTACAACATCGCGTCAGCTAAGCTATGCTCTCTTATACCATGGTTAAAAGGTCAAGAAGCGCTAATATCTGACTTGATAGAAAACGCGGTTGTAGCTATGGATAATGAACTAAAGAAGAAAAATCCTGCTCCTTAAAAGCGCGGTGCCGTCAGGGGCTGGGAAACTGGACCCCTGACGGCGGGTAATATCTTCAGAGCTTCTCTGTCACGCCATAACGGGCGATCATTACAGAGTCGCCATTTCCTTTTTTAAGCAACTTTATCCCTGGGTATAACCTTAAGGCCAGCGAATCAGACGCGAGTTTTAACGCGTCTTTTCCATTACAACCTGGCGGAAGCAACTTACCCTGCCACTCTTTACTATCTATGTACATATATGGGATCCTTGCCGTCTCAAGGGCGATCAACACGGCCTCTAAAGCCCTTACAGCTGAGATGCTAGCTTGAAACATCAGGCTGTTAACCATCGGTCTTTCTACGATGGCTAGCGGGGTATCGCTAGGAATGTTAATAGACCTAAAAAGGTTCAGCAGCTCATTAAAGTCTATCCGGTGTATCATCTTGGCTTTGCTTTTTTGATAACCAAGCTCATGTTTGACTGGCGTGTTTAAATGAGTAATCAACATGCCGTCTCCCTGGAGGACAGTTATCGATCCCGTAACCCCGTTGTCAATCCCTATGTATATCTTCATGCAGCTTCTCCTTTATAACTTGGTATACCTGATTTATATAACCGGTATTAATCAAAACCTCTGTGGTCCGATCGTCCCTGTAATCGTTCAGATAATATACGGTACTTATCCCAGAATTGATGATATGCTTTATACAGCGATGACAAGGCCTATGGGTACAATACATCTTAGCTTCCACGGTGCTTGTGCCAGACCTTGCAGCGTTTATTATCGCGTTAACCTCAGCGTGCACGCACCTGACACAGTGCCCATGCTCCATGTCGCACCCGTGCTCAAGACAATGCTTATCTCCTTTGGCAGAGCCATTATACCCGGTACCTATGATACAACCGTCTTTAACTATCACCGCCCCTGT
>JAACVK010000066.1:0-2247 GCA_009991595.1 bacterium | reverse complement strand
TTTGGGCCTATCCTTGCCATAGCATATTTTGTCACGTACGCAGCCCAACCCTGTACTAACCGATTTACTCCTACATATTCCTTACCCGTAGGTATAAAATATCTTCTTCCAAAATAATTTTTAATGATCCTATCCCTGCGGCGTTTTATAGTATCCATAACGCTGTAGCTGAACATGCGTATCTCTGGGTATTTACCATGGTACATAGATCTCGCGTATTCTGCTTCTGCAAGAGGCACCGGTACCCCGGTATGGTTAGACAGGAAGCTAGCCAGCCTTTTCTTACCACATCCATACACCACAGAAAAATTCATGCCTTTTGCTATCTGCCTCTGGTGCTTAGTAACATCTTCTGGTTTGATATTGAACAGGTTTGCTGCTGTGTCTCTATGCAGGTCAGTGCCAGCCTTCAAGCTCCTCAACATCTGGTCATCTCGCGTATACCACGCGGCCCCAACCATCTCTATCTGGCTAAGGTCAGAGTGCCCGCATACCTTGCCAGGCGTTACCATGAGCCCGCGCGTGATCTTAGGGTCTTTCATGATCTGCTGCATGTTCGGCATCTCGCATGTAAACCTGCCTGACACTGCCCCCATGGTGTTGAAACACGCGTGCAACTTACCGTCATGCTTAGAGAAGTTTAACCAAGGGTCTACAAATTTGGTAAGATATGTCTCATTAAGCTTGAAGGCACGCAGGCTTTCTATATACGGGTGTTGTATATGCTTCAAAGCCTCATCATTACACGAGGGCGCGCCTTTCTCAGTGGTGTATAGTACCTCGCAGCCTAACTGGTTATACAACAGGTCGCCCAGCTGGTCTGAGCTGTTAAAATTAAAGTCTTCACTTACAGAGAAACCTTTTCTTAATTCTTTTATAAGTTTAGCTTGATCTTTTTCTAAAACTGCCCTAAACTTGGTAAGATACTTTTTGTCTACAAGGACACCCGCCTTTTCCATGCGTGTTACAACGTCAACAACCTGCATTTCCAGCTCGTATAATTCAGGAAGTTTTGGATAATTTCCAAGCTGCGGATATAATTTCCAGAAAACCTTGTTTGTCAACACCAAATCTTGTTCAAAATACGGAAGTAAGATCTCGTCTGGAAGTTTCCAAAACTCTTTCTTCTTATCGTTGCACTCAATAAACCACGCGTCTATAGCATTTTTCTCAGCCTCTTCTTCTGCCCCAAACAGACGTCCGCCTATAGCCTTTAACCTATGCGTTAGCTCCTGCGGGTTTATCAGATGATCCAGGGCTATGACATCATGCACCCGTTCAAACCTATACCCAGTTAACCATTCAAGCCTGTGCAGGTCAAACTTAGGATTAGCGAACACAGGCGTACAAATATCCTTGGTACCGATGATGATCTCACGGATAAGGAACTCATAATCTTTATCCCCTTCCCTTGAATAATAACAGGTGCCGTCTTGATGCCGGAAACCTGTCATAAAGGCCTTATCAAGCCAGCCAAGCCCGTAGGTCTCAGTATCGCATGTAAAATGCTCGTCTGACGCAAGATGCCGTATGGCTTTTTCTATATTTTTTCTAGTTAAGAGCGTTAGCATATTTTTTATCCCTCCATAATTTAAGTACCGCGGCACAATACGACATGAATGGGCTTTTAGGCCAAAGGTATCTTGGATCACCACGCGCCCTGATATCTTTTTCCATTAGTTTTAACTGATCTATCAAAGCCAGCATCCCGAACCCGCAGTCTCCTATCTCAGGCCAAGCGCGTGAGTAACTTAGCGCTTTAGCGATAGATTTGATCTTTTCGTAATCGCTTTTATACGCGTGCAGGCTGCCGACCATATGGTGATATATCCCTGGCTCTAACCCGAGCTCATGCGCGAATAACAGCTGGATCATCGTAAACGTGCTGATATCGTACGGAAGGCCCAGATAGATATCGTTAGATCTCATATACACGACCATATCAAGCTTATTATCAGACCTTATAAGCTGCATCATCACCGTGCAAGGGATGTCTTTTGATCGCGCAGGGTTAGGGGTCCAGATGGTCATTACCGCCTGCCTTGTTCCATGGTCGCTTTTTAAACACTCAAGCGCGTATTTAAACTGAGGTTTAAGCCTTGGGCCGTATGCCCCAGCCAGCACCTTACCATCATCTGAGAATTTACGCATGTTCTTATTATAGTAAGCGATAGTGTCAAGGTCATCGCTGCCTGACAAGATCCAGATCATCTCTGCTACCTGAAAAGCCTTATTTAAGTTCCTTTC
>JAACVK010000036.1 GCA_009991595.1 bacterium | reverse complement strand
CAACGTTGCGGAATCCTCGGACAGCTTTACACAAACTTTACAAGACACAAGCCCTTGAATTTACCCACTTGATGTCGAGAAGAGCCGCAGCGCCCCCAGGACAGATTTCATTAGACTCTAATTTTCTACTTGTTTTCAATATGCGCGTTAGGCCCCGATGTCCCAAAGCGTTCCTCCGGCAAGGGTTTTGCTCCACAATCGATGCTCTGAACCCACCGAAGCTTGAAATGAAAACCTCGACTGAAGCACGTCGACTGAGCCAATTTTTCCTGACTGCTTTAGCTCGGAGAGTTCGCGAAACACAGGGTTAAAACGATTCCACATTCCCTCCATGAGAAAGAGACCTTTTTGCTTAGCTATTTTTTGTAACGTTAAAAAGTCACTGGTAGAATAAGCGTTTGGGATGTTATGAAGCTCAGAAAACTCACGGGCTCTTTGCTCAGAGCGACTTCCACAGGCATAAAGCTCTCCACTTTGAGAAACTTTCACTCCATCAGCAAATTTGTGAGCGATTCTTCCTAGACCGAGCAATCCCCAACGAATCATTTATTAAACTTACACATCGCCTAAAGATCAATCAAGAGGAGCCGCTGGCACGTAATCAACGTCGATCACTGCTCCGGATGGAGGAACGGCAGCGCCGTAGAACTCAATCTCTTGAGTGGCAGGCAGATAATCCCAGCCATTTGTATGAGTTGTATCTTGAGCAACCAATGATCCATTCACAGTTACGGTAATGTCTCCTTCGGGAGGTTGAGCTAGAGAAAAGCGAGTGAGAGCTGTTAAGATATTATCCCCAATGGCAACAAGCGTATCCGCGAAGTCATCACAAATACTTCCAAATTCACCACCCAATTCTTCGGCAGCAGCTTTAACCAACTCCCCTTTCCCTAGGGCAGCTGGACAAATTGCTAAGGATTCAGCAGCGATCGTATACACTGAGTAATCGCTGCTACTTCCTTTCAAAGTGTTTAAGTTTGATTTGAGTGTTGTGATTCTTGAAGCTGCTGTTGTGGCATTGCTATCGATGACATAACTCGCATCCGCCGTAGAAACAGACTCATCTTCATCAGTAACAATAATCGCAGCTAGATAAGCCGAGCTCCTAAAGAAATTTTCGTTCCATTCTCCAGTAGCAGCTTTAGTCGTAATTGCTGTGTTTAATGCGGTAATGGGCATTTCATAGCCACTTCCACTAGTGCCGAGCTGAATGTTATCTTTGAATTTATCCACAAGAGAAGGAGTTTCAGGACTTAGCCACCTATAAGAAGCATACTTAGAAAGCAAGGAACCTGCTCCGTCGTTTAAAATACCAGCATATGGAGCTCCTGCCCACCAAGCTGGTGTATCTCTGTTATCAGTAGCGATGATACCAATTCTGAAGTCTAAATCACGGCTAGAAAACTCAGTGATGAAAGTTTCGAAGTTGTCCGCGAGAGCAGCCTGCTCCTCGGCCATAGAGCCAGAGTTATCTATCACAAACAGCATATCCACCTTGTCGTTCACCGATGAGTTTTGAACGAAAGCATTGGAGGTTTCATCCACTCGAAACCCTGGCAAATCTCCGCCGCAAGCGACCAGGAGTGGGATCGCACTCAATGAGATTAAACGTTGCCAATGTGACATGACTATTACCTTTACGGTTTAGTATTTTCCACCTTGGCATTTTGAACTACATGCGCCGAGCCACGGTAGATGCTAGATCTTGTTAGTCTCTGGCTTACATGCAACTGATTTCGACTGTTACAGAATACCGAGTTTCAAGATCTTTTAACAAATGAAATTTGAGTTAAGAACCCTGAGCAGCTTCAGCTAAGGTCAACGGGACACGAAACCAACTGATTAAGTTTTCAACAAGAAGCTCAAAAAAAACCCCAAAGCTTAAGGAAAACTCACAACGCGCCGAGTTATTAGTGTGAGATCATTCATCTTTACTCCAATCTTCTGGACGGCGATCGGCTGCCTGCTTTGCGCTTTGGTGGGAGCCTACCCCTATTACCAAGAAACAATGAAACAAAATTCAGGCAAAACCCACAGAAGCCCATCCTCTGCTGTTATCGCCCTTACGGGTGGAACAATAGACATCCAAGAGGGTGGGCTTTACGACGAGCTTCGACAAACAGTCAAAACAATTGAAAAAAGAAGTAAGACCAAGACCATCGGTCTTGTTCGGCACATTTCAGAATGGAAGAGCGTTTGCTCCGAAATGGAAGAGCGTCTTTCCGCAAAACAGATTCGGAGCGTATCAATCATCACCACGAATTTAAAAAATCAAGTTGAGATCAACAATCTTCTTGGTTGTTTAAAAAAAGGCGACACCCAAACTTCGGTCACCCCGTTTAATCACCCTTTAAAAATCAGATAAGTTGGTTCAAGAGAACATTTTGAACCAACTTAAGCGCCAGAAAAACAAAAAGTGTGAAGTAAGGCGTTTTTAGGCTCGAGCATTTGGGCCTTTTGAGTCTTAAATTCGACGCTTTAACTACATTTCTGTCATTTGAAATGAATAGCTAAAACTTGCAATTTCATTGAAGTTTAATATATGGTCGGGAATTCCTTAGAAGAGAGGTTTGGGTTCTAAGATGAGGTGGCAGCTATTAGACAAAATAATTGATTGTGAACCAGGCGTTCGAGCGTCTGGAGTTAAATGTTTCACACGATCAGAAGATTTCTTTAGAGATCACTTCCCAGGCATGCCCATTGTTCCAGGTGTTCTTCAAATTGAGATGATTGCTCAGATGGCCGGCAAGTGCATGGCGATGAAGAACCCTGCGGTCTTACCCGTTTTAGGTTCTGTAAAGTCTGCAAAATTCTACCAGAACATTAAACCTGGCGATCAATGCATCATTTCCATCGAAGTAAAAAAGATTTCCAGAGCCTATGGCATTGCCTCTGGAATCATCACTGTAAATGATCAAAAGATGGCCGCAGCCGAAATCCTTTTTGGATTGATTGACCGAAAAAATCTAAGCTCAGAGTCTTTCGATGAAGTGAGTCAAGAGTTTTTGTCACGCCAACAGCACGTCCCAACTCAGAGTGTGGAGTCTTCATTGTGAGCAAGATACTTTGGACAAATAGCATTCTCCCTGAGGAGCAAAACCCCAGCACTTTAACTTATGACGTGTATCCCAACATGCAAAACTTAGAAGGATTTGCTGGAATCCCACTCACGGACAAAGACATAACAATTGCGGAACCAAGAGCCTTTCGATCTATGAGCCGTGCCGCACTTTTGCTGAGCGCAACTTGCCAAAGTGTCGAATCCCACATTGCTAGCTATTTGGGAAAAGACCCTTTCAGTGTTGGAATGTATGCCGCTGTAGAAAACGGCCCCATCCACGTGCCAACCACAAAAGAAATGACGAATCTACCGGAAGGGGAGTTTGCAAGCACTTATAAAAAATTGAGAAACCCCAAAATGTATCTCAAACAACTACCAAATCTAGCTCCTGCTCAAACTGGAATATTTTTAAAGATTCAGGGCCCCTTAAATGTTTACACCCATTCAACTCACGCTGGCCTGCAGGCACTTGAACAAGCCGAGTTTGACTTGATTCACAATAACGTTCAAGCGGCACTTGTCTGCACAGCCTTCAGCTTCGAAGATCCCTTAATCAACGCCCGGATAAGACGAGACGAACCACAGCGCACTATTTCTGAAGGTGCGGCCGCAATCTTGTTAACGAACAATGGAGACCGCACAAACTGGTCAGACCTTGTTCGATCAGACTCAAATACCTACTATGGAATTTCAGACGAAATTGTAAATTTAACTAAGAAAATGAAAGGGAATTAAATGGCAAACAAAAACGAGGAACTATTATCAACCATTGGAACTGCAATTAAAGAGGTTCTCAATAATGACGAACTTGAAATTAAGGCTGAAAGCAGATTTGTCCAAGACTTGGGTTTGGAGAGCATTGACTTTTTGGACGTAAGTTGTGAATTAGAAAATGCAATCGGACGCGAAGTTGACTTTAAAGATGTTAGCGAATTCGTGAACAAGAATGCAAACAACCCAAATGCTGCTAAAGAATTGTCTGTGGCCAATGTAATTGCTTATCTTGAAGCAAATCCTGCCTAAGGTCTGAAGAAAGGGTTGAAGTGCAAAATCGTGTAGTCATCACCGGCGCTGGCGTGGTTTCTCCCATAGGGACAACCACCAAAGATTTTTCAACAAATATGTTTGCTGGAAAATCTGGCGTCGTAAATATTCGCGGAGGCTTCACGGAAGAAAACTTTCCAGTTCCCTATGCGGCTATTATAGACCGGACTCGTTTGCAGAAATCTATTAACTATGAAGATCTAAGCTCACTCCCGAAATCCTGGATCTTCACCGCACTGGCCACCGAAGAAGCTCTAAACGACCTAGATGGCAGCGCCCCTATAGACGGATTTGTATACGGAACCGCCGACGGACTTTCTTTTGAAATCGTATTGGACTCTCTTCGAGAGTTCGGAGCAGATCAATTCAACTGGAACACCGTTCGCTCAGAATCCCCACTTTTAATTATTGAAGACATATTAAAAAAGCGAGGACACCCTCCAATTGCTCCCCACAAACAGATCAGTTTAAACAGCGCTTGTGCTACAGGCACTCAAACTATTGGAGTGGCCTTTCAAAGAATTCGATCAGGAGAATGGACACGAGCTCTAGCCGGAGGGGTTGATGCCCGCTGTGAGCCCAGCAATCTCTTGAACTTTAATATGCTGGGTGCGCTCACCACCGCTGAGGTTGAACCAGAAACTGCTAGCCGACCCTTTTCAAAAACCCGTTCTGGCTTTGTTAGGGGCGAAGCAGCCGCAACCGTTCTGCTTGAAAGCTTGGAGAGCGCTCAAGCTCGAAACGCCACAATACTTGCTGAAGTCACTGGATATAGCTTCACAAGCGATGCTTACCGTCTTACCGATGGAAGAGAAGATTGTCAGTCCGTGATCAAAGCAATCCTATCCTCTATTAAAGATTCCAATATTTCACCCGAGCAAATTAGCTACATCAATGCTCATGGAACCTCCACCCCCTTAAACGATCGTCTAGAAACAAAAGCTATACGAGATGCTCTAGGCGCACACGCCTATAAAATCCCCGTAAGCTCATTGAAGTCTCAGATTGGCCATTCAACCATTGCTTCGGGTGCAGTTGAAACCGTTGCCTGTATCGAAATGCTAAAAAATCAAAAAGTGGCTCCCACTATTAACTTTGACGAAAGAGACCCTGATTGCGATCTGGACTATGTGCCCAACTCCGCCAGAGAGGCTCAGTTAAAATACACTCTAAGCAATAGCCTAGGCTTTGGTGGTCAAAACGCCTGCCTCGTTCTCAAGGTCTGGAAGCAATAGGTTTTCATAATGGCCGAATCTAGAAACTTAGCTTTAATCACGGGGGGAAGCTCAGGAATTGGCTTTGGTGCCGCCTTAAAATTAGCCCCCACTCACGACCTTGCTTTAAGTTTTGCTCAAAATGAAATTAAAGCAAAGAAAGCCCTCCACCACATCAAAGACAAGTATCCCAACTGCGAAGTCGAAATATTTCAAAAACCCCTCTTTAAACACGAAGACTGTGTCGCGCTCTACGAAAGTGTTCAAAAACATTTTCAACAAGACCCTCTTGTTCTTGTTAATTGTGCGGGAAGAATACGAGACAGTCTTTTTCTTGGTTCAGACTTTAGCGAACACCTCGATCTAATCAACGAACACCTCATTGTGAGCATGTCACTGTCTCATTTGGCAGTGAAATCCATGTATCGAAAACGCTTTGGAAGAATTTTAAACATGAGCTCCATCAGCGCCCACTATTCAAAAAGAGGACAATCTAGCTACGCTGCTGCAAAAGCAGGGCTAGAGGGCTTCACAAGAACACTCGCCCTAGAGGTCGCCCACCGAGGGGTCACGGTAAACGCCATCGCCCCCGGACTCATAGAAACTCCTATGACTGAAAAATTACTAGAGAAGTTAAAGGCAAAAAACAAAAACCTTAGCTCTAGAATTCCAGCCGGACGCGCCGGCAGCGCCGAAGAGGTTGGGGCATTGATTGCCTTTCTGGCCTCTCAAGAAGCCGCTTATATCACTGGCACAGTCCAGGTAATTGATGGGGGACGATCCCTGGGAGATTCTGCTTCATGATTAAAAAATTCTCAAACAAGACTGCTGTTGTAACAGGTGGAACTAGAGGAATAGGCAAAGCTATAAGCCTCCGACTTGCCCAGCAAGGAGCTCGAGTATTCGCCCTTTACGGCAGAAACAGAAAAACGGCTGAAGAGTTTAGCATTCAAGCCAAAGAAAACAACCTCGACATAGTAGCTATACGAGGCGACCTCACTAAAGAAGCTAACTTTAAATCAGTGATTGACGAACTAAGCTCTAAAACAGATGCGATTGACATTCTGGTTCACTCTGCTGCAAGTGGCGTTCACAAGGAAAGCTACGAACTCAGCGAAAGGCACATGAAGTGGACCTTCGACATAAATGTGTTTGCGATCCACAATCTTATTCGAGAACTTTGCATAAGAATGTCTCCAGGATCAAAAATTGTAGGCATTACTTCTTCCGGTGGAACGCGAGTCATCCCCTATTACGCCGCTGTTGGTGCCAGCAAAGGGGCCATGGAGTCTTTGTTTAGACATTATGCCGCCGAGTTAGCTCCAAAGGGGATAAACGTAAACATGGTTTGCCCTGGACTTGTTCTCACCGATGCTGTCGACGCGTTTCCCGACAAAGAGGAGCGCCTCGACAAGGTTCTTAAAGCAACCCCCTCTGGAAAACTCTGCACCCCTGAAGATGTTGCAAGCGTTGTCGAATTCCTTTGTTCGGCAGAAAGTGCGCAAATTGTCGGACAAACCATTGTTATTGACGGTGGAAAAACGTTATCAAGTTGATATGACAATTGAAGTTCAAGAAATAGGTAACCCCGAGGGAAAGCTTCTTGCTTGCTTGCCTGGCATGATTGGCGGCGCCGGAGACTTCAGACAGATCATAGAGGGGCTTGAAAAAGAGTTTCGAATCCTTTTGGTCGACACAAACCCTCAACGCAAGGAACAAGGGCTTAAGGGACTTAGCACAGAAGCTGTAAACGCCGTCGACTACCGAGCTTGTTCGGATGACCTTGCCGATTACTTGGCCGAAAACCACCCGGGAAGAAGCGCCACACTCATTGGACTAAGCATTGGTGGAAAAATCGTCTATCACTTTGCCTGCGATTACCCAGAAATTTTTGCCAGCGGAGTCGTCTCAGACATCACACCGGGGCTGATGGGAGATACAGACCTTTATTCCACGGTCATCAACACCGTAGAAAGTCTCGACCTAACAAAGCCGTGGAACGACTTAAAACAAGATCTTTCGAATGCGATTACAGATCGAAATTTTAGAGTCCTCATCAAAAGTCAGATCTTCTACGAAAATAAAAATGGTCCCGGCCAATGGCGCAATGGAATGGAAGGCCTAAAAGAACTTCTGGATCGAAATACAACTGACGAACTTTGGGAAATGCTCGCAAAGACTCAAAACAAACTCAACGACCAACAAAAACTTTTAGTTTTTAAAGCAGAATACATGAGTGGCATTTCTGATAAAGATTTGAAGCGTCTAGAAAAGCTTTCCTTTGTCGAGCTAATTCACCTACAAAACTCTTCGCATTTCATCCACATCAACAGTGTTGACGGCGTGCGCAAAGGATTGCTCCACGCTCTAAGCCTCCAAAAGATATAAAAACAACACGAAGTCAATGCGCTGCATTTAAAATTGACAAAAAACTGGTTATTTTGTCCTTACAAAATCTTAGACGATTCGATTCGTATCTACTTTAATAATAGACCTGCCGTATCTCTTGGGGGGAATCAAGAGATTGAAGAGAGGGGTCACCCGTGGAAAAATTGTTGTCGCCACGCACAAACGTAAACAGTCAGCTATCTGGGCGCATCACAAACGCGCTTATACAAAATCGAAACAAGGTCATACTTTCAGATCAGAGTGGCTCTTGGACCGGCGCTGAGACAGAAACCATTATGCGCACGCTCGAAGACTACATTCTAAACACCTCAGCTCCCGGCACTCGAGTTGGCATCGTCATGCAAAACTCTGCAGCCAAAATGATGAGCATCCTAACCGTTTTAAAGATGGGCCGCGTCCCGGCTGTTTTCAATGCAGTGGAGTCTTACGCATTTCTTTCCAAACAAAAAAACATAACTCTACTTCTTTGCGACGCTTACATAGAAAACAATTTTAAACTTCCCTACCCCACTACCCAGATAAATCACGAGGGTAAGATCATTTTCGAATACTCAACAAGAACGATTCCTTCGGAATGTTGCCCGAATGGAACAGGGCTCATCTTGTTTACTTCTGGCTCCAGCGGCGAACCAAAGGGTGTCTTCGTTCCAGAAGAAGGACTTCTCTATACAATTGATTATTTGATCGAATACTTTGGCCTAAATAGAAGCACAAAAGCCACAGTCTTTCTCCCCACCTCTCACAGCATGGGACTGAACACTCAGTTTTTTCCTACGTTTTTTGCAGGCGGCCAGTCACACCTTGTAAACACTTCACAAAATCTATCTAGAATTTATCGAAACCTACTTGCTTCTGAAGGCACTTTCATTGGTCTGATAGGAGACATGCTTAGAATCTGCTTTGAAGAAAAGAAAAGACGCAACCTCCCCCCCGCCACTTCGGTAGAGCATATTCAACTTGCGGGCGGCATTATTCATCGCGACCACCTAAGAATCGCTCAAGAACTTTTCCCCAATGCAGTCATCCACAAAGGCTATGGCATGACGGAAGCGACTAGGGTCTCCATGATCAACAGCAACGATCCTGACTTCCTCAACGATACAGCCGGATATGTTTGGCCCGGACAGAAAGTTGAAGTTAGATCTTCAACAGGAAAAGTTTTACCACCAGGAAAAGCCGGAGAAATTCATATCCAAGGCCCAAACGTAACACTTGGCTACGACAGTCCTTCAGCACAGAGAAATTCCCGAGGAGATTTTTTTGCTTCAGGTGACATAGGAAGCTTCGACCACAAGGGACGCCTCACCATCATTGGACGCTCTGACAGTATCTTCAAGATTAACGGTGAGCGTGTTTCTGCGAAAGAAATCGAGCAAATCGCACTTGTCGCTAACTATTGTATTCGCGACGTAAAATGCCTCCCCTTTGATGGCCCCAATATCGGTAGAGCAAAAGCAGTTCTCTTCCTAGAGATCCCACCAGAGTTAGAAGAATCCTTCTTAAATGAAGGCAAAGACCTAATTGAGACAAAATTAAAAGAGCGCGTATCTCACAACAAATATCTTCCCCGAGAGATACTTGTTCTCAACAAATTTCCCAGGACGGCAACCGGGAAGCTCCGCTCTGCTGCCTTGAAAGAGATTTATTCGGATCAATTTAGCGAAGCTCCAAAATTTGCAACCGGGTCAACGGGATTTACCTTCAAGAGACTCAACATTGAACAGACTATTTAAGGTGGTTAGCGGCGCATAACCCCCTGATACTGGCACTTCTCAACGGTTACGCCCAATTTTAACCTTGAAAAGTAGGGGCTCAATCCTTAGAAGCGAAGGCATGAATAGCTTTTTTAGAATCGTTCTTTTTATTTCCTTCTTTGCCACCTCTCTATCAGACGCAAAGCCATTTAAAAGGGCTCTCATATTAGCTGGAGGAGGTCTAGCGCCGATCACCTATGCGAGTATTGCAAAACACATTGAAGACCTCGGATGGAAGCCCGACCTCATCATCGCTACCTGCGGATCGTCCCTGTCAGTCAACGCACTGATGGGACACCCAAATAGAAATGACCTGAATGAATTCTTTCTCTCAAGAGAATTTCATGACTTCATGAGAATTCCTGAAATTTCTCTCAAATCAGCTTTCGAGGTTAATAAACTCATCTCTCCAGTCACTTCTGAGCTCAATAGCACTATGTTTGAAAAATATATTCTCGATGCACCCGACAATGTATTCATGAAAAATGCTCCCGGGAAATTTCCAACTCAGGGAACTAGATACATCATCGTAGCTGGAAAAACTCTTTTTGGCCCACAAAGCAACTATGAAGCAATGAGAGTTCGCTTTCGCGAAACTTACTTCACCGATTCAAAAACCGCCCAATATCTACGGGGCCGCAAGTCGGCCATAGCCCTCCAGTATCCTAACAGCTTCATCGATCGAAACGTTGAGGTCCGCACCGACATCAGCCCCATGGAAGCCGCAAGAGCGAGCATTTCCGATCCTGTTCTTATGAGGCCTGCTTTCATTGACGGAGATTACTATATAACGGGTGGAATCAATCTCTATCCGATTGAACTGGCTAAAGATTTAGCAGATGAGGTCATGGTAACCTATCCCTTGAGATTCCCCCAATACATGTCGGACATTGTCCAAGAAACCTATGGCTACAGCGCTTTAGATCGCCAAGCACATGTCTCGAAACAAAATGTTAACTGGGTTGATGTTCACGGAAAGAACAATGGATTTAACCCGCACTTGATACTCTTTAAACTCGTTGAAGGAGTTCCAAGTAATTACTATCTCTACAAAAGAACAGCTAAAGCCGAATGGAACTTTGGCCTTGAGCGCGCCCGAGAAGCCCTGAATGCTAGGCAATCAGGGAAGCAACTTTCAAATATTCGAAAAACTGTCGACAAGCAAAACGCTAAAAGAAACGAGTCGAACTTCAAGAATCCTAAAAAGAAATATCAACACAAAAGATAAAGTCTAGGCTATCTCATCACAGCAGTGTCGACGGTAATGGCTTCGTTGTCCCGAATGAAGGCAAAATAAAGGTTTGCCTTCAATGCCGTTTCTTTAGGCTTTAGAATTCTGCGCTCGAAGGTATCGACCAAATCTCGAGAAAATCGACCAACATCAAAACCAGCCAATGGATCGCGGTAAAACAGGACCAAGGTTAGTTTTTCCCCGAAAAAACAAAGATAAGAAGAATTAAAATAGCAAACCGTTCCACGAAGCCTCTTCTCAAGCGGAACATCCGGAGACTCGTAAAAACTAAGAAAAGTATCAGCACTAGGGTCTAAACTGCGCTCCTCGGAGCCCATCTCAACGCCCTCCAGCTGAAGAAGAGCCGAGGAAATATGCGCAACCCCTTGAAGCTCAACTAGGCGGGGGTCTAGCCCTGAGGCCCTTGAGTCAGATGTGCTCGCCGCCAGAGCTAAAATCAAAGCAAAAATCATTTTTGATTGCATGGAGCCTTCTTAGCATAAGACTCATAGGTCGGATACTCTGCAGCGCGCCGTCATATCCAGCCCTAAAAAATTGCTCCACTACCCTAGGTATACTATGCACTTTGTTTAAGCGTGGATAAATCAATCGGCCTCAGCAATTGGAACACCCAGATCAAAAAAGGCTATCTGGAGCTCTGCCTGCTTTTCTTGATTAAAAAGAGAAAAAGAGCCTATGGATTTGAGCTTCTCGAGTTACTTAAAGTGCATGGCCTAAGTATAAAAGAAGGCACCCTCTACCCACTCCTAAGCAGACTGAGCAAAGAAGGTGTCTTGAGCGCACAATGGGAAATCGCCCCAGACAAAGGAAACCCAAAAAAGTTCTATTCTGTAACCGATGAAGGACAAAATAAAGCCGTTCAAATGAAAGAAGAGTTTTTGAAAATGAATCAACTCTTAAAAGAATTAAGCAACAACAGGAGCATAAAGTATTATGAACAATAAAAATCCAAAACTTGAAGCCTACCTCACTAAAATCGACAAAGCCCTTGGATCGATCGCGGTTAGTGAGAAAGCAGAAATTATTACCGAGCTCAAATCGCATATTCTATCGGAGTTAAGCAGAAACCCGAATCAGAACCTAGACAAGACATTGGCTTCTCTTGGTGAAGCTGAGCACGTTGCCAACCGTTACCTCTTAGAACGAGGATTAAGTCCAAGTAAAGCTTCGAAACACCAAGCTATAAAATGGGCTGCCTTCGGCCTAGTCGGCACATTGTCTGTTTTTGCGGTTTTAGCCATGTTTCTATTCACTCAACTCACCCCCATAATCGAAGTCAACGAAGCCGAAGGACGCGTCAGAATACTTGGCGGCTTAATCGACATAAGCGATCACACCAGCTCAAATTCAAGCACGAAGAAAGTAGATCGAAGCCTTCAAGAAAGAGAAATATCCGGGACCGCTTCGCTTTCAGGAAAAAATCAAAACATAAACATTCCCTTTGCCAATGCTATCTTGGCTCTTAACAACTCCAAAGATGACAAACTCAGCTGGACCTGTAAAATTGAGCAGGACTCTAAAGTTAAGAACTTTTCACTAAAAGAAAAAAACAACACATACAACTTAGACATGAGCCAGGTCGAGGGAGCAAACTGCAACATCGAACTGCCTAGGGATATGAAACTCTCTATTCACGGATCCAATGGAAACATTCAAATTCAAAAACCTGCTTTTGACGTCGATCTGAAAATAAAAAATGGACAAGTCTCAATCCACCCCAGAGAAGACCTCGATTATTCTTATAGCTTAGATGTAACCAATGGAGAGGTAGACGGAAACTTTATCTCCTCAACCAATGAAAAAGCAAAAACCATAAAGGTGTCCATCCTCAATGGACAAATTGTAAATTCAAAAGAAAGCGATTAAGTGGTTCATACTGAGCGCTTTTCAATAGTTGACACCGAAACAACCGGACTTCGAGCATCCGACAATAAGATTATAGAGATTGCCATCATCAATATGAATGGAAGTCAGATTGTCGAAAAATTTGAAACGCTCATCAACCCCCAGCGAAGAATCACCCCCTTAATTAGCAAAATTACTGGGATTGACAATCAGATGCTTCTCCAAGCTCCACCATTTTTTAAAGTTGCAAAAAAAATAATTGAAATGACTCAAGACCGAGTTTTCGTGGCTCACAACGCTCGTTTTGACTTTGATTTTTTACAACACGAATTTTCTGAACTGGGATACAATTATCAGGCGCAAACCCACTGCACCGTCCGGCTCGCTCGAAAGGCGTTTCCAAAGGAGACCTCCTACAGCCTACCTAAACTGACCGCTTCTTTAGGCATTTCCCACGGAAAAAAGCACAGAGCCATGGGAGATGCGCTCGCAACTGCGGAGCTTTTTAAAAGAATACAATCAAGTCTTACTCAAGAGATTAAAGGCGACCAAACTCTAGCCCCCTTTTAATTGTTTACTTTTTTACAACTTGAACACATCTATTTCTAACACAGCTAAGCTCGGCCTTCGGACAAGACCTACATTTCATATTCTTATCGGTAGAAAACGTTTTAACTTGCTGTCCACATTCCGGAAACCACTTCTTATTAACTGGCACGGGGCAAGCGCACTCATGAACAAGACAATCCACATGACGTAAGGTGCAATCACTGCTTTGAATACAAAAATTCCTTACAACAGGTTCAGTAACACTATCCTTCTTGTCGTTCTCCCGCTTCGCGGGCACGGCTCGCTGCTCGAACCAATTAGAAATAGCCGAAACCTTAATTTCTTCATCATTAAGCTTAATTTTATCATTTTCTACCTCGATTTCGCGCGCTCGACAGGGCAACAAATGAAAGTCTTCATCTTTATTCAAAAAGACTACAAAGCTTGAACCAGGAGGCAAAAACAAACCACGCTTACATTTATCGAAGGTCGCCCTCAGCGAAAAACTCTTGGGCACAGAAACACCTTCTTTCGCCTTTAAAGTGCGTAAAACTGTATATTGCCCAACAGGATTTTCTCGATTCGGAATATTTTTAGCTCGAACAACCAAAACAGCGTCCGCCTCTGCATAAACATCTGCGACATCTTGCGGCACACAGGTCTGACAACCATCGTTTGAAACTTTTTGCGCATGAGAACTAAAAATAAGGCTCAAACTAAAAAGGCACAAAAAAACATTTTTCATCCTAAGTAGATTAGAGCCCACGGCCCCAAAGGTAAAGTGCTTTTCAAGTGGCTTCTGATTGAAAGAAAGCGGTTTATTACATATAAATAGAGGTTCATTGGGTTTAAGAATTCTCACAGCCTTGGCGGCTCTTTTTCTACTCTTCCTTGTAGGTTATTGGAGAATCGTAGACCCCAACTTCTGGGCTGACGACGGCATCTTTTTTAGAGATTTTCTAGAACATGGCTGGGCAAGCCTAGTCCTCCCTCACGACGGCTACTACCATACATGGCCAAGACTCATCACAGCGATTGTCACATCCAGCTTTCCAATAGAGTTTTGGCCGATTGCTAACTCAATACTGTCCATTCTTGTCTTTTGGATTTATTTGCTCCCGATTCTAAGTCAAAGATTGTCAGGAATTTTACCAACTCCTTCCGCGCGAGCCCTGCTCTTAATTCTCATTCCATTCGCCCCAGGCTTATGGGAAGCACTAGCGAATACAAATAATCTGCATTGGGTTTGCACTTTTTGGATGGGCTATTGGTCCTTGAGAAACGTCGATTCAACAACTCCACATTCTTTATGGGAGTTTACTTTACTCATTCTTGCTGTTTTTTCTTCTGGAGAAAGCATCATTTTTCTTCCTATTTTAGCGTGGAGACTCCTTCCACTCCTTCACAAATTTCAACCTTCAAAACTTTTGAGGTCCTTTGACTTTTTTGCATTCACACTAATTTGTTTGAATGCCCTTGCTTGCTTTATTGCAAAAGAAAGTCGCTTTGGATCTCAATTTAATTTTTCACCGAAGATTTTTTCCTCACTCTTTCACACATTGAGCAATCAGATCCTATTGAGATCTCTTATCGGCGACCACCTAACCCTTTACCTTGCCCAGAACATCGATTTCTTGTGGTGGGGCCTAATTGTCTTTTTAATCGCTTGGTGGATAAAGCGAAGTCTAAAAGATAAAGTCGCTTTAAACATTGTCATCCTTGTCGCTTGCTACCTTGCATTGCACCTTTTAATGATTCTCGCTCGTGAAGAGACCATGCTTTATTTCAATAGAATGCATCGCCAGATTAATTTCTCTCTTTTCCGATATGGATTCATCTTCGAAGGAGTCTCACTAATAGTAACCTTCTACTTTCTACTGCACGCAAGAGTTCTCTCTCAGAAAAAGTGGATTTTAAGTGTTTTTGCAATTTTTTATCTTGGGCTTTCTTTTCACCGAATCCCTCTACCTATACGAGAAACTGACTACTCTTGGTCCACTAAATTGGACGAGCTAACTGTCCAATGCGCAAACGACGCAAAGTTGCTTCGAATCCCCGTTGCCCCAGACTTTAAAAGATTTGAGATCAGAGGAACAAGAGAAAAGCTTTGCCCTTAGGGTCAAGACTCAGGCAAACCAAGGTTAAGCCATTGCTCTAAAGTTTTCAGTTCATCATCCGTAAGTTGAGGTGCATTCAAGGGGGGCATTCTCTCTTTGTTAGGAATCGCAATACGACCACTCGCTACAGTTTGATACTCAGGTAGTCGCGCCCGACGAATGGCGTCTTTAACAATAGAAAATTGATCATTCGAACCATGTCTTCTATTCGATTCGAATGGAAAGTTGACAAAACTTAACCCCAATCCAAAGTGGCAAGTAGCACATTTGTTTCTAAATATAGACAAAGACTGCTGATACAATTCTAAAGTTTTAATTCCTTGGTCTTCCTTAACCTTAGTGTTTAATCTTGCCTGGCATTTAGACCTGTCTTTCCCAGCATACACCGAGAAAGCGAAAACCAAGAAAGAAAGAAAAAATCCGCGCCGTGAGCTCATTGATAAAATCCAATCTGAACAGAACTCGATTCTTCACTGATGTTGAAAGTTGGTGGTCGCTGGCAGATTCGAACTGCCGACCCCCTCCATGTCAAGGAGATACTCTAACCAACTGAGCTAAGCGACCAACTCATGAACGGCCCCTATCATAGTCAGAAATGGCGCGTGGTCAAGCCTGGCGGGCGAGGTCTATATGTCTTTGGATTTTCTAGATTTTGGGGCTTCAGGACGATACTCGACGTCTAAACTAAAGGTCGGGATTCCAACCCTCGGATCGACCGGCCACCAACCATCAGTGCTTCGGGTTGTTAACTGCACAAGCCAGCATTTTGAAGGACTCTTATAGAGAAAAGAGTATTCCTGCTCAATCCAATCATTTAAAACTAGATCATATTTACTTAAGAATGAAAATGAAAACGCCCCGATGTCGTTCAAAGATCCGCCTCCACCTACGCTTTGGTTGCCTCTTTGAATGCTTTGAAAGACATTGGCGCTATACCAATATTTGGAATATTGAAGCTTGTTCAAAACGTCTGCATTTCGAGTGCGAGGATCTATAGCCATGTTTGTTGAAAGTCGCCATCCAGAGTAGGCTCCAAAAGCATCAAAAAGAATTCGACCCAAGCGCTCTCCTTCCGGAAGTAGATTGAAGTCTTGGCTAACATTCGCTCCAAAATGCTCTTCATAACGCCTACGCTCATCGCCATAACGGCCCACCACTCGAGTTCCTAAGCCTAGCGTTAACAAGTGATGATGCCCTAAACGCTGCTCCTCTGAAATGGTTCCAAGAGAGACACTCTCTGCATCCGAATTTGGGTCAAATAAATCAAACTTCGGAGACTTTCGCCCTTGATCATCTCGCTGAGTAAAAAATGGATGATCATTTCGAAAGGATCCAGAACTACTGTCCCAACGATACTCGGAAGGATGCTCTTGCCGAACGTCCTCCGGCGAAAAGCTCCAACGAACAAAGGGACGAACCGAGTGCTTGACTGCTTTTAAATCCACTCGATCGTCAAAATTAAAAACCCTCCAAACCTCTGTGCTCAACTCTTGATCGATAAAACTCCGAACCCTGTAAGTTGAGCCCGGATAAACCGGCTGATGAAAAGAATAAAAATCGATTCGAGATCCAATCTCAGGACGGTAACTCAAATACCGACTGCCGATGGGGGCAACCAAGGAAACCTGCATAGTTGCGCGATCTCCAGTGCGAATAAACCCTGTTTCGGGATCGATGGAGCCTGAAACCTTAGGAGAGTTCTCATCGTAAGGCCTCCTAAGCGATAGGTATTGAGAATCTACATCCATACGCAATGGCCCGAGCAAACGATAGCTTGGGTTAATCAAACTAAGATCAGGATAACTTTGAACGGGCTTTTGATCTAAACCCTGCGGCAAATCTTTATTTAAAACCCTAGGAACATTGTCCCGATTGAAGCGAGCACCGGCTAAAGCAAAAAGGTTTGGCTTTTGATAGGTAAAGTTGAAGTCGTGAACTAGTTGAGGCAAACGACTCCGTCTAAAATCTTCTTCAAAATGTCCCGAATACCTTGTATCGCTTGCCCATTCTCCCGTGTAGCGTTGAACAAGCGATGGTGAAATTTGTATGCGCTCTTCGAAAGAAGAACCCCAGCGAACACTAGGCAAAGTATCGACTAGATTGTTTCTATTTACCGACCAATGCCCATCAATAAAGCTTCGGTCCGAATACTTATAGCGAAATTCATTCCAAACTCGTTGACCACCTTTAGTCATCGGCCGCAGCTCTATCGTAGTGTCGGCATCATTGGAAATAGCCCAAAAATAAGGAACTCCCATTTGAAAGCCCATATCTTTTTCGCTCTTAAATTTTGGCGGAAGCATTCCGGACTGCCTCTTCGATTTGATCGGGAAAATAAAAATCGGGATATAAGCAACAGGCGTATCCTTCACCTGGACAAGAGCATGGTGAACCTCGGCATACCCTTCAATTTCAACGTCAATGACTGATCCAGCAATACTCCAAGTTTGGGGGCAATCCTGACACAAGCTCAATTTACCATGTCGAACTCGATAACGATTTTCTTCGTATCGATCAATGTATTTACCCTCTAGATACAACTGATCACCAAATTGCAAAACAGCATTCTTAAAAGTTCCCAAGCCACTTTTAATATTCATTTCACCAGATTCAGCCGAAACCGAAAGCGAACCTTGGTTATAAGTGACATTTCCAGAGCATAGAATCTGCCCTGTTTTCCCCATGATCTCCATTTTGTCAGAAGTCAAACGTCGCTCATTAGATTCGATAAAAACATCGCCTTCCATAATGGTGACGTTGGTTTCGAAATCAGTTCGGAAGGTATCTGATTTATGCGTGAAGCGTTCTCCCGTAGATTGCGCAGAACTTAAGACGGGGGAAGAAAGTAACAAAAATAGAAACAGCTTTTTATCAAAACTCATCTCAGTCCATCAGAAATCCGAGCACTCTATCCAAATAAGGGCGAAGCTCTTTTCTATGAACTATCCCGTCCAACATGCCATGCTCCAATAGAAATTCGGATCTTTGAAACTTAGGCGGTAACTTTTCGCTTAGCGTCTGTTGAATCACTCGAGGGCCAGCAAAACCAATCAAAGCATTCGGCTCTGCAATATTCACATCGCCCAGAAAAGCAAAGGAAGCCGCTACACCGCCTGTGGTGGGGTGAGTAAAGATAGGAATATAAGGAACTTGCTTCTTTCTAAAATTGTTAAGCGCTGCAACCGTTTTTGCCATTTGCATAAGCGACATAATGCCTTCTTGCATACGAGCGCCACCAGAAGCCAAAACCAAAACAACAGGCTGCTTTTTTTTCGTCCCTCGATCAAAGACGCGAGCGATCTTTTCTCCGACGACCATTCCCATCGATCCGCCCATAAAAGAAAACTCAAAAACCCCTATCTGAACACTTCTTCCCTTGACCTTACCTTCGCCTGAAACAAAGGCGTCGTTTAAGCGAGTCTTCGACCTAGAGGCTTTTAAGCGATCAGGATACTTTTGAGAATCAGAAAATTCTAAAATATCGGTCGTAAGTAGTGAGGTGTCTTTTTCAACAAAGGCGCCTGGATCACAAAGCAGTTCAATCCGTCTGCGCGCACTGATTCTAAAATGAAACTCGCACTCAGGGCATACGTCGAGATTTTCTCCCACCTTAGGTTGCTGCAAAATTTCGGAGCATTCGGGACACTTAACCCAAAAGCCTTGTGGAGCAACGACAGGGTTCTTACCTTCGATTTCTTTTGGACCCTTTATTCCCGGAGTCTTTCGGTCTTTAAATATGACCATAATACTTTTTCTAAGCCTTATTTACCTTGGCTAAATATTCTCCAAAACCAAACAAGTATTCTGGATAAGGAACCCAGCACCACTCGCCATTGACTCCAAGCACACAGGCTTTTCGAGCCGATGTAAAATAACTCTGAACCGTTGTTAGCGGCACATTTAAAGCCTTTGAAATAGACGTCATATCAAAAACAAAACAACGACCAATTTCTCCCTCGGGGGCAGGCCGCCCGACATTGACAGCTAAATGATTTACGTAGGCACTCAATCGCTTGTTGTGGTCATCGTGGCTTAAGGCAACAACTCGGCCGTTTGTATCTCGCAGTCGCTCCGTGAGTATTCGGATTACGGACATAGCTAATTCAGGAGATTTTTTGATCAGCTGTAAAAAGGCGGCTTTATTAAGCTCCAAAACCAAGGTCTCAGTTAGAGCCTTAACTGTGGCCGTTCGAGTTGGCTGCATCCCCATAAGGGCCATCTCGCCAAAGATATCCCCATCCTTTAAAACTGCAATTTGATTCTGGCCCGTAGAAGTGTTCTTCAGCACAGCCACTTTTCCAGTAGAAATGATGAACATGGAGTCTCCCTGCTGGCCTTCTTTCGCCAAAATTGATTCAGGGGGAACCTTTTTTCCAAACTTCTTTAAAAACTCTTCATTAAGCTGAATACCAAGTGGCATAACGCTTTCGATTCTAGCAGCTATAAAACAAAGTCGCCATATGCTCGCTACTTAGAGGTCATAACCCAAGTTCCATCCCAGCCCTCAGGAGGAGGTTCCTCGATAAATAACTCGCAGCGTTGTTCAAAGATGACGGCCGTTGCATCGCCCGCCTCGGCTAGGCGATCAAACTCTTGAAGTGCTTGCTTAAAATCTTGCTTAAAATAAAGATCCAGAGCCTTTTCAAAACTCGCTACGGAATCAATCCGCTCTTGCACCAGATCAACCCCCTGGACCTCAAAAATAGTCACGGGCTCTGTTTTTCCCTTCACCTTAACTCGGTCTAGCTGTCTACAAACGTAGTTGGCTGGAAGCCTTAGTCTAGTGCTCTGGCTCACAATCAAGCGGGTCCCATACTCTTTGTTGATCCCCTCCAGACGAGATCCTAAGTTCACAGAATCGCCCATCACCGTATAGGAGAAAATCTTCTTAGAGCCCATGTTGCCTACACTCATCTCACCTGTGTTCAAACCAATGCCAATATCAATGTGAGGAAGACCTTTCTCAGCCCACTCGACTTGCATCAACTTCAGCTTTTCTAACATCGCCAAACTCGCATCCACCGCCGACTTAGCGTGATTCTCCATTGGCACGGGTGCACCAAATATGGCCATGATCGCATCGCCCATATATTTATCAATGGTTCCGCTGTTATCCATAATGATGTCACTCATGGGCGTTAGGTAATCATTCAAAAAGGAGGCCAGCTCGGAGGCGCCTAACTTTTCGCTTATGGTTGTGAAACCACGAATATCACTAAACAAAACTGTTAAATCTTCCTTACGACCACCGAGGTCGAGTTTCTTGGGATCTTTTACAATGGAATCAACAACCTTTGGAGAGACATATTTTTCAAAAGCTGCTTTTACAAAAGCGCGATCGCGCTCTTCCGTGAAATATTTATATAAAAACATACTCATTGAAACTATCAGCCCACTAACAACAAAAAGAACCGCATTGATTTTCAGGGAGAAAATAGTGAACAAATAATAATCCACGACTAGCAAACCAAAAATCACGAAAAAGATCAGAGGAATTCCAATAGAAGCCCTAAAAAATCCAATAACGAATAAGGCCATCAAAGATAGAAGCCAAAGCCACACTAACTCCCATTTGACATCAATTTCTCTAATGCCGAACGAAGGAAAACTACTTTCCGCCGCCTCAATAATTTTTCCAACAGCAGTTGCATGCAAGAAAACTCCTGGCATATCCGTTTGAACTGGGGTTGGCCTTATATCGTAAACACCTAAGGAAGTCGGGCCAATAAACACAACAAAGTCCTTGAGAGGCTGCGATATATCAAGATTATAATTCTTGGCAAACTCAGGAGCTCTCAAATCTGGAACATCAAGATCGGCAAGTGAAAACTGCAATATCGGCGGTGCAGCCGAGGTATTGCTTGATTCGCTAAACCATTGATCACTTGCCTGGTTTCCGTAAAAATCCAAATAAAAGGTGCCGTCTCTACGGAGCGGCAATGAAAACACCTTTCCATCTTCTTTTTTAAAATTCAAGGTCTCTACATACTCTCGCCCATCTTCATCTTTCTTAAGAACAGGCTCTAGTGTTGCGCCCCAATAACTCTCCAAAGCCTTTATTCCCAAAGAAGAAAAAAAGGTTGCATTCTCAAACCACTGAACTGCACTTCCTGGCAAAAAATCTCTTTCCTCCTCTGGGATTTTTTCCGTAGCAAAGGCAAAAACAGCAGCATATTTTCTAAAAAGGCCATCCAAATCCGGAATAAAATTAAAAAAACCTTGATATTGAGCATAGGTCGAGATGGAACTCTCGTTGGACACAGGGCAACTCATCACCGGGAAAAGAGCTTTTGAGTTCACATGATAGGCGGCCGAGCCGTCAACAACTATCCCCTGTCCACCAATAGCTCCTAGATTATCAATCAAATCTTCAACATGACGAAAACCAGCAGCCGCTGCTTCTTTCACAGAAAGCTCTTGGCCATTTGTAAGCTTTAACCATTCTGGATCCTGAGGGTTGTAGACTCTACAAGCATTCGAGTCTTGCCACAGATATCCTAAAACTGTTTTGGGATATTTCCTTAAGGCTTGAGAAAAGTATTGCCCTCCAACCCCCGGGACAATATCCACGAGTTGAGCAACTTGCGCGTCACTTAAACCAAGTTTTTGTTGGTAGCTCTGATCTGACCCAGGAAGCGGTTGAGAAAAGCTAAGTTGAATGTAATCTCGAGATATTTCAGGCTCAGAGAAAACAACGTCAAAAGCAACCGTTTTAGCCCCCAGCGCATAGAGCTTATCTAAAATGACCTCGAATTTTTGCCGATCCCAAGGCCAGCGGCCATAAACATCCAGAGACAAATCATCGATCGTGGCCACAGCGACTTTTCTCGCATGCTTTCGAGGCTTCAAGCCAAACTTCAAATCATACCAATAGCCTTCAGCCTTTTGCATAATTTTATAAACTTGAACTAAGGCTGAATCAGCCTTAGCCTGGAGGCCCTGACTTGAATAAGTCCTCTCATAATAGCGCAAAGCATTTAAAAACTCGGCCTTCTTTAGACTTAGCCACGACACTAAAACAAGAAAACATAAACTAAAACCAATCGGTAAAAGATATTTCTTTAAGCTTTCCACTCAACCATCCTCTTATAAATGTCTTTGGCGTTTCCGCCACCAATCTTGGCAATAATTTTGGAAGCCTCTTTCGGCGGAGTAAATCGAATCTGAAGTAAATCTTCGACCGAGGCGCTTCCCGTCACTTGTGCAGGCGGAAGCTCTAGAACAAAAGTCATCTCACCAAGCGCACCGTTCTGATCTCCTTGACGATCTTCAAGCAAACGCGAACATTCTCCAACTGTCGTCGACAGCAACTCTTCGTGCGTTTTGGTCATTTCTCTTGCAACGAAAATCTTTTGGTCAGAAAGCCCTAAATCCACCAAAGCAGATAAGGATTTTCGATATTGATGTTTCGTTTCGAAAAATATCAGAGTTCTCCCGTGCATATTCTCTTTGAAAAACTCGGCCATCTGCTTCTTGGGAACAAAACCTGCAAAATGAATCGGAAGGCCAAAACCTCCGGACCATTGGTAGGCTAAAATAGGTGCACAAGGCCCCGGAAGGGCTTCAATCTGAGCCCCTTCCTTTTTTGCAGCCAACAAAAGCTGCCGCCCAGGATCGTTTACTATAGGCGTTCCAGCGTCGCTCACCAGAACAACCTTTTTGCCCTTGTTTTGCTCACACCATTGTTGCCAATTGATTTCAGCATCTTTACCAGCAGGTGCCGAGAAAAAGCGGGCCTCTGAGTCAATTGAAAGGGTTTGGAGTAAATGTTTAATCTTACGAGTATCCTCGCAAACAATAACCTCAGCTTGCCTTAGGGCAGCAATCGCTCTTGCGCTAACATCCTCATAATTTCCCAGGGGTAAGGCCGTCACTTGTAGAATCACCCATGAATCATAGTCTTCTCGGCAGTCGCAAACATGGCAAGGCGCACAATTTTCTAATGCACTGCTAACCAAGACTAGGGTTTTGTCTGAATTTTTGACGCTAAACTAGATGCAAAGACTGAGACAATGGCCTTTTGGGGGGATAGCAGAATATGAAGACTAGGATTTCTAATGCGGGGAATTGCACAATAGTGGAAGTAAGTGGGTATCTAGACTTTGAAACCGCAAAACCATTCACACAATCCATTGAGGACATCTACAAAGATGACTCCAAGGTTCAGCTCATCATTGACCTAAGCAATCTAGAGTTTGTAGGAAGCTCTGGAATATCCAATTTTGTAAAAGGACTTAGAACATTCAATAAGCTCAATTTAAAGCCTCGCTACTGCGGGGTTAAAAACGAGTTTAAAAAACTCTTTCGATTGTTCGAAGAAAACTCTGACTTCCATTTTTGTGAAAGCCGATCTGAGGCACTCAAAATCGCTAACCAAAAGTCCCATGGACCTCGAATAGACTCATTTTAAAAATCACCGACAGAGGGCCGCCAACTTTAAAAAACTACTTAGTTGGTAGCCCTTTCTGATTCCAAGCCATCATTCCACCAGCTAAATTATAAACTTTTTTCACGCCCATTGCCCGAGCCAGAGATGCAGCTTTCGAAGAGCGCAATCCAGATCGACACACAAAAACATAAGTCTGATCCTTATCAAAAGTCTTCAACCTAGACTCGAAGTCTGTTTCAAGTGTAATCAACTCAACTCCCTCGATATGACCCAACTCACCAACAAACTCTTCATCCCTTCGAACGTCTACAATTTTCACAGTAGAATCCGCTCTCGCCAATGATTCCGGACCAATCTCTAAAATACCATCCTCATTTTCTTTTGCATCTTCAAACATTTCCATCACCCCTCTCTCAAACGAGACCTAATCCTTATAAAACTTTTCTGACATAGACCAACCCCATTTAGAAAAAGCTTTTCCTGAAACACCGGCCGGCATCGACCAGTCTAATTTAATTTGCGGATCGCTCATACTTACACTTGAACAAAAGCGAAGAGCGGCTCCATGCCTAACAGGAAAGCTCAGACTATCTTTGGGCGACCAAGCCGATTGAAATCGCCCTGGACTATCAATTGCTCCAGGAACAGAGCGCGGCTTACCTAACATTCCCGACATCAAAAGCTCATTCATAGGAGGAGGAAATTTGGCAAAGGGATGAAGCCATTCAATAAAGTGCATTCTTCCCCAAGTCCATCTTTGTCGATCAACTCCCCATTGTGCGGAAAGGAGTTCAAAGCTTTCTTTAAATGAAGCATATAAATTTTCTTTAACGGATTTCTTAAATTGCTTCTGGAAAGCTTCTTCCATCTTAGGCTCTGTCATAATTTGATTGAGAAAGGCCAAAGCAATGTAACTCATGGCCCACTCTTCATACAAATCGGTAGCTTCTTTGGAAGAAAAAATCTGATCATTGGTCCAAAAACTTTGCTTAAACTTTTCCATCCATAGAGACAAAACCGAAGTCTCCCAAGAGTTCTTTTCGGCCTTAAAGTCCCAACGGGACAGTCCATACAAAACATCTAAGCAAAGTTGTTTTTGATCAACGCGGGCACAAAGATCTTGAGGGTTCTCGTTGGCCACCCTTGCCCAAAACCATTGAAAAGAAGGAACAGTGTAATCCGTCTGAGAATATCCAACAGTCTTGTGATTGTTAGATCTTTCCTTTAAAATTTGATTGTTTCTAAACGGAGGTATCCAGATATTTGCCAACCTCTTGTTGAGATTGTCGTCTGAAAAAATAGACTGATTAGCAGTATTAAGAAAAAACTCATCAGATTTTTTAAGTTGTCTTGTAAAGAAAGGGCGATCACTCACTTTAGAAAGGCGTCGTGCTGCAGCCTCCTTTTCATTCAATATTCGATCTACACTTCGACCGCTTCTTTCAAATATCGTTCCGGTTAGGATATGACCCGCCTCTACAACTCCTTTAGAAGAAGACATCCAAGTATAATTGACAGAGGGGTAACCCCAATCTTCGACCATGTCTTTTTGTAAATCATCAACGCCGACTAACATTCTTTTGAGGAAAAAATTAGAAGGTGAGCGCAGCCCCCGAAAGCCCATCCAATCCAAAGCAAGGGGCTTTTGAAAACTTAAATCATATTTTTTTAATAAGCCATCCACTCTAGGTCCTAAAGACGTCCACTGCTCATCAAAACTTTTAGTCGAGTGCTTCATTGCCTTTAAATCTAAAACTTTGAAGTTCTCTTTATAATTTTCTGCCTTTCGCAACTCCCGGCTCGACAACTCGACCAAATCTTGAGTGTCTGCGAAGGCTCCGATTGTGATCCCCCAACTTAAAGAACGTTTAACTGACTCTCCCTCCAAATGTTCGACATTTCCAATAACCATTGGAGGAGCTCCAGGTAGCATAAAGCCACGACCTTTAACCGACTTCGACACATTATACTCGACTGGATAGAGCGGCGTCGGCCAGCTAAATAGCAGATGAGTGTCATTACACAAAGAAACTTCGTCAGCCTCTTTTGCTTTACCTATCCAAAGATTAGAGGCCCCCAAGGAGGCCGGAGATTGAAAACTCAAGTCCAATTCTTGAGAGGAGTTACTGTAAAGCTGAGCGGTGCTCGCTCTATCTTGGTCGCTAGAGGCCCATAAGGCCGCAGGTGCCTTCCCACCCAAACGACTTTTCACATGTCCAAGCAAACTCTCTTGCTTATACATAGAAGAGTCTGGATAGCTAAAAGTCTGCCCCAAAAAGCTCCCTAACTTCTCACCCAAACGTTGCCTCAAGCCCAAGGTAACAAGATCACCTCCAAGGTCGTAAGAATGTTGCCAGCTCTGAAAACGAGCAATCGCAAACACTTCCCAGGCCTCCAATGGTTCAATCTTTTTTCGTGAAAGCTGAAGAACTAAATACTCAAGAGGTTCTGCGCCTTCTGTGTCTTGAATAAATGCATTGTGACCTTTTACAAAAGCTTCAGCAGCACGTTTGGAAAGATCTGTGTCCGGAAGCTGATCCCAGATTCGCTTAGCCACCCTTGAGATATGTCGATTGAGCCGATCCGTGCTTAAAAGACTTTCTCCCAGCCATTCACTCAAACGTCCACGAGCAAGCATACGATAAAGCTCAAACTGAAACTCTCGATCAACCGTCTGAACATAGCCCAAAGAAAACCAAAGAGATTCTTCCGTCTCTACATCGATTTTCCAAACCCCAAGCTCATCTCTAGCGGCCGTGAATTTAAATTCTTCAGATTCGACAGCAAGAGTCTCAACATCCGACCCCATGTAACTTCGGAAGCCATAATCAACCCCCCATAAAAGTAGAAGCCCGATACCGAAAATAAAAAGGAGGATACGAAAAACCTTCATACCCAGAGAACTCTACCCAAGAACGCAGCAGCCTACAACGCCCCCAAGAACGCATTCTAACGAAAGATGCTTTTTCTCGGAGGAGATGAACCAACCCGCATCTCTACAGGAGAGCGTATCAACTGAAAAGCAAAGGTGATAGGAACAACCGCAGCACCCGACTCGACATACAAACCCTGGGGAATATTCTGAACATCACCCATCTGTTTCACGGAATCGATAGCAGCTTGATCGAGAGCTTGTTTTCCACTACTGGTTTGTAAAACAATTTTCTCCAACCTCCCCTCTTTTGAATAATGCATAGCAAGTTTTGTTAGATAGGATGTGTCTGAGACAAGAGATTCTTTTGAGGAATATTTCCAGACCGTTGGCTGCCAAAACCCATATAAAGAGCGCCTATAACGATTAAAAAAAGACGAAAACCTAAACTCGTCGGTATTGAGCTGAGTCATGGGTCCAAACTCTGCATCTACATCGGAGGAATCCATGGAACCGTATGCCATGGAGTTAATTTTTGAGTCTCTTGCTGCTTCACCACGACCATCCTCAAGAATTCCAGTCGCAGTGTCTTTCTCTTGAATGTCGTTTCTAGAGTTTTCAACGCTCCGCTTAAGATTCAAAGGATCGGGATTTAAAAGACCAGCTCCACCTTCAACGCTGCCAGACTGCGAACTCACCATCTGTCGCTTGACCCTTTGACGAGTCTCCCCCAAATAAACCGGGCCCTCGCTATCAGAAACTTGTTCCTCGGAAATCTCGGTCTCAACAATCTTTGATTTTTTGGTTTGTTGTAAAAAATCATCTTGAGAAATTAATTGAGTGACGACTGTATTATCTTTGATCTCAACTTTTGGTTGATCCAAAAGCACTGGTTCAAAATGCTTTAACCCAAACAAAAACAAAATATGTAAAGCAAGCGTGAGCAAACACGAAACCACTAAGTTCCTTCTAACGAATCGTGCCTCACTCCTCATAAACGACCTCTTTCAATGATAACCCAAACCCAGGCGCACAGTGAAGCCCCTGAACCCTATTCTCAGGGCGTTGAGGGGTCTTTAAAAGCACTTCTACAAAATTAGCTTCCAATTGTCCCTGAGCCATTCTAACTAAGGTCCCCACCATGTTTCGAACTTGGTGTCGCAAGAAGCCATCACCCGTAAAGGTAAAAATCAACTCGGTTCCCTGAGAGGGTAACATTCCTTGAGGCACTCGCCGAACAGTCGCCGAGTGAAGAGTTCTTTTCGTAGTCTTAGCTCCATACCCACTGGCAGCAAATCCCACAAAGTCATGACTTCCCTCTAGCTGCCGAAGGGCATCATTCAAAACATCAAAATCAAATTGGTCAGAGCTGGGCTCAGATTCAATGGGAATCCACCATCTCTTTGACAAACCAAGAGCATCCTTTCCTCGTCGAAGTAAGACCGTGTATTCGTAAGTTTTCGTTTTCACACTTTCTAGCGCATGAAAGCTTGAAGAAACTTCTCTTAAGTCCAAAACTCCGATCGAATTGGGCAAAACAGCATCTAACCCCAAACGGATCCTGCGAGGCTCCTCAAGTTTCTGAGATAAATCAAAGTGTGCAAAATAAGCTTGAGCATGAACCCCGGCATCCGTTCGACCGCATCCGGTTACACTCACAACATCTTGCCGAGTAATGGTCTGCAAAGCAGACAACAGCACATTTTGAATAGATGGCTTTTGTTCATCTTCCTGGAAGCTACTTTGTTTTTGCCAGCCGCAAAAATCACTTCCATTAAACTCTAAAACGAGACAGTAACGGAATTGGTTCATTCTACAGAAGCCTTTTCGAAGCAAAAAGATAAAACCTTTTCAACGCGCCACTTTTCAAAAAGGCTACGATCGCAAGCTAAATCAAAATGAAGACGTTTAAAGTTACTAGCGTCTACACGCAAACGCTCTAAAGTAATGGCTGGGCAACAAACATCGCTTTGGGAGAATGCACTCCATGCTTTGTTTAGCTCAGCCTCCTCGACGACCTCTTCTAGGATCATCGAAACAGAAACTGAAAACTGACGAGAATCAGACTGAAGAGCTTTGACATGTATGGGAAGCGCCTTGGCTCTTAAACAAGAACGAAGCTCTTGAATCAGCGACCACTCCGATTCAGCGTATCCAGAAGCTACCAAAGATTTACGTATTTCAGATTCAGCCTCTGGAACCCACGAAGTGAGATCAAAAGAAAGCAAACCAAAGTCGCTGAAAGCACTCAAACAAAGTAGGATCAATTCGCAATCCGAACTCGGAAAAGCAAGTGGCTCTTGAAAATTACAATTAGAAAGTTCGACTTTAGAAACTAACTGCGTGGCGACTGAGGGAGATAAGGCAGCATCCGAACACAGATAAACAAGCGGCCTATCTGAAGTTTTAGAGGGATAACTCCAGCTAAGAATTAAATCGGCTTGAGTAGGGTCTTTGACTAGCTCCACCCCCGAAATTGCGGAAACGAGCCCGTGCCCTTCAATAAAAATCCGTTTCATACCTTTGGGCACTCCTTTTCCCAAAATGACTTGGTGCGACAAAAACTATAGCAGAAGCCCCGTTTTTCCACAAGGGTTATGATTTCAAGCACTTATGCGAGGTCGCAGAAGCCAAAAACCATAAGCATCTACCCAATAATATTAATGGTTTAAAAGAAAGGGCAGGCGTTCAAAGGTCGACAAAGCGGTCTTCTGAGGAGTCTTCTTCCACTTCGGTTTCCACATTCGAGCGCCATAGACCCAACTTAATGAGCAAAGCAATCACAGGAGCGCTCAACACGTAATACATACCAATAGGAAAAAGATAGGTCTCTGGTTTACGAGAAACCAAAAGCAAAATCACGACGATGATCAAGGCATAACCGAAACCTCTTTGAGATTTAAAGTTTAAATCCTTAAAGCTGCGGTAGCGAATGGAGCTAATCATTGTGAGTGCTAAAATGATCATGATGTTCAACACAAATACATCACGCGAAGCGCTCAATTGAAACTCATGATAAAACAAAACGGCAGCCGCTACACACGAAGCTGCAACCGGACTCGGGCAACCTAAAAAATATCTTTTTTCTTCATTCTGCTTTTGAACATTAAAGCGAGCTAAGCGCATTGCCACACAAGTTAAAAACAGAAAACAAGCAAGCCACCCAAGACGCCCGTAAGGAATAAGAGCCCATTGAAAAACTAAAAAGGCCGGAGCGGCACCAAAACTAACAAGATCACTCATAGAGTCATATTGCTCTCCAAACTCTGATTGAGTTTTCGTCAGTCGGGCCATACGACCATCTAAACCATCCGTAAAAGCTGCCACTAGAATTGAAATCGCAGCCACTTCCCACTTTTCTCTTGAAGCCATGATCAAAGAAAAAAAACCTAGAAATAAATTAGCTGTCGTTAGAAGGTTCGGTAATACAAAAAGAAAGCGCCTAAGCGAAGGTGGAACTTTTCTCTTAAATCGCAAATCAGAACTCATACGAGAACAATCCGACAATCGCTAGTTCTTTTTAAAAGAGTTCTAGTAGACGGATCCACCACTAGATGGTCCCTGACTTGATCCAAAATCTGCTGAAGGTGCACTCGTCTCAACTGAATCAATGTGCTCTCCCTCAACTAAACTTCCATAGTCGAGGAAGTCGGCACTTGCCGAATCATCGACAAGTGCGGCCAGGTGTTCATCTAACTGCTTTTTTGTAATTCGCCCTAAAGATAGGTTCTTATCTGTCACTCGCGTGTCAAAAGAGTGAGGAACAACCACTGAACCATCAGGAACAATGAATTTTTTTGATAGAACGTTTGAATCACCCATATATACCCCTACTTCTACGCAATCGTAACATCGCGGTCAAGATATACATCTTGAATGGCATTAAGTAGCTTGATTCCCTCGTTCCAGTCTTTTTGGAACGCTTTTCTACCTGCAATAAGACCCATGCCGCCTGCACGCTTGTTGATAATGGCCGTTTTCACAGCATCAGCAAGATCGGTAGCCCCTTTGCTCTCACCACCAGAGTTAATCAGTCCAATACGGCCCGCATAACAATTCATGACCTGGTATCGGCACAAATCAATAGGATGATCAGAGGTCAATTCTGAATAGACTTTGTCATGGGTTTTTCCATGCTTAGTAGCTTTGTAGCCACCATTATTGGTAGGAAGCTTCTGCTTAATAATATCGGCGTTAATCGTCACGCCTAAATGGTTGGCTTGAGCTGTTAGGTCGGCACTTGAGTGATAATCCACACCATCAACCTTAAAGGCTCCATTTCTCAAGTAACACCAAAGAATGGTTCCCATACCTAATTCGTGAGCCATTTCGAAAGCCTCAGAAACTTCTTGAATCTGTCGTGAGCTTTCTGGAGATCCAAAGTAAATAGTCGCTCCAACAGCCGCACAGCCCATATCAGCCGCTTGCCTCACGCTAGAGAACATAACTTGATCGTATGAATTTGGGTAAGTTAGCAATTCATTATGGTTCAGTTTTAATACCAAGGGAATCTTGTGAGCCCAACGTCGAGCAGTAGAGCTCAAAACACCTAGAGTTGAAGCAACGCCACTGCAGCCAGCTTCATAGGCAAATTTTACAATGTTATTTGGGTCAAAAAACAATGGGTTAGGAGCAAAGGAAGCACCCGCTGAATGCTCAATGCCTTGATCCACTGGGAAGATAGAAACATAGCCACTTCCAGCCAATCTTCCAGTCGTAGAAAGACTTTGAAGATTTCTTAGAACGGCAGGAGAACGAGAGCTTTCCAACATGACGTCATCAATGCGATCAGGAGTGTGAACATAAATCTGATCCTGAGAGATTGTTTCACACTTATGCTCTAATAGTTGTTGCGCGTCGGACCCTAATAGTTCTTCGTAGTTAATACCCATGGGCCCTAGTCATAGATCGACTTGAAGGATCTGACAAGATTAGCCACCTTTACATAGCCCTCCCCCATGCAGAGCTAGGTCGACTCTGGCACTTCCCCTTTGGGCGAAATCGAGAGAACCGTTGACAAGATGCGTTACCCGCTTTAGGAAGCCATTTAATGAGAAAAATTACGAAGTATTTCCTCCTTTCCGCCCTGTTACCCGTCCTTGTAGCTGCAAAAGAAGGCAAGACTGTGGAGTCTGCAATGCTTCGTTACAACGAAATTGAAAAATCCTTAGACGGGAAAATCTCTCAAGAAGAAGCACACTTCAACGCACAGCTGTTTCTTTGGGATTATTGTAAAACTGAAACCCGTGATGGCCGTCTATCTGCCAGGGATTTAGTAGAGCAACTTATTCCGACCTTGGACTTACATGTGAATCACAAAAACTCTACAGTAGCGGCAGCATCTGGTTGCCTTGCCTACTTTCTTGCATTCAACAAAGGCTACAACATTGAAGCAGCCTATGAGCTCTTGCGAGCCTATGACAGAAAAATTGACAACAAATATGTCTCTACTAGAACAAAGCTAATCTATGCCGCAAAGTTAAACTCGATGGTCGAGATCGCTATCGCAAACCTTTACGGTCGAGTTGGACGAGAAGGAAAACGCCAACAGAGTTGGGGAGCGGGCGAAGACCCTTCTTCCCTTGAGGTATTCCTCCGCGTGCCAAAAGACCAAGGCCTCCTTCAGCAATACTTAGAACTTAGCCGCGGACCTGGCCGAGAAATAAAGAAAAAATAATAGAAAAGTTCTGAAAGCTAAGCGACCCTTCTATTCCAGAGTAAAGACATACATTCCGGCGTTCAAAGCGACTTGTTCTCGCTCAATGTTTTTTGCTGGAAAGGCTGCTCGAAGCTCTTTAGCAAATTTAGAGTTTCTGACTTGAGAGGTAAAAACCTTTTCCACTCTTCTTAAGCTAAGACCGATCTTCTTTCTTTCAAACAATTCAGCTAAGTTTGCGGCAATATTTGCTTCGTTGAAACTACCAACAAAGGCTGTATTTCCGTTGGCATACCTATTCGTTTTTAATTCTTTTTGAAAAGCTTTCCAGGAAGAAGACCTCAACGAAGCTCTTGCTATGTCGAAGCTTAGATCTTTAAATGTATCATGTCCGAGGACAATTTGAGTGAGCTTATGCTTCGGAAATTTCTCGATGATCTTAGCCAAAATTGGTTCAAACACATCCAATCTTTCCTCAAAACTCGCCTCACAACTAGAGCTTCGGTCAATTGGCAGAGAATAGGTAAATATTTCCACAGTCGTGGGCGCCTTCTTAGGAACAGAAGCATGCCATCTAAAGCCACAATCTTTAAATCGAGAAGAGAAAACCCACTCCTCTAACTTATAGGCCCCACCTACAGGAGACTTTTCCCGAGAAACATTGACTACAAAACTCGATGCAGGAGGCTCTTGCTTAATCTTTAAGCCTTGACATGAACCTAATGAAAAAAAGAGCAATAAAGTCGGACCAGTTAGGTATAATTTCATTGTTAAAGCTCTAGCATACGCACACATGAAAAGACACGATCTCCAAGTTCATTGAAAAATCTAATCGATGCAGAAAAACCTGGGTTGGCTGCAGAAACCCTCCGAAAGGGTTTACTTTCTATCGAGCGCCGCTTTTAAGAAAGCTTTAAAAATTGGATGAGCTTTCTCTGGGCGTGACTTGAACTCTGGGTGAAATTGACAGCCCAAATACCAAGGATGTTTTTTAAGTTCGATGATCTCGACCAAGCCAAGCTTAGGGTTGGTTCCACTAATATTAAAGCCGGCCTTATTAAAGCGCTTTAAGAAAGCGTTGTTGAATTCTAGACGATGCCTATGGCGCTCAGAAATCTTAGAAGACTTGTAAGCTTTGTAGGCGATGCTAGAGGCTTTTAATTTACAATCGTAAGCCCCCAGTCTCATGGTCCCGCCTTTAGCTGCAACCTTTTGTCCTGGCATAAAATCAATGACTAAGTTTTTCTTTGGAGTCTTCGCATTGAACTCGGCAGAAGTAGCTCCTTTAACGCCTAATTCATTTTTGGCAAACTCCACAGCCATCAACTGCATTCCCAAGCAAATGCCCAAACAAGGAACATCGTTGAGTCTTGCATATTCGAGCGTGCGAATTTTCCCATTCACACCCCTGGCACCAAATCCCCCTGGAACCAAAATAGCATCTATGTTCTCGAAAAACTTAGAGCGGCGCTCAACCGACTCAAAGGCTTTAGCCTCTAAAGCTTCCGCGTCGATGTATTCTACCTTTAAGCGAACTCGGTGACTGGCGGAAGCGTGCACCAAAGCTTCGTGTAAACTTTTATAGGCTTCTTTAAGCTCTACATATTTACCAACGATTCCAACGGTAACCTGACCTTCTGGATGAGAAAGCCTTTCAATGAAATCTTTCCAAGACTGCAATTCAGCCTTCTTCGTCTTGAGTTTAAGTTTTTTGGCGATCTTTTGATCCAAGCCCTCAGCGTGAAAGACCAAAGGTAGTTTATAGATGTTATCAACGTCCATGGCCGCCGCTACGTTTTTAGACTGAAGGTTAGCAAAGAGACCAATTTTAGCTCGAATCTCGTCAGGAATCGGGCGATCAGTTCGGCAAAGCAACAAATCTGGCTGAATACCAATGCGTCTAAGCTCCTGCACGCTGTGCTGAGTTGGCTTTGTTTTTAATTCTCCAGCGGTTGGAATGTAGGGAAGCAAAGTTAAATGCACATAACAAACATTGTCTTCGCCCAAATCAAAACGCAACTGTCGAGTAGCTTCCATAAAGGGAAGTGACTCAATGTCACCCACTGTGCCACCAATCTCCACAAGAACAACGTCTCGACCTTTAGCCACACTCAAAATATGAGATTTAATTTCTTCAGTAATGTGAGGGATCACCTGAACGGTTCCACCGAGATAACGGCCTTCACGCTCTTTGTTGATGACTCGCTCGTAAATTTGGCCGCTAGTGATGTTTTGCATCCTAGAAACATTTTGATCCGTAAAACGCTCGTAGTGCCCTAAATCCAGATCGGTTTCTGCCCCATCTTCGGTGACAAAAACCTCCCCGTGTTGAAAAGGAGACATTGTGCCTGGGTCCACATTTAAGTAGGGATCCATCTTAAGCTGAGCAACTTTGAGTCCGCGACGCTTTAACAGCAGAGCCAGGGAGGCGCTTGAGAGCCCTTTTCCTAAGCTAGAGATGACTCCGCCAGTGATGACAACAATTTTTGGTGTTTTAGACTTTTGAGCCATTATTATCCCGCATAGTAGTCCATATCCTGATGCCAGCGGCCTTTCCATTCTTTTAAGAACGCATGAGGACGCGTAGGGTTATGGTTGTAATCCACCAGGATGTAGGTGTAGCGAGTGTGCTTTCCAAGGGTTTCAGGGTTGAGACTAGTCACCTCGGTCCAAGTCCCTGAATTCAGATACTCCCGACCATCATTAAACTGAACATACTTAGGGTTATGAGTATGACCCATAATCACTGTATGGAGTTCTGGGTTGGCGTGAAGGATCTCTTTTGCAGCAGTGGCTAGTTCAGGAGAAACTGTAATCTCCTTTAAGATTTTAAGGGTCGTCACCAAATTAGTCGTTCTATAAATTGAGCGAGAAAACCTTGTTCCGAAGAAATACAAAAAACCACGAACCATCAAACGAATCGCCCAAACAAAGTCAAAGAAAAGGCTCCATCTAACAAAACTTGAAATTGGGCGAACTTTATCGATGGCTGGGCGCTCACTTTTAATCGGAATAATAAAGTTAATCACAAAATGCGAGCCCCAAGGCAGATTCAGAATGGGTTCCTTCAAGCCTTTAGACATGAAAATCTGCTTCTTATTAAGAGCGTTGACCGCTTCATATTGCTGTCCATGTTCATAGTGAACACCATCGACTCGGTAAGAAAAATGCTTAAATTTAATCGGAACCTGCGTTTCCTCTACAAAAACTTCTTTGGCCTTATCCCAGAACATATCCACGTCGTGATTGCCAATGATGTAGGTTACAGATTTATTTGGACACTCGGAAAACGTTTTAAGCGCCTTAAAGAAATTCTCATGGCCTTTAATTATGCTGCGAACTTTTTCGACCGCAATACTCTCAGTAATGATCGGGGTATAGTAGCCGCGGTAATCTACTTGAATGGAGTTTAATAAATCGCCATTGAGAATGAGCTCTATGTCAGCATCGTAGTTAGGGCCACTGGAATAAAACTCTAAAAATTCGAACCAAACCTTATCGGCGATAAAGTCCTCGAGAACATTAATGGAGCCATCTGCCAAGATGCGCCCTTTTCCCAAATGAAAGTCTGATACGACTAATTTATACTTCCGTGACACTGCTGTTAACTTCCTTGTTGCTTATACCTTATGCGGCTTCTCCCTCACCACTACTACTATTATCATTACTACTGACGTCATTATAGTCCACGTCCTCTAACCCACTCAACATACCTTGCGCAAGTTTGAGCGACTGCATGGCTCGTCCAAGCTTCTTAGAGCGTTCCTCAGAACGCTCTACTTCTTCCTCCAAGCGCTCTCGCAGAGAATCTACCTCAAACTGCAAACGATCGATCTCTCTCTTCTGCTGGAGCAATCTCTCGTCTTTAACGGCCAACAGAGCTTCGGCATCTCGCTTCTGTAACTCCAACCGATTGGCAAGCTCTCTTTCGCGAACTCGAATTCTTTGAATATCGTTTCTAACTCTTTCTCGAAACTCATCCAAACGCCGCTCCGATTTGGAGGTTTGAAATTGAGCACTCTCTAAGCGCACTTTCAAATCTTTTAGCTGCTCTTGAAAACCTTGCTCCATCTTTCCAAACTGATGGCGATGCTCTTCACTCTTATCCAGAGAGGTTCTCAATTGAAGATCAAGCTCCTCGACTTTAAGAGTCATCTTTCTTCTTTCAATCTCAGAATTTTCTAGCTTCTGCTGACATTTTGAAAATTCATTTTTAAGCGCCGTTAGGGCAGAGGCCTTTTCTCGAGCTTCACGCTCTTTTAAAAGAGCGTAACGCTTGATGGTCTTCATATCATCACTATCATTGGATGATATTTGAGATAGATCCATGTCGTCATGAGCAAACAGGCTTTCTTTGGGAACAGGCTCTTTGAATTTAGATTTTTGTATCGTTTGAGAAGAAGACAACGCAGAACTTTTTTGAGTGCTATTGGCCCCAATGGCATCTACAACTGTTTGAGAAGAGTGAATGCTAGGATCTTGAGTGACGCTTTCTTTTTGCTCTTCCTCCATAGACACCTCAAAAGCAGAAACATCTAGGGAAGCTACGCCACTATTAGCTGATCCTGCCGACTCACTCTTCGCTGGAGAATTTTTCTTAGGCTCTCGCGCCATAAAAGATTCTCCGGCTTCTTTTTCCACCTCTTCGTTGATGGCATCCATAAAAGAAGCTTCTTCATTGTAGAAAGAGTCCGCTTGATCTTCGGCATCAAGCGCTTCTTCTTTTTCATCAGGATCAAACAGACCTGCCAAGTCGTTGTTTGGTGATTTCGAACTACTCTCATCTTGTGTTGAATGAAGATCCACATTGGCCGCGTCAGGACTTTCAAACAAAGATCCTGATTCTTGATCCTCTTCTTTCTCCGAATCATTGAGGCCCGCAAACAATCCACCTGGCTCTTCATCCCCTAATGAAGCAGAGCCTAGGGATTGAGATTCTTCCGAATCCTCAACTCCAGCCAAAGACAAATCACCTTGAACTGCTTCATCATCATCAAACAAATCATCTAGACTGCTGTATTTTGAAACTTCATCCGTCTTTTGGGAAACCTCTGAAAAACCACCAAGACTCGGTTCGTTAGCAAAGTCACCCGATAAATCTAAACTTTTTGAATCTTCACCATTGTTAAGCTGAGGCTCTTCTCCAGCCTGCTCAACTTCAAATCCACCATTTGAATCCACAGGCATTCCCGACAAAGACGAGGGCTCATCTAAAAAGGCCGCTGTATGCAACCCCGTGCTCCCCTCTTCACTTACCTTTTGAGAAAGCTCCACCAAGTTCAAATCGACATCACTTAAAAAGTGCTCAGACTTAATCTCTGTAGCCCCTTTCAACCCAAGACTTTCTAGTATTTCTCCTCTTGCAGAAGGACCAATAAATTCAAAATCAGGCTTAAGTTCAAGTCGAAACGGTTGGGCTAATTTTTCAAATGTCCAAGAGGCAAAAAGAGGCTGATGCTTCAGCTGAGAAAAAACTTCGGACCAAGGCTTGAAGTCGGATGGAGCTTTGCTTTTGTCACCCACAAAAATAACCCAATCAAAAACGAGTTCTTTCCATCGAGTAAAGCTCATCAACACCTTGGGGATAGGCAACAAAATGACTTCATGCTTTAAGGCATCTAAGCTCTCGCGAAGCTCTTTGGCATGAGTCTGCCCAAGCGCCTCCTTTGTTCCGAAAATAGCTATCTTTTTGCCTGACATAAAAATCCAATATTCTATTCGGCAGCTTGGTGGTGGGACTTAACACTAGTCCTAGGCTTAGCCTTAGCCTAGGAAGACTAGACACCCCCCAAAACAATCAAGTGTTTGTAATTGATGCTCTTTTATTGTGCGCTCATCGAGTCAAGGGAAGTAAAATTTCGAACTGAGCTCCGGCTTTTTTTTGCTTTAGCAGGCGAATCTCGCCACCATGCTCTCTAATTATTTTTCGAGAAAGGAACAAACCAAGCCCAGCGCTTCCTCGCTGAGGCGACGTGTCAGAGCCCTGTAATCCCGATTCCACGTTTTTTAAAACACCCTTACTCGTCCAAAATGCGTTGAAGATACTTTCACCGTAAACAGGATCAATCCCTGGGCCGTTGTCGGAATAAAGAAAAGCTAAATATTTTTTATTTAATTTAAACTGAAGTTTTATCTCGGGCCGCTGTTTTGAATTGTTGGCAGAAAAAGCATCTAAAGAGTTTCTAATTAAATTCAGAAAAACCTCAAGCAGCTCATCGCTGTTCACCTCTAGCTCAACGGGCTTTAAATCCAAATTCACACTAACTTCAGACTGCTTGAGTTCCGCTTCTTCTATCTTCAGAGCCTGATGAACTAAATCAGATAGGTTCAATAATTCGAATTTCTCTTCTTTGGGCTGGGAAAAATTCTGCAAGGCCTTGGTAATCGATGCGCTTCTCTCACAGACCATCTCAATAACTTTAAGAGCCTCTTTCATGTCTTGAGGGTCACCTGAACTAAGCGCCCAAGTCGCATGACCGTGAGCCGCTCCTAGTAAATTATTAAATTCATGAGCCACACCTGCAGCTAGAAAACTAAGAGAAGCATCATCTTTTTGTGCAAGCTTAGCGGCGTTCTCTTTGAAACGCTTCCTACGCTTAGACAGTTCATTCCTTGCATTGGGTTTTTTCACAATCTCATCCTAACAAAAAAAACCGGAGTGAGCCAAAAAGGCTCACTCCGGTTTTAGGTTATTCAGGTGGTATCTACTTAGAATGTATATACTGCAGCAAGATTTAAAGAGTGATCAAGTTGATCGTCTTTGATCGCATCCGCAAAGTTTGTAGTCTTATAGCTATAATCAAACTTAGTTACAAAATCGCTATTGAAACGATATTGCGGACCAACGGTCATTTCCCAAACTTTATCGTCAGAAATAGAAGCATACTCAACGCGCATGCCATAACCCATTCCTACATCAGGACCATATCCAAAATCAGCACCGAAGCCCCAATCTTTGATAGAATCCTTATGATCTGGCTTCTTATAAGCTCCGTAGATCGCAAAATCATGTCCAGCGACTTCCATACCAATGTCTAGATCAACAAGGTAACCGAATTCCTTTTCAAAACCGGCTTGATCGTGATCTCCTGTGCTTCCTAGGAAACCAAGATTAAAGCTGTATCCACCCATTTCAGTGTAGACTTTAGCTCCCATATCGACGTTGCCTTCTTTAAGGTGACCCTGATTGTAAGCATTGCCTACCAAGATTTCAAAGCGAAGTTGGTCGGAGAAACCGTAACCAAGAACTGCACCAACGTGAGTTACAGGCATCAAGTCCCAAAGTATGCCATGGGCAGAGAAACGAATGGTATCAGTGTCGTTACCTTCAAAGCCGTATCGTGAATCAAACTGTCCCAACATCCAATCAAAGCCATTCTCATACTTAGTTGCAACAAAAGCTTGAGACTGAGTTTCTCCAATTGAGATTGCTTGATTTGTTGTAGAAGTAGAGAACCCAGTCGATTTAGTAATCGCTGGCCCAAACAAATCGATATCAACCATTACAGAAGAACTGCCTACTTGAGAAGACAATCGAATGGCTCCCTGATTAAAACGGAATGTCTGATAATCAGCGTCCTCTTTTGTATAGAATGTTGCGCCGCCGCTAGTTGCTGAAGTCGAAATGTCTTTCGACCAACCGGCGTTAAATTGAGCATCAACGTAACCCCCAACTGTGACGTCCACAGCGCCCGCCTGATAGACGAAGCCCGTAGCTAAAAATAGCAAAAATCCAAGGTTATAAATGCGTTTCATGTAGAATCCCTCCTGATGTGTTCCTTTTGATATTAAATACGAATATTTAAGCCAGCAAGGTCTGAAAGCACTTTTTTCGCCCTAAATTCATGAAATTCGTGGATTTTGGGGCGAATTTAGCGACTTTGGCCACTTTCGGAGGTCATTCTCGGCCAAACTGGCTCGAACTTGCTCAATTATAAAGACACACTCCAAGCCAACCAGACGTTGAGCCTCTCTCGTTGAAGCTCCAATATGAGGTGTGGTGATCAATTTTGGAGAAGAAAGAAGCTTTTTATAGAAATCTCCCTCGAAAGGCTCGCTCGCAAAAACATCCAAAGCTGCGCCCGCAATTTCACCTTGCTCTAAAGCCTCAAGAAGTGCTGGCTCATCTATAATGCCGCCCCTTGCAGCATTAACTAGAAAGGAGTCTTTCTTCATTTTCTTAAAGGCCTCTTTAGAGAAAACATTTTTTGTAGAATCTAATAAGGGTGAGTGTATGGAGATGAAATCACTTTCAGACAACAACTGCTCAAAAGATATAGAAGGATAGCTATGGAGATCATCAGGCTTATAAAACGGATCACACACACTCACTTGCATGCCTAAACCGCTTGCCATCTTGGCTACTCGTTTACCTATGTTGCCCGCTCCAAACAATCCAAGCTTTGCCTCAAAGATTTGTCGACCAGAAGAGGAGAGCTCTTTCTTAGCCCATTTTTGTTGAGTTCCCGCCACATACGCCGGTCCAATGTTGCGTGCCACGGCAAAAATAAGCGCAATTGCCAACTCTGCTGCAGACTGAAAGTTTCCGTTTGGAGCGTTCCAAGCCCAAACTCCAGCCGACTCCGCTGCTTTAAGGTCTATATTATCCACTCCCACACCTGCTCGAATAACTCCCTTTAGAGAAGAAGCTTCAGACAACATTGCTTGAGTCACCTTAGTGGCTGAACGAACGATTAAAAAGTCGGCCTTTAAAATGCGCTGATATTTTTCGTCAGACGAACAACCTTCACATTGGTCTAACTTAACCCAATCGTGAGACTTTAAAAGGTCAATAGCTTCAACATCTAATCCATCAGGGGCAACAACAGTCCATTTTTCTAAACTCATAACAACACTCTCACTTCAAATCAGCAGGAGTGAAGTCTTCTTCCGACTCCACTATTGCCATATAGGTTTCAACAACAGCTCCAAAATCAATTTTACGACCTGCCTTCTCAAACAAGCGCCCAATCGCAATGAGTTGATTGAGAACATCCCAAGCATCCATATAGCCAAGATGCCCTACTCGAACAATCTTACCTTTCAATTCATCCTGCCCGCCGGCAAGAGTCATTGAGTAGATTGAGGGAAATGCCTTAGCGTTAAATTTTTCATCAATCATAAAGGCCGTGCAAGCCGGGGAAACATGAATATCGTTTTCCACTAGTAGCGTTGCCCCCATTTTTTTCAATGCAGCACGAGAGGCAAAACATAGCTTCCAATTCTTTTGATAGATGGAATCGACTCCAACTTTATTAAAGTATTCTAATACAGACCGTAATCCGCCGATCAAAGTAACAGGAGAAGTAAACGCCCCCGTGTTTTTTTCTGCCGCTTTCCGTTCTTTTCGCCAGTCCATATAATAGCGAACGTTCTTTACACTTTGAGCCTTCTCCCACGCTCGGGGACTACAAGAGCCAAAAGAAAGACCCGGAGGAAGCATGAAGCCCTTTTGAGAGCCTCCTACAATTATATCAATTCCCCACTCATCTGTCGGGACAGAATAGACGGCTAGTGCTGTTACCGCATCCACAGCAACCAAACAGTTGGGTTGACGGTGGGCGATTTCAGAAGCCCCTTTTACATCGTGCCTAGCACCTGTGCTTGTTTCACTTGCATGAATCAAGAGGCCTCGAATGTTGGGACTCATTAGTTTTTCAATCTCAGCTAGGTCTACAGTCTTTCCACGCTCTACGTATATTTCGTGAACCTTGAGTCCGTAAACCCTAGCTTGATCTGCCCAACGGGCACCAAACTTGCCGGAGTTAACCGCGATGACTTCTTCGCCAGGATTAAAAAAGTTGGAAATTGCGCCTTCCATGGCCAAAGTTCCACTGCCGGAAAAAATGAGCACCTCTTGCTTGGTTCCAAATAAAGGTGGGAGCAATTCTCGACAACGACTCATAATCTCGGAAAAAGCAGGTCCGCGATGATAGCGAACCGAATCAGCCATTGCCGCCAAAGCAAAATTTGGGACCGGTGTCGGCCCTGGACTCATTATTCTAGACTTGAAGAAGGCGTTTTTGAACTTTTCCATTGCAACTCTAACTCCCGTAGCTGCAAGAGCTCATCTCGTGTCTCCGCAGCTTTCTCAAAGTCCAGTTGCTTAGCAGCTTTTCTCATCTCAGTCTCAAGTTCTTTAATCTTCTCACGTAATTGCTCAACACTGAGCTCCGAACCAGAAGCGTCCTTTGGCAGTTCTGGCGGCTCCCAGTAATCCATCCGTGAAACACGATCCGTCACGTCAGCCCTATCGGCCTTAATGATGGTTCTGGGCACAATTCCATGATCTTTATTATATTGCTCTTGAATAACTCTTCTTCGTGAGCTCTCGTCCATGGCGGCCTTCATACTCTTGGTCACTCTATCCGCATAAAGAATCACATGCCCCTTGGCATTTCGAGCCGCCCTACCAAAGGTCTGTATCAAAGCTGTCTTCGAGCGCAAGAAACCTTCCTTATCGGCATCTAAAATAGCCACCAAAGAAACCTCTGGGAGATCTAGACCTTCTCTCAAAAGGTTGATCCCAACTAAAACATCAAACTTACCCTCTCGAAGCTGCCGCAAGATAGCCACTCGCTCTAGCGTGTCGATGTCGGAGTGCAGATACTTCACTCGAACATCATTTTTTCTCAAATAATCCGTCAAATCCTCAGACATTCTCTTTGTAAGGGTGGTCACTAAAACTCGATCCCCTTGCGCGACACGCTCCTTGGCACTTTTCAATAAATCAGCCACTTGCTCTGTGGCAGGGCGAATTTCAAATGTTGGGTCTAGCAATCCAGTGGGACGAATCACCTGTTCAACGACTTTTCCCTTTGATCGCTCCAGCTCAAAATCACTTGGAGTTGCACTCACGTAAATGACTTGCCCAGTAAGCTTTTCAAACTCTTCGAACTTTAAAGGTCTATTATCTAAAGCACTAGGCAAACGGAAGCCGTGCTCCACCAAATTAATTTTTCGAGCTCTATCCCCTCTATACATTCCGCCAATTTGAGGAATGGTTATGTGACTTTCATCTACAAACAAAACCCAATCGTCTGGAAAATACTCCAATAAGGTAGGAGGTGCCTCTCCATCCTTGCGGCCCGACATATGCCTTGAATAATTTTCAACACCAGGGCAGTAGCCCACCTCTTGCATCATTTCGATGTCATAAAGAGTTCGGGTTTCCAAACGCTGCGCTTCGAGTTTCTTGTTCAAACTCTTAAGTTGAACGAGACGCTCTCTCAACTCTTCAAAGATGGCCGCAACAGCTTTCTTCTTCAAATCGGCAGGCGTCACATAATGAGTCGCTGGGAAGACCGCAATCTTGTTCAATCGAGCCAGACGCTCACCACGAATGGGATCCAGCTCACTGAGCTCTTCTACTTCATTGCCAAAAAATTCGATTCTCACGGCACGGGCCGATTCATAAGCAGGGAAAATATCTACTGTGTCACCACGCACACGAAAAGTTCCTCTGTGAAAATCTAAATCATTCCGATTGTAACTAATTTCAACCAGCTGCCTTAACAAATCATCGCGTCGTATCTTCTGCCCACGCTCAACCACGAGCATCATTTCTAAATAAGCTTCGGGAGAACCTAAACCATAGATACTCGATACGCTGGCCACAATCAGCACATCTTGTCGCTCCAACAAGGATCGAGTTGCTGAATGCCGAAGTTTATCAATTTCTTCGTTGATCGCAGAGTCTTTTTCAATAAACGTATCCGTAGAGGCAATATAAGCTTCTGGCTGATAATAATCGTAGTAGGACACAAAATATTCAACTGCGTTGTTTGGAAACAATCCCTTAAACTCACTATAAAGTTGAGCTGCTAAAGTCTTATTCGGCGCGATGATTAAAGCAGGTCGATTAACCTTCTCTATTACGGAGGCCATCGTAAAAGTTTTCCCAGATCCAGTAACCCCCAAAAGAGTTTGATACTTCTCACCCGCGTTGAGCGAGCTAACCAGTTCCTTGATGGCCTCGGGCTGGTCGCCAGCAGGCTTATACTCCGTAACAAGTTTAAACTTTTCCTTCACCTTGGGCATCAAAGGAGGATTCTAGCACAAATCTTTGCTTCAATTGTGACCAGGAACAGACGAATTTGGCTCTTCCTCGAAACCTCTACGCCAGGTTTCGTAGATGGCCTCAATCCCAAGCGAAGTGTCCAAAACAAATCCTTCGCCCTTTCTACAAGACTCATTTAAATAGGCTTTAAAAGGATTCGAACCCTTATCTTCCTCAATCGTTTTTAAGAATGACGCCCAGGACCCGAGTTTATGAGCTGGTGCCAAAATATTTCCAATCAAAGAAGAAAACAAAATCGACCCCTTTGAGTGTGTCGAAGCTGGAACAACTTGCTCTGGAAAGGGCTCGGGCTTGGACAACAAATCAATCTCTCTTCTGAGCTTCTCACCCTCAATCCCCGAAGGCGCCCTTTGAGCGGATTCTTCCTCTAGTCTCTTGAGCGCCGCCCTGCGCTCAACCTCTCTAGCCTGCCATTGTTTATAAAGTTGATTATTTTTATCTAGAGCGGGCAACCAAGCGCGCACGGTTTGATCGTTAAACTTAAAATAGTGATCTTTCATATTAAAATCAGATCCAACTCCCATAACCTCAAGAACAGACCATCCAGCTCCCTCTTGAAACTTCTCAGGATGAGCAGATATATAATAGCCAAGTTCGGTCAACAATGCCGTCAAGTTTAGCGACTGATCTTCTAGTTTTTTTAACTGGAGATCACTAAGTGGCAACTGAGCATAGAAGCCTTTGGCAACTTTAGAAAAATCATCCATTAGCTGAATCCTGCTAGCCTCTGTCGATTCTTCAAAAAATTCGTCAGCACTCCACTCCACGGCTTGGCCTGGATTCTCACCTGCCTTGATTCGACGTCTCTTTTCCTCATTCAACTTATTCAGGACAATCTTTGTGAAATGATCAATGCTAGGAACCAAAACTCCCCAATGATACTTAGTCACCAACTCAGCACATGCAGGTATCTCCCTAAGAAAGTTTCGAAAGTCTTCCTCTGTAGCATTGGCAAGCAATGGCTTAGATGCATTCTCCGCAACTCCTGAAAACTCTGTCCGACTCTCCAAACTTTTCATAGAGGAAAACATTCCTAGCAAGATTTCATCAGCAGCAACACTTGAGGTGGCCGCGTCTGAAACAAGCTTGGGAACATATTTCAAACTCAAATTATGAACAGAGGGACCCAAGGGACCTGAGGGATCTCTGAGAATCTTCACTAACTCTTCCCTAAAATCTTCTTTAATTGTATGAGCAGATGAGTTAGGCGAATTCAGGTAATCATGCATATGAGCAGGTTCTACCGTTTTCTGAAGACCTCTCAAAAATGGAACTGTTTCCCCAGAGAAAGAAGAAGAACCCATTGATTCTATCAAATCATTAAAAGTCTTTCCGCTTAGTAGAGTTGTTCCCGTCTTTGCAAAACCAAGCACGATACAATCAAGAAGAGACGGTGTGTAGCTTCTTGCGCTCTCATCAATGAACTGAACCAAGAACTCTGTCTGACTTACTGAAAAAGACTTGCCTCCATTATCCAACAGTTTCTTATCTAACAAAGAAACAATACTCTTCGTTGTAGAGCGACAACTGAGAGTCTGTGTTCCTTTTCTAAAGTCGGGAACAGAGTGAGCCTTTTGGAAGAGATCTAGAACGGACTCTAACTCGGGACTAAATTCTTGATCAAATCTAAGCTTCTCACCCTCTTCGTCGGCAGCTTCTATCTGCGCAAATCGATCCGATAAGCTCTGCTGTAAAACAGGCGCAAGTCTAGCGATCGATCGATTGAGCAAAGAAGGTCGGTCAGGCTTCGATGTCAAAAGGCGTTCCACATAATCGACGACTCGCTCTTGGCCACCTCTAGCCGAAAGCTCTCCGTTTTTAATAAGACTTTCCACATGGGATTCGAAGCGAAGCAAAATGGGGTCTTTTAACTCGCCCTTGGGGCTGGCTAGATATTGATTGTATTCCTCTAGCTTCTTCTCACTCAAAAACATTGAGGCAAAAGCCTTTTTTAATTTTTTTATACCCGCAGGAGCTGCAATTTGATCGTTGAAAGCTTTCAAAACAATCTTGTCGCTCGGCGCGACCCTACCTTTGCCCTCGGAAGAAATGACATCCTTCAAGATAAAGTCATTCAAATCTCTTCCCCTTGAGTGCTCTAAAAGCTGTTCGGACATCTCAGAAAAAGAGCTCTGCAAGGAATCCGCCAGCTCCATGATTGAATCATGCCGGGAGACTCTCAAACTATCAGGCAATCCGTTCTCTAGAGTAATCTTGTCGGCCGCTTTTCGAAACGAGTTCTGCACGATTTTGCCAGTCATCTCAGACGCCATGTCGGCAATAGCTTTTTTCTGGCTCGCGAAATCCTGATAATTTTTTAAATTCGAATCGATCGCATGTTTCAAATCATCTGCAAAACCCTCGGACGCAAAAGAAGGCTGGAAGCCTTGTTTTGCTAACGATTCAGCAAAGAACTTAAAGGCAGGATACGTTGAAGCTTCAACAAATGAATTTAAACACTCGGCTTTAGCTGTAGCTCCAAGGCTTCGACCTAAGCACTCTTGATAGGTTCCCACTGGAATGCTCGCCTGTGGCCTAGCTGAATTGCGAAAAAACGGAAAGGCTGCCGCTGGCTGAGCTCCCTTTTCATATCCAGCCAACTGAAGAAGGAAAGCGCTGAGCTGTTCTTTGGAAACTTTAATATTAGCAAACTCTGGAGACTGATTCTTTAGCTGCTCAATCTTAGCCATAACTAAGTCGGTTGCGAGGTTTCTAAAAGCTAAATCAGAAGTTTGATCCAGCATTAACCAAAACTCTGGAATTGAAACAAAGTCGGGAAGCAAACCTCTCTTCCTTGATGGAATCACACTCGTCAACTGACGCTGAGCTTGTTCCCGGTCGGGGTAAGCTGCACTAATGGCATCCATCATGTAGTTGAAGTTATCTTGATAATCTTCACGCTTAACAATACCATCAACTATAGCAACTTCTCCGCGATTCAAATTAACGTCGCCACTACCTATCAATAGTTTTGCGAACAATGAAAACCCATCCACGATGCTGGCTTTGCGCCTGGACTTCAAGCCGTAATATTCTTTCAGCAAGCCCGAGGTGTAGCTTTCAACCAGAGAATCTGCACTCCGACGAGGCAGGAACCCTAGCTTCGATTCAACACCATGCTCAAAATTTAAATAGGCCCCCTCATACCGCTCCTTATTCTTTTTCACTAAAGACACTTTGGCTTTATTGAAATCCTTTGAAGCTAATGCGGTTTGATAATGTTCTTTGCTGAGAAAATAGCTGTCATCAATTTTTTGAAGTTTCTCTAATTCTTGCTGACTAGGCCCCTTTTCACTAGACCGCCTCGCTGGAGCAGATTTCGATTTTCTCGAAAACAAACCCCCAAAGACAGGCCAAGACCCCAACAGTCCTATTAGTAAAAAAATTGGAAGGAAATATCCCCTACCTCTTAAGATCCACCCCATGCGCCTATACAGAATAACACACTTTTACTCATAGCGTCATAAGTTGGACTCCTAAAATCAACGACTTATAAGCTTATCTGTAGAGATCTCCTCAAAGGCAGGCTCAAACAGCTCCTTGATGAGCTCTAAAAGCTCAGGTCTCTCCTCAACTGCTGGGGACAAGAAACTAAAGACGGCCCCTCCTTCGGGTGTTCGCACTAGCTGAAAAAGGGTGCCCATAGACTCAAAGAAACCCTGTCCTGGAACAAGTGCTCTTGTCTCAAAAGCGAAAACGTCCTGCCCAAGCACTTTGTGGGAGCGGATATTCAGCTCGCGCACGAGGTAATACTTTTGATCAACTCCAAGCTCTTGCTCTATGAAAAAACGGCTAACAGAAGGCTTCTGCCCCTCTATTTGGCAAAGTCTAATTGAAAAGCGTTCGTCCAATGTATAATCGCCTTCTACCGCCCCAAATTGAACTCTATAGTTTAGCCCCTCGTTCATGCTTATCTTTCCCATCAAGAACTCGCCCCTATCTCCACGCTCAATTTTATAAAAGTGCTTTTCTTCGAGTTCAAAGGGCTGCAATTCATCACAAACGCTAAAATCAAAAACCATATTTTCGTTGAGTGGCTCCGCACTAAGAGCCAAACCTGAGAAAAGCATAAGGCCACAAGTAATAAGAATTACAGAGAAAAAATATAAAACGGATCGCATTTGCGTTTCTTACCACGGCGCGTTAAAAAAGTCAAACACAGGCGCAAAATAACAATTTAATTTAACATCCTTCGCAATGCTGCGAATACGGTTAAGATTTCCCGTAATGGCTATAAACTCCAGCACTAAGATGTTTAACATATCTTAACACATTAAAATGCTTAAGTTTTTTGTCTCAAGCCCGATGAGAATCAAGGCGGAGTTCATGTATGTTGAAAATCCAAGCTGAACGTTGAAAGAGAGAGAGTAGGACGAAGAGATGGCATCATCTTTAATTTTTCAGACAGAGGTTCGAGACATCATTCCAAAAAATGTTTTGATAAAACTAAACATCCTTCCAGTTGGAATCAAACACGAGAAATTGTGTCTAATTGCCCGTAGACCACTTACAAACGACGCGCTTCTAGAATTAAAAGATATTACCGGCTTCGAAGACTACGAGTTACAATTAGTTGGCGAGGACGTTCTAGACGAATACATTGACCAATTCATTTCCGGAAAAGTCTTTGTGACCCAGTTTAAGAAATCTGCATAAAATAGTTTTAATATGTCAAAATAGGGGCCGCACGTAGGCATTAGACTTTGATATTCTATCCCTAATGTCTACGCTAGACTCAAACTACTGCCTAAGCCTAGTCAGGGTGATCTTTTGTTCGCTTGCATTCCTTGTGCACTCTGAACTAGGCCATGCAGTTAAAACTAGCTTCAACGACCAACAACGAGGTTTAGTTTTTGGAATAGGCCGAAGCTTTCCCTCCCTATCTCCCCACTCCACTCAATTTGAACCCGTCAAACAATTGTCTGGCGAGGACGACAATTTCACAAAACTTCAAGACTATGCTCTCTATCCCAGTCGAATTGGACTGTTTTGGGGAGGCCCTTTCAATACATTTCATCTTTACGGACGCTATCTCTTTAACAACAAAAAAACTTGGAACAAGCTGAACGCTCCAACGGGAGTTGGAAGAACTACCATCAAGGGTATGGGCGTAGGCGCAGGACTCGACCTGATGCTCACCGGAGACACGGCGGCCCGCCTGATGCTTTCTTTAAGTGCTGAATACATAAAGAATAAGGCCATCCTCGCCTTCCAACCGGACTTGGACAACAAAGAGACTATTACACTGAACTCCTCGAACTACTTGATAGGGGCAGGAATCACTGGAGAACTATGGCTAGTGGACATGTGGGTCTTAAGCCTTACAACCGGCTACCAACATTCCCTCGGGGGAACCTGGAGTGTAAAGAGCCCTGGCGGTGACTTCTTCGATGTCCCGAGAGAGTCGACGACTCTATATTTGGAAGATGGAACAACTGAGGCGACGAGTAGATTCGGCGGTTTATTTGTAGAAGCAACACTTCGATTGAACTTCTACTTTCTATGAATCCTGAGCAATTTGACTAAACCTCTTCCGCGGCAAGTCGATGTAACAATTTTATATTCCTGACGTATTACACTATGAGGCTCTAAAATGAGCTCTCGAACTAAACAGTTCACCGAAGGGATATATAAAAAAATGAGTAAAAAATTAACCGCAACATTAACAACAGCAGCAATCTCTGGACTTCTTGCAGGGGCTTTAATCGCAAACGAAACAGCCCACGCTAAATCCAAAAGTTCTTCCGCCGAGAAAGAAATGAAAAAAGAAAAAGATGGCTGTGAAGGTAAAGATGGCTGCAAAGGAATGGACAAAGCCAAAAAAAAGAAAGCTGAGAAAGCAAAAGACGGCTGTGAAGGCAAAGATGGCTGTGAAGGTAAAGAAGAGAAAGATAGCTGCGGCAAAGACACTTGTTCTGGCGAAGAATAAAGATTAACTAAACAGATAGGAGAGGTCACAACAACCTCTCCTTCTACAAAAAGCTCAAAGAATGAATACTTCAAAATTTAATTTCAGAAACTTAGGCTTTGGCCTTGGTCTGCGCCCTCCTCACTACAAACAAGTGCTTTCAGGCGAATCTAAAGCAAATTGGTTCGAGGTTATCTCAGAAAACTTTCTTGGTTTCTCCGATACAGCCGTAGGTGGAAGCTCCTTAAAGCGTTTGCTGAAAATTCGAGAAAATTACCCCATTGTTCTCCATGGAGTTTCGATGTCTATTGGAGGCAGCGACCCCATGAATATGTCCTATCTGAAAAAACTTAAACAACTTATTGAAATAGTGGAGCCCGAATGGGTTTCCGATCATTTGTGTTGGACAGGAGTGCACGGTAGAAATCTTCACGACCTACTCCCACTTCCCTATACAAAAGAAACCCTCCAACATGTCTCCACTCGGATCTTGCAAGTTCAAGATTACCTTCAAAGACCTATGGTCATTGAAAACGTCTCAAGTTATGTCGAATTTAAAGAGTCCACCATGTCTGAATGGAAATTCGTAGCGGAGTTAGCAAAAACCTCTAACTGTGGTCTATTGTGTGACATTAACAATATTTTCGTAAGTGCCCACAATCACCAGAACAATCCACGTGATTACATAGACACCCTCCCCGCAGAACACATTGTTCAGTATCATCTGGCTGGCCCCTCAAAAAAGGGGGACCTTTTCATAGATACCCATAGCGGCCCAATGATGCCCGAAGCATGGAAGATATATGAATACGCCCTAGAAAAAATTGGCCATAGAAGCACCATGATTGAATGGGACTCGAAGATTCCCTCGCTTCAAAGACTGGAAGCCGAATTGGATAAGGCTCGAATCCTTTTCAATAGAATGCAAAAGCCAAGAAAGGAGGTTCTCTCGAATGAGCCAATGGTTAGCTGACTTTCAGAAACGCTTTGTGTCGAGGCTAGACTCCTCGGGAGAGCTAGCTTGGATTAAAGCAAAAGATACTGAAGAGCAAAACGCGCGCTTCAACATCTATAAAAACGGATGCAACATCCGCTTTAAGGAAGCTCTGATTGAAGACTTTCCCATTACAGAAAAGTTAATGGGTAAAGATCTCTTCCTTAAAAACATAGAATCCTTCATAATTGAGAATCCCTCCACATATTATACTCTCAATGAATATAGTCGAACCTTCCCGGATTTTTTGGCTAAAGTTGAGCCACAAAATAATCTCTGGAAAGAATTATCTCTTTTTGAATGGAACCTGATTCAATGCCGCTTTCAAGGCTCCAACAAGCAAAAAGCGATAGCACTAGAAGAAAGCACAGGAAGTCTGCAGATTCAAATCGAGCGTTCTATCGTCTTACAAGAATGCTCCTTCCCAGTTGATTTGATCTATGAGGATGAAGAAATACATCCCACCGAAAACCGTTGTTATATTTTTTGCGTTGAAGGCTCTACACCATGTTACGAATCGATCTCGACTTTCGAACACGATTTTTTCGCAGAGCTTCTAAGGAATACGCCATTAGAAACAGCTTTTGAGCGCCTACAAGAAAAACACAGTAACCTTGACCATGAATCTGTTTCTAGTTTTTTCCAAAAGTGGGGAGCAAAAAGACTCCTTAGTCTTGGAAAAAATAGAAAACCTTAGCCGATTGCAATAAAACCGAAAATGTAAGCTAGGTAGACTCCGTAGGATAAAAGCAAAAAACCACCCTCAACGCGAGATACAATATTGCCTGTAATCAGTAATGGGAAGCACAGAGCTGTGATTAAAATCATAAGCGGAAAATCTTGTGTTAAAATTTCGGAACTCACCTCAACTCCAACCTTACTAATCATAGAAGTGATTCCCATAACCGCAAGAAGGTTAAATATATTACTCCCGATCACATTCCCCAAAGCAATAGCACTTTGCCCACGAAAGGCCGCTACAACCGAAGCTGCCACTTCAGGCAGGCTGGTCCCCAATGCAACTACACTCAACCCTATGACGGCATCACTAACTCCAAAGTTATGAGCCATCTGGGTTGCTCCATCAATAAAAAACTTTGAACCAACAATCAAAATTACTACCCCGCCTATGAGTTTAGAAATTTCCTTTATGGCACTTTCATCTGAGCCCACCTCAGCTTCGTCAATTTCATCTAGATCGATAACTTCTGAAACCTCTCCTAATTTTGAAGCCTTGTAAAACAATCGAAACAAATACCCAACAAGTAACAAAAACAGAAAAAGACCCTCAAAGCGCCCTATGCTCCCATCGAAAGCTAAGAAAAAAGAAAGAAGGCTTACCACCATCAAAAAAGGCAAATCAGATCGAAGAAGCGAGGATCCAACTTGGATTGGGTGAACAAGAGCAGAGGCCCCCAGAACCAGTAATATGTTTACAATATTACTACCAACGACATTTCCAACAGCTATGTCAGGTTCACCCTTCAAAACGGAATAGACACTCACAGCAAGCTCAGGGGCACTCGTGCCAAAAGCAACAAGAGTCAAGCCGACAACAAGCTTAGAGACTCCATATCGCCTGGCCACCCAAGAAGCACCAGCAACAAGCCAATCGCCTCCAAAGAAAAGCATAATGGTCCCTAACAAAGTCATCCAATACATATTTCTTTGATTATCCGGACATGACCCTCATTAACAAGACTAAGAATATAAAAATTAGTTGTGCGAAGCGGATCTTTTGCTAGTATTCAGATCACCACCAAATGTTTAACGCAAAAAAAGTTCTAATTTTTGATGGTGCAGTAGGAACAGCACTTTACGACCGAGGATTCTACATTAACCGGCCATTTGAAGAGCTTTGCCTCAACGCACCCGAAGATGTTGTAGCACTACACAAAAGCTATATTCAAGCCGGTGCAGACGTCATCACGACTAACTCTTTTTCAGCGACCAAGATTCAATTAAAAAAATACGACATTGAAAACCAGCAACAGCTGCTAATTTCAAGCGCCATCGAGCTTGCCAACAAAGCCCGCGAGGGCAGCTCTGCAAAGATTGCTTTTTCTATCGGCCCAATGGGAGAGCTCATCGAACCCCTGGGAAAGATTAGCCTTGAAGAAGTTTTTGATGAATATGCAGACATCGCCAGAATGGTTCAAGCTTCAGAAAGCATCGACTGCTACATCCTAGAAACTTTTGGATACATGGCTGAAATGGAAAGAGCGATTGAAGGGATTAGAAGTGTCGACAAGACAACCCCCATCCTTGCTTCTCTAACGGTGCTCTCAACTTCCTCCAGAAGATTCAAGGCCTTTGCTGACCGAATTGGAAAGAATCCAATGGTTCAAGCTCTCGGACTCAATTGCTCAGAGGGGCCAAGCGGTTTATTCACCTGCTTACGACACCTGAGACCTCTCACAGAAAAACCAATCATTGTGCAACCAAACTCTGGCATGCCCAGAAACATCAACGGTCGTTACTTTTACATGACCAGCCCAGATTATTTAGCAAAATATGCCAAACGCTATGTAGAAGCGGGTGCAAATGGTGTTGGAGGATGTTGCGGAACGAATGAACATCATATTGCAGCCATACGACAAGCTCTACTGATGACCAACGTGCAACAATCCACCATTCAAATGGGAGAGGAACTCAAAGCAGCTAACGCTGAAAGGCGGCCCCTTCGGCAGAGAGTTCCTTCCAACATCGGGCAAGCTCTTTGCGCTGGAGAAAAGGTCATCACCGTAGAACTTTCTCCGCCAAAAGGCATTGAAATTGAAAAGTTTGAAGAAAAAGTGCAAACAATTAAAAAAGCTGGCGTCCGCTTTATCAACGTTCCCGACGGGGCCAGAGCTAGCACAAAAGCAAGCTCTCTTCACATTGCAAGTTACTATGCACACAAGAACTGCGGAATCTCGATCCTCCCCCACTTCACAACTCGCGATCGAAACCTAATCGCTCTTCAATCTGATTTACTCGGAGCCCACCTAAACGGGGTCCGCGACCTACTTTTAGTCACAGGAGACCCCCCAAAACTAGGCAACAACAAGGATGCGTCTGCGGTATACGACCTAGATTCCATCGGCCTAACTCGCCTAGTAGACTGTCTGAACAAGGGTCTTAGCCCTTTAGGTGGTGAGCTTGGATCTTCTACCGATTATGGGATTGGCGTAGCGAGCAACCCAACAGCCATGAACATGGAACTCGAGGTTAAACGTTGGAACTTTAAATGTGAAATGGGCGCAGACTTTGCCGTCACTCAACCTGTTTACGATCCTGAAAGTTACCTAAAGTGGCGAGAATTGACCGCAGCCAACTCTAGGCCACACATAGTCGGCATTTGGCCTTTCATCAGCCTAAGAAACGCAGAATTCATGGCCAACGAAGTGCCTGGCGTGACCGTTCCCCAATGGGCCCTTGATGAAATGGAAAAAGCTGGCGACGATAAAGAAGAAGCCATCAAGCGAGGCGTTGAAATTGCTCAAAGAGTCATCAGCGCACTCGATGCTCACTGCGAAGGCTTTGCCATTAGCGCCCCCCTTGGTAAGGTGGATGTTGCACTAAGAGCATTGGGGAAGGAATAGCAAATTGAATATATTCAGAAATAATAGAGCTCTCATTGTTTTAACTGCAGTTTTCATAGGAGCTCTATGTAGACTGATTCCCCACCCTCCAAACTTCACCCCTATCCTATCCATCGCCATCATCGGAGGCATGTATTCCAGGTCCTTGAGCTTTGCCATTCTAAGCACTCTTGGCGCAATGATCGTCAGCGATCTCTTCTTGGGCCTTCACTCTCTGGTCCCGTTGACCTACGGAACCTTGGCCCTCATAGCTTGGCTAAGTCGACAGACGAATAACGGACGTTTTTCGTCTGCACTTCGGATGAGTGCTATCGGTCCAGTTATTTTTTTCATTACGTCCAATTTTGCAGTATGGCTCAGTTCATCTTTTTATCCCAAAACACTCCTTGGATTGCTCTATTGCTTTGAAGCTGCCCTACCCTTCTTTCAAAACTCATTGTTATCTACGGCGATTTACACCTCCCTCCTTTATCTCGGCATTCATTTTTGCTCATCCATAGCCCCCTTGCACACCAATGAAAACACTTCGAATATTACTTCTGCTTCATGAGGAGTTAATCCCTCCTGAGAACGCAACAAAAAAGCTATCCGAAGGTGCACCCTGGAAAACTGAATTTGACGTTTTCAACGGACTAAAAGCGCTTGGCCATGATGTCCTAATCACCGGAGTTCACTCAAATGTGGACGTCCTACGAACTGCCCTTTTCAAACACAAGCCTCACATCGTTTTTAACCTACTCGAAGAGTTTGATGGTAACGCCACCTACGACCATAATGTCGTAAGCTATTTAGAGCTTAGACGCCAAGCCTACACGGGCTGTAATCCTCAAGGCCTGATGCTCGCTCGCGACAAAGCTCTCTCAAAAAAAATATTATCCTACCATCGCATACCCACACCAAAATTTGCGATCATTGCCAAAGGCCACAAGGTTTCGCTCCCAAAAAACCTCGAGTATCCTGTTTTTGTTAAATCTCTAATAGAAGAAGCCTCATTGGGAATATCTCAAGCCTCTGTGGTAAGAAGTGACAAACAACTATCTGATAGAGTGGCCTTCATCCATAAAAGCATTGGAACCGATGCACTCATTGAACATTACATCGAAGGCAGAGAGTTCTACATTGGCGTCTTGGGAAACAAGAACCTACAAACACTCCCTACCTATGAACTACAATTCAATCGCCTAAAAGACGACTCCGAACCCATTGCAACCAGCCAAGTTAAATGGAGTCAAAAATATCGAAACAAGTATGGAATTCGCTCGGTTCCAGCTCGACTTAACTCCGAATTGGACGCTCAGATTCAAAAGCTTGCAAAGCGTTGTTACAAACGACTTGGACTAAGCGGCTATGCACGAATTGATTTAAGGGTAGACAACAAGAACAATGCTTTTATTTTGGAGGCTAATCCAAATCCAGGAATTGCTATTTTTGAAGAATTTCCAGAAGCCGCTAAACGTCTTGGCTATAGCTACGAAGAATGCCTATCTAAAATAATTAGCCTTGGTTTAAGCTGGTTTGAAAAAAGAGCCTAAACTCTTCTCTTCTACAAAGAAGAAGCTCTAAAGCCGCCCTCAACACCCTTCACAAGTATACTAACAGCGTTGTGAGGATGAAGAGATTCGACATGCTTGGCTTCGATTTTATAATCAACAATTCTTGAATCACACTCGAGCACAGAGCGCATTTTTCGAGCAGCATCTTCGCAAAACATTAAGTTTCTACCATTCAAGCGAGCAAACTCTTGCTCATCTTCTCGTTTCACAGCAGCCTGGACGGCAGTTCCTAATGCTTGCTCAATTGATACAATCAATTCCTCTAGAGACAGACTTTTCCCCTCTGAGGAAAGAACAACATCCACCGTGGCATAGCTGCGTTGAGAATGAGGAGTTGCACAAATAGACTCTTCTTTCAGAAGCCATTCTGAAGCCTCCTTAACAGAAACCGCCCTTTCCTTTGAGTAATCACTAAGAAAGCGATCACTAATGAGTTGTCTGGCAAGAGCCGCCGAACAAGGGCAAGTGCTTGAATAACTAATTTGAGCTCTCATAGAAAAAGCAAGTGCACGGTTAGCGCCGATAGAGCATTTCATCTCCACAGGATAGGTGCGCCATCCTGCGTTCTCACTTAACAACGATTTGCGTAGAGCCATGAAGTCAAAAGCCAAACTCAATGAAGCCGTCTGACTAAGATCTTTGTGAGAAGAAAGAAAACTTTCCACAGTTTTCTCCATAAGAGACAAACTTAGAGTCTCGCTTTCCAGCGACTCTACAAGAGCTAGATACAAGCGAGACATGTGGATTCCCTTTGCATGAGGATCATCCAAACTGACAAAGGCATCCGCCCTACCAGCACTAATGAATTCAACACCATCAGAACGCTTCATCCTAACGGGAACTTCAACTCCCGTCATTCCGACTTGATCAATTTTAGCCTGAACAGAAAGCTCGGGCTGAGATGCCACATCTGGCATTGTTCTTTGATTGTTTGATTTAAGCCGGCCTCTATCCATCTCCATATTCAAAGACTTAGTCATCTATCACTGAAGAAGCAATTGATTTTAGGAGCTCTCCACGTCAACCTCACGACAAGGTGTAAGTGCCCGGCTTACCTACAAAAAAGGCTACTTCCTGGCCAGGAAGTAGCCCAATGTTTTCTATAAGCACTCAAGAACAACTATTAGATACCAGCCACCGCTTCATCATCAGTTGAAGTCGCTGCTCCATTTTGCTCGCCCGTTTGGCTAGCACCTTCTTCTGGATTCTCAATCCATTCCACCAACTCGTCTTCAGGAACAGTCCAAGAAAGTAAATCACTATCAGAACTCTCAGAATCATTTGCAGCATCATCGGTAGCCGTTTCGTCCGTTGGTTCCTCGGCAAACCCTAACTCGGCAACAGCGGCTGCTTCAGCCAAACCAGCGGCCAACTCTTCGGCACCTTTCTCTTTTTCTTCCTCTTTATCAATCGTCCACAGAATCATAGCAAGCAGAGATTCCGACGAGTAATTGTGCCCATCTCTACTGTCTTCATGGTCAGCCACTTCACTTTTGGCCGCTTCAGCAGCAGCCTTGGCTTCATTAAACAACTCAAGAGCTTCCTTACGAGCTTTAGCTCCTGACTCAATTTCACCTGAAGCAGCCTCCAAGGTCCCTACGTTGCCTTGTGAAAAGGTGTTACTTTCCACTGCTGAATGAACCCCCGCTGCCATTCCCTCAGCCGCCCCATCATGTTCTTTTGCCTCTGCAGATTTTTCACAGGCCTCAAAGAATTTTGTCTCTGCTAACTTAGAATTACTAGGGACTTCTTCTCCATCACATGATTGCAATCTTTCAACATGAGTGGGAATAGTCTTCATCTTTTTAGCTGTGCAAGAGCCCTTGTCCTTACCGTAATCCTTCTTCTCTCCTGTGCTTGCGGAATCCTTCGCAGATACATGGAGAACTGTGAAAGCAAAAAACGATAGAGTGAATAGAAAATTGCCAAAATGCTTCATGACTTCATTATAAACCGTAGTGCTTAGTAAACAGGTTAAACTACCGCCTTCATTTCATGAAGCTTTCATGAACCCTGAATAAAACTCATAATACCGAGATCTTACACATTGGTCTCAATCACCCCTAAAAGCCCCATACAGCGGGCCAGAACCCGTAGCTCAACAACAAAACTTGTCTTTTTCCCCCATACTCCGCTAAACATATTGTCATCATGAATATGCCTCAAAGACCAAGACGAAATCGACGAACTTCTTCGCTGAGAGAACTCTCCACAGAAACTATTCTTCGGCCTGAGAATTTTGTATGGCCGGTCTTTCTCATCGAGGGCAACGGAAGAAAGGAACCGATCTCCACAATGCCTGGCGTTTTCCGCATGAGCATAGACATACTAATCGAAGAAGCCATCCAAGCCAGACACCTGGGAATTCCCGCTCTCGCGCTTTTCCCCGCGATTGACGACTCGAAGAAAGATCCCCTTGCTACGGAGTCAAGCAACCCTAACGGACTCCTGCCAAATGCCATCAAGGCCTTAAAAGACAAAGTCTCCGACCTAACCCTGATTACCGATGTGGCCATGGATCCGTATTCCTGTGATGGTCACGACGGCCTCGTTAAAAATGGGAAAATCCTAAACGACGAAACCCTGCCTATTTTAGCCGAAATGGCCTTGTGCCAGGCAAAGGCCGGCGCAGACATGATCGCACCATCCGACATGATGGACGGCCGGGTTGGCTACCTTAGAAGCGCTCTCGACGAAAGCGGATTCGAGGAGGTTGGTATCCTCGCTTACTCTGCTAAGTATTGCTCAAGCTTATACGGACCCTTTAGGCAAGCTCTAGACTCCGCCCCTAAAGAGGGAGACAAAAAGACCTATCAACTTAACCCAGCTAATCGACGAGAGGCTCACCGGGAAGCCGCCTTAGACATTGAAGAAGGCGCAGATATGATCATGGTCAAACCCGCTCTCTCCTATTTGGATATTATCTCTGACCTAAAGGACTTTAGCCCCGTTCCTGTTGCCGCCTATCAAGTTAGTGGAGAATACTCCATGCTCATGGCGGGAGTAGAAAAGGAACTATTCACTGAAAACGAAGCCTTTGTGGAATCATTAACTTCGATAAAACGAGCTGGCGCGGATATTATTCTTAGTTATTGGGCGAAGCGTTTTTGCGAGAGTCAGAGAGACTAGATTCAAGGCTTTTTCCTCTAGAGCATTGAGGACAAAGACCAAAAATCTCTAACCGGCACTCTAGATTTTGATACCCCTTCTTTTTGAGGGAATCTAAGACCTTTTTGGGAATACAATAATCGATCACCGTAACCCCAGAGCACTTTGCGCAAACAACGTGATGATGGTCATCATGAGAATCATTAATCTCGTAGCGATAAACACGGTCTCCAAAATCACATCTTCTAATCAAGGAAACCTTCTCCAAAGCAATCACATTTCGATAGACCGTCACCAAATCACAACCATGACTTTTTAATTTAGCGTGAATCTCTTCAGAGGAAAAGGGCCCATGCTCTCTCACCAACAGATCTAAGATTGCTCGCCGCGCTTGAGTTCGCTTCAAACCAACTTCACGAAGCTGATCGAGAACTTCATTCAACGATTTAGAAGAGCGAGCCATGATTAGACTGATCTATCGACTCAAACTACTAAAGTCACGGCCAAGAAGATTTTTTTTGATTCAAAATCAGTTTCGCAACTTATAGCCAGTTTTAATCAGCCAATAAGTTATCGAAAACAGTATCAAAGCCACTATAGTCGCCCCGAAGATAGCCGACCCTATTGACAACTCCGTAGCTCCCAACATGGCAGAACGAAAGCCCTCAATCAGATAATACAAAGGATTGAACTTAGATAGTGTTGACCAAGGAGCGGGCAGATTGGAAACTGGATAAAAAAGACCTCCCAGGTAAATCAACGGTAAAAGTAAAAAATTTGTATACATTGACAGAGTATCAAAACTTGCTGAGGTCAAAGAGGCAATGACTCCAATCTGGGCAAAAATAAAAGAAGCTAAAAATAGAATAAAAAACCCTAAGAAAGGACTTTGCCAAGGTGTCTGGCTGAAAAACAAACTCACTCCATAGATTAGCGCACTCACCAATAAACCTCGGGTCATAGCAGCTAAGGTGTAAGCCATTAAAAACTGCATGGCACTAATAGGGGCCACAAGAATATCTGCAATATTTCCCAAGTATTTAGAGAGAAATAAGGAGGAAGAAATGTTGGCAAAAGTGTTGTTAATTGCTCCCATCAAGATCAGCCCCGGAATAACAAAATCTAAATAACTAACTTCAGTTCCCAAGGAAATACGCCTGCCAAGACTAACCCCAAAAACAAGAAGATATAAACAAACCGTTATCAGAGGCGCCAATAGCGTCTGAGGAGCCATGATCAAATAGCGACGAATTTCTTTCCGCAACAAGGTATAAAAAGAACGATAAGGAGAATAACTTCTATTCTGATAAAAACTACTCACACCTGAACCTCAGTGGATTGGGTCAATTTAAGAAAAACTTCTTCAAGATTTTTAGACTTTTGATCGGACAACAACTTTTTAGTTTCATCGAGAACAATCAATTCCCCATGATCCAATATGGCAATTCTCTTGCAAAGCTTTTCAGCTTCTTCCAAATAATGCGTTGTCAAAAGAACCGTGGCTCCATGAACTTTGTTAAGCTCCTCAACAAACTCCCAAATGATACGCCTCAAATCCACATCCACGCCGGCTGTCGGCTCGTCCAGAATAAGCAATTGAGGCTTATGAATGAGCGCCTTAGCCATCATCAAACGGCGCTTCATCCCACCCGACAGTTGTCCAGAGCGCTTATTCCGATGAGGGTCTAAAGCCAATCGCCGCAAGAGTTCATTCATCCAGTCTCGATCGACTGCCATTCCAAAATAGCCACAGTGTAGCTCCAACGATTCTTGCACAGGCAAGAAAGTCTCAGCAATAATCTCTTGATGCATGATCCCAACCATCCTGCGCGTGTTTACAGATTCAGATTGAGTATCTAAACCAAAAACTCGAATGGACCCCTTGCTAATTTTATTCAAACCAACAATCATGTTGATAGAAGTGCTTTTACCCGCTCCATTAGGTCCCAACAAAGCAAAAATTTCTCCAGACTCCACCTTCAGATTAAGATCTTTGACAGCCTGAAAGTCGCCAAAATTTTTAACAACATTTTCAAACTCTAAAGCAGGAATCGTATTCTCCATTTAAAGCCCTAATGCCGAGGCAGATCCACGAGGATCCGCGACCGCACTCAGCTTCCCCGGACTCCAGGACACACCTTGAACCTTACAACCCCAAGTCTTCTCTTGAATCTTGTAACCCAAAGCCGCTAATTCATCCTTAGTCTTCGTGGGAAAATAAGGTTCCACCCACAACTCATCTGGCCTCCACTGGTGATGATACCGAGGCGCTGCAATCGCATTCTTTAAAGACATTCCATACTCCACCAAATTAAGAGTCGTAAGGGCCACGCAACTGATTATTCGAGTTCCATTAGGACTTCCTAGAGCATATCGAGGCTCACCATTTTTGAAAATTAAAGTGGGCGACATACTACTAAGGGGTCGCTTTCTTCCTTCAACCTTATTGGCGGCCGATCCGTAAGCACCAAATAAGTTACTGGCTCCAGGAGCTGCAGAAAAGTCATCCATTTCATTATTCATCAAGATTCCCGTTCCAGGAACAACCATGGCATTTCCATACCAACCATTGATGGTTTGAGTCGACGCCAAAACATTTCCCTCTTGATCAGCCATTGAAAAATGCACCGTATGATCAGGCTCTTTAGGAAAACCTTTTGCTGTTGATATTTCATCCGCACTTAACGCACGCTTGCTGTCTAACAATTTTCGATGCTCGGCAGCCCAATCCTCGCTCAATAGTTTTGCCTGAGGAAAGTCAATAAAGTCGGCATCTCCAAAATACTTACCTCTATCCGCGAAAGCCGTTTGCATAGCTATGGTTGTCTTGTGAACATTGTCCACATCGAAAGGCATTCCATTACCAAGCCTCGCTCCCTCGAGAGTGTTTAAGATTTGCTGGACAAGAATCCCTCCAGAACTAGGAGGCGGCATTCCGTAAACTGTGTATCCATTATAAGTTCCCTTGATCGGATCTCGCTTTTTAGGACGATATCTAACAAAGTCAGATATCGTGTGGAGGCCATCATTCTTATGCAAATACATCACAGTGGCCCATGCTATCTTGCCTTTATAAAATCCATCACGCCCTTTTTTTGAGATAGTCCTTAGAGTTTCCGCTAAATCTTTTTGCTGAAAGAGATCCCCCTCCTTTAAAACCTCGCCATTCTTAAAGAACAAGTCACGACTTCCTCTGTATTTCGATAATCTGTCCTTAGATTCCTTTAACGTGTAGGCAAACCCACTTGAAACTTTAAATCCACTTTCGGCAAGTTCAATCGCCGGCTTAATGACTTTCTCTCTAGAAAGCCTTCCGTATAAATTATGAATTTCTAAAATACCTGCTACTAATCCAGGAACTCCCGCGGCATGGGCCCCTGTTTTGGATCTTTCAGCATCGACACTGCCATCGGCTTTTAAAAAAAGTTTGTCCCCTGCTTTAGCGGGCGCTTGTTCGCGAAAGTCATAGGCGACTACTTTTCCAGTAGCTGCATGCCGAAACAGTAAAAACCCTCCGCCACCAATGCCTGTGGCATAAGGTTCTTCAACCGCCAAAACAAAGGAGGTAGCCGCGAAAGCATCAATGATGTTTCCACCTTGCTCAATCATCAACTTGCCCGCCTGAGAAGCTCTTTCGCTTTGAGTGCTAACAACAAACTTGTCGCCAGTGGCCTGAGCCTTAGACCAATCTGGATGAAGCGCCTTACTGCCACCACCATTCATGTGACTGCATGAGCTAAAAACAAGGAGCAATACCAAAATACGTAAATTCATAATTTCACACTAGCCTCCGCGACCCACATAATAGAACCAGATCTTTCTTAATTTCTAGACTAAGTTCAATTATCTAGCACGGCGCACAACCATCGTTTAGAAGATTCTCTATTGACAGTTTTTTCCCACAACCATTCTCAAGTCTCGATGACTTTGAGGATACCAAATCAAACGATCTTCGCTGCTTTTTGAGTTCAAGTCCAAAGAATCAACTCTGCTCCAGTTTCTGCCACGAAAATACCATAATGAAAAAGATTCCATTCGATACGCATCCATATCTTTACTTTCTAGAACGACTTCACACTCAGGTTTGGAAGAATTTACCAGTTCAGAAACTTCGATAAAGTCCTGACCACGGTTGCTCGACTTACTGACTCCCCGATAAAAGGAAAACATAAAAACCAACAACAACAAGGCCAGTAGGGGCAGACACCATTTCCTCTCCAAAAACCCTAAAAATGCTGAGCTAAATTTATTCAATACATAGTGAACAAAGACAGCTCCAACTGGCGCGAGAGGTAGGTAAACAGGATGGATGTAATGAGGGAGCTGAAAGGTGCTCAACGAAAACGGAACAAAGAAGCTCAAAAAGCAAGCAAAAGAGGCGAATGCCCAAATAGAAAAAACTGGCAAATTCAAATGAAGTAATAGTCTCTTTTTATATAGATAGAAATAGCCCATGGGAACAGTCCACCACCAAGGCCATCCATACTTTAAAATAACCTGAAAATACAACCAGCGGCTTCCTGTTACACTATGTAAATCGGAACCCCGATTACTCGTAAAAGACCGTAAAACCTGTTGCTGAAAGTATTCCATAAAATACCAAGGCTGGTCTCCTGAGTGAGCAAACCCGTAAATAGGATGGGTAGCCAGTGCCCACACGCCCAAGGGAAGCAAAGAAAAAAACAAGCAAAGGCACAAAAGAACAACACTAGACTTGAGACTAAAACGAAGATGGGTGAGTGATCTTATCAAAAGTAGAGTTAAGACAATTGCACCGAAAGCTCCCAATCCAGCAACTCCTTTTGATGCAACCGAAATCATACAACCAAGGGCACAAAGAAGGTAAGGAAACTTCTCACGAGCGCCGAGATAGATGAATTCTACCACTCCGATCATTGCCAAAACGACCCCTAAGCTTAGAGGTCCTTCCATCATGGTCGTAGTTGCATATTTGGTGTAGTGCCCAAAACTTAAAAGCATAATCACCAAAACCAAGGTTCGAGAAAAGCCCAATCTCAAAAAACTCCAGCTAACAAGAGCCATAAACCCTAAGAAGCCTGGAATTCCCCCTATCGCTCTTGCTGCGCCATCCCCGACTCCTAAGATGTTTAGGACAAACGAACCCCACTGAAAAAAATAGGGAGGGTGTTCGAAAAAATGTGGGAAAAAATTCTGACTAGCCGTTAAGAACCAAAATTCTGAGCTTTGATGCACTTTAAGACTCAAGCCTGCATATAAAGCTGCATCAGGAGACAAACCCAAAAGATTCCAGCGTCCAAAAAACACCAGAAACCCTAAAATCCAAAGACCTCCCAGTTTACTCATCCCTTTAAGCTTAGCACGAGCTTTCTTTGACTTGAAAAGGGTTATCTGGCTTTGTTAGACATGACCATGCAATTGAGGAGTTTATGACAAAAAGACAAAAGTTCGATTTAGACGAGACCAGGATTAAAGTGATTGAACTACTCCTAAGACATCAACCTCACGACTTGAGCTTCTCAAAAGTCTCTCGTTTTACAGGTGTCCCCAGATCGACTCTCTATTATTACTTTGGATCGAACTTTAAGGACCTACTCGACGACGCCGTTACCTTTGGGATATCTAAATTCACTCAAATTGAAACCATAGATGATTACAAATCCTATGATAGCTGGGAAAAGTTTCAATTTGCTCGCCTTAAACGAGCGGTCACACAGATAAGACTCTATCCGTGGGCTCCTCTACTTTTTATGCGCTTTAGAATCGACAACGGAGCGCTTGGAGAAAACATCCGCCTAATGGAGAAAAAATTCCTAAGGGGACACCGACAGGTTTGGAAGCATTTTCACAAGAACGAAGCTAATACTTCTAACGAAAGGCTCGTG
>JAACVK010000065.1 GCA_009991595.1 bacterium | reverse complement strand
ACCTGGTGGGATTTGAACCCACCACCTCTGCTATGCCATAGCAGCGCTCTAGCCAAATGAGCTACAGGCCCGCAGTTTATTTCAATTTGCTCATTTCTTTGTGTTCCGTGTGTTTGCGGCAGCGGCTGCAATACTTTTTTAACGCCAGTTTTTCGGGCGAGTTAACCCGATTTCTCTGGGTGAGATAGTTTTGCGCATTACAGATAGAACATTTAAGGCCGAGAATACCTCTCGGGCCTTTGCCTTTTTTTGCCATAGGTTATTATACCTCCTTGGAGCCGTCTCCGGGAGTTGAACCCGGGACCCCGCCCTTACCATGGGCGTGCTCTGCCAACTGAGCTAAGACGGCTTAGTGCTTGCACCGAGCTACGCGAGGTGCTGGGGGAAGGATTCGAACCTTCGTAGGCTTGCGCCGCGAGTTTTACAGACTCGTGTGTTTGACCGCTCCACCACCCCAGCTTTTATTTCATGCTATTATAACAATAGTTAATGAAACTCGCCAAGCTGTATAAAAAACTAGCAGAGAACCAAGTCCAATGCCTGGCTTGTTCGTGGTACTGCCGGATGGCGGAGGGAAAAACCGGCATCTGCGGCACCAGAATTAATCACCAAGGCAAGCTGTATTCTTTGGTGTACGGCCGGGCAATCGGCCTTCAGCTTGATCCGGTGGAGAAAAAGCCGCTATTTCATTTTTTACCGGGAAAATATTTGTTGTCTTTCGGGACAGCCGGCTGTAATTTTGGCTGTAAGTTTTGCCAGAATTGGACGCAAAGCCAGGGGAATAAAACGCAAAGCGTAAAACGAAAAACGAAAAACTTAATCTTTTATATCGAAAACGCATCAACTAAAATTACTCCCAAAGAAATTGTCGAATTGGCTGTAGAGAAAAAAGCGGCCGGGATTGCCTACACTTACAACGAGCCGGCGATTTTTATCGAGCTGGCTTATGATACGGCCAAGCTGGCCAGGAAAAAGGGTTTGAGGAACGTTTTTGTTTCCAATGGTTTTGAATCAGAGGAGAGTTTTCAATATATTAAGCCGTATTTGGACGCGATTAATATTGATTTAAAAAGCTTTTCGGATAAATTTTATAGGCAAATCTGTAAAGCCAAAATCGAACCGGTCAAAGCGAATATTAAAAAATATTTCCGGTCCGGCATTATTACCGAAGTTACTACCCTGTTAATTCCCGGATATAACGATAGTAATGAAGAATTGCAGCAGATTGCTCAATTTTTAGCCGGTATCTCTAAAAATATACCGTGGCATATTTCCGCTTTTCATCCGGACTACCAAATGCTGGATGTGCCGGTTACCAGGCATGAAGATTTATTAAAAGCTTATAAAATCGGCAGGCAAGCCGGCTTGAACTATGTTTATTTGGGCAATATCGCTGACCCGGAACACTCGGTTACTACTTGTCCTCAGTGCCAAGCGGTTTTAGTGGACAGGACTGATTATCAAGGGGTAATTAAAAATTTGGATAAGCGAGGCAGATGCAGGCAATGCCGAGAGAAGATTTATGGTATTTGGCACTAGATATCCTGCCGTAGCCGGCAGTTTTTACCCGGCAGAGCGGGAGGAGTTGAAGGCGGCCATTAATGAGTTTTTTAAAAATACTAAAAAAGTTGTCAGCGGAAAAGTCAGGGCTTTGATCGTGCCGCACGCGGGGTTGGTTTATTCCGGCCAGACAGCGGCTTGGGGGTATCAGCAGATTAGCGTTGTCCCGCAAAAACAGTTTGTTTTACTGGGGCCGTCGCATCATGAATGGTTGACTGCTTTGGCCGCATCGTCCTGCCAAACCTGGCTGACGCCTCTGGGAGCAGTGGAGCAAAAACCGCCCCGAGAGACAGAGGTTAATGATTCAGCTCATAAAAGCGAGCATTGTTTGGAAGTCCAGCTGCCATTTTTACAATATCGATTTAAAGATTTTCAAATCAGTTGTTTGTTAACCGGTGCGGAAACCAAGCTGGTTTTACCGCCAAATTCGCTTTTAATCGTTTCTTCGGACCTTTCCCATTATCTGCCGCAAAATTTTGCAGAGGAGTATGACAAGAAAACGATTGAGGCGATCTTAACCGGCAACCGGAAATATTTACTGGAGAATGAAGACTGTGCCTGCGGTAGGATCGGGATTTTAATGTTGATGAAGTTGGCGAAAGCCAACCACTGGCAGGCAAAGTTAGTCTGTTATGATACCTCGGCTACGGCTTCAGGCGACAGTAACCGGGTGGTGGGTTATAGCGCAATTGTTTTTTATGAATAACATTAAGTTAGCAAGACAGGCGATTAAAAAATATTTAGAAACCGGCAAAAAAATCAAGGCCGTTTCTAAACAGCCGGGCGCCTGTTTTGTGACGCTATATAACCACGGCCGTTTACGGGGCTGTATCGGCAATATTGAACCGGTCGGTTCTTTAGAGCAGGCAATTATTGACAATGCCATTGCTGCGGCGGCCCGTGACGGCCGGTTTGAACCAGTGAGTTTGGAAGAATTAAAAGATTTGAGTATCGAGGTTTCTGTTTTGTCACTTTTGACCACGATCGTACCGAAAAGTGTCAAGGAACTGTTGGAGCGGCTGAGGAAAGAAAAACCCGGCTTGGTGATTGAGAAGTTCGGACAAAGGGCGGTTTTTTTACCGCAGGTTTGGGAGAAATTGCCGGATGCTCAAGAATTTTTAGGCCAGTTGTGTTTAAAGGCGGGGTTGGCGGCCGATGATTGGCAGGCAGGAATGAAGTTTTTTGTGTTTAGTGTGGAGAAATAAGAGCCGCCTTTCAGATTTGAACTGAAGACCTGCTGTTTACCTGCCCGCAATTGCTAAAGCAATAGCTTTTGCAGGCGGGCAAAAGTGTTTTGAGCCAACGGTCAGATTTGAACTGACGGCCTGCTGTTTACAAAACAGCTGCTCTAACCAACTGAGCTACGTTGGCACTTTAACTATTTTAACAGAAGATAGGCGAAGTATAAAACATGCCCCACCGTAAGGCCGTCAGTTGAAAGCGTTCCCCGAACAAAGTTCAAGGTGGAAAGCTAACCCTCAGTCCACAGGCTGACGATATCATGCCTTCCATACAAAAAGCGTTGAGGAAAAAATCTTTCAACTTGTCAACGCGCCCGGTAGGGCAGGGGTCACGATGTTGTCATCGGACCAATTTAATTATATCATGTTGTCAAGTATATGGCGGAATACAAAGATATATATCAAGATGTTTACAGAAAAAGATTAGAAAGTAGAAAGTCTGTTTTAAAAGAGCAAGTATTAAATGATCCTTTAACCGGTTTGTATAATCGGCGAGGATTTATGTTATTGGCTACAAAATTACTTAATCTTGCTCAAAGAGAAAGATTTCCAACTTCGGCAATGATGATGGATATTGATTTTTTTAAGAGGATTAATGATCAATATGAGCATGAAGGGGGTGATCTTGTCTTGAAAGAAATTTCCCGTTTATTAAATCCTGAGAAGGAGGATACCCTGGTTAGAAAATCTGACCTTATTGGTAGATGGGGTGGTGAGGAAATTGTGTTTTTTCTTCCGAATACAGATTTAGACGGAGCCCAGAAAGTGGCGGAAAAAATAAAAGACCAAATGGCAAAGACACAAGTAAAGATTCATGATAAAGAAAAAGCTTCGTTCACCGTCAGCATTGGTGTGGTGCAAATCGGCGAGAAAGAACCTTTGGAGGTATTAATAGGCCGTGCTGATACAGCTATGTATCAAGCTAAAGCCAAAGGGAGAAATCGGGTAGAGGTGTTTACAGAAGGAAATTCGTGACTAGATTGATTACCGGCATGATAAGGTTGATGGCTAAAGACGAGCCGCCAATGGGGAGAATTAATAAGATTAATAAGATTGTGCCGTAGGATTTCATAAAGTCGTTGTATTCGTCGGCCCAGCTCATTGGCAAAAAACCGTAGAGAATTTTGGCGCCGTCTAAAGGCGGTACCGGCAGAAGATTAAAAACAGCCAGATTAACATTCATAATAATAAGAGGGATTACCAGAACGGAAGGGATAAAAGAACAAACTAGGGCCAGGAT
>JAACVK010000035.1 GCA_009991595.1 bacterium | reverse complement strand
AAGGTGGCGATCAATGTGCCGCCTTCAGAACATTGGCTTTCGTCGGCGGGAAGTAGCGCAAAGGAAAGTTTAACGGCTTCGGCGTCATCGGGTGCAACGATTGGATCTGAGGGAGAGGGGTTGGTGCTCGTTGTGGTTTCTTTTCCACATGCAACGAACAAGAACGATAAAAAGACAGTGCCTACTAAATTCCATTTCATAATGACTCCTGAACGTAAAATCCGTGTTCTTCAAGTTAGACAAAGTAAGTTTAATCTTGGGTTAATTCTATCTTGTGGAAACAAGGCTTCGATTACTTTTTTGTTTTAATATCAAATACTTGTGGTCCGATGAAATGTTGCTAAGAAGAAGGCTCGTTGAGTGCGTTAAGCACGTTGCGGTGTTGCGGCATGCCGAAGAGTTGATTCTGCATTTTCTAGATTCAAGGTTGCATGAATTATAGTCCTTCAATAGGGTGCATGTCTGGGGATCTTTGGAGGAGATAATATGAAAAAATTTTTAACGTTAATTGCTATGTTGCCAATGTTGGCGAGTGCTAATTCTGGTTATCCAGGCCATGGCGGTGGTCATCATGGAGATCATCACGGTGGACATCATAAGCCTGGTGTTGTTTGTAAACAAGTAGAACAATGTTCAGTTTCTGTATCCGATTGCGATGTTAGCTCTTACAATGGTTCGGTTAGCTACACTTTTGCTTTTTCTGCTCGTGAAAAAGTAGGCTATGTTTGCGTAAACAGGCAAATGGAGCAAACAACTTTCGAAGGTTTCAAGAACGAAACGTTTGAAACTTCAGTTGATAACTCAGTTCGCGCTCGTCAGAATTGTGAAATCAAACGCACAACTTATATGAACCGAGTTCCTGCTTGTTCAACTGACGACGGTGGTGACAACGGTGATGGTGATAACGACGGCGGAGACGAAGAGCCACTTCCTTAAATTTTAGACAACTAAATTACAAAGATGAAGGCCATCGATTCCAGCCAGGAGTCGGTGGCTTTTTGTTTCTCAAGTGTGGTTAGTTCGCTCTCCTTACCACTTTTACAGGGGGTCGGGTTTGTGACGTATTGCGTTATTTTTACTGCAACACTAGGGTCGCTCGCAATATGAAGGCTTTTCGAAGAATATTGTTGGCGATAGTGGTTTTTGGGTCCTTTGTTACGGTTGCCGAGAACCTAAGTTATCGGCCGTGGCAGACTTGGTATCGAGCAAAAAAGGCATTGGTGGGAGCCTTCTTTTTTGCCCAACAACGACAGTATCTTTATGAGAATTCGTTGATCAGCAGCTACGCAAGCAATTCTGTTCCTAGTAGTGTTCGCGCTTGTCCTAAAGAAAGTCTCCAAAACCGTATGGTCGACGGCAGTTGCAATAGCCTCCAAATGCCTGGCATGGGGGCGGCAGGGACTCGAATGGGTCGCAACGCTCCTCTTAAGTATCAGAGAATTCCTGATGATAAAGAATTACTAAGTCCCGACCCAAGACGCATCAGTCGCGAGTTGTTTACGAGAAACGAATTCTTGCCCATTCCCTATTTGAATATGCTGGCGGCTAGTTGGATTCAGTTTATGGTGCACGACTGGTTTAGTCATGGAGACAATCAAGCGCCCTCCTCAACGAAGGCCTTGCTTCTTGAGTTAGATGAGACTGATCCACTTCGTTCACAAGACCAAGACTATTTGGTTTTCATGCGAAGTCGTTATGATCACACTCGTCCTTATGACCTTCCTAAAAAGAATGGAAACCCGACGCCCACCTTTCTTAATGAGGTGACTCATTGGTGGGATGCATCTCAGGTCTACGGAAGTGATGCAAAGACCGCTCAGTCTTTGAGGATTCCCAACACTGGATACATGAAGATTAACAAAAATTGGAGGCTCCCTCTTGGATCAGATGGAGTGGAACTAGTTGGCTTTAAAAGAAACTGGTGGTTGGGGCTAAGTTTGCTTCATCACGTCTTTATTCTAGAGCACAACGCAATCGTTCAAAAACTTCAATCTGAGTATCCCAAGATGAGTTCAGATGAGCTCTATAACAAAGCCCGCTTGGTGAACGCTGCGATTATGGCCAAAATTCACACAACCGAATGGAGTTATGCGGTTTCTCCCAATGAGGCCATGAAGCTAACCCAGGACACGAATTGGTCTGGTTTAATTAATCCGACAAAAAAAAGAAAAGTAGGCTTTTTTAATGGTCAGCCCGGAATTCTCGATCTCTTTAATCGGGGCACTGGCATGCCTGGTTCTTGGATGAGCGGCATCGTCGGTGGCGAAACTAAGCTTAGCGGAGTCCCGTATGCAATGACTCAAGAGTTTGTTTCTGCATATAGAATGCATAGTCTGATTCCAGAAGAATTAGAGTTACGCAGCCTCGCTGATAGAAACTCTGTAGAAGTTGTTTCGGTAAACAGTACTCGCGATGCTAAGTCTCATCAGTTCACACAAGAATATTCACTTAAAGATCTTCTTTATTCTTTTGGAACCCAACATCCCGGCCAAGTTGTTTTGAATAACTTTCCTAAATTCATGCAGAACATAGAGATTCCAGCAATGAATCTACTGGGTCTAGGGACTATGGACTTGGCGGCAATGGACATTGTTCGCGATCGAGAGCGTGGTATTCCTCGTTATAATGACTATAGACGAAGTTTAGGGATGCCGGCATTGAAGAGTTTTGAAGATTTCATTCCTATGCGAGATGAAATGCCTCCCGAGATGAGTGATGCAGACTTTAAGAAGACTTTTGCTCAAGCCGAGATTATGGTCGCTAAACTTAAGGACATCTATAACAACGACATTGAAAACCTTGATTCAATGGTTGGTTTTCATGCTGAGATTGTTCGCCCCTTTAACTTTGGTTTTGGTGAGACGATTCAGCAGGTCTTTATTCTAATGGCTTCAAGAAGGCTTCATGCCGATAGGTTCTTTACGGAAGACTATAACGCAAAGACCTATACTCGAGAGGGGCTTAAGTGGATTGATCAAGCCAGTCTGGCAACTGTTTTGTTGAGGCACTTCCCCGAGCTAGAGCCTCGTGTTCGAGGGTTGACCTCGGCCTTTAACACCTGGAATAAATAAAGGGCTGTTTTTAGCTAAGTTTTGCTTTAATAAAAGGCCATTCTTTTTGAGTGACTATAAAATATTGCATGCGTTCTTTGGTGCCTTTAAAGCGGATACCGTGGCTTTCGAAAAAGCCAATCATTCGAAGGTTGTGTTCATCTGTGTAAAAGAAAATTTCATTCAGACCCAAGGATTTGAATGCCCAGTCTAGCGCGAGAGAGTGGGCCTCCTTAGAAATCCCTTTTCCCCAAACAGAGCGAGAGAGAATGATTCCAAATTCAGCTGTTTTTTCTTTAGAGTCTATATTCTTAAAGCCGCAGCAGCCCACAACGTTATTTGAGCTCTTCTCTAGGACGGCCAAATTCATTTCCGCTGTTCCGCCAGCTTCTTTAGTGAAACGGTTGTAGCTAGAGGAAATGTCTTCGTCGCTCCATTCGTCTTTACCGCCAAAAAATGGAATGAGCGCACGCATGCTTTCTTTATCGTTTAGAATGTCATCAAAGGCTTCGCGGTCTTTTGTGGAAGGCGTGCGTAAAAGCACTTTAGAGCCTTCTAGGATTAAGTCGTCACTCATATAAGAATGATAACGTTTCTGTTTCTAAATTGCTACCAAAGAGATGGGCATTGCGGTTTCTAGTTTGGAATAAAGGTTGCTCGTATTGTGTAGGGGCTGCTTTGCATTGTTTTAGCGGGCACGCCTGTGTATTGACCCATTGCGACCTTGAGCATTTCTTCGTAGTAAACATGCTCGCTCGAAAGTCTTGAGGCTGTTTCGAGAATTTCTGTAGAACGCGGATCTTCTAAGTCTAGGTGATCTAGTTGTTTGCTAATCTGCTCAGAGCGCTCTTCGGTTTGTTTTCGAAGATTCTCAAGATGTCTTAGAAAATTAGGATTACCGCGGTAGCGAAGACCTGTGTGAGTGGCGGCGGTGGAATAGTCGTTTTGAATGGTAGTAAAAGCCGGAATCTCAAAGGGGTGATTTGGGTTTTCAATTTTGCCTAAAATTGATTCCATACGAAGTTTCGACCTCTTTAGAGCGTTGATTTTCTTTTGAGTATGAAAGTAAAGAGGTTCTTGTAGGCAGTGATTTTGGAGCTGTTGCTCTGTCATTAAAGAAAGCTTGGTTTGTGGAATTTTACTGGCAATGCGCTTTGTGATGCTTTCGAGAGAATTTTCTAAACCTTGAAGGTCGAGGTTTAGGTCAAAGCTTATGCGATATAGCTCATCGACCATATCCCAGCCTAGTTTGGCCTCTTTTAGCTTTGCGATCACAGCATCTGCATCGAAACTTTCTGAGCTTTGGGTGTGTTTTAAGATTTCCCTTCCCCAAATATTCGTCAGTAGGCAGGGATCACTGGCAAAACATATTTCGCTTGAAGAAATTAGCGTTAAGCCAAGCCAAAGAGCCTTCATTAAAGCATTGTAACAAATTTTGAGAAGTGTCCTAGCGAGAATCAACCCCGTAAACAAAGGCTCTAAAATACAATGACTTGCGAAGAGTTCTTGAAAGCTTAGGGGAAGAATCCGCGAGTTTTCATGGCACTTGCAAGACGGTCAATGCCGGCAACTAAAGCGGCCGTTCTTATGGAGACTTTCCGCTCTTGGCTAATGTGGTGCACCCTATGAAAGGCAGCGCTCATAATGTCCCAAAGCTTGTTGTTGACTTCCTTTTCAGTCCAGAACAGGTGTTGCAAACCTTGAACCCATTCAAAGTAGCTCACAACAACCCCGCCTGCGTTGGCTAGAATGTCGGGAATCACTAGGACTCCACGGTCATTGAGTATTTGGTCGCCAGCAGAGGTCGTTGGGCCGTTGGCACCTTCAGCAATGATCTTAGCTTTGATTTTATCTGCGTTCCGTTCGGTGATTTGTCCGTCCAGAGCTGCAGGAATTAAGATATCGCAGTCAAGTTCCAGTAGCTCAGTGTTAGTTACAAAGTCAGCTTCAGGATAGCCTTTTAAAACCTTATTTTTATCAAGATAAGTTTTAACGTCGTCGAGGTTGAGACCATTGGCGTTGTAAATTCCGCCAGACACATCTGAAATGGAGGTGATCTTACAACCAATTTTTTCAATTTTTCGAGCAGCAGCACCGCCCACATTTCCATAACCTTGGATAGACACACTAATGGACTCGTCCAAGTTCATGTTTGCTACTTTGGCTGCTTCGATAATTGTGTAAACAACCCCACGGCCGGTTGCTTCTTCTCGTCCTAGAGACCCGCCGACGTCGATCGGTTTGCCTGTTACGACTCCTGGAACCGCATGACCTACTTCTTGTGAGTAAGTGTCCATGATCCAGCTCATTACTTGTCCGTTGGTTCCGATGTCTGGAGCAGGAATATCTTTTTCGGGTCCAATGAAAGGTAGAATTTCAGTTGTGTATCTTCGGGTCATGCGTTGAAGCTCGCCCATCGAGAGTTCGCTAGGGTTAACGCAAATGCCACCTTTTGCTCCACCAAGAGGCAAAGCCATAAGCGAACATTTAAAAGTCATTAGCATTGCAAGCGCAGCCACTTCAGAGAGAGTGACGTCTTGGTGATAGCGGATTCCGCCCTTAGCGGGGCCTAGGATCATGTTGTGATGAACACGATAGCCATCAAACACTTTGATTTTTCCGTCGTCCATCATCACGGGCACACTCACTATGAGCGCTCTCTTAGGTGTGTGCAGTCGAATAAGAATATTCGGATCCAGATCCATGACGGATGCTGCTCGATCGAGTTGCCTCAAAGAGTTCTTGTATAAATGGCTTTCTTCCCAAATCATTTTCAATGGAATATATAGCTTAAATGCCAAGGGAATCTACATCTTTTATGAAAACTGCAAAGGAATTTGAGGCGAGGCTTATTTCTGCTCTTCTAGCTAACGCAGAGTATAAGGAACTGTTGCTCGCAATCGAAGGCCTTCAGTCGAACTTTCGGAAGGTTTTAAGGGTGAATCCCTTGAAAAGGGATGTCCTTCCAGAGTTGTTTCAAGAGCAGTTGAAGCAATTGCAGCCTCTAGAGAACGTCGTTGATGCCTACAGCTACACCGACAAAGAATCAGTGGAGCACCTTGAGCTTTGGCAAGCGGCCGGCCTTTGCTTCCTTCAGGAGCCCTCGGCAGTCGAGGTTGCAAGTCATGCCTTGTTGGAGGAGCCAGGACTTATTGTCGACCTGTGTGCAGCACCGGGCGCTAAATCAACCTTTATTGGTGAACGACTGCTCCCAGGAGTGCACTTGCTCTCTAATGACATTAACCAGAAAAGAGCTCACAAACTTTCTGCCTTGATGAGTAGGCAGGGGGTTGAGAATGCTAGTATTTGGAGTTTGCCGCCTAAAATGTTGGCTGAAGAAGTGGCCGGATTGGCGTCTTTAGTTTTGGTGGATGCCCCTTGCTCTTCTGAGAGCTTCTTTGCCAAGCGTAAGGAGAAGAGGGCCGACGTTCGAGACTCTGACGTGCAAAACTTTGCGCGAATGCAGTTCGAGGCGCTAGAAGCTGCCTACAGAATGATGCAGCCGGGAGCCAGGCTCATTTATTCGACTTGCACCTACAACCAAATTGAAAACGAAGACCAGGTCGAAAGCTTTATTGAAAGACATGACGATTTGGAAATTGTTCTTCAGCAACGAAGGTGGCCGCATTTGGATGGAGTCCCGGGCGGCTATTTTTGCATCCTACAAAGGAGCGGGGTGTTGGCAGAGCTGCCCCTAGAGGGTTTTTTCGCATTAAAAAACTTAAAACAAAAACAAGGGTTTATTAGAAACTCTTTGTTTGATTGGCGAGGTGAAGAAGACCTTTATCACAAGTCTATGTCTAGCCAGTGGGCGGGAAGGAGTTGCGACCTCAATGAGCAACAGGCTCAAAGCTTTATTCGCGGAGAATCCGTTTCTATTGATTTAGCAAAAGAGTATTTGTCTCAACCTGTGCGTGTAACTTGGCAAAACTTAGCGATTGGAGTTGGGAAAGCTGTGGCTGGACGCATAAACAATCTGATACCCAAAACTCTCCGTTTTTAAGCAAACGGTGGTTGTCCTTGATTCTTTGGCAGAATTCAATTTTAGTTGAGTTGTGGAAACTCCGTATTTTCTTGTTGCCTTGCCTCAGTTGAATGACCCCGCCTTTGCTCGCACCGTTGTATTGGTGACTCATCATGGAGATGAAGGGGCAAATGGCTTGGTCATCAATGTTCCTTTGGTGAATGAGGAAGACTCTCAAACTCAAATGGTGGCCGAAGTTAAAGACACCGATGGTGAGACTCTTTCCGAATATGAAGAGTTTTTGTTCGAGGGCGGCCCAGTGAATGAGGAGACTTTGTTTGCCATTCATGACATTGAGGCTCTTGCTGATGGCGACACGCCCATCACTAACGAGGTCTTTTTAGCGAGTAACCCAGACGCTTTTCATCGACTTCTTGAATCTGAAGATTTTAAAAATAGAAGACGGTTTTTTGTGGGATGCGCTACTTGGGAAGCTGGGCAGTTAGATTCTGAGCTTCGAACAGGTGCTTGGTTTACGGTGCCTTTTAAAAAAGAGTATTTGTTTAAAAAAATTGAAGAAGATACGGATCAAAAAAAATGGCAGGATGATTTGTGGGTTCAGATTCTCCGCGAAGGCGGCGGAGACCCCTTTACCATGATGGGGCAAGGTCCAGTCGACAGCGGATACAACTGATTTTAGCTATGCATTATTCGTAGGGGTTGTAGCGTATTTCTTTGTCTTCCAGATAATTAGCAAATGCACCTGTAGGAACGCAAAGTCCTGTTTGGAAGTCGCAATCACTAACAAATTGGTCGAACAGAGTTTCAAGCTCGGCTCGGCAGGTCTTTGCTTGTTGCCCGCAGTTTTTGATGGAATTTGATTTTTTATGATTCATCAGAGGTCCAAATTCACGGGTTTGGTAGAGCGAAATCCATTTTGCGATTTCAAGACTCAAGCGTGGGCAAAGAATGAGGGCGTTTCCAAACTCTTGGATAGGGTAGAGTCGCTCCTTTAGATCTTCTAAAGTTGAGGCATACATGGTGTCTTTCCCTTTGTAGTGCAAAGAAAGGCCCAGGGCTCGTCGAAGTGCCTTTCGGGGGTTTGGATCAGGGTCGGAGCCGCTTCGGAACATCATGTTTGTTCCGCAGTGATCCAGAAGTTCGTCATCGTCTTCGATGCTCAAGAACTTAGCGATTTCATTTTTAGTCGCGATTTCAACGTAGATGTGATCGAGGCGCTTTAGGTAGGTGTTACGATCGCTTCGTTTTTCGAATTTATCTTCAATGGCTCTTAAGAGTGCGGGGAGGTCTAGCTCATCTTCAAAGATTCTAAATGGTTCGAGATCAATCTTTAGAAAATTAGCCAAGTAGATGGCTTGATCGGTTCCATAATAAGTATTGTCAGTAGAGATTTGAAAAATTCCAAAATTTGTCGAGGAACTATACCAGGACTTAAAATTTTTGTTAGTGATGATCGATTGCCATTGCTTGTCGATAAAAGTTCTGTAGATTCCCGTTAGTTCTCTTAGAGATTTTCCGTATTTGTAAAGAACACCCTCATTTTCATGTGTGGTTATAGCGATTGGGCGTCCGCTCGATTCTCTACAAGCCAGGTAGCTCAAGGTGACATGTTTGTTGATGACTTCCCAGCCAATGCTGTGTTCGTGTTCTCGGCTAATGACTGCCTTATTTTTCCAGGGGTGATTTGGATGAGCGTAGTAGTCCCTTCGGGTGTATCCGGGAAAATCTTTGGAGGGACCAAACTCAATGGCCAATGAGTCTAAAAAAGAAGTGTAGATGAGCTGTCGAGTCTTAGGGAATAGAGCTCCATTGACCTGACAATAATTTCCATTGCCTACTCGCCGAGAATTCGTGCTTTCAGCGTAGTTAAACAGATCCTCGACATAGATGGCTGAATAGGAAAGAGAGGAAAGAAAGAAGGTAAACAGAAAAAAAACCGAGGAAACTTCTTTTGGGAAGTTTCCTCGGCTGAGGGGGGGGGAATGAAGAGTAAAAAGAGTCTTCATCTTGTGGGGTTTCCTTTGCACCGTTAATGCGGCGACTATTCTTCTATCTCTACCGAAAATTCGTTAGCGCCAAACTCTTCTTCTGCGCCGAACTCTTCTTCAGCAGGGGTTGTTTTTTCGAAAGCTTCTTTCTTTGCAGCGGCATCTTCTGGAGAGTCTTTTGGTGTGATTCTCAAAGCCGGGTTGTCGGTCCAAGAGACCGGCGTATCAACAAGCACGGTTGTGTTGATTGGTGGAATTCCGGCTTCCGGGTTCTCTTTGTGAGCTTTTTCAATCACGTCCAGGGCTGATTCTGGGTTGGCAGATACTTCCATTGCCTTTTGGATGGCATCTTTAGAGCGGGGATCTGGGCTGTTCAATACTTCTTTAAAGTTAATGGTAGCCATGCCTTCTACAAAGTCACCGCTAATATCAAGTCGCTTGTCGACAAGAACAGGGATTGTCTTTCTTGTTCCGTCTGCTTGGCGCACACGTTTCTTTACGTAATCACTTTTGACTCGAGTGATGAGACCCGACTTTGTGACAGCCCAAACACCTTTGTTAGATCCAGGGTGAACAATTCCCATCTCACCTTGCTTGAAAGTGTATTGAGATATGAAGCTCACAAGGTTTGCGATTCTAGCGACATCAATTTTTTCTTTCTTAAACCACATGTTGTAAAGCACAGTTGTAACGCCTAGGAGTCCGCCGTAGGAAGCTCCAGCAGAAGTGCTGATTCCAGGGAAGACCTTAGACATCAAGGCACCAGAGACCGCTCCTCGAAAGAGACCTGTGAAGGTGTTTCCAAAGAAAGATTTAAGCTTCGTGCCAAGAGAAGATCCTGCATTTTGAAAACAATCTGCGACTTGAGCATTTGGTTCTCCACCCACGTTGTTCATCCATTGGCTGAGACACTGTTCCAAGCGTTGGTCTGACCCAAATTGACTTCGGGACTTAATGAAAGAATCAAATCTTGGTTGATCTTGGATGTAGAGGGCTTCTCTATCAAAAGCATCAAACATTGCTGGGTGATAAACTTCCAATTGATCTAACCAACCATCGTCGGTCACAATTCCATCCAGTGTATCGAAAGAGTCGACAAAAATAGGTTTTCCATCAGCGTTGAGAAGGTGGTTGTCTCTGTCCATAAGAACTAGGTGGGCATTGGTAACTCCGCCATTGGCTCTTTTGGAGTAAGCGGCAAAGCGTAGTTCGTATTGAGTGTTAAAAGGAAGAAGTAAGATTCCATCTGGTGTCATCGGAATGGTGTTTGACAACATTACACGAACAAGTGCGTTCCAGATCTTTGGTTCAAACCCCAAATCAGGGTTGCCGCCAAAAGCTGGGTTAAAGGCCAAGAAGCGAGTCATGCCGTTGAAAAAGCCAAGTTGTAGGGTGCTCATATCAACCATGAAGTCAGTTCTAGGTCGATCAAACCACTCAGAGACTTTGTCGAAATAGAGATTTTCAAACGTGCGACCGCTAGAATCAGTTCCCTCTTTCATGACCTTCGAGCCAATGCTCGAAATGAGTGCGGAGTTAAAAAAGCTATTGAAAGCTGATTTGTTGGCTTTTTGTTCGCCAATGAAATTGAGTTTCTCGATATAGCTTCTGCTAAGAGCGCCGGAAGCGTCATAGTAAGGGTTCCCTGTTTTAGAATCAATGCGGATTGGAGACACATTGTTGTTAGGGGTCACATCATCATTCTGTCCGATGACCTGACGCATTTCATCGCTTAGGTAAGGGCGATTGTCTCTAAGTTCGTGTGCATCGACATCAGCTTCAGTGACCGATTGTCGGTTTTGTGTGGTGGAGGCAGGTTGGTCTTTGTTTTTTTTACCGAAGAGTTTTCCAAAAAATCCAACTTTCTTCTTTTCGTCGTTACTGGATGATTGTGAAGAGTTGTCCTTTTTACTTCCAAAAAGGCCCGCATGGGCTGTTTGGGAGGCCGTTGAAAGGCCGATCACCAAGGCTAACAAACTAAAATTCCAAAATCTTGCTTTCATAAATACTTCACTCCAATCACGCCTGAATAGCTGTGTTTAGTAACCACCGAGTTTTCTGCTTCATCGCGTCTAACGCGGGTCATAATTATGGTTAGCTGCATGCGTCAAGTTAAAGTTTTTGGAAAAATTCCACTTAAACCCGGTTATTTTCGTTTTGAGAATGACATGGTGCGAGATAACTCTAGCTATTTCGAGTGGTTAATGTGTTCTCTTTTAACCACACATAAAAGCCTTACAAGTTCTTAAATTGGAGGGTTTTGGGGTAACTGAGGAGTGGATAACTTCAATATTCGAGTGGCCTTCGGTTCAAAGTTGAGTGAAAATTGGTGTATTCTCGGCCAGGATGCTTTCTGTTTTTTTCAATCATTTTAGCTTGGGACTTTTGTTTGGTTTTCTAGGACTTCAATTTCTGGCGGAAGCAAAGCCTCAGGGGGTTTTAGAAAAACTTTTTACTTTGCCAGGAGCCAATGTTGTTGAGCCTTCTCTTGAAGGGGAGGGTGTTTTGTATGTGGCCACTCTTGAAGGGGAGCTATTTAAAGTCAATGGCACTGTGAAAACGTTGTTTTTAGATTTAACAAAGAAGACTGCCAATGGTTCGGAGCGAGGTTTGATTGGTTTTGCGCTTCATCCCAACTTTTCAAATGTTTCTCTACCCGGATACGGAAAGTTCTACGTTCATTATAGTCATTCCGAGTTAAGTGAGAGTTCTTTTGATCATGTAGCGGTTGTAAGTGAATTTAGTGCCTCAAGCACCAAGCTAAATAAGGCAGATCCTAAAAGTGAAAGAGTCCTTTTAAAAATCCCTCAGCCTCAGGGAAATCACAATGGAGGTGATCTTGAGTTTGGTCCTGATGGTTTCTTGTATATTGCTTTAGGGGACGGAGGTGCGGCTCATGATGTTGGCTCCAAGCACACTAAGGGAATTGGAAATGCACAGGATAAGACGAATTTACTTGGAAAAATTCTAAGAATTGATGTTCAAGGAGTTCCCTACAAAATTCCCCCCACTAACCCGTTTGCCAAGAGCCAAGGGGCTGAGAGGAAAGAAATCTTTGCCTATGGTTTGCGTAATCCTTACCGCTTCAACTTCGATGAAGGAAAAATATGGGCCGGAGACGTCGGGCAACATCGTTGGGAAGAATTAGATGTTGTTGAATTAGGTGGAAATTATGGCTGGCCCTTTAGAGAGGGGTTTCAAGAATCCGAGCGTTTGAAGGCAAAGGGGTCTCAGTCCTATATTAATCCAGTTCTAGTTTATCCAAATCCCAAAGTCGGAAAATCAATTATAGGCGGGCAGTTTTATAAGGGGAAAAGGCATAAACAATATATTGGAAAATATGTTTTCGGTGATTTCTACAGCGATTATTTATTTGTCTTAATTGCAGGTAATAAATTTTTAGAAGATAAAAAATTAAAGGTCGGTTCTCAGTTAACGGACATAGCAAGAGATAAAAATGGGAATCTCTATTTCACCACTCTTGGCGGCGATGTGTTGAGATTGTAGTTCTTGTCCTCCAAGTTGTAGCTGCGCCCGATATTTTTGCTAACGAATCCGATTTGAAAAGCAAGATGTAGAACCCTTGACCTGTGTCCACGAACTTTTACATCTTTATCAGAGAAAGCCAGGCTTAACCTCACCACTCGCCCCGGTGAATCGCGAAAATCGCACTGAAAGAATTGTTTCTAAACTGAATCAAGCAGTTTCTATAATTCGATCCTTTGAAGGACAGGGTGAAAAAGACCTGGCTATGAAAATGGCGAGTGAATTAGAAAAAGTAATGGGGCAGATGCAAGCTTGGTCCTCTTTGATAGACTTGTTAGATGAAAAAGATGTTCATGGATGGCTATGGCTCCGGTGTCGATCGGGTTCGGCCTCTTACTGTTCAATTGAACAGCTTGATGTTGCTTTGGCTAATCTTTGGGTAAGGAAAGAATTTATTCCAGAGGATCAGCTCAGGTTGATTGAAGAAGATGGAAAGAAGCTTCTGCAAAGGAAGAAAGATTAAGGTTTAGCTCTTTTGAGGGCGGTATCAGTTTGCAAGAGTCATAATCAGCGGTTCGCCTTTTGTGATGACGAGCGTGTGCTCATACTGTGCAGACAAAAATCTTTTATTCGTAGCCAGGGTCCATCCGTCACCAGTATCAAAAACCTCATGTGCTCCTGTCGAAAGAAAGGGCTCTATGGTGATGACTTGATTTTCTTGGAGCACGCGACGGTCCGTGTGATCGTAGAAGCCAGGGATAAATTCGGGTTCTTCGTGTAAAGCACGTCCTATACCATGACTCCCTAAATTACGGATGACTGTAAGTTTGTTCTTTTGAGCTTCGTGTTCGATTGCCTGACCGATCTTGTTGAGGGGGTTGCCGGCCTTCGCTTCTCGTAAGGCCATTTTCAACGCTTGTTGAGTGGCTAAGCATAAATTGAGCTTAACTTTGCTTTGAGGGGGAACCACGAATGAACCGCCCGTGTCAGCGAAGAATCCTCTAAGTTCACCTGAAACATCAATGTTAACTAAGTCGCCCGCTAAGATTTTCTTAATGCCCGGAATTCCATGGGCGATTTCCTCGTTGACGCTAATACAAGTGGTGCCAGGAAAATTATAAGTTAACTGAGGGGCAGAGCGAGCGCCATGCTTTTCTAAAAACTTAGCAGCGATTTGGTCGAGTTCTCCGGTCGTCATGCCGGGTTCAAGACAATTTCCCATGAATTTCAGACAATTCGCTACGATTTGGCCAATTTTTCTAAGAGCGATGAGATCGTTGTCACTATCAATCGACATCCCGTTATTTTAACGAATGAGGATAAGGGTGTCACGTCGAGATTTTGGTGCTCAGGACTGGACTCGAACCAGCACAGGGTTGCCCCCACCAGCCCCTCAAGCTGGCGTGTCTACCAATTTCACCACCTGAGCATTTTTGGAGGCGAGCCCTGTTTTTTATGCCCAGAGGCGCATTCTGTCAATCCTCGCCAGGAGCTTTGCTTTATGATAAGTGATGGATATGAAAAGAATTTCTAAAATATTTATTCTTGTCCTTAGCCTTAGCTTTTTAAGCTCTTGTGGGGTGCAATCTATTCCCCGTCAACTCAACGAAGTTGAAGCCTCTTGGGCGGAAGTGCTCAACCAATATCAACGACGCGCGGACCTTGTTCCCAACTTGGTAAAAGTTGTGAAGGGTTATGCGGCTCATGAAAAAGAAACTCTTACCGCGGTTGTGGAAGCAAGAGCTAAGGCGACTCAGACAAAAGTTGATGTGGGTTCTCTCAATGCCAATTCACTGAAGCAGTTCCAACAAGCACAAAGCGGTTTAAGTTCCGCCTTGTCTAGGTTAATGGTGGTTGTTGAAAAATACCCTGATCTTAAGGCCAATCAGAACTTTCGTGATTTACAGGTCCAGCTAGAGGGCACTGAGAATAGAATTACCATTGCTAGAAATCGCTACATTGAAACCATTAAGCAGTTTAATAATTTAGTAACTGTGTTTCCGACGAGTTTAACCAACTCGTTGATCTTCCATCACGAGAAAAAGCCTCAGTTTAGTGTCGAAAATGAAAGCGAACTGAAAAAAGCACCCGAAGTTGATTTGTAGTGCGTAGCAAGTTCTTAGTTTTTTGTTTTGCCCTCTTTTCTTTGATTGCACTTGCTCGAGTTGAGATTCCTGCTCTTTCAAACAGAGCTGTCATTGATGAAGCTGGGGTATTAAAGCCTGAACAGATTCAGGTTTTAACCCAACGACTTCAAGCCTATCGAGAAGTGGCTCAGATTCAAGTTTGGTTGTTGAAGTCTTTAGAGGGCGAGCCCATTGAATCTTTGAGTATTCGCGCTGTTGATCAGTGGAAATTAGGCTCCGAAAAAGATGACAATGGAGCGCTTCTTCTTATCTCGCTATCCGACCGCCGAATGAGGCTTGAAATTGGCCAAGGCCTTGAGGGCTTTGTCCCCGATGTGATGGCTGCTCGAATCATTGATTACTTGTTGGCGCCTCAATTTCGTGAGGGAAGGTTTTACGAGGGAATAAGTGCTGCTGTTCAAGAAGTCTATGTGCGTTCTGGTGGTAAAGGCGTTGCTACTGATCTCAATAAAGTTGCTGCCAAGAAAAGTAAATCAAAACGTTTTTCAAACATTCTATTCCTATTGTTTTTCTTGTTTATGATGTCTGGCCGCTTAGGCTTATTGGGGCCTGCTTTTCTGATGAGTTCGGGGCGTCGCTCTGGCGGCTGGGGCGGCGGCGGAGGCGGTGGCTGGAGTGGTGGCGGCGGCGGATTTAGCGGCGGCGGATCTTCGGGGTCTTGGTGAGGTATGACTATGGACACAGTATTTAAAACAAAGCTAGAAGATGAGATTCAACGAATAGAGTCCCTTTCCTCTGTGGAAGTGGTTCCCGCCTATTTAGAGAGCTCCTCCGATTACAACTTACAAAAGGGTAACTTGGCTTTGCTAGCCGTGGTGTTCTCTTTAGTCCTTTATGCTTCACTTGCCGAACTCGTCGAGATTTGGCAGATGTGCTTACTTGGTTTTTTAACCTTTGTGTGTACATTGCTTGTGTTATCTCGTAAGAAGATTTTGATTTTCTTTGTTCCCAAGGAGCAGCAAAAACTACAAGTGGAGCGACGTGCTCGAAGGCTTTTCCTAGACAATGAAGTGTTTGCCACTCGTGATAGAACGGGATTGTTGATCTTGGTGAGCCAGTTGGAGAAGGCTGTTTACATCTTGGCTGACAAAGGTTTGGTTGAAAAAATGCCGGCTTCATTTTGGCAGGAGTTGTCACTTAAATTGGCTTCTGATTTTGATAAACACTTACCGGGCTTGAGTTTCATTCAAGCACTTAGTGAAGCTGAAAAAGATCTTGCTTTGCACTTTCCCATCAAAGCCGACGATCAAAACGAATTAGACGATCACCTTCGCAATTAGTTACAAGAAATTTGGTAAGTTTGAACTTTGCCTGCAACCAGGGCAGTGTTGCCCTGTGCCGCTCTCACGCTGAAGCTACTTTTGTGAACGGTCTCCTTATTGCCAAAAGGATTGGCCATACTAATAGGCTCTTTTATGGTTTCGATTATTTGGATGAAGAGCCAAAGTTGCTTTTCACTGTTTAGGTATAGGTAGGCGGGATAGATGGCGACTCGATCAATCTTTTTTGATGTCCAACTGAGTGAATCGTATCTTTCATTTTCTAAATTGAAGAAGCCATAGGTAGGGTCAAGGCTTGTGGAGTATAGGCTTAGCGATTGTCGTTGAACGATATCAGGACTGCCTCCTGGGACGATGGCATCTCTAATGATCAGAGAGCACGACGCCCTATTTATATCCTGTTTGATTTCTAGACTGGCTTCTGAGCCGTTTGGTGGCGCAAGCTTAGGGTTTACTGCAGTGAATAGAAAATGCGGACCTGCTTCTTCTTTTGCCCATGTTGAGGCAGAAGCTGTCATTAAAACCGTGATAAGTGCTTTTGATATTAAACGTGTCCACATAGCAACAGTGGATAATAGCCCTATTCATGGGAGGCCCAAGGACGAAATGCGCCAAAGGTGAAAAGGAATTAGACACTTATTCGAGCAAGTAAAAGAAATTCAGAGAGTTATTCGTTGTAAAATAAATTACTCAGTTGGAACAGGAACTGCTGGAATATCACTATCGGTGATAGAACTAGTTGAGCTTTGAATAGCCCAACGGCTTAAAGCCAGACTTGAAACCATAATGACCGCGATGAGTCCCATGGAAAGCTTAAACAGGAATGAAGTGGGTGCATTGCTCATGTGAGCGTTCTGCGTGCTGGCTGCCATGAAGGAACCGCCTTTTGAAGGTTGGATCAAAATAGCTGCAACCAAGAGAACTGCACAAACGATTTGAATACCTGTGATGATGTTTTCCATATTTTTAAAATCCGCCGCGGCCCATTGAGCCCATGATCATAAACGCTAAAAACCCAAACAAAACAATAGTGAGAGTGAGAACGGGTGTTAATGCCATTACGCCTTATGTGTATCCTAGCCCTAGAGATCAGTCAAACAATCCAAGAGCGCTTGAAAGCTTGCTGCTTCCAGGGAGGCTCCGCCAACGAGGCCTCCGAAAACTTCAGGAAGAGATGCTAATTCTTTGAAATTGTTAGGCTTCACCGATCCGCCGTAGAGAATCTTCCAAGCGCAGTCATTCTTTTCTAGGTAGCTTCTGATCCAATTGTGGGTATCTCGAACCTGCTCCACGGTTGCGGTTACTCCGGTTCCGATCGCCCAAACGGGCTCATAAGCCAAGGTGACTTTGGAGTCGCTGCGAAATTCTTTCACAATATCTTTAAGTTGTTCCTCTAATACCGCCTCAGTTTTTCCTTGCTCGCGGTCCTTTAGTTGCTCTCCTACACAGAAGATGACTTCCAGATCGGCTTTGCGCGCAGCCTGTAGCCGCTTGAAACAAGTTTCATTGCTTTCAGCAAAATACTGCCGTCGTTCGCTATGGCCAATCAGGGTGCCCTTCGATCCACAATCTAGGATTTGAGCAGCACTAGTCTCTCCCGTGAAGGCACCTTGCTCTTCCCAATGGCAGTTTTGAGCGAAGACTTCAATCGAAGTTCCCTCGGAAAGCTGATTAGCTAGGGTTAAAAGGGTTGGGCTGGGGGCCACAATGCAACGGACGTTTGTAGGGACTTTAAATTCTTTGGATAAACGAAAAAACTCTTTGAGTTCTTTCGAGGTTTTGAACATTTTCCAATTTCCAGCAACAATCATAACTTTTCCATTCCTCCCTAGAAACGAGTTTATTTGTAGATTTTTAAAGCTTCTATGCCCGGCATCGGTTTGCCTTCTAGCATTTCCAAGCTGGCACCACCGCCTGTAGAAATGTGTGTGAACTGGTCGGCCAGACCGCTTTTGTTCAGCGCTGCGACACTGTCGCCGCCTCCACAAATCTTAATAGGAGCGTCCAGCTCGGCAATGGCTTTTGCAACTGCCATGGTTCCGTGATCATAAGGTGGTTTTTCAAATACACCCATGGGCCCATTCCAAAAGACAGTGCGGCTACCTGTGAGTTCCCTCGTGTATAGTTCAATCGTTTTAGGTCCGATGTCGAAGGCCATTTTTTCGCTAGGAATATGAGCGTTGTCAGAGACAATCGCCTCACCCGGTTCAGAGAAGCTATCCGCTAATAGGTGATCGACTGGAAGATAGATTTTACATTTGTTTTTTTCGGCTCTTTCGAGCATTTTGGCGCAGGTGCCAACCATGTCGTTTTCAATCATGCTTTTGCCGGTTTCAACCTTCAAAGCTCTGAGGAAAGTGTAGGCCATAGCTCCACCAATAAAGATTTTAGAACATTTTTGAGAAAGAGTTTCGACCACTTTAATTTTGTCGCTGACTTTAGCTCCACCCAATACAGCTGTCATAGGTCGCTCAGGGTTGTGCATGATTGTGCCTAATGCAGCAATTTCTTTTTCTAAGAGTCGGCCACAAAATCTTTTTTCAAAGAGTCTTGCGAGGGCGTCTACACTGGCGTGGGCTCTGTGGCAGGTGCCAAAGGCATCGTTGACATACAAGTCTGCTAGGTGGGCTAAGCGTCCCGCAAAATCACCCGAGTTTTTTTCTTCTCCGGGATCAAAGCGCAGGTTTTCAATCACTAAGACGTGACCTTTTCGTAACTCACGAGTTTCGTTTTTTACAGCCATTCCATAGTGTTCGTGTGAGAAAACAGTGTCTTTTCCAAGTAGTTTTCCCAACTCTTGAGCCACAGGTTCAAGAGACAGTTCTTCCTTGACCATTCCCTTTGGTCGCCCTAGGTGAGACGCACAAATGACTCTAGCTCCTTGGTTGAGAAGGAATTCAAGGGTGGGGAGAGCAGCCTTAATACGGGTGTTGTCGGTGACGACTCCGTCTTTTATGGGAGTGTTGAAGTCAACCCTTACAAAAACGCGCTTTCCTTCGACGGGTTCCATGTCGTCGAGGGTCGATATGTAATTTCCACCTGGATAATTTTTTAGAGCTTCTTTGGTATTCATTATAATTTTGAAGCAATGAGCATGCAAAGGTCCAACATGCGGTTACTGAATCCAGTCTCGTTGTCATACCAGCTACAAACTTTAACCAAGCTTCCTTTGTCTCCGCTGTCGCTAATGACGGTGGTGAGCGCAGAGTCGACAACAGAACTAAAGCGGCTTCCTACGTAGTCGCTACTGACTAAGGGTTCGTCGGAAACGTCGAGAATTCCTTTTAAAGAAGATGTGGCAGCGGCTTTCAATGCTTGATTGATTTCTTCTTTTGAGGCGGGTTTCTTTATTTCTGCAACGAGATCTGTCATAGAAACGTTTGGAGTTGGTACTCGAATCGCAAAGCCATCAAGTTTTCCGGCTAAGTCAGGGATAACCAGGCCAACGGCTCTTGCAGCACCGGTGGTTGTTGGGATCATATTCAAGGCAGCGGCTCGAGCGCGTCGCGGGTCGGAATGAGTGTTGTCGAGAAGGCGTTGATCACTAGTGTAGCTATGAATTGTGGTCATGAGGCCTTTGACGATGCCAAATTCCTTGTGAAGCACGGAAGCCATTGGGGCTAAACAGTTAGTGGTGCATGAAGCGTTGCTTATTACATGGTGAGAATCGTGATTATAAGATTCGTGGTTAACTCCCATAACAATAGTGGCATCGACACCCTTGCCCGGAGCAGATACAAGTACTTTTTTTGCACCGTTCTTAATGTGAACACTGGCTGCTTCCTTAGAGGTGAAACGGCCCGTGCACTCAAGAACTACATCCACACCTAACTTGCCCCAATCCAGTTTGTTGGGGTCTCTTTCTTGTAGGGCGATGACTTCTTGCCCGCCGATGTTGATGGAATGATCTGTGGCGGAAACATCAAAATCAAGGGTTCCGTATAAAGAGTCTCGTTTAATTAAGAAGGCACTTTCTGTTGGGTTTCCTACATCGTTGAGTGCAACCAGTTCAATTTTTTCCCTAAAGTGTGCGTTTTGGAAAAGATTCCTTGTTACAATACGTCCGATTCGTCCAAAACCATTGATGGCTATTCTCATGGATTAGCTCTCCTTCTTTCGGAAGCCACCATAGTCAAGGCTATAAGCCAGGGTCAATGCTTAACGGGGGGCTTTTTTGCGGAAGCGATCGCCTGAGCTTTTTTGCGAGAAATCTTACGTTCAATTTTTTGTTTTTCAGCAATGGCTCTCGATCTCATCATTTCCATGCGAGCCAAGGTGAAAGAGCGCGGAAAGTCGGTCGTTCCTCGATATCGGCGTTTAGCCCGTTCAAAGAGCGTCAGGCGCTTTCCAGTTTTGAGGTCTTCAACGTCTAAACCAACAAATTTAACCTCGCTGATCTCGCCATTCTGCTTTTTGAATTTTGAAAGCAAGTCCGATAGGTCTGGAAGATTTCCTAATTTTGCCAAAAGGGGCTTGGATACGACTTCATTTTCATCGTCAATGGCAAGATCTTCCTTACGGAGGCCGCTGGATTCGTCAATCAAGCCATCTTGAATGTCACTGAGCCGGCTGTTGGCACTAGCCAGGGCACTTGGTAGATCTGCAATTTTTCCAAGAGCGTCTTCGAGAGCTCCTTTTTCCTTAAGAACTTCAGGAAGCGGAAGGGAATCAATTTGATCAGGGTCATAGTTTTTCACAAAGTCATTGATCCCTTTTGTCAGCGCGTCGGGAATGACCAATTTTCTGCACGTTGGGTCATCAGGTTTGTCAGCACAAGACGAGCAAACAGATGGAGTCGTTGTGCAAAGGTTATTAAGTGCCGTGTTGATTCCGCCAAGACCAGGAACTCCACCCAGGCCTCCCCCGCCACCCGCGTCGCCAAGACCAGGGAGAGCTGGGACGGCGGCTGTGTCCGTGGCAGCGTTCGATTCGCTATTGCCGCCCAGGGACATTAGTGCGCCCACCATAGATAGAACATCCACCGCAGCTAGAATGCAATTGGTTGTAGAACCGCTAGAGCATGCGGGGACGTTTCTAGTTAGGTCGGCTGCTCCCAAGCCGAATTGAGCAACGTTTCCGACCATGGAAGCTGCTGAATTTCCGTTGTGTGTGTCTTGAGCATGCAGATGCGAGCAAAGGATAAGGTTAACAACAAGGGTTAGACGCAACGCGTAAGACATGGTTATATTCTACTACAGCCTGTTTTAGCAGGCGTGAAGTCTTGGTGAAGCTTGCGTAAAGAGCTTGTTAAGAGAGCGAAATCAGGGCTAGAAGTATGGGCTTTGAAGTTTATAAAAATAGTTTGGTGAGCGCCAAACTAATGATTTCAAGCTGATGACTGAGACAGTCTAAGAAATGATAGACTGGTAAGAGAGATTTTAAGATGAGTTCTTTAGAAAACGAAAAAAAGATTCAGACCCCCAAAACAGCCGTAATTCTAGCCGCGGGCAATGGGACGAGATTAAGAGAACATAGCGGTTTAACTCCCAAGCCTCTCATTAAGTTGGGTGGCCTGCTCCTGCTAGAGCGCGCAATTTTGAATTTACATGCCTCTGGCATCGAACGCTTCAGAGTCGTCGTTGGATATGAAAAAGATCAAATCCGGATGAGACTTTCTAAGTTAAAGAGCCTTAGGGGTAAGCAGATTGAGTTTGTTGAATGTGCAGATTTCGAGCGAGGCAACGGGGCCTCCTTGGCTGCCGGTGCCCGTGGATTGGACGAGTCTTTTCTTTTGACTATGGCCGACCATGTAATGGATGCAAAATTGCCTAAGGCCTTTATTGAAAATGCGATTCTCACTGTGGATCAATCCGCACTGGCCACAGATAAAGATATTAAAGGTGTTTTTGACCTTGATGATGCCACTAAGGTTCGAACTAAGAACGGACAGATTTCAGAACTTTCTAAAGAGTTGAGTGACTATGATCAAGTGGACACGGGCTTGTTCTATTTTTCAAAAAAAGCTTGTCCAAAGGTAGAGGCTGCTTATTCCCAAGGGGCTGTATCGGTTAGCGATATAGTTTTAAAAATTCGAGACGACGAGGGCTTTAGAGCCATTCCCGTTGAGCCAGGTGCATTTTGGCAAGATGTAGACACAAAAGAAATGGCCATTGAAGCCGAGACTCGAATGTTGAATTCACTCCGTAAGCCTACAGATGGCTGGGTAAGTAAGAACATCAATCGCCATGTTTCTTTGCGTCTATCTAGACTTTTTGTAAAGTGGGGCGTTCATCCGAACGCGATTACCACGGTTGTGTTCTTTGTTACCCTTGGTGGAGCTTGGATGGCTTCGACTTCCAATTATCTTTACATGGCCATCGCAGGAATAATTTTCCAGATCTGTTCCATTGTGGATGGTTGTGATGGAGAAGTTGCGAGAATGACCTTTAAAGGTTCTCACTTTGGAGCTTGGTATGACACGATTACGGACAATATCCGCTACGGTGTCTTCTTTGTTTCTTTAGGTGTAGGGGCCTACAACATAGGTCATAGTGTGGCTTACCTCTGGGCGATGGCATTCTTTGCTTTCTCTTTGATCTATATGGTGGGTTCGATGATTCGCTATGAGCGCACAATTAAAGCTGCGACTCATTTGGTGGTGACCAAGAAATTCGAAGAACAGGCTGCCAATAGTAATAAACTTTGGGATCGCATCATTATGAAATGTCGCGGTTTGATTAAGCAAGACGTCAGCGCATTGATCGTGATGATGTTTTGCATACTGGGCTTAGGGCATTGGATCTTTTGGCTGGCTTGCGTGGCAATCATGGTTATGACCCTTACAGTGACTCGGGCCTTAGATCCCAAGGCCCACAACAGCAGAACGATCTTTTGGTTGTTCAAAAGTCCCTATGTTCTTTTTGTTGCGGGAGTTGCTTTGTTTGGATACCTTTTTAGCAAGGTTTCTGCAGAAGAGGTTTTTGCTTCCCTGTCTAGCATTGGACCAGGCTACTTGTTGATTTTCTTCATCGCGCCTCCTATTTGGTTTGCTTTTAATGCCATGAGCTTATGGACCCTGGGTGGATATAGAATCCGCCTTATTGATCTTTTCTACAATCAAGTCGTTGGTGAGGCTATTAACGCACTTTTGCCTTTGGCCGGTTTGGGTGGTGAGCCTTACAAAGCCAATCATATGAGTCAGTGGATTCCTGTTGAGGAGGCGACCAACGTTGTGGTGCGTGACCGGCTCGTTCACGTTGTCTCAGGACTTTTGTTCTCTTCGCTTCTTGGTTTTATAACTTTGTCGACACTTCCGATGAGTCCTGCTTTTCAAACCCCGGTTTTAGCGGTGAGTGCCTTTTTGGCTTTTCTTTGTATTGCGTTTAGTGTGGTTTCTTTGTCCCAAGCACCGACCAAGTTCACTAAAATACTTTTGAAGCGATTTAAGTTTCTCTCCGAGTTTGAGAACACTCATTTTACAGTTCGTAAATTTAGCGAGTCTTTGTTCTATAAAATGTTAGGTCGTGCTGGCGCCTTGCTAGAGGCTTTTATTATCTTTAAGTGCCTTGGAATTGAGCCTGGTCTTGTTGAAGTCGTTGCTGTTACATTCCTCATTGCTGCCTCTGCGGCGGTTTTCTTTGTTGTTCCCCAAGGCTTGGGAGTTAACGAAGTGGGTATCGCTGGTGCTTTCCAAATGATTGGTCTTTCAACCCCAATGGCTCTTGCCTTTGGTATTGCTCGACGCATTCGTGTGTTGTTCTGGGCCGTTCTTGGTGTGATTTGCTATATGAGCGTTACTTTTTTTTCTCGAGTGCTCGTGTCTCAAAGAAAAGTTGAAAGCTAAGTAGCCATCAAAGCAGAGGAAGTTGTGGCTACTAAAGCCAAAGTCATTTCGTTTGATGGGGTTTGCAATCTTTGCAATGGCTTTGTCGATTTTGTGCTGAAGCGCAAACCTGGAGTGTTTTATTTTGCTTCCCTTCAATCTGACTTCGGAATTCGTTTAAAAGAGAAACATCATTTAAATCGAATTGATTCAGTCGTCTTCTATCAGGAAGGTGAAGTTTTTGTGAAATCAGAGGCCGTTTTAAAAATATTGGCTCATTTTGCTTTTCCTTGGAAAATTTTTGCACTGTTTAAGGTTTTGCCGCAGTTCTTTCGTGACTGGGTATACGACTTGGTCGCGAAACATCGATACCAGCTATTTGGGAGGCGAGAGACGTGCCGCCTGCCGTCTGAAGACGAGCGCCAGTGGTTTTTAGATTAATTGGCCTTGTAAATTCTTAACTTCTATTTGATCCTTAAAGAGTATGAATCATGAAACCGGCTATCCTTTGAAGATCTTTTTCCTTTGTGGACTTTCTTTTGCCTTCGGTGATGATTCAGCTGCTAAGAAAGGTTGGCCCTTCGCCGGTGGAGATGAAGCTAAAAAAATTGCAAAAAAAATAGAGGGCGAGACAAAGCTTGAATGCGATACGGTTTTCGAAGACTTTAGTTCTTCAAAGCCCGGGAGTTTTCCCGAGGGGTGGCGAGTTAAATACGAGCACAACGATGAAGAAGCTAGGAGAGACAAGATTTACGTTGTTGAAAAAGATAAAGACAAGGGCAATGTCCTAAAAGCGACTTACGGGACTCATACCATCACCGTTTTGAAGAGTTTAGAGAAGTGGGATCTCTCGGAGTTTCCTGCGATCCAGTGGGAGTGGAAGGCGAGTATTTTACCTACTGGCGCTGATGAGTCTGATTCTGACAAGAATGATAGTGCGGCGTCGACATACGTAGTTTGGAATGTAGGGTTTCCAATGCAGGCTAAGGCCTTGCGTTTTGCGTGGAGTAGTTCTCTGAAAGAGGGAACCTTCTTTCAGCGTCGAGCAAATCATGACAATGTGCTTATCCTAGAGAGTGGCTCGAAGAATTTAAATAAATGGCAGACCGAAACTGTGAATGTGCGAGACTTATACAACGAACATATTCTTTTAAGTGAAAAGTATAGGCAGCCTTTTGTTTTGGCATTAACCACGGATGCTGATGACACCTCTTCTAAAGCTCAGGCTTATTGGGCTAACTTTAAGTTTTGTCGTGAAGTTGCAAAGTGACGGCCTCACTAAAGTGAGGCCGTTTAATTTATTCTGAAATTAAGTATTCGGCTAGAACTTCAGCGTCGTAGACTCCGTGCTTATAGCCAGTCGGTAGCCAAGTAATAGGGGCGCCCAAGTTTTGAGCCCTCTCGGCAAACTGTTTTCCGTTTGTATAGAATCCGAAGCTATCGATATTCCCAACCGTTAACAGAAAGGGAACACTGTTTGGGTTCAACTCACTCTTAGCTAAGTTTAGCGGATTAGCTGACTCCCACTGTTCAGGTAAAGGGAATTGGGCCTTTACTAGATCGTGGGCAATTTTGGCTAGAAAGAGGTTGTTCTTGTTCTCGTCAGAGGAAACGCAAATATATTGTTTGATGTCTGATATCCAAGGATCGCAAAGTGGAATCATTGGAGCAATGATGGCTGCTTTGTTCCAAAGCTCTGGTCTCTTCATCATCAGCGTTAGAGCGTTAAAGCCGCCCATGGAAACTCCCATTAGAAGTCGTCTTCCCTGAAGCTCTCCTCCGAGATGTTTGTCTTCAAGTTCTGGGATAAGAGAATTTGTAATTAGGTCGAGGTTTGCAAGGTCTCCATCTTTACTCTCATGATCTCGAACCATCCAAAGAGTTCCAAGTGATAAACTAATGACAGTTGGTGCATCGTAGCCACTCTCTTGCCAATAGAGTCTTACTCGTTGTCTCATGTCGGCGTTTATTCCACCCGTCCAGTTTTTTTCGTTTCCAAAAGCTCCGTGAAAAAAATACAAGACATCCTTCGATTGGCTTCCGACCGTTGTCGTCACACAATAGCTATAGGCCAAGCTATTAAGGGAGGAATCGTAGCAGTTTTGTTCAAATTCGACGTCTTTCTGTTTTTGGTTGGAAAATGCATTTGAGTTTTCTGTGAATGGAATGTTTAGGAAAATCACTGCTGCCGTAAGTAATAATGCTCGTTTCATGGTTGCTCCCCAGTGTTGTAAAATTTTTCAAATACAGAGCTGCGAAAATGGGAGTTACATACAGAATAAATTCGATTTTCAGCTCGCGCCCTAATGGACTACATACATGAAGTATTTCTTGCGGCGCCTACATGAACTGTTGGCAAGAATCATTTGGTCTAATAAAGTTCTACCTGAGAAACTTGAAGACTTTTATTAATATTTAGAAAGCAAAAGTTTGTAGCCAATGAGAAGTTGCTAAAACTCTTGAAGCTTATGTGCGAAAATTAAGTTTTTGTGAAGTGATAGAAAGTGTAAAATTCTATTTGAGGTCGTCAGAGGACGGTTCTTCTGTCTCGAGAAAAATTTCGAGGACCTCGAGTTCTATACTTCCCTTGGGCCGTTGAACCGTAAGCTCATCTCCAATGGATTTACCTAGGAGTGACTTTCCGATGGGAGAATTATAGGTGATGTAGCCTTTGGTCGGGTCCACATCGTCAGGTCCAACAATTCGGTATTGATAGTGCTGACCTTCGGAGTCGCGAAGCTTAGTGCTTAAGCCAAAAGCAATTTTTGAAGTGTCTAAAGTGCTGGAGTCTACAATCTCTGCGGTAGAAAGACGTTTTTGGAGAAAGCGGACCCGGCGATCTATTTCTCTAAGTCTTCTTTTCCCATAAATGTATTCAGCATTCTCTGAACGGTCGCCCATGGCGGCGGCATCTGTAACGGCCTTTACAATTTTAGAACGTTCCGTCTTTAATAGAAAACTAAGCTCGTCTCGAAGCTTTGCGTAGGTTTCAGGCGTTATGTAGAGCTTTTGCTTCATGACGGAGTGCTCTTGGAGTTGTCTGTCGTGATTACGGCTCTGAAGAGTCCAAGTTCAGAGGGGTGTTTGTAGGAGTCTAGTTTTCCATCCTTGAGAACGGCAACGCGATCGCAGAGGTCCAGGGTGTTAAGGCGATGAGCAATGATTAAGCAAGTGGTTTTTTTCATATGAATTTTGAGGGCGCGTTGAATTTTTTCTTCAACTATTTGATCAATGTTAGCTGTGGCTTCATCGAGAATAACTAAGTCTGGTTTGTCGAGAAAGATTCTTGTTAAAGCCAAGAGTTGTCTTTCGCCAACGCTAAGGTTAGCGCCCTTATCTAGTATCTTGCTTTCTAAACCTAGGTTTCCCCTCCTCATGATCTCTATGAGTCCGCTTTGCTCGCAAGCTTCAAGAAGGGTGTCCTGGTCGTGAGTTTTTCCCAGACTTAAATTATCCTTGAGACTGCCTTCAAAGATTACAACGTCTTGAGAAATAAAGCCGATGTTGGATCGAAGAGAATCCCTCTTAAGAGTTGAAATAGAGTGACCGTTGATTTCTATGCTTCCTTTTTGGAATTCATATAACCTCGAGATAAGTGAAACAGCTGTGGTCTTACCGCTTCCAGTGCGTCCAATGAGGCCCAGTGTCTCTCCAGGGTGAATGTTTAGATTGAGGCCTTTGAGTATCCATTCTGCTGATTCATTGTATTTCATCCAGCATTCTTTAAAGGCAATTCCCATTGGAGCTCTTTCTAACTCTACGCTGCCTTCAACGATTAGCGACCCTTCTTCCTTTTCGAAAAGTAGAACTAGGACCCTATCTAAGTAGGCAAAGGCATTCTGCAATTGGTGAATTTCTTGGGAGATCACAAAAACGGGACGGTAGAATCGTTCACAGTATCTCAAAAAGGTCACTAAAAGCCCAAGTGTAAGAACGCCGGCTGTGACCATTGGGACGCCGACTAGCACAAGAACAAATATAGGCATAACGGCTAGTAAGCTCACTGTGGGTCGCGCCCAAGAGTTTATTCGATTCACAGCCAGAGCTGATTCTAAAAATTTACTAGCTTCCACGTTAAAGTGCTTTCTGGACCAAGACTCTAGGCCAAAAGCTCTTATGACACTCAACCCATTGAGTAGTTCGTTGAGTCGAGCGTTGACTGCGCTGTTGCCCTTGGAAAATTCTTGTTGATATTTCCTGATGGGTTTTCGAAATACCAAGGTGATGAGCACTCCAGGCAGGACGCTTAAAAAGAGAATGGAGCCCAAGTATGCATTGGTAATCAGCATTGCTATCGATACGATGATCAAAGAAAGAAATGCGCCCACAAGGCGAGGCATGCTTCCGCTGAAGAAATTCTCTATATTCTCAACGTCATGAGTTAAGCGCGTAACCGTTCGGCCCAGGGGTTGGGTGTCGAAATAGGACATTGGCAAAGTCTTTAGTTTGTTAAAGAGCTGTTCGCGCACGCTGAAAATGACCTTTAAGCTTGTATACGACAGCATTCGTCGGCCGAAATAATGAAAGAAGATGAAAATGAGTTCAAGGCCCAAGGTCATTAGACCAAACTGAATGGCTGCTGTTTTGTTGTTAGCGCGTATACCTTCTTCTATGAGCTTTCCTATGGTCACTGCCGAAGTAACGGCAGCCGTATAGGAAATTACCATGAGGAATAAGGCAAAGAGAATTTTCGGCCGGTGGCCCTCAGCGAGGCCAAAGAGTGTTTTTAAAGATTGAAAATCACTTTGTCCGGTTTTGGTCTTGTCCTTAGTAATATAGTTAGACATGCTTTAGCTCCAAACTCTTGTTGCAAAGTTGAAGGGTTGATTCTCTATGAGCAATCCAAACAAAGCTTGCTTGTCCTAAGGTGTTTTCGATGTTTTTTAATATTTTTTCTTCAGTGCTTGTGTCAACGGCACTCAGGCAATCGTCCAGAAGGAAAATGTCAGCGCGAGTGGCTAGGGCTCGAGCCAAAGTCAGCCTTTGTTTTTGCCCCCCAGACAAGTTAACGCCCCATTCTCCAAGAGGGGTGTCGAGACCCTTTGGGAAGTTCTTCACATCTTCCATAAGCTCTACGAGATTTAAGAGTTCATAAGCCCGTTCGTCGTCGAGCACTTGGTCAATGCAAAGATTTTTTCTCAATGTGTCGGCAAAGAGGAAGGGCTTTTGTGGAACGATCGCCATGTGTTTTCTCAAGTGAAGGTGAGAGGCTTCTTTTATTTCAGTGTCATATAACTTTAGCGACCCTTGGTATCCTCTTTGGAAGCCCGCGAGAATCTCAATCAAAGTCGATTTTCCAGAGCCAATTGGGCCTGTAACTCCTAATCCGTCGCCAGGTTGAAGTTCAAAGTTTATGTGGGAGAACACTGTATTCTGGGCTTTTGGGTAGGTGAAAGCCAAATCTTTTGCTTGAAAGAGTTTAGTGGGGGCTACGCTTTGGTGAATCTTGGCGCTGGCTGAAAAAATACTAGAGGGCTCTTCTTCGATTGTGCGTTTGTAGCGTTTGAGACTCGCCATAGCTCTTTGCCATTCGGAAACGACATAACCAATTTCGATCAAGGGTTCTTGTATGATGAAGAGGAAGCTTTGGAAGGCAACAAAGTCTCCGATGCTCAGCACGCCCTTGAAGACTAGATGAAGTCCGAGAGAAATGAGCACTGAATAAGATATAAGAGGGAGAATGCTAATTGCCGGAAAAAAGCTCAAATCAATTTTAACAACCGTCCAGCGCTTCTCCTGATACCGGCGAGCGGATTCGGTGAGTAAGTCTATCCAGTAGCCCTGACTTTGACTGACGCGTTGTAGTCGCACGGTTGAGGTGGCTTGGGCGACTTTCTCTGAAAGAGAAGAGAGTTGAGCTTGAGCTTCGCTATGTGCTTTTTGTTCCTTCTTGGCAATCTTGTTGAGAATAAAAGGTAAGACAGGAAGCAGGGCCATTGTGACAGCGGTCATGAGGGGGCTTACATAAAGCATGGCTGAGATACAGAATGTTAAGAGGAAAATGAAATCAATGATCATCACCAGAGTGAAGCCATAAATGTAGCGAGCGCTTCCTACATCTCCGGCTGCCACGTTCATTAATTCACCAGGGTTTAAATCGCTTTCAAGTCGAGAACGTTTAAAGAAACGAGCTTTGCTCCAAAGTTGGGCTTTCATAGCTGCGGATACCACATGCGTTTGTTGGGCCATGAATCGTCTCCATACAAAGCGGGAGAGGAATTGGATTAGTAGTATGGCCAGCAATATAAAAAGTGTCTTTTGCGGAGTTGCAACGGCCTGATCTAATCGATCGATGATTTCTCTAAAGTAGATGGGGATGCTGACTTCTGCGGCGTTGGTTCCGATAACTCCCAGTGCACCAATCAGATAGATTCCTTTGTGCTTTTTGATGTGCTTCCACCAAAAGCGCATAGCGCTTTCGTCACTGCGTGATTCAGGTAGTGCGTTAAGAGAGAGATGCGCTTTCATGTAAGGTTGTGTAAGAGTCTCGATGAAAACGGCTGTTCTTACAAGTTTATGCACAATAGTTTTTCACCCTGTTAAGTGAAGTTAAGATAATTGTGGATATCTCCGAAAGGAAGCGTCGCGATAAATATTTGTATTTGCAAAGTATTTTAAATGTAATAGATCCGTTCGTAGGGGAAATTTCGGGAGGAAATTTATGAAAAGAGGAAAGAACAGTTCATCTAGTGATTCAGCCACTCTTAGCAAAAAGCAAAAGGAACAATTAAAAGGGAAGCTTTTAGAGTTAAAGGAAAGCGTTTTGGAGGCCATTGCCTTCAAGATGAAACACGCGGTTGATCGATCCAACGAATGTGAAAGCCTGATCAAAGGCGATGATGCGGAAGTTGCAGAAAAGCAAAGAAGCTCCAACGCAATCTTGCAAGAAATAGACATGTTAAAAGCTCGTTTAAATTTTGTTGAAAGAGCTTTGTATAAAGTTCGTTGTGGAACCTATGGCTACTGTGAAGAGACCGAGGAGTGCATTGGCTTTGAACGCCTTTGGGCTGTGCCTTGGGCTCGATTTTCAGTCAGTGTTCAAGAAAAGCGAGAGCGTCGTCTACGGGACTTTCGTGGTTCACGCCGCGCAAGCATGTAACGAAACTCGTTAGTTGAAATAAAAAAAAGCTTTCTTGCTCACCAAGAGCAAGAAAGCTTTTTTAGTTTTAGATTACTGCTTCTTAGAAAGTTGCAGTGAATGACAAGAAAGTTACGCTCAAGTCATTTCGATCGCCTTCGAACTCATCGCCAAATCCATAAGTGTATTCGATGTAGGGTTCGTAGCTAACGTTGCTCACGATTTCAAAACGCTTACCTGCAGTGATTCTAGCTTGGTTCGTGGTAACAGCTGAAAAGCCATCAACCTTTAAACGACTCCAAACATAGTAAGCACCAACGAAAGCAGAGTTTTTGATGTCGTCCATAAAGTTAATGATAACACCTGGTCCGATAGCGAAAGCTGTAGCTGCATCAGTGTGAGCATAGCCTACAAGTGCGCCAATTTGGAACATGTCATCTAAACCAAGACGGTAGTCAGCAGTGAGGCCTAAAACAGCGTCATCACCGTCACCTACACCAAAATCCCATTCACCAGATGTGCCAGATGCGTTGATTTGGTGAGTGAGGTCTTGCGCTTGAGCGGACAAGCTTACGGTTAGAGTTAGAGCCAATAGTAGATAAATATTTTTAAGTTTAATCATAATTCTCCATTTCATTTTTTAAGGACAAAAAAGGAATATAGGATTAGGTTTTGCTTGAGTCACTGTGGAAGCTTGAAACAAATGACACGGAGGGTAGGTGAAGGATAGGTCCCCTCAAAGCAAGAGTGAGGCTCGGTAAGCGTCCAATATCTCATCACTATGCTTGTCTACGAAATTCATATACCAACCAGGTAAGCCTGGGTTCTTCGTTATTAAAAGAAAAAGCTTTTGCCGATCCTCTTGGCTCAGCTGAAGAGAGTGTCTAAAGGCAATTTGGTTGCACATAGAGTTAACAATGGGCTCTAGCTGGCTCGAGTCGACAAAGTCTTTTAAGGTAAAGTATCGGTCGCTCGTGTTTACCTCTTCTAAAAGGAAGTTTTTGCCAAGGGTGTTTTTAATACAATGTATTTTAGTTTTAGAGGAGTAAAGATTTAAGGTCTTCCTAAAATCTGAGCAACTTTCCAGATAAGGTAGAGGAGCAAGTCTCCAAAGGCTCTCGTCATCAAGCCGAAGAAGTTTAATTTTCTCTCCTTCCGGATGAGCCGGATTCGGTAGTGATTGTCGGCGGACGATGTCCCTTGAAAAGGCCTTTTTTATCGTGGCAAAAAGTTCTGGGTCAATTTCGGGAGTGCTGCTCTTTTGATCTTCTGAAAGTGCTTCCCCTCCTAAATCAGAAGGAATAATAAGATTTGGAAGCTGATGCTTCTTCATCAGGCCGTTCATTTGGCTTTGATAAGCCCTTAAACAGCTTCCTCTTTTGTAAGAATCAAAACGAAAGTATTTTGCAGCCATGAGAGCCGAAACCTCTGCCGAAATGATGTCCCAAACAGGGTTTCCATCAAAAGAGTTCTCGGTTCTCGTAAATACGATGGGGTAGTTGTCTCTAATTTTAAAGTTGTAAGGAGTGAGCATTCCGTGCAAACGAAGTTTGGGAAGTTTGCTTAAAACGGGGCGATCCTTAAATGCTTTTTCGGCTTCTTGCAAAGTCTTTTTTAAAGACCATTCTAGAAAAGAATCAGGAGTGGAGTTGAATCCCATTCGAGAGGCCTCTGGAATTAGCTTAAAAGCGTTATAATAATCATTGTTTACAACGCTTTTGCTAATTTTATAAGTTGAGCAATTTGAAAACGTGAGAGCGGTTAGTAGAAAAGGAATCAAATTTTGAGGTGACAGCAGCTTCATTATTTGAAATATCGGAGGACAAGACATTTGGTGTCAAGGTAAGGTTTGAGTTTCTTGCAAATGCAAAGAGGCCTATGTATCCTTGCTAAACAAAAAATTTATTTGGAGGAAACTTAATTATGTCAGAAGTTCTTGTAGTCGCTAGTAAAGTAAAAAATTACATCAAAGAAAAAGGAGATTGTAACACATCAGGAGAAACCATCACTGCTTTGTCATCTACGATTGAAAAGATCCTTGAAGGTGCTATTCAAAGCGCTAAAGCTCAAGGTCGTAAAACCGTTATGGCTCGCGACGTTAATTCTGAAGACGACAGTTAAGGTTCAATTTTCGAAATTGACCCGGGGTTTGTGGTGGCTTTTTGAGTGCCCACAAGCCCTTTTTGTTTTTTTGGGCACTAAGTTCGGCCCTCTCTGCCCAATCTAGCTCAGGCCTATTCTTTTTGGGTCTCCGATAGGCATAGACATAACCTTCCTCTATCAAAAGTTTGTTGACGTTTAACCGATCTTCTTTGCTTTCAATTTGTGCAATGTAGCGACCATAGGGGTCTCCTCCAAAAAAGTTTACCTTTAGCCATTTTTCTTTAACGAGCGCATTAACCCGTTTCTTTGCTTCATTGGAAAAAACTTGAGCAGGACATCCATTGTGAGAAGTTTCAGTAGCATCTATCCCCTCAAGTCGTAAGGTGTAGTGAATTCCACGTCGACTTCGTCCAGTGCAGGTGTCTCCATCGACGCACCCTAAAATAAATAGCATTCTAGACGCCTTAGGTGGAAGACTTTTTCTTCGCTCCACGTTAGAAATAAGAATTGATTGTGAGAGCCATAAAATTAAAATCACTAGGAACTTGGTTAAAAAAATTTGGCGTAAGTTCATCGAGTTTAGCCGTTGCATTAGCTATGCCACCTCGGATTTCAAACATAGATTGGTCGAATTTGGAGATTCTGACCCGCGCCTATCCAAAATTAGAACGAAAAGATCCGATTGATTCTGTTCGAATTTCTGAAGAGCCTATTTTGCATGGGGCTTTTCGACTGCTTTCGCCGCAGTCCGTCGAATATTTGAATTTAGACGGAACCGAGTTAATCAAATCTAGCTTTGACGGCGATCGGTGGGTTCAGAGCTCAAAGAAAGTTGAAAAACTTGAAAAACTTAATGAAGACTATTTTAGTTCTTCTGTTGATTGGAGTCAGAAGCATTCCGGAGGGCGATACGATTTTGTAGGGCAGCAGATCTTGAGTTTCGTTTCTCCAGCTAAATCTGGAAACTTGTGGCAGCATAGGTTTTTACATCCTCTTTCAGGAGTTCGCTTTGCGAAGCGCTCTATGGATTTAGCGGCTTGGACCCAAAGCCCTTCCATGCTTTATTTCTTAGTATGGGGAAATGGCCGCTTTGCTCAAAAAAGCGTGGTGCACACTTATAAGTGGATGCCCGATTCTGAAGTGGTCGACTTTAAGCTCTGTCAAAATGGTAGGGGATTATTGTTTGAAAATTTGAGCAACGGAGTGCTTCGAGTGTTCTTGTTTGATACGGAAAAGATTGATGGTCTGATCCCGCTGTCTTATTCGTTGAGGGCCTACGGAACCGGCGAGGCTATGAACGGTGCTCATGAAATTTCTGGAGTGAGGGTCAACGATGATTGTTCCGAGATTTACATGTCGGGTAGCTTTGGGGTTGTTCGAGAAAAGTTTCGGTGGCCAAACTAATGTTGCCTCCTGATTTTGCCATCAAGGGTGTTGATGTTTGGAATGCAAGGGGTGTGTCCTCTTCGGTCGATGTTTTTGTGGCCTCGGGTGTGGTTGATAAGATTGTTCCAACAGGGAGCTCTGCTCTTCCGAAAGCTGTTTTTGAAGGGAACAAGGGGGCTTTGGTGCCTTCGGGAGTAGATCTTCAGGTCCACATTCGAACCCCAGGCCAATATCATAAAGAAACTCCAGCAACTGCCTCTCGTTCTGCCCTAAGAGGCGGTTATGCAGCTCTACTGGCTATGCCCAATACTTTTCCTGTGGTTGATTGTGTTCCTGTCTTGAGAAGATGTCTTTTTGAATATGCCCCTTGTGAAGAACAGTTCGGTGTAAAAATTCTTCAAAGTGCGGCCGTGAGTATGGGGTTAAAGGGCTTGAAAGCTGTTGACTTTAAGGCCCTGGCCAACGAGGGGGCGGCTGCATTGACCGATGATGGTTTGCCGGTCGTCAATGATGAGCTCATGTTGGACGCTTATCGTGCCTCCATCGAAACAGGGCTGATTGTTCTTCAACATGCCGAATGGCCTGGTCACGGTGGTGCTCTTTGCAAGGGGCCAACTCAAACGAAATTGGGGATAGCGGAATATCCTCGAGACGCAGAGTCTAAGTGTGTCGAGCGAGATTTAAACTTACTCAAAAAACTTCCCAAGGCTCGCTATCACGTATTGCATGTGACTACGAAGCGTTCGGTCGAGTTGATTGAGCAAGCAAAGAATGATGGTTTACAGGTAACCGCCGAAGTGAGTCCCCATCATTTATACTTTTGTAATGAAGACATTCCCTTGGACAACACCAATTTTAAAATGAACCCACCGTTGTTTTTGTCTGAGGACCGCGAGTTTTTAAGGAATGCTGTGAAGCGAGGGGTTTTTGATTTTGTTGCCACAGATCACGCTCCTCATGAGGATTATGGAAAATCCAAAGGTTTTGCTTTAGCTCCTTTTGGCACGACCGGTTTAGAGAGCAGCTTCAGAACCCTTTTGGAAATGATGAAGCAGGGGTTTATTCGCAGTCCTGAGCATTTGGTCGAATTGTTTTCTTTGGCTCCAGCGCGGCAGATGGGCTTGGATTCTAGTGGTTGGGGTCAAATTGCTCCTGGGCAGCCTCTTCGGGCAGCTTTGTGGGATGTTGGGGCTCCTGAGGCCCCGATCGAGCTTGCTGAGCTGGAAAGTCTCTCAAAAAACAATATCTTCCTAGGAACTAAGCTTCCCGGAAGGATTAAGGCCCATTTTACCCCCGCCGGCCTATTTAACTTTGCTTAGGGTGCATTTTTACTGTTTTGATCAAGGAAATCCTCAATTAGGGCTTGTCTCAAGGATATCCCGGGGTTAGGAAGTTCTGTCTATGGCATTACATAAAGTCAGCGCTCAGCCACGATTTAAAAGACAACGTCGCCTTGGAACCGAGCTTCCAGGTTTAGGGAAGTCCGGTGCACTGGATAGAAAACCCTATCCGCCAGGAGAGCACGGACACCAAAGAAGAAAGCTTTCTGAGTTTGCTCTTCGCCTAGAAGAGAAACAGAAGATTATTTTTCACTACGGTATTAGAGAAGAGCAACTTCGTCGTTTTGTTCGCGATGCTAAAAAAGGTCGCGTAACTGACTGGGTTGATAATTTAATCGGTCGTTTAGAGTCTCGGTTGGACAACGTTGTTTTCCGTCTTGGGTTTGCTCCAAGTGTTAAATCTGCTCGTCAAATGATCGGTCACGGTCAAGTGACTGTGAATGGCAAGAAGGCAACTATCCGCTCTCAGGTTCTTAAGGCTGGAGATCGTATTGCTCTTAAAGATTACAAGCACGTAAACTATATGCAGGCTCAAAAGTCGCCACGACTTGAGTTACCTGATTTCTTAAGTAAAGAAGCTGGAAAAGAAAAAGACACTCAAGTGGGTATCTTCAAAGAAGCGCCTCACGCAGACGCGATTCCTTTCGCTTTTGAAACCGGTCTACTGGCCGAGTATTACGCTGCTCGAAAAGCTTAAATACTAGGCAGATAAAAAAATCATTAAAGGCTAAGGGATTGATTTCTCTTAGCCTTTTTTCTTAACAGAGGTTTAACAAGCCGAGCGTCAATTTTGTCACGCAACCATCCGATAACAGTAGGGATTGGGAGATTTGTGATTGATGAAAAACTTCGCACTTAGAACACGTATCTTGACTTCATTTTTGTTGGCGGGATTAATACCGATGCTTGCTGTGGCTATATACGCTCGTCAACATGCAGCGGATAGTTTGAAGGAATCGGTCTCTCAAAACTTTGAGGCTCAAACCCGTCTTCGATCCGGTCAAATCCTCCGTTATTTTAAGGGAATCGAAGATCAAATTTTAATTTTTAGTCACGAAGTTAGCGTTGTGGATGCGACAAAAGCGTTTCGTGAAGACTTTAAGAATGTTATTGAAGAAAACGATCTTAAGAAATCCGACCTAGCGCAAATGCGCCAAAGTGTTCTTGGTTATTACAGGAATGAGTTTGGCAAAGAATACAAAAGTCAAAATGGTTCAGACATTGATGTGATTTCCTTGGTTAAGGGTCTTAGTGATGCGGAAGTGGCTCTTCAGTATTACTATATTTCCAATAATGAAAATGCTTTAGGTTCGAAGGATTTGTTGAATAGAGCCGATGACAAGTCCAATTATTCTGCGAATCATGAAAAGTATCATCCATCCATTCAAGAGTTCTTGAAAAAGTTTGGCTACTATGACGTTTTCTTAGTTGATATTGAAACGGGAAATATCATCTACTCTGTGTTTAAAGAGCTCGACTATGCCACAAGCCTTCTTAGCGGCAGTTATGCAGACACAAACTTCGCCGAAGCCTTCAAGAAAGCAAAGAACATAGACAACAAAAATGAAGTTGTTTTAGTAGATTTCAAACAATACACGCCTTCTTATGAGGCCCCGGCATCTTTTATTGCTTCTCCTGTTTGGGATGGAAACAAAAAAATCGGCGTGGCTATATTCCAGATGCCCATTGATCGCTTGAATGCAATTATGGGAGACCGTGTTGGCTTGGGTGAGAGTGGTGAGAGCTATTTGGTGGGTAGTGATGGGTGGATGCGTTCGGATAGTCTCAACGCTAAAGAGAAATTCTCCGTTGTTTCTTCCTTCAGGGCAGGCGCCGAAGGAAAGGTGACGAGTCCTATGATTGCTGCGGCTCTTGAAGGAAAGAGCGGCTTTGTCAATGGCCATAACTATCTTGGAACTGAAGTCTTTGCGTCCTATCAGCCTCTAGAAGTTTTAGGGCATCGATGGGCCTTGATAGTTGAAGAGTCTGAAGAAGAGACATTTCGTCATATAGCTTCATTAGATATGGCTATGTTTATTATAGTGGGCTTATCTGCCTTGGCGACTTTCTTGTATGGATTTTTCTTTGCAAGAAGTTTAGGTGGCGAGATTTCTGAAGTGAGCAAAAAGCTCGCATCAGGGGCAAAAGCTTTAGCTACAATGGCTCATAGTTTGCAGGGTGAGAGTGTTAAGCTTTCAGAAGCCGGGAATGAGCAGGCGAGTAGTCTTCAAGAGACGGCTGCTTCCATTGACGAGATTTCGGCCATGGTTGAACGAAACTCCGATAGCGCCAGTAATGCTGCTTCCATCTCTAAATCTAGTGATGAGGCCGCTCGTGATGGGAAAAAGAAAGTTGGAGAGATGATTGCCAGTATCGGTCAAATTTCTAGCAAGCAGGATGAAGTTAACCATCATTTAAACGAGAACAACAAGAAGATGGAAGAGATTGTGACCATCATTAATCAAATCGCAGATAAAACGAAGGTCATTAATGACATTGTTTTTCAGACCAAACTTCTTTCCTTTAACGCTTCTGTGGAAGCAGCACGAGCCGGAGAGCACGGAAAGGGTTTTGCGGTCGTTGCAGAGGAAGTCGGTAACTTGGCATCGATGTCTGGAAAGGCTGCTGACGAGATTTCTTCGATGCTGGAATCGAGCACTAATCATGTGCAAAAGATTATGTCTGAAACGAAGACGAAGTTAGACGTTTTGTCTTCTGATAGCAAAAAGAGTATTGAATCTGGAGAAAAGGTCGCCAAAGAATGCGGGATGGCTCTTGATCAAATATTGAGTCAGGTGGCTTTGGTGAACGACAAAGTTCAAGAAATTGCGACTGCGTCTGCAGAGCAATCCTCCGGAGTTCGTGAGGTAAACACGGCTATGGGGCAATTGGATCAGGTGACTCAGCAGAACACTGTCATTGCGCAAGATGCCTCCGTTATGTCTCAGGACTTAAGTAAAGAAGTTGAAAGTCTTAATGAAGTCGTTAAGGCGGTTGTTGCCGTTGTTGAAGGAAAGAGAAATATACAGGGTTATAAGGTCGAAGCTGAGCCGGAATACGGAAACCTTCACCAGTTGTCCAAACATCGTAAGGAATTGCCTTCAACGAAGTCTAGTTCCAAGAATGCAAAATCTGATAGTAAGGTTGAAGGTGTGTCCTCAGCTAACAAGTCTTCTTTTACCGCAAAAGTGGTTGGATTAGACGATCAGGTCGTTCCGTCTTCGGACGATGATCGTTTTGAAGATTTGTAACGGATTCGTTATATAAAAAGTTAGATAACAAAAGTAGCTCTCGCTCTGAAAAGACAAGAGTTACTTTTGTTCTTTGGAGTCCGCCCGATAGAGGTCTTTGTCTCATAAATTGTCTTAAATTTCTAATGTTTGGACCGTCAAAATCCGAACACTATGTATGACAAAGAAATTACTTTTACTGAACATATCTTTGCTGTCGGGTTTAAGTTTCGCCATGGGTGGGAGTTCTCCTTCGCCCAGTCCCGAGGGTGTTGGAGCTCGTTGGGAGGGCCGACGTAGTGAAGGAACGAGTTGGACTCGGCATACCCAAGATGAACTCCGTCGTTTAGCAGGTGGCTTAGAGAATGGTATTCCTGGTGACGTTCGAGAATTCTGTCCAGAGTTTTCGTCGTTGAGTGATTTGAAGGTGAGAAAGTTCTACACTTACCTGATTTCGGCAATGTCAGAGCTTGAGAGTGGTCACAATCCTAACACTTCTTATAGAGAGAACTTTAAAGATAGTCGTGGCAGATTTGTGGTGAGCCGTGGATTGTTGCAGATATCCATTGAGAGTGGAAATGCCTACGGTTGTGGGTTTCAGAGTGAACAGCAGTTGCACGATCCCTTTAAAAACCTAAGCTGTGGGGTTCGAATTGTTGACCGTTGGGTGAATAGGGATGGACGAATCGCAGGCAAGGTTTCTGGTTCTTGGAGAGGTGCGGCACGTTATTGGTCTGTGCTTCGGACTACTTCCAAGGTGAGTCAGATTAAATCTTGGACCAAGAACTATTGTAAGTCCCTTTAGTCTTTAAAGTGACCGCGAAATACTTTGAGCGCCCATGGAACACCAACAACGGCGACGACAAGGCAACTTATCTCGCCAAAGAGTGCTAGTTGGGCAAAACTCGCGAGGGCCTGGCTGGCGGCTCCTAGGAGCGTGTAGTATCCAATGATGGTCGTGAGTGAGCATAGGATAACGGCGCTTCCCGAACCACGAATGACTTTGCTGATGTTTTTAAAGCCCTCTTGCTTACAGCGGACAAAAACGTTTATGGGATAATCCACTCCCAATCCGAAAGTTAAAGGCAAGGCTATGAAGTTAAAGAAATTATACTTCATTCCAAAGGCTCCTTGTAAGCCAAGCATCCAGAGGACGCCTGAGCACAAGCAAGCTCCTATAAAGAGACTGTTTGATAGGCCGCCGCATAAAAGAAAGGTCACAAGTAAAACACCTACAAACGCAATGAGAGCGACTCTTGGTCCGTCACGTTGAATTCCAGCCAGTAGGTCTGCAAAGATAAAAGAGTTGCCTGCAGCTGTAACCGTGGTGCCGGAATCTTTTAAAGGCATGTCAGTCATGCTCTTTGTGAATTTTAATAGATTTCGCCCATCGTTGATGGGTTTGGAGCTATCTGGATTGATGTATGCGAAGAGGCCCACTCGTCCATCGAGTTCCTTAAAGCGTCTAACCAATTGCTCTGGTATTTGAGAAGTTTTTGGGGGACTCATGCTGAGGTTTTCCGAAATACCTCGGGCTAGCTCAGAGTGTTTAGAGTATTTAATAAGACCCGATGAACTGATCCTTTTTATATCTTTTAACAAAGAGGCGCGCAGCTTAGCTTCTTGCTGAGGCCAGGTCTTGGGATAGTAATTGTATAGGCTTTGACAGGAATCAAGGATGTTGTCTTCTTCGGGAATTGAGCTTTTTAAGTCATAAAAAGCTGGGCAAAGCTCTCGGGCTTGTTTCTGTGTGTCTACAATCATAACGGCTGGATTAAGGTTGACGCTAAAAACAGAGTTGATGCGCTTTCTTAAATCTAAAACTTCTTGAGAAACCGATTTTTTATTTCGAACTTTATCAAAATCATACTCAATAGGGCTTTTGTAAATACTACGAACTCCGACTAAGGCACCTATGGTGAGAATTAGGAAAACACCGCTGACGATGTAGGAGTATTTAATGATTCCTCTTCCCATTAAGCCACCTAATTTTGCGGCCAATACCGAAAAGGGGTGTCTTCGTTCTTGCAGAGTGGTGGACCTTGAATAAATGTTGTGTATCCAAAGAGGGAGGAAGGTGAAAGCCATAATCCAGCAGAGGGCAACACCCGTGCCGCCAATGAAGGCAAACTGACTTAATCCCTTGTTCTCGTTATAAAGTAGGCTGATAAAACTAATGGCGGTCGTGCTAGAGGCGATGATGGTCGCAGCAGTTGTGGAGCTCAGGGCTTGTTCAATGGCTTCTAAGGCCGAAATGCCCTGGCGGAACAATTCAAGAAATCTAGATATAAGAATGATGCCGTAGTTGATTCCGGTTCCTACTACGAGTGAACCAAGAAAGGCGGTTTGGGAGTTGAGATAGCCGATATGGATCTGGGTGATCGCAAAGGTCACTAGAACCGCCATCAATAAATGGGCAACTAAAAGAAAGACAACTCTGAATGACCAGAAAAAAAGCATGAGTAGACTGAGGACTAAAACAACTAATAAGAGGGCTGTTCCTAAGATGTCTTTTTTTATCGTTTCATATTCTTCGAGGGATTGCTTTACGTTACCAGAAAAGGCCACCTGCATGTCTGGGTGGAAGCCTTCAGGCTTTAGCTCATCGATGAAAGATTGAACTTTATCAATGAGCTTTTTGCCCTCTTTAACCCCGAGACTAGAGCCGTTGGGGCGTAGAGCGAAAACCAAAACTTGGCCATTTTCTGCACTCAGATATGCGTCGCGGTAATCAATGAATTTCTTTAGGCTAGGGTCTAGAGCTTCAGCAATCCATTCTTGAGATAGGGAGCTGTCCTCTTTCGAAGAGTCTTCTTCTTCCTCCTCCTCAAAACCTAAGAACGATGAAAACGCATCATCTTTCTTGTTGAGTAGCTCTTTAGATAAGCGTGTTTTGAAGTCCTCGAGTTGAGCGACGGAAAGATAATGAAGACCGTAGCGAAAAAGGTAGTTTCGAATTTCGTCATAACGATATTCGAAATAATTTAGTTCTTTGCCAACAAGAGAGTCGAGTTTCGGGGCGAGTGCTTCTGCGAAGGTTCTATTGGATTCGTAGTTTGGGCCAACAATTCCAACAATGAGCAAACCGCTGCCACCAAGGCGATTGGAGAGTTTCTTTGCGTTGACTACGCTGTCTAGAGAATCTGGCAGTAAGGTAGCGAAATCAGTTTTTAAATTGAGTTTCGAAACAAAAAAAATAGAGGCTCCACAAAGAAGAACTAGCAGGACGTGGAGAAGCTTTTGGTTCCTACGCAAAAAGGACATGTAGCGTGAAGACCAAGAGTTGCTAGCTGACTTTTTCTCTGTTGATTCATCCATGATCTAATACACTCTTCGGTTCGTCGAAGATAGAATTAGACTATAGGGCTAGTCTAAGTATGGGCCATGCGTTAAGTGCTTAATTTTTCTAATTCTTAACGCTGCGTTCCTTCTGTGAATCTTTCTTCCATAAAGCGAGCAAGTTCAAAATCTAGACAGCTAAGGGCTGGCGAATCGCGGTCTTCAACATCGTGCGTGATAAGGTCTATTTGCACCTTATTGTAGACGTTGAACCATTCTGGATGATGGTCCAGTTTTTCGGCCTTCAGGGCTGCGGCTGACATAAAAGAAAAGGCCTCAATAAAGTTTTTAAAAACATATTCGCGATGAAGTTTCGTGTCCTTCAATTCCCACGAAGAGAGTTTTGAAATTTGTTCTACAATTTCGTTGCTCGTGAGTGCTTTAGGGCGGCTCATCTTGAACTTTCTTGAAGCATCTTTAAGACACTAGAAAAATCGAGTCGGCCATTTCCATTCTGAGAATGAATTCTGTAGAGGTTGCGAGCTGTAGCACCCAAGGGGGTGGAGACGTTCTTTTCTAATCCGGCTTCCATCGCTAGGCCTAGGTCTTTAGCCATCAAATCAACGGCAAATCCGCCTTGATATTCTTTTGAAGAAGGAACGTTTTCTTGAACACCGGGCCAGGGGTTGTAGACTTCGAGTGACCAATTTCTACCGCTACTTTGCATGAGTATTTCCGAAAGAACTTTAGGGTCCATGCCGTTTTGACTGCCCAGTTCTAAAGCCTCGCAACTTCCAATCATGTGAATAGCGAGCAACATATTGTTGCAAACTTTGGCGACTTGGCCAGCGCCTGCCTTTCCTGCATGAAAAATATTTTTCCCCATCTTTTCTAAAAGAGGGCGAGCCTTTTCAAGGGTGCTTTCTTCTCCGCCAACCATGAAGGTCAAGGTTCCAGCTGCCGCGCCAGCAGTGCCACCGGAAACGGGAGCGTCTATCATTTCAAAGCCTTTCGCCAAAGCCTTTTCGATAACGTTTTGGGCTGATTTGGGGGCGATGGTAGAGCAATCGATTAGTAAGGTGTTTTTTGGAGTGACGTCTAGTAAACCACCTTCAGACAGATACAGATCTTCAACGAAGCGACTGGCTGGTAACATAGAAACGATGGCATCCACACCGTTGGTTGCTTCAGAGGCCGACTTTGCTGCTTTAAGTCCAGCGGCCGTGGCAACTTCGAGCGCTTTGGTGCTCACGTCAAACACAGTTAAATCAAAACCTGCCTTGTGAAGATTTTGGGCCATCGGATTTCCCATGTTGCCCACGCCTAAAAATGCAATTTTTTTCATAGTTTCATTCCTTTACTTACAAGTCCTCTAAGGGGTTTAAATCGAAACCTTCGGGTAGGACAAAGTGCCCTGCTATCCACTCACTTTGAAGATCGCCAATGTAGGAGGGGGTCCATTTTGCCTGATTATCTTTGTCAATCAAGAGTGCCCGCACTCCTTCTTTAAAGTCGGGGTGCCGACAACATTGAACGGAAATGATCCATTCCATTTGAAAGGCTTCCTTTAGAGAAAGTTTTTTTGCTCTTTGAAACTGTTCAAAAATAATTCCTACAGATGTGGGGGAGCCTTTTGAAAAGGTTTTAATTCCTCTTGCAGCCCAAGGGCTGAGTGCTTCAAAAGACTTGGATTTCGCTTCAAATTCTTGAGGACTGAGGCAGGAGGCAATTTCGTCTATGAAGTCCTGTTCTCTCTTGAGGTTGTTCTCAAGGCGGGCGTCAGACGACCGCTCTGAAAAAGTTTGCGCGAGCTCAACAAGTAGTCCTTTGTCTTTTTCGAAGTCATTGGCATAGTTTAGCTTTTGCATGGCTTGGTAAAAATCGGCTTTAAAGCTGCTTTTAATAAAGTGATCTGCAAAGTCTAACCAAACAGCTTCACTTCCATTGACTCGGGCTCCTGTCAGAGCCAAGTAAAACCCAGTCTTTCCAGGACAGTTCTTGAGGAAGTAGCTGGCGCCAACGTCAGGATAAAGTCCAATAGTCACTTCGGGCATCGCCATCATGGTTCTTTCGGTCGCAATTCGAAGATCTCCGCCTTGCATGATTCCCATGCCACCGCCCATGACGATTCCGTCTCCCCAAATAACGACAGGCTTTTTGAATGTATGAATTAGATAATCAAGTCGATACTCATTCTCGAAAAATATTTCAGGGTAACCATCTCTATCTTTGATTCCTTCATATAGCCGAACAATGTCTCCACCAGCGCAAAAAGCTTTTTCGCCTTCGGCGTCGATAATGACGGTTGCAATAGAGGTGTCTTCTTGCCATTCCAATAGTTTGGAGTTCAAACTTTTAATCATTTCAAGGCTAACAGAGTTCAGGTTTTTAGGATTGTTTAAAGTTGCAACTCCAATTTCAGATCCGTTGGAGCTCTTGTATAAATTAAACTCGACGCTCATTGGTTTTTCCAAGAAGGGCTGCGTTTTTCAAGAAAAGCGTTGACTCCTTCTTTCTGATCTTGGGTGTCGAAAAGTTTTACAAAAAGATCTCTTTCTAAAGGTAGACCTGCAGCATGGGGGTTGGATCTTGCATTTTGGATAAGTTTTTTGCACGCGGTGACTGAGCTAGGACTTTGCTTTCCAACTTTATGGGCAAGCTCAAGCGCTTTCGAAAGTGCTTCTCCTTGAGGGCAGACTTCTTCCACTAGACCAATTTTCAAGGCTTGATCAGCCTTTACTCGTTCTCCGCATAAAATCATTCGTTTTGCCCAACCTTCTCCTACAAGCCAGGTTAAATTTTGAGTCCCACCGGCGCAGGGTAATAAGCCCACTGTGGCCTCAGGAAGTGCTAATTGAGCTTGCTCTTCAACAATTCTGATGTCACAAGCCAATGCGCACTCTAGACCTCCGCCCATTGCGTAGCCATTGATGGCGGCAATGCTAACACCGCGCCATGCCGACAAGGCTTCAAAAGCTTCTCCAAAAACTTCGGCCATCAATTTTGCACGAGCTTTATCGCCATCAGCAAAAAGTTTTAGGTCAGCGCCAGCAGAGAAAAACTTTTCGCCTTCTCCAGTAACAACTAAGGCATAAATCTCTTTGTCAGCGTCGAGCTTTTTAAGAATACGAGGAATCTCTCTCAAGGATTCTTCAGTAAATGTGTTGGCGGGGGGATTGTTGAGAGTCAGCTTTGCAACATGACCTTCAATTTCGACTTTAATTTTATCAGTTTCACTTAGGCTCATTTTATAGACTCCTTTTAGATGGGTTTAGCGAAATTGTTCCGTAGCGCCTTCTTCAAGCACCTTGCGTGAAACAATGACTCGCATGATTTCATTGGTTCCTTCTAGAATCTGGTGGACTCTTAGGTCTCTAAGGTGACGCTCTACTTTGTATTCTTTGGTGTAGCCATAGCCTCCAAATATCTGGACAGCGTCATTACAAATTTGAAACCCTAGATCCGTGGCAAACCTCTTGGCCATTGCGCAAAAGGCAGTGGCTTGAGGGAGTTTGTTATCGTATTTGAAGGCAGCCAAACGAATCATTTGGCGAGCAGCAATGAGTTCGGTTTGCATGTCGGCAATTTTAAATTGCAAGGCTTGAAACGCAGCAAGGGGTTTTCCGAATTGTTTGCGCTCCAACATGTGCTTTTGAGCGGCATCCAGAGCGGATTGAGCTGTTCCGACCGAGCAAGTTCCAATGTTGAGGCGACCTCCGTCGAGTCCCATCATTGCGATTTTAAATCCTTGGCCTTCTTCCCCTAAAAGGTTGCTGCAAGGAACTTTGACGTTATCAAAATTAATGATTCGAGTTGGTTGGCTGTTCCAACCCATCTTCTTTTCATTCTCACCGTAACTGATTCCCTCTAAAGAAGTCGGAATCACTAGAGCGGAAATTCCTTTTGGAGTGTCGTCGCCTGTGCGGAGCATAACAACTAAAACATCGGTTTCACCGCCACCGGAAACAAAGGCCTTGGAGCCATTTACAACATAATGATCGCCTTCTTTAACCGCTTTTGTCTTAAGAGAAGCAGCGTCCGATCCAGAATTGGCTTCGGTTAGACAGTAGGACCCAAGCATTTCACCTGTGACCATTCTTGAGCACCACTCTTTACGTAGGGGCTCAGGTCCAAAGGCATCAATCATCCAGCTCACCATATTGTGAATAGTGATGTAGGCGGTGGTGGATGTGCAGGCATAAGATAGTTCTTCAAAAATGATGGCCGCGTCTAATCTAGAAAGACCCATTCCACCCACGTCTTCACGAGTATAAACTCCGCAAAAGCCCATTTCTGCGGCCTTTCTGATGACGTCTTTTGGAAAGATCTTTTCTTGATCCCATTTTTCGGCGTGAGGTTCCATTTCTGCACGCGCAAAGGTGCGAGCGGCATCTTGATAAGCAGCTTGTTCTTCGGTGAGATTGAAATCCATATTCTTAAATTCCTTTTATTTTAGTTGAATGGTCATGTTCGGGCTAAAGGCTTTGTCTTCTTCAGCAAACCATCTTGTCGTAATTGTCTTCGTGCGGGTGTAAAAGCGAACGGCTTGTTTTCCGTAAGCGTGTTGATCTCCGTAGAAAGAGGCTCTCCATCCTGTGAAAGAGAAAAATGGCAGAGGAACTGGAATAGGAATATTGACTCCCACTTGCCCAACTTCAATGTTGTGTTGAAAATGGCGGGCGGCATAGCCGTTTTGTGTGAAGATGGAAGTTCCGTTTCCGTAAGGGTTTCGATTAATCAATGCAATGGCTTCATCTAGGCTGTCAGCGTGAACCAAGCAAAGAACCGGTCCAAAAATTTCTTCTTTGTAAATGCTCATTTCCTCTGTGACTTTGTCAAAGAGAGTAGGGCCAACAAAGTTTCCTTTCTCGAATCCTTTTACCGTGTGATTGCGTCCGTCTAGGAGGAGTTTGGCTCCTGCGTCCACCCCTTCGCCAATCAACCGTTCTACGCGTTGTTTGGCTTCTGGCGAAACTAAAGGTCCAAGGCCAGCGGATTCATCATCCCAGTTGCCAACCTTAATGGTTTTAATGGAAGCTTCAATTTCGGGAACCCATTTTTGTGCATCTCCGACGAGAACTGCCACACTAATGGCCATGCATCTTTGTCCGGCGGCTCCACAGGAGGCACCTGTTATGTTGGCGACCACTTGGTCTTTATTAGCATCAGGCATGACGATCATGTGATTTTTCGCACCAGCAAAAGCTTGAACTCGTTTTAGGTTTTTAGAGCCGCGTTCATAAACGTGTCGAGCCACGGGAACAGATCCTACAAAGGAAACTGTTTTAATGTCTGGGTTATCTAAAATGAAGTTAACCTGGTCTTTCGTCCCGTGGATCACGTTCAAAAGTCCCTTGGGGGCTCCTGCTTCCATGAACAGTTCAGCGAGTCTCATCGGGGTCATGGGATCTTGTTCAGAAGGTTTTAAGATAAAGGAGTTTCCGCAGGCAATCGCCATCGGGAACATCCACAAGGGAATCATGGCCGGGAAGTTGAAAGGGGTGATGCCACCACAAACACCAATGGGCTGTTGTATGGAATGGCAATCAATGCTGCGGGCTACGTTTTCGACGGTTTCGCCCATTGATAGTGTCGCAATTCCAGTAGCATGTTCAACCACTTCTATGCCACGCCAAACATCGCCTTGGGCGTCTGCAAAAGTTTTTCCGTTCTCCTTGGCAAGAATGGTAGCAATTTCATCTTGATGCTTTTTAAGTAACTCTTGATAACGAAGCATCAGGCGGGCTCGATCGGAAACGGGGACTTCTGACCAGAGTTTAAAAGCTTGTTTCGCACTTTCAACCGCTTGATTCATTTCGTCTAAAGTCGTGAGTGGAACTTGGGCTAAAACTTCTTGAGTGGATGGATTGAGAACATCAAGGAAGGTGGTGCTTTTACTTTGGCTAAATTCGCCATTGATTAAGTTGGGTATCTTTGTGGTCATATTTCCTCCAGCCGTGCTCGAATTTGCCGACTGGCTGAGCCTAACACCCACAGCTTAGGCCTTCAATTTTATTACCAAAGAGCTTTTAGTCGACTTTGAGGAACTAAGTCCATTTTGCGCCGCATTAACGCTTTAGATTCTTTGTTAAGGCGCCGAAAATAGGAATATGAGAATCAATGCTCTATTCCTTGTGGTGTATACCGTCGCATGGACATCCTATGCGCAACCAAAGGAGCATGTTCCTCTGAGGGCGACTCCTATCTTCAATCCAGGAGTCAATTATGAGCTTCGAAACATGGCGGAGGTTTCACCCTTTGCAAAAGACGACTTGCATCTAAAATACTTCAGGAGCTTACAGGAAAAATATGGACCTGATTTTTCTCAAGTCGGTTTGGGAATTTCCATGTGGGCTAAAAAGGATAGTGACGGAAAATTTGTTTATGATGACGTAGCCACATTTGCGGCTAATGCTCGAAGGGCCTCGACCCGGGTGGATGTTGATAGCGGAATGGGTGTTATTGTTGCTATGGAAGAATACACAGCCAAACATGGTTGTATTCCAAGACTCATGCTTGCAAGTCACGGCCTGGGGAGTAATTTTGGCGCCAATGGTGTGGCCGGAATTTATCCCGAGGGTGACGGAGGTTTGTATTTGGGAGAGCGTTTTAAGCGAGATGCTATACCCGGCTATCAAAATCAGGTTCCTGGCGGAGGAAAAATGCCTGATGGGACGGTTTCTGCTCGTATGGGACATTGGCTTCGAAAAACTCAGCTAACGGGACAAATTGAAGACCCTCAATCTAAAATTATTAACTTCTTTCAAACAAGTGCAACTACCGATGACATTGAGTTAAGGGTGAAGGGATCGTTGAATAATTACCCCAAAGTCATCTTGCGTAGAAAAGTTAAAGAAGTTCAAGTGAGAGAAGCTTTCAGTGATGAGCGTGGAGGGTTGGGGCGTCTAATGGGACTTAAGAAAAAACAAAATCAGACTCCCCAGCTAACAACAAAGAGGGTCGAATACATTGAGCCCGAAATAGAATACACGCGGGTGGACTACGCTAAGACAATTCAATTTTGTCAGCCCTGTATTATCCAGATTCATGCCTGTTCTGTGAGTCCCAAGTTTGGAGAAGAAATGGCTCGTATATCTGGCTGTCAAACTGTTTGGGCAACTGGCAAATGTGCACCAGTCGACTTTGATGGAACTGGCTACGATAACGGTAAAATGGATTATATGTGGAAAGCCGACCATACTTTTGAGCACAAGAGTGTTCGGACTTTTCAAGAGTCTTTGAGAAGCACTCCCTTCTTTGGTAATTTTTTAAGAGCAACACCAGATCGTTGGGGGAATGTGAAAATTGAAGATGCAGGGAAACGCTATGTTGCTGATGAATATGGAGTGAGTCCTGAAGCCAATCAAATTTTTGATTTCGAAAGAAAGAAAGACTTAAACACTTTGATTGAAGATCAGAGCAATCCCATAATCAACGAGAAGCTTCTTAAGAAAAAGTAGTCTTTAGTTAGGTTCGTAGCCAAGATCTTTGGCCATTTGTTTAGCTTTTACTCCGCCTTCGTGAAGCGAATAGTAGCAGCCACAGTAATCTTGCCTGTAGATGTTGTAGATCTTTGAGTATTCTACGGAGCTCTTGAAACCTTGGTCTTTCATGAAATTACGGGCGTAATAAGGAACGTTAAAAGTTTCTCCATGAAGCTCTCCAAAAGTTTTCAGCTTTTGCTGAACCTTGTGCGGTGAAATAGCCAAAGAGCTCGTAAAGAGATCGCAGTTCTGTTTTTGCGCCTCAAGTGCAGAGCGTTCTAGGCGCATGTCGTAACATTTTGTACATTTGGCACCTTGCTCGGGTGTGTATTCCAATCCCTTTATTTTCTCGAAAAAGTTGTCTACGTCGTATTCGCCCACGATGTAAGGAATGTTTTCCTTTTTTGCCACAGTTTCAAACGCTTCTAATCTTAGATCATATTCTTCTTTTGGCTGAATGTTTGGATCATACCAAAAACAAAGAAGTTCGTAGTCGTCTTTTAACTGGTTGATGACGCCGGCTGCGTCTGGTCCGCAGCAAATGTGAACAAGCATCTTTTTCTTTCGATGAAGTTCTTGATATACATTGGCCACTTCTTTGTGGGTAATGTCGATGTGTTCGAGGCCAACTTTGTTCCCAAGATAAGGGGTGAGGTCTGCGACTTTGGTCGTCTTGAAGTTGAGGTCAGGAATCTCAAGAGTTTCCAAGTCTCTTACTTTTTGGAAAAGGTCAAGAGCTTGTCTTTCTGCAAATTGAAAGTCTTTTGTCGGAGTGCTGTTTTTCGGTAGAATTATAGCTTTGAGCTTGTCGCTCTTAACTCCTTCGAAAAATGAATCTTTGCTGAGTAGAGTGTAAGCAAGCTTGTCACTTGAAAGTTTTCGTCTCAATTCCTCTAGCCCTAGGTCGATGATAGATTTTTGAAACTCGTAGTCACAACGTTTAGCTGCAGAAACGGATTTGCGCACAAGAAGTGGCGGATTTTCAAGCTTTGGGTCTACGGCAACGAATGCAAGCTGATCGCTCCCCAAAAAATCAGGGCTTTGAAATTCTTCAAAGCCCTGCATTCTAAAGAGAAAGATCTTGTAACGAATCATCGAGCGTCGATAGGCTTAAATTTACGTTCCGGGTGTCCGGTGTAATGGCTAAGGGGTCGAATGATTCGATTGGCTGCGGTTTGTTCCATAACATGTGCACTCCAACCAGTGATTCGAGACATCACAAAGATTGGGGTGAAAAAGTCAATGTCAATACCCATAAGGAAATAAGCGGGGCCGGCTGGAAAATCCAAATTAGGATAGATTCCTTTTTTCTCAATCATTTCTTTTTCTAAAACTTCAGAAATATCATGCCACTTACTTTCGCCCATAATGGCAGCGACCTTGAGTCCATATTTATTCATAGTTGGCGCACGAGAGTCGCCTTTTCTATAGACACGGTGACCAAAGCCCATGATTTTGCGTTTTTCTGCAAGTGCTTTGTCGAGCCAGGCTTTTGCTTTCGAGACTTCACCGATCTCCTGAAGCACGTGCATCACTTGTTCATTGGCCCCACCATGAAGAGGGCCTTTAAGGGCACCGATAGCGGCTGTGATGGAGCTATACATGTCGGAAGTCGTCGACGCGACAACCCGAGCTGTGAACGTAGAGGCGTTAAAACTGTGTTCTGCGTAAAGGACCAAGGAAGCGTCAAAGGCCTTGACCACATCAGCATGAGGCACTTCTCCAAAGGTCATGTGAAAGAAGTTTTCACTAAAAGACTTTGATGAATCGGGCTTGATTGGTTTTTCGCCCTTGCGGTGACGGTAGAAGGCTGCAGTGATGGTAGGGATCTTGGCCATTAGCAAGAGAGCTTTGTTTTGGTCGGTTGCAGGAGAGTTGTCCCAAATTCTTTCATCTTCGAGGCCTAAAAAGCTAACTCCGGTGCGGACAGCGTCCATAGGGTGGGCAGTCTTAGGCATTTTAGAAATAACATCCCAAAGTTCAGGGCTTAGATCGCGGTTGGCTCGTTCTTGTTTCTCAAACACCTCTAACTGTGAAGAGGTAGGCAGGTCGTCATTCCAAATGAGGTAAGCGACTTCTTCAAAAGAACATTTGTCGGCAAGCTCTTGAACTGGGTAGCCTCGATAAACAAGTGCATTGATGTCAGGCATAACTTTTGAAACGGAAGTCTCGTCAACGACGACTCCAACTAGGCCTTTTTTAATTTCTGGTGTTTCTTGGCTCATTGATCACTCCTTAATTGAAAGTTGAATACGTTTTGGTCGAGTTTGTTATATTCCTCGTAACGAAGAATTTCATAAAGGCGGCTTCTGGTCTGCATCTTGTCTAGAAGATTGTTTTGGTCGCCCTTTGTGGAGATTTCACCCAAGGCGTCCTCTACGGCTTTCATGGCAATTCGAAACATGCTCATGGGATAAATAACCAAATTATAACCTAGGTCTTGAAGTTGTTTCTTGGTGAAGAGAGGGCTTTTACCAAATTCGGTCATGTTAGCAAGAAGTGGCACTTTGATTGCTTTTCGAAAGGCTTCAAACTCTGATTCGTCTTTTAAGGCTTCTGGAAAAATCATTTCCGCGCCAGCGTCAACATAGGCCTTCGCACGATCGAGAGCCTTGTCTAAACCTTCGCTTCCTCGAGCATCGGTCCGTGCGCAAAGCAAAAAGTTGTTGTCTCTTTTTGCTTGAGAAGCGGCGGTTATCTTTTGCGCCATGACATCTCTTTCAACCAGGGCTTTGTTGTCTAGGTGGCCGCAACGCTTGGGGTTAACTTGGTCTTCTATGTGACAGCCCGATAAACCTGCATCTTCTAATTCCTGAATGCAGCGGCCTACGTTCATGGTTTCGCCAAAGCCTGTATCGATATCGATCAGTGTTGGCAGTGTGGTGGCCTTAGAAATAGCTCGGCCTCGGTTTCGAACTTCGTCCAAAGTGGTCAACCCAATGTCAGGCATGGACAAGTCGTTGGCTATACCGGCTCCGGAGATATACACCCCGTCGAAGTTTTTGGCTTCAATGAGCGCGGCTATAAATGGAGAGAAGGCTCCAGGAAATTGCAATAATTCACCCGAATTTAGTTTCTTGCGGAAATCACTACGTATTTTTTCAGTTTGTTTTTGATGCACCAACACGGTCATGCCTGGGGAGCTTATCATGCTCACTCTGAGGGTGTCGATTCTTTGACAAGTGCCTTAATTTCTTGAGGGAACTATGCGTTAAGCTTAGGCTTTTCCAAAGTTCTGCCGATAGAAATCATATGGGTAGGGGATGTCTAAGCTTCATTTTTATTTTGTTTTTCCTTTCCCTACAATCCTGCTTTGAGAAGGCTCCTCAGCCAGCAGAAGCCCCATCAAACGCAGGCTCTGAACTAACGAAACAAGCGGAATGTCGAGTGCTTGATCAAAAACTTAGCACTTGGACTTCGAGTGATCGAATTAGCATTCATTTTCAATGTTCTTCCAGTGCGGATTATGTTGTGTCGAAATTACAATGCCGCCTAGGGGGGGTCGATGGACTTTGGAAAGACTGCACAGATCGAAGTCTTCATAAGGTGGATGGATTGTCTAACGGGCAACAGGTTTTTGAGGTGAAGGCCGAATACACCAATGGCGAAGTGGCTTTAAGTGTGCCCTATATTTGGAAGGTTGATACTTTTGCTCCCAGTATTTTGAACGTAGAGAGAACTTTTGATGAAAAAAAGGGTGAGTTGGTTTTTGATGTGGACGCAATCGACAGTGGGGGAAGTGGCGTCGAGGAATACGAATGTGAGCTTACTCCGGTGAGTTCTTGGGAAACCTGCAGCGCCCGTTCTGTTTTCAAAGTTTTAGATGAAGCCCAAGCCTATGTCTTCAAAGCTAGAGTTAAAGATAAGGCTGGAAATTCTAGCCCCGTGTTCATCGACGAGAGTTTTCAGGCCCTTCGCGTGCCCTCTTCTTACAATACGGGAGTCGAATGTGGGTTTACTAAAGACATTCACAAAGCTCTCCGAGAGCGCACTTTTACAGTCTCTTTTGAGTGCAAAGAAAACGGCAAAGCTTTGAGTCAGTTAGAGTGTAAGGTGGATGATGGAGAGTGGGGTGCTTGTTTGAGTGAGCGCCATCACAGACTCGAAAAATTAAATTTGGGAAAACATAGCTTTGAAGTTCGAAAACTAGGTGAAGTTAAAGAAAGTGACGAAGAAGATTTAGCGCAAGCGCCATTGAGGTGGGATTTTATCGTAGATGACTTAGCGCCCTTGACGGTGATCACTCATGCAGAGGTAGAGAGCTTGACTCCAAGCTTCTCGTTTGAGGTCAGAGACAACCTAAGTGATTTTGTTAAATCTGAGTGCCAGTTAGAAAGTTCGGGTAGAGTCATTCGTGATTGGCATCCTTGCCAGTCTCCGTTTACTGTAAGCACAGGACTACAGGAAGGGTTGGGCTATCAACTAAAAATTAGGGGAATCGATCAAGCAGGAAATATTGGAAAAATTGAAAGCCGATCGTGGAAGGCTGTCCGTCAAACCAAAGCGGTGTGCTTGATTCTTAACCAAGGCAGAAAGGTCTCGCTCAACGAGGAACAGTTGAAGGTAGACTTCTATTGCCATGGTCCCAGTGAGGTGAAATCGTTTGAATGTCGAGTCAACCACGGGGCATGGAGAGGTTGCGCTTCAAACCGTTTTGATATTTTAGAGCATGGCGAAGATATTCGGGTTGAAAGTTTTCAAGTTCGAGCTCAAGATGAATCAGGGCAATGGGGTAATCCTAGTTTGCCGTATCATCCTTAGGTGTTATTTCTGCCCTTTAGCCTGGGTGGCTATTCGAAGGAGCGTCTAACTTTGTCCATTTCATTTCGGAAGTAACCTTCGTTTTCAATTCCTCTGAAAATGACTTCGACTCTGCGATTGAGTTCGAGTGCGGAGGGACTTGTTCCGTGCGCAAGAGGTTCTTCGGCTCCTTTTGCGACAACTCGAATCTTAGAAGAGGGAACTCCGGCCTCAACTAAACCACTCTTAACGGCGTAGGCACGCTCTTTTGAAAGTTGGTAGTTGGCCGTCGTGTAGCCAGAATTATCGCTGTGGCCAGCCACTTCTATGTATTTCCACTGATTGGGATGAGTCGCCAAAAAGTATCCAATTTTATACAAATAGCGCTTTGTTTTATTGTTAAGAGAAGTGCGAGCAGGACCAAAACGTAACAGAGAACTTTTCAAAGTTAATTTGACGTAATCTTTCCCGTCATACAATGGCTCTGGGTAAGCCTCTTTAGATTTTTTGGGATCATCTTTTTCAGTCCAATTTTCAGAAAAGCTTTGAGACAGAGCTCCGATTTGGCCTTCGACCATAAAGACCATGATTTTCCGAGTTGGGACGTTGAGGTCGACCGTAAGACTAGTGGCAATGCGGAAGAGAAACTTTTCTTGAAAAGGAATATCATAGGCAAGTTGAGGTCCGGTGCTTAGTAGGAAATATTGTTCAGCTGGTTTATTGATTGCAAAAGAGGGGTCCTTTCCGATCGACATTCTAAACAAGGGGCCAAATTGCCAAGCACCCAACTGACCGAAACGCCAACGTGCTGCAAATTCCCCAATTGCAATGATGCCTGAGCTTCTTGGTGCATTTCTTATGGAACCTGGCACGAGTGAGAGGAAACCAAGTCCGGCAGCCCAGTCGAAAATGAAATGGCGGAAGTATCCAGTGTTAACTAGCTTGAAGTGCTGAGTGGTGCCGTTCAATAAGCCTAAATAAGCACCTTTGCTGTAATATCGAGTGAAGCCACTGCCCAGCCCCAAAAGCATGTAATAGGAGCCACTCCTAGGATTTTTATAAACGTAGGGCTCAGGATCAGAATCTTTGCTCGCATGAGCAAGGCTGGAAAATAGGAGCAAGCAAGCTAGCGCTTGCTTGAATTTAAAAAATACCGCCTTTTGAGCCCCCATTAGTTTTGAGTTTATCGGGTAAAAGAGCAACATTCAAACTTCGAACCCCATTAGAATCCAAATTTGGAAGATTCTTTACAAGTGAAATGAATTTTTCCGATTCAGACTCACTGATGAGACCTGTTGTGAGGGTGTTGAACTTTTCTATATAATGGGCTCTTTGAAATGGTCTGGCACCCGCGGGATGTGCGTTGGCTCTAGCCAATTCATCCACAAGTGTTTCTCCATTTTTAAATTTGATCTCAATTCTTGCCCCAAATGCCTTTCTGTTGGGGTCTGGGTCGTGATACATCTGAGTCCACTTAGGGTCTTCTTTGGTGGAGACCTTTTTCCACAGTTTAACGGTGTCCTCTCGTTGCGCTCGTTCAGGAGCATAGCTATCCACATGATGCCAGCGGCCATCTTGAAGCGCCACTGTGAAAATATACATAATGCTGTGGTCTAGAGTTTCTCTAGTCGCTTTTGGGTCAAACTTTTGAGGATCTCCTGAGCCGGTTCCAATCACGTAGTGGGTGTGGTGGCTTGTGTGAATGACAATGCTTTCAATGTCATCAAAGTTGCTGACCTTCGTTTTCATTTTGAAGGCTAAGTCGATGAGAGCTTGCGCTTGATATTCAGCGGAATGCTCTTTGGTGTAGGTTTCCATAATAGCGCGTTTGGCTTCGCCTTTTGCAGGGAGGGGAACGGTGTATTGACCATTCTTTCCATCGAGCATATAGGCGATGACAGAGTCTTCTCCTTCGTAAATGGGAGAAGGACTACCTTCTCCTCTCATGCAGCGGTCGACCGCTTCAATAGCAAGTTTTCCAGCGTGAGCGGGGGCATAAGCCTTCCAGCTAGAGATAACGCCCTTTCTAGATTGGCGAGTTGAAAAGCTTACGTGAACGGCTTGCCCGATGCTTTGGTAAATCGTGTCCGTATCAAGCTCAAGCATGGTTCCAATGCCAGCAGCTGTAGCGGGGCAGAGGTGAGCAATGTGATCCTTTTTATGTTTGTGGAGGCAAATTCCTTTTACAAGATCGACTTGAATTTCATAAGCAGTAGCAAGACCTCTTAGAAGGCTCTTGCCATCTTTGCCAAGATGTTGAGCAACGGCAAGAATTCCGGGAATGTTATCGCCGGGGTGAGAGTAATCCGCGGCAAGAAAAGTGTCATGAAAATCGAGTTCTCGGACGGCAACTCCGTTAGCCCAGGCGGCCCAGTTACAATCGAAGGTTTTTTCTGAGGGAAGTCCAAAAATAGAAGCGCCCCCTTTTTCCTTGGGGAAGCACATGGCTTGTTGTCTTGCGTTGAAGACGGGAGTTCGGTTGGCCGAGGCAATGGCCACAGAGGCATTGTCGATGATGCGGTTTCCAAGCATTTCAACGACGTCATCATCTAAAGGAACGGGGTCGTTGGCCATTTCTGCCATTTTCCAGGCTAGTTGGTCTTCTTTTTTAAGTTCTTCGGCGGATGGGTAAACTCTTACAACATGATCTTGCATGCTAACTTCTTATACACAATTGAATATTGTCGCAATAGCCTAGCTGGTTGAGGTTAAAATATCTTAGATGTTATCCCAGCTGTAGCGTTGCTCTTCCACCATAAATTCTGAGGTGGACTTTAAAAGCTCATCTACGTTTTCGTCGATTTTTCGAAGGGTGTTTAAAATTCTATCATTGGCCTGAAAGGCAAAAATATCAAGAATATCGATCTCTCTCTTTGCGCCTTCTTCACCCTTTTCTTCAATGCTTTGTGAAACTCGACTAATCGTGCAAGAGAAAACAAAAAGATCAATGATGATGGCTGCTAGCCGCTGTGTGGCTAATTGTTTTCCAATGATTCTCTTTCCGTGTTTTCTAATAATGCGATCGACGGCTCCAGAAAGGCGACGAACAAGGCCCTCAAACAAAACACATTGAGTGCGAAGTGCCGGGGGAGCTTTTGTGAATCGCGAAGAGCCAACTCCCGTTGCTGAGGCAATCGTCTTTTTGGCGTAGTCTGCAAAGACTCCAAACCCTTTGATGGGGTCTCCAAAAACTTTTCCTGGTTTACCAATAGTCTTGGCAAGTTCTTTCAGTTGATCGGCTGCATCTTTCATGGCTGTTAAGCCTATGAAAAGGTGTAGAATGTCATTGGTTCCTTCGAAAATACGGTTGACTCGAGAGTCTCTCAAAATTCTTTCGTAAGGAAACTCTCTCATGTAACCATTGCCGCCGGAAACTTGAAGGGCTTCGTCTACAGTTCTCCAAAGGGCGTCCGTTGCGTAAACCTTACTTATGGCGGCTTCGACGGCATAATCTTCGTAACCTTGATCGATTAATCCGGAGACTAAGTTTACGACGGATTCTGAGGTGTAACAATCTACGGTCATTTGTCCGATTTTCTTTTTAATCAAACCAAAGTCAGAAATGGGTTGCCCAAACTGTTTTCGCTCGCTGGCTTGTTTGATGGCCATGTCGATGCACTTTTTCATGCCACCGATACAGCCTCCTCCTAAACCTGTGCGGCCATTGTTCAAGATTTTAACGGCGACTTTAAAGCCTTTGCCCACTTCGCCAAGAACGTTTTCTTGTGGGACTCTAACTTTGTCAAAATGCACGGTTGTCGTGGAGCTTGCTCTGAGGCCCATTTTATCTTCGTGGGGTCCAATAGTGATTCCCTCAAGATCTTTTGTAACAATAAAAGCCGTGATTTTTCCTTCTTCAGTATCGGTGCTTGCAAAGACCGTAAAAAAGTCGGCAATGCCTCCGTTTGTGATCCAAAGCTTTTCTCCGCTAAGGACCCAGTGATCGCCTTCTTTGACCGCTTTAGTCTTGATGGACGCGGCGTCGGAGCCTGCACCTGGTTCCGTTAAACAATAAGCGGCGATCATCTCACCTGTTGAAAGTTTTGGAAGATATTTCTTTTTCTGCTCTTCCGTTCCAAACATGAGAAGGCCCTTCATCCCAATGCTGCTATGGGCGCCAGCAGTGATAGCCAACGAACCATCGTGATAAACCAGAGCTTGCATACTTCGAGAATAAGCACTCGTGCTAAAGCCCATGCCTCCGAAGTCTTCGGGGATAATGAGTCCGAAAAGGCCCATCTCTTTCATTTCATTTAAAACAGCTTCTGGTAATTCGCCTTTAACGTCCCAAGCTCGAAAGTCTTCAGTCTTGTCGTTAAGCCAAGAGTTAAATGAGTCTATGACCGAGCTTACAGTCTCACGCTCTTCTTCCTCCATTTTAGGATAAGGGAAAAGAATCTCCTCTTTGATTGCACCAATGCAAAGTGAACGAATGAAACTAGCTTTAGGGTCAATTGACATTTAATTCCTCCAAAATAGAACTGGGCTTAACTCTTAGGGTATTCTATATCCATATTCATGGTGTGGAAAGTCGTTCGGGGAATTTATAGTTTTATCGCAGTTTTAATTATTTGCGTTTTAATATTCATTTGGTTTTTTATTCTATCGACGATTCCTTTAATCGGTCTTAGCAATACTCCTGTAGAATCTTTTTCTATCCGCCTTTGGAATAGGGCTGTGTTTCGGCTTTTTTTCGCTAAGTTGAGTGTGAAGGGTTTGGAGGGATACGATCCAAAGAAACCCTGCATCATTATCAGTAACCATCAATCTCTAGTGGATATCCCGACCGTTTACGAGGTCTTCTCAGGTCCTGTGAAGATGTTGGGTAAGGCTGAACTTTTTAAGATTCCATTTTTTGGTTGGGCCTTGACGGCTGCAGGACTCATTCCGGTGGATCGCGGCAACCGAGAGGCGGCCACAAAAACGATTGAGCTCACTAAAAAGAGGCTCAGTGAGGGAGTCCAGATATGGATGGCTCCTGAAGGAACTCGATCGGTGGATGGAAAGCTTGGAGCCTTCAAGGGGGGGGCTTTCCGAATGGCAGCAGATTTGAATTTGCCGATTGTTGGCCTCGTATTAAATGGGACTAAGGATGTTCTTCGAAAAAAATCGTTCTTGGTGAATCCGTTTCAACAGATTAATGCTGTGGTTTTGCCAGCCGTAAGCATGGCTGATGTCGGGGCGATTGATTACAAGCAGTTTCGCAACTATTTTAAAGCTAAGTTTGAAGAAACTTTAGCTGATATTTCCTAGTTTTCGATACAGAGTCGCTAGGCTCAGGCCGAGCAGCTCTGCCGCTTCTTCTTTGTTTCCGCCGAGTCTTTCTATCGTTCTTGCTATGTAATCTCGCTCGTATTTTTTAACAGCATCCTTCAGGGTCATGTCAGGTTTTACTTTGAGAGTGGCCGTTTGTATACTGACGGGTAAGTCGCTCAGGTGAATGCGCCTTCGATTTTCGGAGATCGTTAAGGTGGCAGCGTGATCTAAGGTGTTTTCTAGTTCTCGGATGTTGCCTGGCCAAGAATAGAGAAGAAGCTTTTCGAGGGCGTCACTGGCTAACTCGGGAACCGGCTTCTTGTCTTTTCGAGCCAATCTCTTTAAAATATTTTCACACAGCTCCGGAATGTCACTGCGTCTTTCCGACAAAGACGGAAGTTGAATTTCGATCACTCTCAATCGATAGATTAAATCTTGTCGGAACTTTCCACCGTCCTGGAACATGTTGATATCTTCTTTTGTTGAAGAAACAACTCTGAGGTCTAACTCTCTTTCTTCAGCAGAACCTACGGGAACGATTTTTTTTTCTTGTAAGACCCGCAAAAGTTTCACTTGAATACTTTTGTCGAGAGCTGTGATTTCATCAAAGAAGATCGTTCCGCCATGGGCGGATTCTAACAAGCCAATGCGATCTCGATCGGCTCCTGTGAAAGCGCCTTTCACGTGACCGAATAGTTCGCTCTCGGCTAGATCTTTGGCAATGGCTGCACAGTTTATGATGACAAAGGGCTGGTTGGCTCGGTGGCTATGTCGGTGAATGGCTTTGGCCACTAGTTCTTTTCCTGTTCCAGTCTTTCCCGTGATCATGATCGAGGTGGAAAGCGGGGCGCTCCTTCTTATGATGTTTCTAACGTTTTCGATGGCAGTGCTATTTCCCTCGAGTCCGTCAATTGGAAAGGGAATCGCGTGATGGGGGATCTTAACTCTACTTTTTCGTCTTTTTTCTTCGTGCTCAGAGAGAGAGGGGAACTCAACAATATTGCTGCCAAAATTATTGGGGACGGGCTCTCTCTTCAATTTTTGTATTTTTTTATCAAGGCGACTAAACTTAACAATGTCACGAACGCCGATTCTCATTCCCAATACAGCCGTTTCCCAGCTTGATACTCTGGTGTAGCCGACGAGTTCGGGGGCCCTTGATTCACGATCCACACACTTTTGAACAAACTCGTTAAAAGTGGCTTTCCAGGCCTTGATGGCCCATTCATCTAAAGGTTTTGTTGCTGCGATGTCATCCAGGTTTATGAATACAGCTTTTACGGTGCTTGGATCTTTGTTGGACCATTCGTGCACTCTCAAAAGAGGCCAAGAACTAAGTCTCAAAGAACTGTCAGAGTGGCCTTGAGGGTAGGTGTCTGGTACCACTCCACTTTCATTGAGAAAGAGGACTCTTTCTTTGAGGAAAATAGGAGATAGAGCTTCAGACATCTTAATACTAGATCGGGTTTTTGCTCTCAGATCTTTAATGAGCACTTTGAGTACGTCTCTCCGCGTTAAGTGGCTGCTTTGGTGAATTTTTTCCTCGCTTGGGCCTTAAGTTTTTGCTCCCTTATAGCCGAATCTTAGAGCATAAGCTTATGAAACACCTCAGAGTCTCCATTATTTGGCTTTTCCTTCTTTCTCCGTTGTTGGCGTGCTCTCTGGGTGGCCCTATGCGTGCAGATAAGAAAGCCGAGCAGTATAAATTTCAAGGTCCAAAATCGAATTGGTCTAAAGCTGATTTTGAAGTGGATGCAGATCACATTTTTGTTAGTGATCGAAGCGGAGCTGTTTACAGTGTGAACTCTCTTTGTGATCGTTACGAAACCGCGAGTTTGAAGTCCCTTATGAAAAGCGTTCTTGCTCCATTGACTGATCGACGTAAAGTTTCAGAACGCACTTTTAAGTTTGATGGACGCGAAGCCTTGCAGTCGCGCTTAAAGGCAAAAGTAGACGGTGCCGATGTTGAGGTTTTAGCGACCATATTGCGCAAAGATGATTGCATCTTTGATTTTAATCTTCAGGGGGCTGATCCTCTTCATGCCAATGATGTAAAGGATTATGAGGCCACTTTAAATAGTTTTCATTACGGGAAATATCAAAAATAATGAATCAGATGAGTCTGAGCGCCTTTTTTCTAGCAATGGAATTTATGGGTGGTCTATCGCGTATGGTTGCAGAAGCTTTCCAGACCATTGTTAGGCGCCCTCCTTCTCGCTCCTCGGTAATGCAGGAGATTCATAGCATTGGTGTCCAGAGTTTCTTGATTGTTGCTGTTGCTGCTTTGGCCACCGGTTTGGTGATGGCTTTGCAGTTTGGCTTTGGTTTGGCTCGATTTGGTGCCAAGCTTTATGTTCCCAAGATTGTGACCACTTCAATTGTGCGCGAATTAGGACCCATTTTCACAGCCCTTATGCTTTCGGGTCGAGTGGGGGCAGGTATTGCTGCTGAAGTTGGATCTATGAAAGTGACTCAACAGATTGATGCAATTCGTGCTCTGGGGACAGATCCGATTCAGAAAATTGTAGCGCCTAAGATCATTGCCTGTGTTTTTGCCGCGCCTCTTTTGACGATCTTGGCTGATTTTATCGGAATTTTTGGTGGAATGTTGGTGGCTAGTTCTCAATTGGGATTAAGTAATTATGACTACTTTTTTAAGGCTTTTGAAATTATTTCTGTCCGCGATGTCGGGGGTGGACTTGTTAAGGCTGTCGTTTTTGGATTCATTATTTCATCGGTAGGTTGTTTTGTCGGACTAAATACCACGGGTGGAACTCAAGGCGTGGGTAAGTCTACAACGAGAGCGGTTGTGATCTCTTCGGTCCTAGTTCTGACCTCTGATTTTGTTTTGACTAAACTCCTGTGGCTTATCGAGAATGCGATTAGATCAGGGGAGTTTTGATGAAAAAAGAACCTTTGATTGAGGTAAAGGGATTTACAAAAAAATTTGGATCAAAAATAGTTCACGATGGATTAGATTTTGATTTATTTCCCAATGAAGTGGTTGGCCTGATTGGTGGAAGTGGATCCGGTAAGAGTGTTTTCTTACGTGCGTTGATTGGTTTGGAGCACCCTGATGCTGGACAAATTTATTATAAAGGTCATGACGTAACTCGGTTGAGAGAAGAACAGTGGTATGAAATTCGCAAGAATGTTGCTTATGTCTTTCAAGGTGGGGCGCTTTTTGACTCTTTAACAGTCGAAGAAAATCTTTTATACCCTCTGGATGCCCATTCTGGTTTGAGTCGAGCCGAAAAGCAAAAACGGATTGATGCAACCTTGGAGGGTTTTGGTCTTGGGGGGACGCAGCAATTGTTGCCAAGTGATCTTTCTGGAGGGATGCAAAAACGCGTTGGATTAGCTCGAGCCATTATTTTGGATCCGGAAATTATTCTTTACGATGAGCCCACTGCCGGGCTCGATCCATTTAACACGCGAAACATTCAAGATGTGATCAATGAACTGAAGTCGCGAGGTAAGGGCGGAGTGTTGGTTACTCACGATATTCCGACGGTTTATGCAACCTGTGAAAGATTGAGTCTCTTAATGGACGGAAAAATTGAAGTTCGTGGAGACGTGGAAAAATTGAAAAAAGGGAACGAAATGGTAAGACAGTTTATCGAAGGAGAGCGCTATGGAAAAACCAAATAGTCGAGGATCAAACAACTTTATTGTGGGAATGTTTGTTGCGGTTTCGCTTTTAGTAGTCGCAGGCTTTGTCGTGTTCATGGGCGGAGGATCTATCTTTCAAGGTGAATACCGGTTGAAGGTTCGTTTTGAAGATGCGCGCGGTTTGAACATCGGTGCTCCCGTATACATGTCTGGCCTTTTGATTGGTAGAGTCTCAAGTAAGGATCTCCCACATGACACTTCTAATGGAATTGACGTGAGCCTGAGTCTTTCAAAAAAATATCAAGAACGGATAAGAGAAGACTCCGAGGCTTTAACTTCCACCGCCGGGATGCTTGGAGACCAAGTGGTGGTTTTAACCGCGGGGTCTGATGAGTATCCAATGTTGAAGCCAGACGACTTTGTTAAAACCAAAGAAATCAAAAAGCTGGAAGATTATATCGCGGATGGAGGAAGCGCCGTTGAATCTATTGCGAAGGCTGCCTTTAATTTAAATAAGTTACTTTCGAGTGTTAATGGCAATGGAGAGATGGCCAATATTATGAAGAACCTGGATCGAATAACGACAAATCTGGCAAAGCACTCTGGCGGTGGTAAGGACGATAAGATTGGTCCAATGTTAGAAAGTCTTAAGAATGTAATGGCGAAAGTTGATCGAGGGGAAGGCACTCTAGGTGCCCTTGTAAATGATCCGACTCTTCATGAGGACATGCGAATTCTTTTGGGCGGAGCTCAACGAAGCAAGATCATGCGCTTTCTTGTTAGAGAGGCTATATCCAAGAACGAGGCTAATCAGAGCCCCAAACCAAAATAGATGGGCTCTATTTACCTTTGAGGCTTTTTTCTATGCCTTCAATTCTTTGAGTTAGGTCTTTGTAGAAGTTGTAGCGACCTAAGAGAACTCTAAAAAAGTAATGGTCGAGCGTTTTCAAGATGCGCATTCCTAAAAGACAAAGAACCAAAACTGCCGTTAGAAGGTAGATGACTTTCAGGGTTCCCTCTGGTTCTTGTGTGAAGAAAAGCTCGGATGTATTCATACCAAAAAATCCGACGATGAGGTTTAGGGGTAAGAATATCCCAGAAATGATGGTTAACAATAGCAGAGTTTTGTTGAGGCGTTCGCCTTTGATGGAGTCATGATAACTATACAAACTGTCGAGACGGCCTTTGAAGCGTTGAATGCTGCTTGCTTGTAGCTGGATGCCTTCTTCGATATCCTTAAACTCGTCAATGTAGTCGCCGAAGGAAAGGGTCGTTCTTTTTGAAAACTCTTTGTAAACCATGCCGTTTCGGTAATAGAAGCTCTCCATTTTTGAGAGATCTTTTTTTATATCGAACCAAAGATCCATAAAATAACTAGGAAGTTTTCGATTGAACAGAAGACCCTCGAGCCTTTCTATTTGATGAGAGTAAGCTGTGATGATTCTTTTATTTTCATCGTAAAAGTGTGTGATTCTATCAAGAAGACCTTTCACTCCATGAGGCAATAAAGAGAACTGACCATCCTCTTTGCTTCGACAGTAGATCTTTTCTTTTTTGACGATAAAAACTTCTACAGAAAAGGTCAAAGATTCCTCAGCGAGGGCCATGCGCCTCAGAATGAGGAGTTGAAATTGTTCATAAGATTCAAATATAGAATAATTTTCTTTGTTTGAGAGAAGCTCCGATACTTCGGCGGTCTCCTCTTTTACGAGGGTTTCTAGGCTGATAATCTTCGGTGCTGTCATAGATGCTTATCAACAGGCTAAACAACTGTTCCCTGGATCGCAACTTTAGGCGAGGGCTTTCGGGAAACCTTCTTTCGGCCAGCTTCGACTTCGGCCTCGACGATCATTTAAACCTTTGAATTCAAGGAGTTTTTTGCTGCGAACACTCTCCTTGACCGAGTTCTCTTTAGTGCTAGTTTGCTGCAACTTATGTCATCGGAAGATCACTACTTACTTTTTGGAGACGGGAGCTGGCCTGCAGAGTCAGTGGCCAAGGTTCTTCCAGAAGATGCCCCTGTCTGTGTTTGGATAGACGGTAAGGGTTGGGTGTTGCCTGGCAGGGGAAAACTCAAACAAAATATTGATATTTCTAAGGCAGCTTCTCACAAAGCGGCTCAGAATTGTTTGTTGGAAAACAGTCCGGTGGCCATCATTGGTTTCGAAGATGCTGAGAAGGCTCAAAAAATATCAGATGCTCTTAAAAGTAAGTGCTCTGAGATCAAAATATTACGAGTGGGCACTCGGGGGTCTT
>JAACVK010000034.1 GCA_009991595.1 bacterium | reverse complement strand
CTTATTCATAAAGGCGTGGAAGATGAGTTGGCTTTGTTGGCGCTTCAGGACAAGGTGCGCGCACTCAAGAAGCTTTTAGCGAAAGACTTGAGTGTGGCGATCCTCATTCAAAACGATCCTGATCCTGATGCTATGGCCTCTGCTTTGGCTCTGCGAAAGCTTGTGGGGCGTAAAGCTCAAACAATGCCTATTTGTAGTTTTGACGGGCGAATTACTCGTCCTGAAAACAGAGCGATGGCGAAACTCTTGGATGTAGAGGTTCAAAGAGTGGGTTCTAAAAAATTAGCAGAGTTCGATCGCGTTGTATGCGTTGATTGCCAACCGGCTTTCTTTAAAAATCAGGTTTTGCCAAAAATTCACGCTATTTTGGATCATCACCCTCGTAGTGAATCTTGCGAAATATTGAAACAAGCCGATTTTGCCGAAGTGAGGCCTGAGCTGGGTTCAACAGCAACTCTGATGTGTTTACTTTTGGAGGCAGCGAAAGTTGAAATGTCTCAGCGCATCGCTACCGCTTTGCTCTATGGAATTAAGTCAGACACATTACTTCTGAATAGAGAAGCTTCTTATTTTGATATTCAAGCTTTCTTAAAGCTTTATCCTAAGGCCAATACAAGTTTGTTGAAGCGAATTGAAAGACCTGAAATACCAGTGGCTTACATTAAGAACCTCAAACTGGCTTTTAATTATTTATCAGTGAGAGATTCAATCTGTGTTTTACCACTGGGTGATGTTAGATGTGAAGATTGGATTCCTCAGGCCGCTGACTTTGCTATGCAAGTAGAGGGGGCCCGTTGGGGAATGGCTGTAGGAATTTTTAAGGACAAGGTCATCGTCTCTGGGCGAAATTGTGGTTACGTTCATCACTGTGGGGAGATGTTTAAAAGCATTTTTGGATATTTTGGATCTGCAGGTGGCCATCGTTCTATGGCGAAGGCTGTCGTAGATAAAGATCGTTGGGTAGAGGTGTTCGGTAAGAACTCGCTTTCACAAGCGAAGATCGGTGCCTTGTTGCGTTTGATGTTGAAGAAGGAGCTACAAGTAGAGTCATGAATGTAAAGCAATCAACTAAAGAAGTCACCTTTGCAGCAGTCACCATTGGGATTGTTGTGGGCGTCATTATGACTGCCGCTAACGTTTATTTGGGCTTGTATGCAGGAATGACTGTTACGGCGTCTATACCGGCTGCGGTCATAGGTATGGCCGTATTTCGAATTCTCCTTCGTCAAAAGAACACTGTGCTTCAGTGTAACATTGTTCAAACCATTGCAAGTGCTGGGGAGTCTCTGGCTGCCGGTGTTATTTTTACAATTCCGGCTCTAGTTTTAGTCGGAATCTGGCAAGACTTTAAATTTTGGCCCACTATGCTTACTGCCTTAGCCGGAGGTATTTTGGGTATTATTTTTATGATTCCTTTGCGTAAGGCACTCATTGTCGATCACAAAGAACTTACCTTCCCAGAAGGGGTTGCCTGTGCCAAGGTTTTGCAAGCTGGCAATGAAGATGCTCCCAAAGAAGGGGTGATGAACATTCTTTATGGCATGCTCCTAGGTGGAGTCTTCAAGTTTGCCGCTGCAGGAATGACCATGATTAAAGGGTCTGTTGAATGGGCTTCAAGTATATCGGGTAGAGTTCTGTATTTTGGATCTGACATGTCGCCCGCTCTACTCGCTGTTGGTTACATTATTAATATTAACGTAGCCGTGTTGATGATCTTAGGGGGTTTGATTGGTTGGACCCTTACAATTCCTTTTCTTGGAACGCCTTCTGATATGCTTAATGAAAGTGCAATGGACGTGGCTTGGACACTATGGTCCACGAAAATTCGTTACCTCGGTGTGGGTGCCATGGTGATTGCGGGACTTCATTCCATTTTCGTGGTTCGCCACGGTATTGCGGACGGAGTTAAATCTTTGGGCGAAAGTTACAAGTTGCGAGATCAAGAAGTCGATCGATTGAACCAGAACATGGGCCTTACTTCGATGGGAACAATTTTCATCCTGTGTTTGCTTGTGGTTTTCTTTTTATATGAACGCCTGATTGGTGATTTCGGCTTAACGGTTTTGACGACTTTGGCTATGATTGTGATGTCCTTTATTTTTGTGGCGGTTGCTAGTTACATTGTAGGTTTAGTTGGGTCTTCAAACTCACCAGTAAGTGGAATGACAATTTCGGCTCTTTTGGGGACGGCTGCTCTGTTTTTAGTCTTTGGTTTTAAGGGTGACTCTGCAATTTTAGCAACTCTTGGTGTTGCAGCCGTTGTATGTTGCGCAGCTTGCACCTCGAATGATGTTTCGCAAGATTTGAAAACAGGTTATTTGGTTGGGGCTTCTCCGAGGTCTCAGCAGTGGGTGCAAATCGTGGGGGTTATTTTGCCTGCCATAATCATTCCTTTTGTTTTAACTGTTTTACACACGGCCTACGGTATTGGAACAGGATTAAAAGCTCCTCAAGCGATGCTTTTTGCAAGTTTGGCTCAAGGAATTTTTGGTGATGGTGTTCTCCCGCTCAACTTTGTTTATGCGGGTGCCGCATTGGGTGTTGGTATCATTATTTATGATGAGTATTTGAAGAGAGCGGGCGCTGCGTTCCGAGTTCCTCTGATGCCTGTTGCGGTAGGCATTTATCTTCCTCTTTCCTTGTCGGTGCCTATTCTGATTGGTGGAATTATCCGCTACATGGTGGAGAGAAAGCATAAGAAATTAAGTGCAACTGAGGAAGCTTCTGATAACGGAATCCTCTTAAGCTCGGGCCTTATTGCTGGTGAAGGTATTATGGGTGTTGTGGTAGGAGCCTTGCTTTATTACAACATTCAAAGAGGCGAAGAGCATGCCATCAACATCAAAGTAGAAGGTCTTAGCGATGGGACAATAACGGCTATCTCTTTAGTCGCTTTTGCTTTGGTCGTGTATTACCTAAACAAGGTAGCGCGAAAATCCTCGCAAAAGTGAGGGCCTCACTTTTGCGAAGCGGAGGGTCACTGACTCTTAAAGCAAGTTCCAGGCGTCGTTGATTTTGATGACGCCTCCTTGAATCACGGTTGCTTTGACTCCAAAGAGGGTGTGTCCCAATTTTTCTTTGTAGGTTGAAAAAATAGGATCAACTCTTTCTCCGGTGTTTTGATCGACATCGATATTGGGGCAACGAGCCAGTGGTTTGTATATTTCTAGGACTACGCTGCCAATTTGTAATCTTCTACCTGCCCAACTCAATTCACTCCAGGCAGGGGCTCCCGCTAGAAAAAGGTTAAGGCGAAAGCGTCGCTCATCCACAGAGTGTCTGAACTTAGATTCTAAATCTTTGAGGCTTTCCACAAGAGCAAGGGAAATGGGCCCTTTGGAGCCATCTGTATAGCGGTTTTGAGGGCTTGAGTTTCCAATTAGACGAAGTGGGGTCAGTTCTGGGTGGTAGGCCTTCGAGAATGGCTTAGTCCTGGAAAGATTGTCCCAGACAAAGTTGGCGAGCCTATCGCGTGCTTCAATCTCGCTGATATCTTCGTGGATAGCTTTCTTTGTCATCTCATTTACAAGACTCAAGCAATTCGATTCTTCGTTCCAGCTAGGTCTAATCTCGGCAAGGCTGGGCCAGTCGTGTTGATTGACTAAGTTCTTCTTAGATATCCAGGGGGCTGTCTCTTCCGGAGTGTCGGAGGGCGTGTCTAGATATTGAAATGCGAAAGCTCTATCACCCGGAATGGAGCCGCCGTCTTTAATTGTAGTTTCTTCTAGAGACTCTTGTCTAAGGCCTTTAACAAGGTGTCTGTAAATTGAATGCACGCAGCTTTTAGATTCCATAGAGAAGAAATCTTAGAAGCTTTCAATCTCGACGTCATTCAGGATTTTTGGATTCTAGTTTCTTACTGCTCGCCCTTGGCTATGTGAAGTTTTGAGATACGAGTCGCGGTTAGGTTTCCATTAATCAGAACTTGATCAATTCTAATCATGGGGCCTGTATCGGAAACTAGATATTGTTGAACTTTGTGTAACAGAGGTAATTCCTCATCTGGGTGTAGAACTTCATAGTCGATCAAATCCGCAGTTAGATTGTTGACCTTAAGCTGAAGACCATTTTTTTGGTCCATTTCAACAAGTTTCATGCTTTGTCCCGAATTGGAGACGTTAAGTTCAAAGCTAAACTGTTCAATGGCAGCTAGAGAGGCGTCAACTTCAATCCATTCGCTAAAAGTGGCCTCTTCTTTTGCTATTGAATAGTAGACAGGGGATTGCTCGATGAGTTTTCCCTCCGCAGAGTAATATGAGGCCGTTCCTTCCCAGTTGTAAGGGAGGATTTTTTTCAAGAAGCTTTGAGCTGGAGATAGGGGAGGTGGGGTTACCTCCGCAATTCCTATTGTGCTAAGGCTCAAAAGGATAAGGCCGAATATCGCGTTTTTAAGTAGTTTTTGTGCACTCATGACGCCGTGTATAAATGATTAATGCGCCCTAGAACAAGAGAAATGCTCTCAAATGCGGCGAAATCTGGTTAAGAAGAAAATTGAGAGCGGGAAGAGTGCTCCTGTCCCGCTCTCAAGCTAATTTATCTTCGGTTTTCCCAATAGAAGCTGAGAAGTTCGTTAAGAACTTGAACTACAGCAACTTCCAATTTGGAGCGGTCTTTACGTGCTCTATTCGGAGAGCAGTCGTTGCTTTCTTCCAGAGTGGTCAGTGTGGACTCAATCACAACTTTAAAATGAGTGCTTCCGCCGTCACATAGAATTGGCTCATCAGTCTCAACAAGTGGGCGATCTAAAGGAAGTTGAGAGATGCTGTTCTTAAAACGAGCAATGTCATTTTCTGGATAGTATCCAAAATACTTCGTTTCTGTAACAGGTCCTCTACGAGTGGTGTAGGTGATGGTTTCGTAGATGGCTCCATCGGCTTGAACATCAATGGTTGTCAGAATCGCTGTCTTTTTGTTCGGTGGAACATGTTGATAGCCTGCAGTTTGGGTAATGCTGGCAACTAGTGGCGCTCTGTCCTCTTCGTGGATCGCCATGGCATTTAAGCCGATAAATATTGATAATGTGCTTAATAATAATTTCATAATAAAGTCCCTTCCTCGTTTATGATTTCCATAGGATTTAGGAGAGAAATTCTTTAGGGTCAATCACTTCCGGGAAAGACCTTGTTGATTGGTTATTTGGAACAGTTTGTCGCAGCTGTTGGGTTATAGGCTATCTAGTTCTCCATCTAAGACGTATTCTAGCGTTCGTGTCAGACAATAAAAACTCATACTACTTTGTTTGGTTTCGTGTTCTTTTTAACGCTCGTTTCTATTATCCCATCTTTACAGTCTTCTTTTTAGATCACGGATTGAGTCTTGAGCAATTTGCGCTGCTCAACACTGTTTGGGCGGTTTCAATCGTCTTATTGGAAGTTCCTTCAGGTGCCTTGGCTGATATTGTCGGTCGCAAAAGGCTTGTGGTAGGGGCCAGCTGTTTAATGCTTCTCGAAATGCTGTGTTTGTTACTTGTTCCACCTCACTCTCAATGGGTTTTCTGGATATTTGCTCTTAACCGTATATTAAGTGGAGCAGCCGAGGCCTCAGCGAGTGGGGCCGATGAAGCTCTTGCTTATGATTCTTTGCCAGAAGAGGGGCGCGAAAAGCTGTGGGCTCAAATTATGGCGAAGACGATGCGTTGGCAGGCAGTAGGGTTTGTTCTTGCTATGGTTTTGGGAGGGGTTTTTTATGATGCTGAAGTCTTAAATCAATTCATTCAAAATTTGGGACTCAATTTTAACGTAAGTAAAACTCTCTCGATGAAGCTTCCAATTTTACTTTGCGTGTTTAGCTCCCTCGCCTGCATCTTTGTCTCTCTAAAAATGAAGGATACTTTAAAAACTACGAGTTTAAAATTGAGTGAATGTTTCAATGCAGGGAAAGAGGCCTTTTCTACGACCTTGAAAGCCGGTGGGTGGATACTGCGCTCAAAACATGTCTTTTCTATTTTAATGTTTGCCTTGGTCATCGACTCTGTCATTCGAATGTTTATGACTTTAAATTCAGAATACTATCGTAGCCTAGGATTTACCGAAGCTAGTTTTGGGGTGATCGGTGCTTGCATGGGCTTGATGGGCTTTGTGGTGCCTAGTGTTGGGGAGTGGATTGCCTCCTTCGCGTCAAGGAAGAAGGTCGCTCTTTTACTGGTAATTCTAACTTCTATTGGTTTGTGGGGTGTTCAAGCCTCTTTTGTGAAGCCGATGTTGTTCTTTGCCTTTCTTTTGAGTGCGACTATGAGTTTATTGGGATATTTCTCTAGCCTCTATTTAAATAAGGAAGCGCCGGCAAAGATGAGGGCAACTGTTTTAAGTTTCAAAGGACTCTCTTTTAATTTAGCTTATGGCTCTTTGGGAATTCTCTATTCACTTTTGGTAGCTCAGATTCGAGGAGACTCCCAAAGTGGCCAAGTATTTGAGGGAGCTCTTAGCTATTTTGCGCCCTTCTTTCTGCTTTCTGTTGTTTTTGCCTTTGGACTTTCGTTTTGGCAGCGCAGGTTTTTGGGGAAAAAGGGCGCAGATTAAAGATTTTAAAATTGCGGATTAGAATCCACTCGGATGCGACGGCGTTGCATGGGCTGGGCATCTTCTTTTTCAAGTTCGAGTGGTAGGTTGCATTTGAAGAGATAGCTCATGATAGGGGCAATGTGGTGAGGAGCGTTGTAGTCTATTTTAAGTGGTTGCTTTGTGATGTCGAAGCTCCTTTTAAAGTTGTAGAATTTTCCGTTCTTGTTGAATCCTTTCATTTCTATTGCCGCAATCCAAAGCTCTGAGGATTCTTTGCTTCCTTTTTAAATTCCCCCTCTTCGATTGTTAAACTTAAGTGAAGTTCATGGTGCTTATACTCGTTTCTGGCTAAACTTCATCCGGAGATTATTCATTGTCTACAAGGCAATTAGAATCACGCCAATGACAATGACGACGATTGAAAAGACTCGAACTTTCGTTAGGCTCTCTTGGAAGAATAGTTTCCCTGCTACTGCACTCATCACAATACCACTGGCGCGAGCACTAGCTACATAACTGATGGGGGCAATCTTCATGGCCCAAATGACCGCTCCATAGGCCGAGCTCCAAAAGAGAAACCCAAGAAAAGCTCTTTTTAAATTTTCCTCTTTGATTTTGTGTTTTAAGGGGCCAAGGAAGATGATCAGGGTCATCAGCAGGTGAGTGGGAAAAATGAAGTAGGCTAGGTAGTGGAAGGCATCTACTTCTTGAGAACCAATTTTATCCACAAACAAATAAGAGCCAATCAATAGACCTGTAACAATAGTTAGTAGATAACTTTCCCAGTTAAGACGCTTTGCTTTGTTTTTAAAAAAGAAAGTGGGCTCAATAACGGGGGCCAAGATGCATAGAATGATACCCATCATGCCCGTTCTTGAAGGGTTCTCATCTAGGAAGGCAATGCCCAAGCAGACAACAAGGGTCGCTCCCAAAGAGCGGCAAACGGGATAGACAAAACCCAAATCGGCCACCTCGTAAGCTTTGATGAGAGTCCAAAAATAGAGTGTGTGGATGATGGCACTTAAGAGAAGACAAAGCAGAGTGGTGGGGGAAAGGGTGCTCCAAATTTGATTTTGAAGAGCAAGAACACCTCCTACGATCGACAGTGGAAAGGCGCTAATCCAGAGAAAGACAAATCCATGGTTGGCTTTCTTTGCAAAAATGTTCCAGCCGAGATGGAGGATTGACCCTAACAAGACCAGAGACAGGGCGAAATTTTCCATGAGTTATGAGCATCGCTAGAAAGCTTGATGCAGGCAAGCAGTGGGTTCAGGATATTTTGCTCCAGTTCCGTTTTGAATTTGATTTACATGTGGGGGCTATGTTATCGCTAGTTTAGCCAGAAGAGGCGCTTCAGCCAGGCGGTTTGCCCGAGGTTTCCATAACCTTTGAAAGCAAGCTAGGGGGATGGAGCCGAAGTCTTAAGAATTTGGATAACTTGAGGTTGGTTACCGTGGCTGAATCCGCGGGACTGTCGAGAGCATAGGACTATGCCCTCGAGGAGCTTTGGGCCTGAATCTGTGGATACAATGCCAAGGGTTCTTTCCTGATTTTTCCATCTTTTCCGGTTTTTTTAAGGATCAAAGCGATTGTTCGTTTTTGAGACAGGCAGGAGAGTAGCATGACCAAGAAATCAGTAGCCGTTTTAGGCGCGACCGGAACCGTTGGGCAGAAAGTGATTGCCATGTTGGCAGATCATCCCAAATTTGAAGTTAAAGAACTTGTGGCGTCAGAGTCTAGAGTTGGAATGAATTTTTCAGATTGTTGCGAATGGAGAGAGCAATTGCCAGCTCCACAGTGGCTCAGGGGAATGAGTCTCAAATCTCACACAAAGGTTGAATCGACCTATGTGATTAGTTCTATACCTGCGACTCATGCAAAAGTCATTGAGGTTGATTTAGCGAAGAGAGGGCATCATGTGCTGAGCAATGCTTCTGCTTTTCGAATGGGGAAAGATATTCCTTTAATTATTCCTGAGATTAACGGTGCCCATATAGAGTTAGTCGAAGAGCAAAAGTTTGCGGGAAAAATTGTTACGAACCCTAATTGCTCAACGGTTTTTTTGGCGATGGGTTTGGCGCCTTTGCTTGAATTGAGTCCTTTTGAAGAAGTCTCCACCTTTACAATGCAAGCCGTTAGTGGTGCGGGCTATCCAGGAGTTGCTTCGATTGATTTGATCGGAAACTCTATTCCCTATATTTCTAATGAAGAAGATAAAATTGAAAGTGAAGCACAGAAGATTTTAGGGCAGGTAAAACAAAAGGCAAATTTTCCCATTATGGCCCATGTGAATCGTGTTCCTGTGGCGCATGGTCACTGTGTGACTTTCCATGTAAAAACTCAAGAAGCACTTACACAGGCTCAAGTTATTGAGCATTATTTGGCAAAAGCTGAAGAGAATTCTGCACTTTATAAAGTGCACACGGATAATTTCCGTCCACAGGTTCGATTGGACCTTCTTCACGACGATATGCGCGCGCATATCGGTAGAATAAAAGTGGACACGGATCGTCGCTGTGTGGGAATGCTGTCGATGGGGCATAATCTTGTTCGCGGTGCCGCCGGTGCCGCCATTGCAAACTTAGAGCTTTTAGACACCTATTTAGAAGGACGACCTTGAAGTGGGAAGAATTGTTGCAAAATTTGGAGGTTCTTCGGTTAAAGATGCTTTGGCAATGAGCAATTGTGCTCGCTTGGCCGTTAAGAGAAATGCTCGAATCATCGTTAGTAGCGCGACTCAAGGCACAACCGATGAGTTGGTTGCACTTTGTGATTTGGAAGGCAGTTGGAAGTTAGCACAAGAGCGACTTAAAGTTTTGGAAGCAAGGCATCTGAGTATTTGGGAGGACTTGAAGGCGTCAGACACCTGTTTAGAAAAGTTGAATGAGCTCTTCTCTAGGTTGCGGAGTCTTTGCCACGGGATTTATTTGCTTAATGATTGCTCTCCAAAGTTTCGGGATCGCATTCTTTGTTTTGGTGAGTTGTTGTCTACCACTCTTTTGGTGGAAGCTTTTCGCGCTCAAGGGGTTGAGGCAGAATTCTTGGATGCACGAACCTTTCTCAAGACTAGCGATAAATTTGGAGCGGCTCAGCCAATCTTGGAAGAGATAGCCTCGCATGTGCAAGGATCGGTCTTGGTTTCTTCTGAAAACTTTATCATCACACAAGGTTTTATTGGTTCCACGCTGAGTGGATCGACGACAACCTTGGGGCGAGGTGGCTCTGACTATTCTGCAGCTCTTATTGCGGAAGCCGCTAGAGCAGAGCATTTAGAGATTTGGACCGATGTTGCTGGGGTTGCCACAACGGATCCCAGACTATGTCCGGATGCACGACCTATTTCGGAAATTAGTTTTAGAGAGGCTTCTGAGTTAGCTGCCTTTGGGGCGAAAGTTCTACATCCCACGACCGTTTGGCCTAGTATTCGAAAGGGCTTTCCTGTTTTTGTGGGAAGTTCTCAACACCCTGAAGAAGGTGGCACTTGGATTCGCTCTGAAGTTGCTGAGTATCCCATAATTAGAGCCATTAGCGTAAAAAAGTCTCAAGTTTTTCTTACTATATCGACTCCCGAGATGAGTCAGACTTACGGATTTCTAGCTAAAGTGTTTGATGTGTTTAGAGATCATGAACTCAGTATTGATACAGTGACCACCTCAGAGATTTCTATCGGTGTAACTCTTGATGAGGTTGAGCTAGCTAATGATAAATTGTTGCAGGATTTGGCTAGTCTTGGAAAAATCGAAGTTGAGCGAGGTCTTTCTTTAGTTTCCTTGGTCGGAAACCGCATTCGCCATACGCCTGGGCTTTTAGAAAGTATCCTAAGAGCCATCAACGGAGTGAATTTGAGATCCATCTGTGCTGGAGCTAGTAAACATCAAGTCTGCTTTTTGGTTGAATCCGAAGAAGCTGGCCGTTGTGTTGAGCAACTCCACAGGAGTTTTATTTCATCATGAGACTAGCTCTTTTAGGCAACGGAAAAACAGGTGCTCACGTTCAGAGTTTGAACCAAAAGCACGAATTGACCGTGTTTAATCGCTCGAATCCAATCACTTTGGAGGGGCTGAAAGACCACGATGTTGCGATCTCTTTTCTTCCGGGTGATGTGTTCAATCAGCAAATAGAATTGTTGGTGGGGTCTGGAATTTCTGTAGTGTCGGGTAGCACCGGGGACGTAGACTTAACAGCTTTAGATAAATTGTTAAAGAAAAAGAATCGATCCTGGGTTCACGGGAATAACTTTTCAATTGCAATGACAGCAGTGCGTGCAGCGCTAGGGGCATTGGGGTCACTGCAAAAAATTGGGGACTTTCAATTTTCGATGGAGGAGATCCACCATCAACTAAAGATGGATGCTCCCAGTGGCACGGCTAAAAGCTGGAAGCAGTGGTTGGGGGTGAAAGATTTGGAGATTAAAAGCCTTCGCCAGGGTGATATTGTTGGAGTTCATAGCGTCAGTATTCTTTCGAAATTTGAGAAGATTGAATTACGGCATGAGGCTTATGATCGTCGACTTTTTGCGGAAGGGGCTCTTTGGGCCGCCGAAAGAGTTTTTGAGGGACGTGAATTGCCTTCGGGCTTGACGTCGTTTCAAGATCTCATTGCTCAAGCGCTAGACCTAAAAGGAGATAAATGAATGAAGAACATTAAAGAGACGCCGCTTTGGACTGCGTTGATTACACCCTTGAATACGGACTTTACTGTAGACTATCTTTCATTGGAAAAAATATTAAGACAACAAGAGTCTGCTAAGAACGGAGTATTGATTCTAGGAAGTACCGGAGAGGCTTTAAATCTCAGTCTAAAAGATAGAAAAGAGATTATTGACTTCACGCTTTCACTGAAGCTTTCGGTTCCATTGATGGTAGGAGTTGGAGGCTCTGATTTGGAGGCCACTCTTGATTGGATCGGTTTTTTAAACTCTAAAAATCTAGATTACTATCTTTGCGTTACACCTCTTTATGCTAAGCCTGGCGATGTTGGGCAGTTCAATTGGTTTAAGGCCTTGCTCGATGAGGCCACTTCTCCCTGCGTCCTCTACAATGTTCCTGGTAGAACGGCCTGTTCCCTTTCTCTTCGAGCTTTGGAAATGTTATTGTCCCATAAAAATTTCGTTGGAATCAAAGAAGCTTCGGGAACACCAGAAAAGTTTTTTCAGTATGTTCAAGTTTGTAAGAACAAAGCATTGTTTTGTGGTGATGACGGCTTGATGCCCAAGTTCGCAGACTTAGGCTCTTGTGGATTGATTTCGGTTGCTAGCAACGTTTGGCCGGATGCAACTCAATTGTATGTGCGCAAGGCCTTAGCGAAATCTTTAAGTCCCGAAGAGAAAATTCTTTGGAAGGAAGCCGCTGATACTTTGTTCGAGGCCTCCAACCCGGTTCCGGTGAAGTGTTTGATGAATTCACTCGGAATGATTGATAATAATACTCTCAAGCAACCTCTCTGCAGTGAGGATCTGCATGGTCTGGCACTACAAACTCAAGCAAACGCTAATATTGCTAAATGGCATAAAAGCACAATGGAAAAAAGGTAAAGATATGAGTGATTTTGAAAAGGTATTAGAGCAATTGGAATCTGGCGCGATAAGGGCGGCTAGTTTTGTAGAAGGTGAATGGAAAGCCAATACAGGAGCAAAAGAGGCTATATTGGCAGCTTTTCGAGCGGGCACGAATGTTGCCATGGGGCCTTACATTGATAAGAATACAATTCCGGCAAGAACGTTCACACCCGAGGATGGGGTTCGCTTGGTTCCAAGGGGATCTGCCGTGCGACGAGGGGCCTATGTCGCTCCAGGTGTGATCATTATGCCACCTTCTTATATAAACATTGGAGCCTATGTGGACCAGGGAAGTATGGTTGATAGCCACGTGTTGGTGGGGTCGTGTGCTCAGATTGGAAAGAACGTGCATCTTTCCGCAGGAGTTCAAATTGGTGGAGTGTTGGAGCCCATTGGCCAGCGTCCCGTAGTGATTGAAGACAATGTTTTTGTTGGAGCAGGGGCCGTTATTGTAGAGGGAATTGTTGTGAAAAAAGGGGCTGTTCTAGCCGCCGGTGTGAAGTTGTCTAAAGGAGTTCCTGTTTATGATTGCGTGAATGAACGAAGACTTGAAAAGGGCGAAGACATTCCCGAAAATGCGGTCGTCGTTCCCGGAACTAGGCCCGTGAATCCCTCTATGGGCTGGGCTAAGGAGCAGAATCTACAAATTTCTTGTGCGTTGATTGTTAAATATCGTGATGCGAAGTCTGAAACTTCCTTGACCTTGGAAGAGGCTCTTAGGTAGTGAACCCCTTTGAAGGAGAGACTAGTTTTTTTCTTTATGACTTAGATAGACTCTCTGAAAGAGTTCGTGAGTTAAAGTTCAGTCTTGCTTCTCATGCTAAGCTCTTCTATGCGGTCAAGGCTAATGCGCTTAGTTCCATCATTAATGTCGTTGCAGCCGAAGGAATTGCATTTGACTTTGCAAGCTCTGGAGAGCTTTCCCAACTTAAGAAGTCGGCCATTTCATTTGAAAACTGCATTGCGACAGGCCCGGCTAAAAACAAATTGTATCTTTCTAAGCTTCTCGACAACGATTGTGGAACGATTGTTCTTGAGAGTATTAACCAGTTGAAATGGCTCAATGAGCTTTGTCTTGAGCGAGAATGTAGGTGTGATGTTTTGCTGCGTATCCAGCTCGATTGGCGAGACTCTACAGAACAGTCAGTTTTAGGGGGAAATTTAATCACCCCATTTGGCTTGCATCCTAGTGATTGGGCCAAGATAAGTTTGAAAGATTTTTCATGCCTAGATGTTTTAGGGGTTCACTGTTTTCAATGGGGAAATATTTTGAAACCCGAGCAACTTGAAAAGGTTTGGATGGCTACTGCGGAGGCATCTCAGAACTTTTCTAAGCAGATGGGTTTTTCTTTGACTGTATTAGATTTAGGCGGCGGGCTAGGTGTTGATTATGTCGGCTCCTCTGAGTTGAAGGTTGAAGATGTTAAAAAGCTTTTGATTCAGATTAAAGAAAAGTTTTCGATCCCAGAGGTTTGGATGGAGCTAGGGCGTTTTTTGGTTGCCGACTGCGGAAAATTCTATTCACGTGTATGCGACCTAAAGACCGTTCGATCTCAAAACGTGGCTGTCTTAGAGAGTGGGATCAACCATCTTGCAAGATCGGCTTTGACGGGAGTGGGCTTTCCTGCTCAAGTTTATGGCTCTCAGACAACGGATTCATTGACTGAAGCTCGTTATAAACTTGTCGGTCCGCTTTGCACATCTTTGGACGTGTTAGGAGAACAAGCTCTTTTAGGAGCGAAGGTGGGCTGTTGGATTGAATTCTCCAAAGTGGGCGCATATGGCTTTTCTGAAAGCATGCCCTATTTTCTAGGACACGATCTTCCCGGAGAATTTGTTCTGCAAGACGGTGCAATTAGGGCGATTCGAAGTTATCTTAGTGCTGAGGATTATTTGAGATGACAATGCTTTTTGAGCCGCTAAGAGTGGCTAGTCTTGGGACCGGTCAAGAGCAATTTGTGAATTCCTATATCTTTGAAGGTTCTGAGGATCTTCCTCGTGTGTATATTCAGGCCAATCTTCATGGTGCTGAAACTCAAGGAAACGCAGTGATTGCTATTTTGATTGAGTTTTTTAAGGCCAATCCTCCTTTGGGAACCGTTCAATTGATTCCTATGGTAAATCCACTTGGAATTAACCAGAAAGTTGGGACTCATACCTATGGTCGTTATCATCCAGCTGAAGGCGAGAACTACAATCGAGCTTATCAAGACATTTCTCTTCAGATCGATTTCGATGGATTGATCGAAGACTTTTCGGGTCTTTCTATAGGTGAATTAGACGATCGTTTTAAAACTCTTATTCAAGAGAGCTTGAATAAAAAGCGTGTGGAGCTGTCTCAATATGGGCTCAGTTATAACCAACAGCTGTGTTTGTTGCTCCAACAGCAGGCCTCTAAAGCGGATATTGTTCTAGATCTTCATTGTGATACCCAATCCATAGAACATGTTTACGCTGCTAGCTTTGAATTGGATAAGGCCAAAGACCTCGAGTTTCCTGTAATCTATGAGATTCCTGAAAAGTTTGGAGGTGCTTTAGATGAAGCCTGTTTTATGCCATGGGTGAATTTGTCAAAAGCTCTGAATCTTCCTAATCCAGTCGAGTCTTATACTCTTGAGCTCGGTTGTGAAGAGCTTTGGGACTCTAGCCTAGCCGCCGAGCAAGGTGGGCGTATTTTAAGTTTTTTAGCGAAGCGTGGTGTTGTTGCCGGAGGCGATTCTTTGAAATCAGAGCCCGTTGAATCATTTGTTGCCAAGTTAGAAAAGCTTCGAAAATACCGAAGCCCAGTGGGGGGCAATATTGAATACTATAAGAAGCCAGGTGAAAGAGTGAAAGTGGGAGACCTTTTGGCCAAGATCCATAGCTTTGATCAAAATGGTTTGAAATCTCACTCAATTGCAGCAAGGAGGTCTGGTTTGGTTATGGCGCACTTATCAACTTCGATTTGCCTTGAGGGTATGAAAGTGATTCAAGTCTTAGAGCTTTGAATCTCTTCCTAAAACACCCAATCACCCTTTAACTTGATGTGAGCTAAAAACTAACCACTTTGATGGGCTTTACCTTTTCTTAACTTCCTTTTCTTCTCCCCATTTAGATATTCTTTAAGAGTTGAATATCAAATCATGTAGGCGGATGCGGATGTGGAACGTTAGTAAAGGCGAGGAGCCTACATGCTCTCTAAAATTCTATCCATCAGTGCTTTTCTTTTGATTTTTCTAGTACAAGACGTTTCTGCCTTGGGGGCCAAAGTTCCTAAGCCAACGCCAGTGCCAACACCTCCTCCAGTAGAAGTGCCAGTGCCCCCTGCACCACAACCTGAACCCGAAGAAACTGTCTTTGAAGCTAGATGGGAGCCTTCTAACCCAAATGATGGGCGTGACTGGACTTATCACACCTATGATGAAGTTGAGGATTTGGGACCGAGTTTGATGACTGTAAAACCAGTGGACGTCGAAGCCTTCTGCCCTGGTTTTAGTAAGTTGGATGATTCGGGACGTAAGAACTTCTATACTTACTTGCTGTCGGCTATGTCTAAATTCGAGAGTAACTATAACCCTAGCGTGAAGTACCAAGAAGCCTTCAACGATCGCTTTGGCAATCCAGTGATTAGTCGAGGTCTGTTGCAACTTTCCAAAGAAAGTGCCAATGGATACGGTTGTAACATTGGTAATGAGCAAGAGCTTCATGATCCCTATGTGAACCTTAGTTGTGCCATTCGAATTCTAGACCGTTGGGTTGGTCGTGATGGTCGAATTGCTGGAAATGTTTCTGGCGGTTGGAAGGGTGGCGCACGCTACTGGTCGGTGCTTCGTAAGGAATCAACGTTAGGTAGTATTCAGGCTTGGACCAAAGCCTTTTGTGTAAATAACTTCTAGTATTTACAAGTTTGCTTTCGGCAAGGGTTTCATGGATAGAAACCCTTGCCTTTTCTTTGAAGAGCGATTTTCTAAATTCATGCACCTTAATTGAATTAGTGCTAAAGCTTTTCCAATGGCCATTCACTTTAAGGAATTAGCTTTTGCTTCCACTCCCCTAGGAGATTTGATGCTGAGGCGCAGACGAATGTCAATTTTTGGAGATTTAGACATTTATGAAATCAAGCTTGGTGATGATTTTTTAATGAGTAATTTGTTTCACGAAGCCGAAACACAGCTATCAAAGTTGGGCCTAGCGGAATTGGACTCTTCTCAACTTGACGTCGTCGTTGGCGGTTTGGGACTTGGTTTTACGGGGCTTGCGGCTTTAGAGGATCCTCGGGTAAATTCACTTGTTATTGTCGACTACCTTCCTGAGATTATAGAATGGCACAAAAGCGGTCTTATTCCTTTTGGCAAAAAGCTTGTAGAAGATTCGCGTTGTTGCATACACCATGGAGATTTCTTTGCAATGTCCCGAGATGTCTCTTCTAGTTTTGACCCTGCCAATCCCAAGAAGAAGCATGACGCCATCTTGCTTGATATCGACCACACGCCTTCTAATGTATTACATCAGAGCAACGCCCGCTTTTACACCTCAGAAGGTTTATCGGAGCTGAAAACTCATCTTAAACCGGGTGGGGTGTTTGGCTTATGGGCAGACGGAAATCCTGACACTGCTTTTAAGAAGCATTTATCCAGTGTTTTTTCGAATGTAGATTCTCACACGATCGAGTTTGATAATCCCATCATAGGCCGAAAATCTAGTGGCGCCGTTTATGTGGCTAGAACGTAAAGCAAATCGTTGCTTAGGCCGTTGTCTTGTCTTATTCTTTTTCAATGAAGTGTCATACTGTGATTCGAGCCGGACTTTTATCTATTTTTCCTCTAGTCTTGTTGTTTAGTCGCTCTGTAGCTGCAGAAACTCATTTCCTTTTAGAGGCTGGTGTTGGGGCCTCTCGATATTCGGAAGAAGGAACAGGCTTTGAAACTACTGTGGAGGTCGGATTAGGGATTGTGCTTTCTCCTTACTTTTCCATGGGGGTAGAGGGCTCTGTGTTTGAGGGGGAGGGCAATTCCCAAGTAGAGTTCACTGTCATTCCTTTTTCTTTCAATCTTAAATATTATTCGATGTCAGTGTCCGATGGCCCTTACTTTGGGATCAATTTCGGCGCGGCAAATAGAAGCAGTAACCTCGTGGACACTTCTTCTGAAACGGCTTTCGCCCTAGGCGCTCAAATGGGATATCGATTTGAAGTGATCGATAGTTTTGGAGTTGGTCCTAAGTTTAACTATTATTATGTTCTCGCCGACCGTTCTTATAGCTGGGGTAGCTTGACTATAAACTTTAGTTACGAGTTTTAAAGAATCTCTACTTTGCTTCTAGCACAACTTTCCAAGTGCTGAAGTCTTCTAAAGCATATCGAGGGCCTTCTCTGCCAAGTCCTGCCATGCCTTGTCCGCCATAGGGCATTTCGTCTAGTCGAAGCATGGGGCTGTTGTTGATCATAACTCCACCGTAATCGAGAGAGTTTTGAGCTTCGGTAAATTGAGTGCTTTGTTCTGAGAAGATTCCACATTGCAGTCGATTTTCTAAATTGTTCGCGAACTCAACCCAATCTTCAAAAGAGTCAATGGGGTTGAGACTTGCGACGGGACCAAAAATCTCGGAGCAGAAAAAATTGCTTTTAAGGTCGACTCCCTCCAGTAGAGTAGGCGACAGATATTTAGTCTTTGCTGCTGTCTCGCCTACGTAGTTTTCTGATCTTGCAATTATTTTTGCTCCGGAGGCTTGTTGCTCTTGAATCGTTTTTGAAACTCGTTCGGTCGCATCAGAGTTGATGAGTTGAGAAGACAAGGTGCTCTCGTTGTAGACGTCGCCATAAGGAAAGTTTTTTGTTTCATCGCAGAGAAGTTGAGTAAACTCCTTAAGAATTTTTTTGTGAGCAAAAACATGTTGAACTGAAATGCAAACCTGCCCACCATAAGCGAAGGCTCCTTGTGCGCATTTTTGAGCAGCACTCTTTAGATCAGCACTTTCATCTATGTAAATGGGGGCGTTGCCTCCAAGCTCTAGTGTGATCGAGCCTGCTGCTTTTTGTTTTAACAGCCACCCAACATGGGCCGAGCCTGTAAAGCTTACGTGTGAGATTCTTGAGTCTTGGCACAATTGTGTTGTGAGAGAATTGTCGCAATTTAGATAGCTGAACATGCCCGCCGGAAGTTTAGACGCGTGGATTAAGTCCACTAGATAAAGGGCGGAAAGGAGAGCCTTATCAGACGGTTTAAATAATACGGGGCATCCACAAAGAATAGCGGGTGCAATTTTGTGAAGTGATAGGTTGAGGGGGAAGTTGAAAGGAGTGATTGCGAAGGCAATGCCTTTTGGCACTCTCTGGCTGAAGCCTTTTGCTTTAGGGCTGTCGAAGAGAGTCCTTTCTTCAAAGGTTTTGGCTTCTTTAATTGTGGCTTCTAGCGTGCTTATGCTTCGTGCGACTTCACCTCTAGCCAGTGAAAGAGGTTTTGAAATTTCTCCTGCAATGACACGCGCTAAGTTTTCCTCACTCTTTTGAATCTCGTTGATGAGGGTGTGGAGGAATTCAATTCGTTCTTTGAGCGGGAAAAACCCTCTTCTAACTTGTAGGAGGGTTTCAGAGGCCCCTTGCATGGCGGCTTCTACCAATTCCTGTGACTCCGTGTTGTCAGAGTTAAGGACAGAGAACTCAGAGCTAAAAGCCTCGCCTCTAGGGTCAAAGGAGTCCTTTTTAAGGTAGTCAGAGGCGTGAATGTATTGCCCGTTTATGTAGAGACCGAACTTTTTCATGCAATTTTGAGGCTATAACAAGGGGTCCTAAAAGGCGAGGCGAGGTTAAGGGCCAATTTCCTAGACATTCAAGATAGCTCTCATTACAATCATGGCGCGATGGTGGAGCTTCATTCCTCACTTAAGATAACGCTCGAGAGACTCTCTAAGATTCTCAACGACGTTCATGATCCTGAGAAGGATAATTGGGACCCTGTTGAGTTGGGGTTGCTGGTTGCCAAGCTCGAGTATTCTGAGCTCGACATTGAGCTTGAGCAGAAGAAATTCGAAACTTTGGGAATGCAGGTTGCCTCTGAGGTGGCCGAAATTGGCCGCACTAGAGAGCGAACCCTGGCTTTAATTAGAAGCTTTTCGCAATCTCTTGGTTTTCAGGGTGATACGAGCAACTATTATAACCCTAAGAACTCCTTTATTAATGATGTTTATTTGAGGCGAAAAGGGATCCCTTTGAGTCTTTGCATCGTATTCATGGGGCTTGCCCGCTATGTGGGCCTTAAGACGGTGGGAATAGCTTTCCCTGGTCATTTCCTTGTGAAGGTATTGCCTATCTGTGAGGACGAGCCTCCAGCCGAAACGGCTAATCTGTTTGTCGATCCGTTTGAGGGTGGACGAATTTTAAGCATTGACGATTGTAAAAAACGTTTGGAAGAGTGGACCCGAGGTTTACTCCCTTTTAGTCCAGATGTTCTTCGAGTCGCTCATCCTAGGGATATGGTGTCTAGAATGCTCAGAAATCTTCGTGCCATTTATAATGAAAAGGAAGATTTACCTCGTCTTTATTGGGTTCTTTCGGCACTCATTGAGCTTTGCCCGCAGGAAAAAAATGAAGCACTGCGTGAAAGAGGCTTTTTAATGGCGCGTATGGGGCGTTATCATCAGGCCGTCGACGATTTGAAGGAATTTATGCGTTTGAGCAACGATGCGTCTAAATATGAGCACGTTGAAAGAATTTTAAGGTTTTTTGAGCTTCAAAAAGAGCAAACTAACTGATTTAGTAACTTGCCTAGGGGCAAGAATGATTAAAATCGTTGGGGCATTGTCTATTTCACTTTGTTTTCAAGTTCAGGCTCGGGATTACCTTTGCTTTCTTCACGGCGCTCAAGGGGACTCCGAATACATGTTGGAGGGGGTGGCCCCCAAATTAAGAAATGCCGGCGTTCCGTTTATAAGTTTTCAAATGAATGTGAAAGATGAAGTCCAGCAGCGAGCCGCGAGCGTTGCCGGCGATTTTGGGAAGCTCTTAAAAACCGACCCTTCAGCTCGTTGTCATTTGATTGGGTATTCAATGGGGGGCCTGGTGGCTCGCTACTTAGTGAACCATTCAACTGTGATCGTCGACGGCATCGAAGAAGATTTTCGTGACCGAGTTTTAAGTTTGGCGACGACTTCCTCTCCTCATTTTGGAACTCCATTTGCACAGCTCTTAAAAGATAATTATCCAGGGCTCATGCCAGCTTTAGAATCGTTGAGTGAAGAAGGGGTGGTGGTTTTTAATGACCCTCATTCCGAATTCTATTCACCTGAGCCTGTCGCTATACCCACAATGTTCTACTCTACGTTTGTAAAATCAAAAAGCGAGTTAGTTCATTTTGAAACGAAGCTAGGTTACGCTTATCTTGAAAAGGTTCTCACTTCTCGAGGGGACGATCCATCTAATGATGGATTGGTTCCTGCTTCTAGTATGTCATTTGGAGAACGTGTAGAGGATTTGAGAATTTCTCACTACTTCTTAAGTCATCAAGTGCCAGGTCGAATTCGAGCCTATGACTTTTTATTAGCTCATTGGAAGTCAGTGGCTGACCCTCAGGTAGAAAATTTTTTCCAAAACTTCTTTGAGCTTGGCTCTTTGATGGAAGTTCTATAACGCGTTTCAGTGTGGATAAGCCCTAATTCTTGTAAAGAATCGTCAAATTTTTCTTAACAATCTTTCATCCTCTTTACTCCCTTTAACAGTTGCTAAAGGCAAATGGCGCTGACAAAACCTTGGCGTTGGAATTCTGGCATCTATCGACGATTCTGAGTTACGGACATTCCAGGGGGGGAATTAATGAAAAAGACTTTTTTAACTTTAATAGCATGTGCCACAGCAGGGGCGCTTGCGTGTGATGAGTATGGCTTTACTGGCTTTGCTCCAGAGAACGACATGATCATTCCAATGTTTGCTTCGAATGCGAATGTCACTGAAAAAGAATTCAATGACACGATCGATAAGTTTGAACGCGTATTCACTTCGCATGTTGCTGAGCTAGGCGGACAGTTGAATATTGTTCGACGTTGGAGCGATGGAACTGTGAATGCATATGCTGACAGAAATGGTGGAACATACAACGTAACCATGTTTGGTGGTTTGGCGCGGCATGAACTTATGTCTAAAGACGGTTTTGCTTCTGTAATCTGTCATGAATTAGGTCACCATATTGGTGGAGCTCCTAAGATCAACAGCTTTTTTGGAAATTCTTGGGCAAGTAACGAAGGTCAATCGGACTATTTTGCGACTGCCAAATGTATGAGACGTTTTCTACAAGATGAGGACAATGTTGCTTTCGTTGCTGAGTTAGACGTGCCAGAAGAAGTGAAGCTAGCTTGTTTTGGAAGTTTTGAAAGCATTGAAGAGCAGGCACTTTGTCAGAGAACATCAATGGCCGGTCTTGATCTAGCAAGAGTGCTTTACTCTTTGAACGAAACTGGAACATATCCTGAGTTTCACACTCCTGATCCAGCAGTGGTTTCAAAGACCAATGACCGACATCCACAAGGTCAGTGTCGATTGGACACTTATTATCAAGGATCTCTTTGTGACATAAGTTATGAAGATCTCCCTGATCAAAGAGACTCTGAAGTTAGCTATTGCACGCGCGCTAAAGGTGATGAAGTTGGCGTTCGACCTGTTTGTTGGTTTAAGCCCTAAGACCATTAGCTAATTGCTAGAACGCAAAGGCAAGTAGGGCTTTGCTCTACTTGCCTTTGCTTTTAACTTCACTTTCGCAGCGAGATTCGGCCAATGAAGCTCTAAGGTCTTCGACGTTGTAACCCGCCCGAAGTCCTTTGCTGTCTTCCTTAAAGCTCGGGAAATGCCGAGAGCTCTTATACGGTTCGTAGACGATCCTTGTTACTTTGAAGGTGCCGTAGTAAACGTCGTCTTCAAAATCCCACTCACTCCGTCTATATCCAATTTTATTTCGGTCGCAGAAGTCTATGGAGAGTGCGCGACTAACGTTCCAGTTTCCCTTCACTCTGATTCTCAATTTCAAGGTGTCTGTAGTAGATGGATCGAGTCTGGAGCTTTCAACTTCGATTCCGGGTTGGGAGTTCAATTGTTTTACTATCTTTGGTAAAAAGAATTGCAGTTCAGCTCGTGAGGCAAAGCGTGTCGCTTGCCGCAGTTTAAAATCAATGTTCAAGACACTTTCACCTAAAACACGTTGGCCACTAGCTTGTTTTTGCTGTTCATCAAGCCACTTCCACTCACCGGCCCTTTCCATGGTCATTTTGAGGTCGAGCTCTCCCATAATCTTAAAGAGTTTTTCCCGAGTCTCGGGAGTTTTTAACTCTCTTAGAAGGTCTCTTTCATAAAGGCGAACAAGCTTAGTAATGTCTGTTGAAGACAACTCTTTACCGCTGTTTTCGATGCCTAGGTGTTTATAGTAATCGAAGGAATTTCTATCGTATCTGTAAGGAGCAATTCGGACGTATCTCAGCCAGTCGGAAATTGCAGAAATGATCTGAGGATCTTGTTTGAAGGGAGCTCGAACTCCCAAGCTATACAAAAGAATTCCTAACATGTTGTAGGCTTTGTGTTCTCTAGAGGGGGAGAGCGTTGCGATGTTAAAACTGTAGAGTCTATAGCTATGATTCCAGCCAATTCCATTTCCCGTTTGCTCTTGAAGGAGGGCTCTTAGTGCTTGGCCGCTTTGCTTGACCACTGTTTGGAGTAGGGCTGCTTTATTTTTATAAAGTGCCGAGGCAGAGTCCCTTGCCGCGGAAGTTGAAAAATCTTCTTGAGCAAAGCTAAAAACTCCACTCATTAGAAAACTAAAACTAAGGGTAAGTTGGAGAAGTCGTTGATTGAGCATGAGCAAAGCTTCTAACATAGCGAATTACGCGCCGCAACAACAATTGGCTTCGCGAATATTAAATGATTACCGACTCCTATAGCTACGTGAGTTGCTTGAAACAGTCTGAAATATACGAGTGGGTTAAGTTAGTTTGCGTGCGTAAGGTGGAGTTGCAAGAACTTATACCAGCTTTCGGCGGGAAAATTGTTAAGGAAGTGTAGTATAACCGCAGGCCAAATAAGGCGGAGACTGCAACAACCGACTTGAAGGTGCCATAGTGTTTTTAAACTGAAAAAACTCGAAGATGTTTGAGTCATTGTTTGGCAAGGCTTACCTTAAGCCTTAAAAGTGATACCGGGCCCAGCCTCTAATAAAGACTCCATGGTGGAGGCTTGATTGAGAGACGATGTAGGAAGTATCCGATTCGTAGGTGTGGGCGCCGACTTGGTTGACTCCATATCCTACGTGAAAGTGAACGGAATAGTCTTCTGCCCAGCTAAAGGCGTATCCAGCCGAAGCGTGGCCTTTTAAGAAGGGGCCCGATTTTGTTTCATCTTTTGAGTTTAGCACTGTGGAGCTAGCTTTAATGCTTCCAAGTGAGGCGCCGGCGGCAAGCTGAACTTCTGGAGCCCAGTTCTTGTTACCCCATCTCATTCGAATAATGGCCAAGATTGGAAAGAAGCGATAGCTGATTCGGTCAAACTGTTTGGTGGTGGCGGAAGCTGAGGAATCAATTCCTGTGTATTGTTGAGTGGCAAAATGTTCGTAACCGCCTGCAAGCGCGATTTCAAATTGATCGCTGAGGCCGTAACTTGCTTCAAGTCCGAAGGAGACCGGCACCTGGTAGCGCATGCTTTGGTCAGTTTGGGTTTGTGTTCGGAAAGTGTTTCCCATTGGAATGAAGGTTTCGGAATAGACCCCCAAGGTGAAAGCTCTTTTACCGCCAATCGGTTGAGGAGCAACCTCGGTTTCAAAGGAGGGTAAAAAATTGAATTCCTCGGCTTGGAGAGAAAGGCCAATTGAGAAAATCATTATGGCTGATGCGTAAGAAAATACCCTCATGTACTCCATTATGGCTCCCAGTGTAGAAAAAATCGACACCCTGGGGCTGGAAATCACTAGGTTTTTTTTTGGTCCCAGTTTTGCATGCTCTATGCAGCTAGAGTTGAGCTTTTTGCGCAGAGCGCATGTTGGAAAGGTTGATGTTTTATGGCCCAAGAGAGAATTACGAATAAGTCTACGGCGACACCAAAGAAGAAAAGAGCGACTCGTCGCCAGAGCACAAAGGTTTCTGGCCGCTGTTTGGCCTTAAGTGTTCACTCAGGTTTGATGGAGGGAGCTTTTTACCCTCTTTCTAGAAAGCACAATGTGATTGGGCGTAAGGTAAACGCTCATATTCCCATTAAGGATGCAAAAGTTTCTCGAGAACACGCAACGATTACAAACAATTCTGGCGATTATTTGATCCGAGATCTAGGCAGCACTAACGGAACGTTTGTTAACAATGAGCGAGTGGATGATCCAGTTCGTCTTTCTGTCGGTGATAAAATTCGAATAGGAGCCTATACTTTTAAAGTTGAGCCAGTCGTTCAGAGAAAAGAAGTGGAAGTTCAAAAGTGGTCTTCTGAGACCAAGGTTCTCTTTAGAGATCCTTCTCTTTTGGGTTTAGCTCAATCAACAGCGGCAAGTTCAATGCCAAAGCCTCGAAAAGAAAGTTCATTCGTCGATTTGTTTGCCGCTTTTGGGAAGTACAACCCTCAAAAGTTTATAGGAAGTTTGAATCAAGAAAAGGTCAAGTGGGTGCTGTTGGCAATTGGAGTTGTGGTTGTTTTAGCTGCTACAATGACAAAAACACCTGATTTCTTTTAATGAGCGAGTTATAAAGACATCTAGTGATCCGATCTAAACTGACTTTTGCTGCGGCGCTGTTGCTGGCTGCGTCTTTGGTAGCCTTTTTGTTTCTAGACAAATCAGCGCCTAAAGAATCTAAAGAAATAATCCTCGAAAGAAAAGCAATCGTCTCTTCCTCGGGCTTTCTGTTAGACGTAGGTGTTGGAGACGACCTGCGTGCCGACTTGAAGCCTATAACCTATGAGTTTCGTGTTTCGATTCCTTCTAAGGTGAAGCATGTTATTCTCAAAAAACAATCTAAGTCGAGTCTTGCTGGAAATTGTCCAATTTTTAATCCTTTAATTTTCATTCAGTCAGAAGGGGGCAAAGGCTGGGATAAAATTATGCAGAATTACCCACAAAACATTGTCTCTCAGGGCAACTCGATGCTTCTGCGTATCCCTGTCTTCTTTACTCCTCTTGGAGAGAGCTCTTTTGTAGAGTCGGAATGTGTTTCTATGCGCTACGTGGTTGAATTTGAATTTGTCTATCGTTAAGGGGCGACCGCCCGTGCATTAATTCTCTTTGCTCTTTTTGCGAAGAATTTGATAGTCTCTGACGTATTTAGAATGGGTCTCATAGTCTTTCGAAAAAATGTGAGTGCCGTCGTTCTTGGATACGAAAAAGAGATATTCAGTTTCTGCTGGGGACACCACAGCGCGAATCGCAGATAGGCTAGGGTTCGAAATAGGTCCAATGGGCAAGCCGTTCATACGATAAGTGTTGTAACTGTTTTTGCTTTCGAGATGTATTTTTTTAATGTTCCCATCAAAATCTGGAAGAAGAGGATAAATAGTAGTTGGATCGCTTTGTAGTCTCATGCTCTTCTCTATGCGGTTCCAGAAAACAGAGGCCACGACCGGTTGTTCTTCAAAGCTTGAAGATTCCTTTTCAACGATTGAGGCTAGAGTCAGAAGTTCGAAGATACCCTCGGGGGTTTTGCCATTTGGATGTTTGGCGAGTTCCGGACGTGCAAACTTATCGAAATAGGAAAGCATATGCCGGATGACATCTCTTGGCGTGTGATATTTCTGATAAGTGTAGGTTTCTGGGTAGAGAAAGCCTTCTAGAGTTCGAGGCGTGTCTTCCGTTGTTGGAACTCCCATTTCTTGTAAAAGTTTAGGGTCACGCATTATTTTCATGTATTCATCATAGCTAAGTTTCTCGAAGACTTTGGATAGTGTTTGATAGATGTCGTAGATGTTCTCCCCTTCTTTAATAGTGAGGCTGTGATAGAGGGGGGCGGCTGTTAAAACATGCTCAAGTGTTTTAGCAATGCTCCATTCGGGCCAAACCTGGAATTCTCCTACTTTGAGCGAGCCTTCTAATCTTTGAGCTTTTAACCACACTTTGGCAATCTTTTGATTGGTTGCACCCATTCCTAGCTGTTTAAAGAGCTGAGGAAAGCCAGTTCCTGGAGGAACATCGATGAGATAGCTTCCTGATTGGTCGGGCGCATGGGCTTGAAAGAAAAATCCCCTAGTGGCAAATCCTAGCAGAGCAATACAGGTGAGGGTTATAAGCAGTGCCCATTTGACGAAACCATTCGAGTTTCTTTTTTTCTGAGCGATTAAATCTTCTAGTAGTAGAGAGGCGGCCATAGCGTCATCATCCTTTGCATTTCGAGAGTCCCAACTGGTAAGTGATTCATTTACCAGAATAACCTTTAAGTTAAATTTTTCACTTAAACTTTCAGCAAGAACTTCTGCCTTGGTGCTGGCAGATGTTTTTTCACCGCCAGGACTTACGGGAAGCCCAAGCACGAGTGCTCCAGGCTGCCAAACATCCAAAAGTTTCTTGAGGATTGCTTCATCATTTTGGTTCATTCGCCAAGCGGCAGAGCTTTTTGCCCTTTTGAAATTTCCTCTGGGGGTAACGACTCGTCCGTCTTCATCGCAGGTGGCGTAGCCAACCTTCTTCTGACCCCAGTCTAAAGCTAAAAGCCCTCCGTCGGCAAAAAGACTCATGACTTAAATATTTGGAACAATCCCATTCTATCAATGTCGTTAAACAGCGCGACTCCCATAATCATTAAAAGGAATACGACTCCTGTTGTTGTCCAAATTTCTAATGCTTTTATACTTACAGGCCTTCGGAGTATGGACTCAACTGCAAACAAGACTAGATGTCCTCCGTCTAAAACAGGAATTGGGAACAGGTTTAATATAAACAAGTTTAGCGAAATGAAGGCCATCATTTGCAAGAACGGAACAAGGCCGCGTGTAAAGGAGTCTCCAGAAACCTTCGCAATGGTGATGGGGCCGCCTAGAGTGTTGATGGAAATGTTGCCGACTAAAAGGTGGTAAAAGGATGTCAGCATGGTCCTGACCAAGTCCGAAGTTTTGTGCCAACCTAGTTGAGCCGCTTGCCCTAGAGAGCTGGCTTTAATCATCGTCAGTGGCGGAGGCGCTTTTAAGGCTAAAAAGGCTGCTCCAATTTGAAACTGCTTAGAGTCCACCTTGGTGATTTCGTCTTCAACTTCAACGACTCGAGTGTTTACATCGCTCTTAAGAAGTTCTCCATTTCTTAGCCATTCTAAATGGATGGTTTCTCCTTTGCTGGCTAACTCTTGAATACGACGTTTGAAGAGAACAAAGCTAGTCATGGCTTCGCCGTTGACTGATTGAAGAATGTCGCCGGTTTTCAATCCAGCCTTGGCTGCTGGTGAGCCTTCTACGATTTTAAAGAGATACATCTCAGTGCTGACAAAACCGCTGTCATTCACATTGCTTGCCGGAGCATTACCAACATGGTTCCAGGCTATGTTGTGTTCCTGCTCTTCGGCCGGAGAGGCCTCTTGCCCGTCGGGAGTATCAACAATGGGATATCCTTTAAGGACGATTTGGCCTGATTCGCGGCTTTGCTCGCTAATCGCTTTGCTCCAACCGCTTTCAAAGTCGTAAAAGTTTTCAATCTCTAATGTCGTTGCTTGAGTTGCATTTTTTGCTGTGTATTGGATTTGAGTGATTTGAAATGGGTAGGGAAGGCTTTGTTGATCCGCCCAGCTTCTCACTCGAGTGGTGACGGATGCGGCAGGGGCAAAATATTCAACTCCATCGATGGTTCCTCGTTCTTCCATGACACCAAGCTTTGGGTGACGTTGTAGGAGTGACGTTGGTGTGTAAGTTATGGTTGAGTTTTCGTCGCCTCTTTTTAAGGTAAAAGTTAACGATTTAGAAAGGTTCTCATCCAAGACATCTTGAAGTTGAGAAAGTTCCTTGATCTCAATGTTGGCGTTTGGAGTTTGGATGGATTCAACCCAGTCACCATTCTGAAATCCTGCCAATGCTGCAGGAGATCCCTCTACTACTCTAGAAAATACAGGTGCTGTGGTTGGAGCACCCTTCATATAAACAAATGCTAGAACAAAGAAAGCTAAAACAAGATTGGCGATTGGTCCGGCCAAAACTACGGCTGCCTTTTGCCAAGTTGCTTTGTTTTTAAAGGATCGATGTTCTTCGTGTTTGGCAACTTCTTCTCTGGGGTCTTGGCCCAGAATCTTCACATAGCCTCCCAAAGGAAAGAGGCTTAAGGCGTATTCTGTTTCGCCTTTTTTGAATTTAAGTAGTTTGAGACCCATTCCTATCGAGAAGACCTCGACCTTCATTCCACAAAGTTTAGCTACATAGAAATGTCCAAACTCATGGATAAAAACAAGCACACATAAAAGGACAAGAAAACCAATTATATAGTCCATTCAGGTATACTAAAACACTGTGGCTTGTAGGGCTAGAAGCGGCTTAAAAAAAGAGTTGATATAGAAAGACAAAAACAAAGGTCAACCCGTCGCAGCGGTCGAGTATTCCGCCGTGTCCGGGAATCAGTGCACCAGAGTCTTTTGCACCGTTGCTTCGCTTGAGCAAACTCTCCAGTAAATCTCCCATTTGAGCCATAGGAGCCGCTAGCAGTGCAAAAATCAGCAATTTCGCCAGCGGAACTTCAACACTGGGAAAGAACTTTTGGAACAGAAAGTAGCTTAGTGCAGCGGCAACTAAGGAGCCAAGCACCCCACCAACAGCTCCTTCTATGGTTTTTCCGGGAGACACCGCTGGCCAAAGTTTTCTTTTTCCAATGCGCCGTCCCACGGCATAGGCAGCCGTATCGCCAAAAAATACGACAGTGAGTCCCAGAAACACCCAAAGCGTGCCACCGGACATCCGAACAATGGGAGTGATAAAACCAAAAATAAAAACCGGATAAAAGCAGCCAAAAACAGAAAGGAGCCATTGATTCCAAGCTTGATCTACAGACTTATTCCTGTCCGCACTCCAGTGTTCAATGACTATAGCTAGGAATGTTGCAAGACATATCCAAGATAGCGAGGCCAGTGAGAGTGGGGTTTTCGAGCCTAAGAATATAGTCGCTCCAACAATCAAGTGACCGGTTGAGTAAACAACTTTAAGCCTATTAAGGCCAGTGATCTGAGTGAATTCATGCCACGCAATGGAAGCCCCCAATAGGCAGGTAAGAAGAACAAGTTGAGTGTTTCCAAAAAATAGAATTCCTAGAACCAGCGCAGCCGCGCTAAAACCAAAAAGAACACGTGTTTTCGTTTCTTGACTCATAATATTTAAGACACATCACCGAAGCGCCGAAAGCGCCTGCTGTAATCTAGGCAGGCCTTTCTTAGGTCTTCAGGTGAAAAATCTGGCCATAAAGTTTCTGTGACTAATAGTTCTGAATACGCGAGTTGCCACAAAAGAAAGTTGGAAACTCTTTGCTCACCACTCGTGCGGATAATGAGATCAGGGTCAGGCATGTTGCCGGTAAAAAGTTTCCTTGAAAAGCTTTGCTCGTCGATTTCGTCTAAATTGAGTAGGCCATTTTTTACATCCTCGGCTAACTCTTTTGCGGCATTCACAATCTCTGCGCGACCGCCGTAGTTAACAAAAAAGTTTAACTGAGAATGAGTGTTGTGGGCTAACAGCGCTTCGCACTCTTGAATGGCTAACTGGGTTCTTTCTGGGAGCTTCTTTATGTCGCCAATAAACTTAACCCGAATGCCCCATGAATCTAGTTCGTCAGACTCTAGCCGGGTGTATTGAGTGAGAAGATCAAAAAGTGATTCCACTTCCAGTTGGGGTCTTCGCCAATTCTCTGTAGAAAAACAAAACAAAGACAGAATCTTAATTCCCAGTTCATCGGCAGCAAGAATGATAGGTTTTATCATTTTCGAAGCCGCAAAGTGTCCCATCGTGCGGTCCATTCCACGTTGGGTCGCCCAGCGGCCATTTCCGTCCATAATGACGGCTACGTGTTTTGGAAATCGCTCCTTTTCGTCATCTCTATCTCTCGAAAAAGATGACATTGAGCTCTCGGGGGACAATTCCGTCATACAGTCATTACGTCCTTGATTTTACTCTCAACTAGTTTGTCCACGTTTTCGACGTAACCATCTGTGATCTTTTGAACTTCAGCTGCAGCTCTTTTGGAGTCGTCCTCGGGGAGGTCTTTGTCACCTTTAATAGTGTCATTGGCGTCCCGGCGAATGTTCCTGATGGCAACCTTTGTATCTTCGCCAAGTTGCTTTACGGATTTTGAAATATCTTTACGTCGTTCTTCGGTGAGAGGAGGAATGTTCAGTCGAATTGTCTTTCCGTCAACATTGGGGGTTAAGCCAATGTTTGCAGCGATGATTGCTTTTTCTAAAAGGGGAATGGCGCCTTGGTCCCAGCTGGCTATTTGTAACGTTTTAGCGTCTGGAACGGAAATTTGGCCGATTTGCTTGATAGGGGTTGGGGTGCCGTAATAATCAACCTTAATATTCTCTAGTAGGGCAGGGCTAGCGCGCCCTGTTCTCACTTTGCTTAAGTCGCTTTTTAGGCTTTCAACCGCTTTGCTCATTCGTGCTTCAATGTCTGGCTTTAGTTGCTCAATCATGTTCAATCCTCCTAAAGGTGTTTTACTTTTCGATCAAAGTGCCGATTGTTTCTCCAGTGGCAAAACGGGAGAGGCAACTCTCTTCCTTGATGTCTAAAACGACAATGGGAAGATTGTTGTCCATACAAAGGCTAATGGCTGTGGAGTCCATTACATTCAGATGTTTGTTAAGAACATCCATGTAGCTAATCTGCTCAAAGCGTTTAGCGTCCTTATTTTTAGCTGGGTCGCAGTCGTAAACGCCGTTGACCTTAGTGGCTTTTACTAAGACATCCGCCTCTACTTCCATCGCTCTCAAGGCAGCAGCGGTGTCTGTAGAGAAATAGGGGTTACCAGTGCCCGCAGCAAATATAACCACTCTTCCTTTTTCAAAGTGTCGGGTGGCTTTCCTGCGGATGTATGGTTCAACTACCTGCATGATATGGATGGCACTCTGAACTCGAGTACTCACCCCAAGGCGTTCTAGAGAGTCTTGGAGTGCAAGCGAGTTAATCACTGTTGCTAGCATCCCCATGTAATCACTTTGCGCTCGATCCATGCCCTTTTCAGAGCCTTGAATTCCACGAAAAATGTTACCACCTCCAACTACGATCCCGACTTCTACACCGGTTGCAGCTAAATCCTTAATTTGGAGAGAAATCATTTCTAGAGTCTTAGAGTCGACTCCGAAGTCCTTCTCTCCAGCTAAGGCTTCGCCGGACAGTTTAAGCAAAATTCGCTTATACTTCGTATTTTTAGGCATCTAGCTCCTTATTTGTTGTTGAACTTCAGCTGCAAAGTCTTCACTCTTCTTTTCAAGACCTTCACCAAGTTCAAATCGCACGAAGCGACGAATTTTGATGTTTTCACCAATCTTCGCAATCATTTCCTTTAAGAGTATTTCGATAGATTTGTCTGGGTCTTTTACGAAGCCTTGTTGAAGCAAGCAAACTTCTTGGGAAAACTTTTTAATTTTGCCTTCTGCAATTTTTTCTAAAATTTGTTCGGGCTTCCCTTCGGCCTTAGCCGCGTCCACTGCGATTTGTCGCTCTTTCGCGATCACATCGGCAGGGATTTCTTCGGGGACTAGGTATTGTGGTTTGTTTGCAGCAATGTGCAAACAAATGTCTTTCACGAAATTTTGGAAGTGCTCGGTCTTCGCTACAAAATCCGTTTCACAGTTTATTTCAACAAGCACACCAATTTGTCCACCGGCATGAATGTAAGACTCAACCAAACCTTCGGTTGCAATTCTTCCAGCTTTTTTAGCTGCCGCAGAGAGTCCTTTTTTTCTAAGAACATCGACCGCTTGTTCTAGGTCTCCTGAGGTTTCATTAAGGGCGTTTTTACAATCCATCATTCCAGCACCAGTTTTCTGGCGTAGTTCATTGACGAGTGAGGCAGTTATCTGAGACATCGTATTTCTCCAATTTCCAATTAATTGTCTTTTTTCTCAACAAGTTTTCTTTTTACTTCAACATCAACCTTACGACCTTCGCGGTCAGTTGTGGTGGAGCTTTGAGTGGAAGGAACAGCAGCTTCTTTTGATTCAGCAACTGCAACAGGGGCTTTTGCTTCAGGCTCAGCCTTGTCCTTCATGGCACGAATTCTTTCTTCGAAAATCTTTTGGCCATCTAGGTAAGCAGATGCCATCGCAGATGCAAAAAGCTTAATGCTCTTTAGTGCATCGTCGTTCCCTGGAATGACAAATGAAATGTTATCAGGGTCACAATTAGTGTCCGTGATTGCAATTACGGGAATTCCCAGTTTCTGAGCTTCCGCTACGGCGTTGTGCTCGCGAACAGGGTCAACAACAAAAACGGCTCCTGGCTTATCTTTCATGTCTCGCACGCCCCCTAAATTGCTGAGCAAGCGTTGGTATTCTTTTTCAAGAGCAGATAGCTCTTTCTTTGAAAGTGATTGAGCAAGCTCACTAGCTTTCTTTTCTTCAATGGCTTTCAGTGTGTCTATGCAACCTTCAATGGTTTGCCAGTTGGTTAGGGTTCCACCCAACCATCGGTTTGCAACATAGGGACAGCCGCAACGTTCGGCTTCTTCGATGATAACGTCTTTGCTTTGAGCTTTTGTGCCAACGAAAAGAACTTTCTTTCCTTTAGTCGCAAGGCCTGTAACGAAATCTAGAGCACTCTTGGCTAAGCCAACAGTTTTTTGAAGGTCGATGATGTAAATTCCATTTCTCGCTCCAAAAATATATGGCTTCATCTTTGGATTCCAACGACTTGTTTGGTGTCCAAAATGTACGCCTGCCTCTAATAGTTCTTTCATAGTTATTTGTGTTGTCATTTTATTTCTTCTCCTTGAATCACGGTTAAACCTCCGCCGGCGTTCGTCCAGGTTTTTACCCAAACGACCGGATTCTTCCAAATAGAAGCCGGCGTGTGTATTTGACGGGCGATATTAGCCTATCTTGTTGATTACTCAAGCAAAAAAAGCCCGGAAAGTGCTTCCTGCTCAGGAGGCTAAGTATTTGAATCTAAGTGCCTATTTGAAATGCGTGAAAATAATAGGAGGGCCAGGCGAGGAGGTCTCATCGCTTGATTTGCTCGGTGGCGAGACTCTCAGTCCTATTTGCTACCCCATATTTCCTTCAAATAGTCGTCTCTTCCGGATCGATTTCGGTAATACCAATATCGGACGGGATTCTTTTTATAATAGTCTTGATGGTAGTCTTCTGCTGCATAGAAGGCTTTAAATTCCTTCACTGGGGTAACAATTGGAGATGGGTATTTTTTCGTGGTGCTGAGCTCGACGATTGATTTTTTTGCCAACTTCTTTTGTTCTTCATTAACATAAAATATTCCCGTGGTGTATTGGAAGCCACGATCGACAAATTGGCCTTTGTTGTCGGTCGGATTGATCATCCTCCAAAAGGCCTGAAGCAGTTGAGAGTAAGTGATTTCCTTTGGATCATAAACAACTTTTACAGCTTCAACGTGTCCAGTGTTGCCCTTTCCCACTGCCTTGTAGGTCGGATTCTTCACTGTGCCACCTGTAAATCCAGAGACGACTTCAGTGACTCCTTTAAGTTTCTCAAAATCTCCCTCCACGCACCAAAAACAACCGCCGGCAAAATAAGCCACCGCCTTTGTGGCTTGAGCATAATTGGACGGGGAAAAAAGGGAAAAGAGGAGACAAAAAGTTACTCGGACAGTTTGTTTCATAAAATTATCTTACGGCTGATCGAGCCAAAAATATAGTAGAGAGTGACCTGTTCTATTCGCGGGTATTTTGTTTATCTTAAACTAAGCTGTGATAGACTTTAGAGTTAAGACCAATGAGTGATTTGAGTGAAATTGTAGCGCGTGCTCCGACTGATGCGGGTGTTTACCTAATGAAGGGTGACTCTCAAAAGGTGATCTATGTTGGGAAAGCAAAGAATATTAAGAATAGGGTTCGGAGCTATTTCACTAAACAAGCTCAAGAATCGCTTAAGACATCCTATCTAGTTTCTCAGATAAAAGACATTGAGTTTATTACCGTGGGTTCTGAAATAGAAGCTCTTATTCTCGAGAACAATCTAATAAAGAAGTTTAAGCCCAAGTATAATATTAGGTTAAGAGACGATAAGAGCTATCCATTTATTCGCGTTGATTTGAGGCATGACTTTCCAAGACCCTATATTGCTCGTCGGCCAAAGAAGGATAACTCACAGTTGATCTTAGGTCCTTTTACTCAAGGCCTGATGGTTCATCGTGCGCTGATGATGTCTTCAAAAGTGTTTAAGTTAAGAGATTGTCGAGATCACGAGTTCTCAAATCGTGCACGGCCTTGCTTGTCCTATCAGATTGGACAATGCACAGCTCCTTGTGTGGATTATGTTTCCAAAGAGGAATATGCCCTTCAAGTAAAGGAGTTTGTGTCGTTTTTGGAGGGTAAGAACGACGAGCTTGAAGTTAAATGGACCAAGTCCATGGAGGCAGCCTCTGATAATTTAGAATTTGAAAAGGCTGCATCGATTCGCGATCAACTTCATACCCTTCTTAGTTTGACTCAACAGAATCAAAGGATGGAAAGTGTTGAGGATGATGTGGATAGAGATGTGTGGGCCTTCTGGCCGGAATCCATTCTCAATGAAGTTGAGGAAGTTCAAAACATTGATCTAATTGTTCTTCAATTTAGAGAAGGGAAGCTTATTGGAAGAGAACATTTTCCCATAGACATACAAGACAAGTTTGTCGACTCGGGTTTTACAAGCTCACTACTATTACAATATTACGCGAAGAAGTTGGCGCCTACTGAGATTGTCCTTCCTCCTTTTGATGTTGAATGGGAAGTGGGTGCACTAGAAAGTGAGCTTTCTAGTGAGGGTAATTCGGTGCATTTAGTGTCGGCGGATAGGGCTTCAAAATGGGCCAAGGTTTTTGAACTGGCTCGAGAAAATGCACAATTGGTGGCTAAAGAACAAGGTTTGCGGCGACAAAAGCAACGCGATTCGGTGAAGTCTCTTGCAAAGTTTTTAAAGCTTTCAAAAGAGCCTAAGGTTATTCATTGTATTGATGTGTCTAACTTTCAAGGGCAGGCCAATGTGGCAAGTTGTGTGGTGTTTGTTGAAGGCAAGGCCGATAAAGAACAGTATCGACATTATAAAATAAAGACGGTTGTTGGCCAAAATGATTTTGCCTCAATGAAAGAAGTGATCGAAAGAAGATATGTTAGCAAAGAGGACCCTCAGTTTCCCGACCTGTTGGTTTTGGATGGGGGAAAGGGACAGTTGAACTCCGTGCTAGAGGTTTTCGAGGAGTATAAGCTTAGTTTTCCAGTGATCGCATTAGCGAAAGCTCGAACTGAAAGCGAGTTTACTCAAGAAGAAGTTCGTAGCTCGAGCGAGAGAGTCTTTTTGCCTGGTCAAAAGAATCCCAAAATAGTTAAAAAGCCTGAATTGCTAAAGTTGCTCAGTAGCATTCGCGACGAGGCTCATCGTTTTGCAATTACCTTTCATCGTAAGAAGCGAAGCGAGCAAATGTTTGAATAGAGAGGTAGTCTTTAGCAAGGCCTATGCGGCTGTGTTTTGCAGATAGCCTTCCAGGTGTTGACTGATTAGCTGTTGAATCGATTCACGTTTTGAGGGCTCTAAGTTTTCATCAAAGATCAGTCGACTTGTATCTGTATTCTTGTTGGTGATTCGAGCAGGAACATCAATGGTAAAAGAATGATCAAAATCGTGAACTTCGAGTTTTACTCGAACTCTCTGACCACAAAAACTTTTGGGAAACTTCTTCGATAACTTTGCGCCCCCCAAGCTGATGTTCAGACAATAGACGTCTTTCTGGAGACCATCCGCAGCGCTAATCGTCATAGGAAAGGCCAGTGGAACTCGAGTGAAGCGTCTTCGGTCGCGAACTTCGTTATCGGTATTAGTGGCTGTAGACTTCATTAGGTCACGCAGTGGTCGGCGAAGTTTAATTTTTGTTTTATCTGCCTTTGCTAGTTGAGCCAATAACGTTTGATAGGGGCTGAGGTGTCTGTCTGCGCCCAAGACTCTTCGGACTATATCGGTAAAGCACTCTACTTCAGACAGTTGAGTCCAAGTTGAGGTTAGTGAGTTGGCGTCCATTGCGACGATGTGATCAATGTTTGCTGGAGTTAGTTTGCTTATAAATTTCCAAGCTTCAAAATAAGAGAGGGGGCCGATTTTTACATTGGTTTTGGAGTCTAATAGAAGCCATTTGCTAACGGTTAGCATTTATCTACCTCATGCACTTTCGATTGATTAAGTTTCTTTTGAAATGACGTACCACAAAAACAGCAACTAGCGACGTCCAACCTTGATCATTTGAGTTTAACAAAAGCTTTGTTCTAACCAAGTTAAACTTCGGTTAAAACAACTTCATGTAATAAATTCAAACGTTTATTTCTTCGATGGAGTGAATCTTGTCTCTAAAGATTTCGCATAATTTTTCCACGGTAACCAACTGAACTTATCTTCAATGAATCCATGGGCGTTGATTAAGAAGCTTATCCGGTTGGCTATTCCGATGGGAAGGAGAACTTCGTATTTTCTGGCCACTGCCTTATCTTGATCAGCCAAAAGTGGATAATTTATTTTATGTTTTTCTGCGAATTTTTTGTGAGATTGAATGGAGTTTGTGTTGATCCCGAATACTTTTATTCCTCGGGCTTTGTAAGACTCGTTATGGTCTCGAAAGGAGCAAGCTTGAGCTGTGCAACCGGGACTAAGATCCTGGGGGTAGAAAAAAATAAGAACCTTTGATCCGAGGTGGTCTGTGAGCTTGTGGAGTTTCATGTCTTGGTCTAAGAGTTCAAATTCAGGAGCTTTAGTTCCTGCCTCTAAACCTAATGCGAGGAGTCGATTCCAATTCATAATTGGCAATACTAACGCAAATAACAGCTGAATGATATCTCTCAGCGAGTAAGGTTAGCTCCAAAGAGGTTTTTTGATGGAACAGAGAAAAGTTGCGGTAATAGGTGCTGGGCCAGGGGGATTGGCTGCGGCCGCTTTGTTGGCTGCTAAAGGATCCAAAGTCGACGTCTTTGAAGCCAAAGACAAGTTGGGCGGTAGGAATGCCTTTGTCGAAATGGATGGTTTTCGTTTTGATTTGGGCCCAACCTTTTTTCTGATGCCTGAAGTCTTGGAAACAATTTTTTCAAGCTGTGGGCGAAGAATGTCTGACTATTTAGATTTGGAACGTGTCGACCCTCTCTATGAGCTAAACTTTGCCGACGGAACTACTCTATCTCCCAGCAGTGATCCAGAACTAACTGCCAGAGAAATTGCGAAAATTAATCCTTACGATGCAAAATCTTTCTGGGACTATCGAAGCCACCAAGCAAAGAAGTTTAATGTTCTTTATCCAAGCTTGAAAAAATCTTTTCCCAATGCGGTTTCGCTCGTCAACCATGATTCATTGAAAGCGATTCCATTTTTGGACCTTCGTTCGATCTACAACGAGCTAGAAGATTACTTTCAAGACGAGCGCGTAAGATTGGCCTTCACCTTCCAGGCTAAATACCTGGGGATGTCACCCTTCAAGTGTCCCTCCCTGTTTACTATTTTGTCGCATATCGAACATGAGCTGGGCGTTTGGCATCCAAAAGGAGGAGTTCATCAAGTTTCCCAAGCTTTAGGAAAGCTGTGCTCTGATGTGGGAGTGGAGATGCACCTTTCTACAGATGTGGAGGCAGTTCTCGTTGAACGAGGTGTTGTTCAAGGTGTTCGAGTCAATGGTGTGGATCACAGAAATTGCGATGCTGTTTTTATGAATGCAGACTTTGCTTATGCCATGTCTAATCTCTTCCCTGATGAAAGTCGCAAAAGATACACTGACCTAAAATTGTCTAAGATGAAGTATTCCTGCTCAACTTTTATGATTTATGCTGGAGTTGAGGGTGAGCTAGATTGGCCTCATCATCGCATCTTTTTCCCTCAAAATTATCGCCGCAACGTAGAGGATCTTTCTGAGAACTTGGTCTTGCCAGAGGACCCTGCATTCTACGTTCATAATCCAAGTCGCTTGGATAAGTCTTTGGCTCCCAAAGGGAAGAGTGCGGTATACATTCTGGTCCCCGTGCCGAATGTGGATGCCGGAATCAATTGGAATGAGATAAAAGAGGATTACCGTAATAGAATATACGGAGAAATTCAGAAAAGAACAGGTCTGGATTTAAGAGATCGCTTGATAACAGAAAAAGTGATTACTCCCGATGATTGGGAAAAGGAACATTCAATATACAAAGGAGCCACCTTTAGTTTGGCTCATAGTCTTGATCAAATGATGCATCTGCGACCACAAAATAAGAGTGAAGAATTTAGAAATTTGTTTCTGGTGGGAGGAGGGACTCATCCTGGAAGCGGGTTGCCTACCATATTACAAAGTGCAATCATCAGTTCGGGATTGTTTGAGAAGAGCGTTGCGGCAGAGGGGATTTTAGATCAATTTAAACAGAGGCAGTTGAATGTAATGACTCGTCTTCAGGAGCTAAGAACTTAAAATGACCGTTGCTTTGATGTCTAGCTCTAAGATTCCTTCTCAGAACGAAGTTGAAGGATGGGCGAAAGCATTGAAAAAGTTGCGACCAAAGTTCTTGGACGCAGTTCGTGACGATACTTCTAAGGGGCGAGCAGAGGTTCTTCTTTATGAATGGTCAGCTGTTGAATCCTCCTTAGAGTTTTTGAAAAGGAATTCTAACTCTATTTTGGGAACAAGAGTATTGCAGAGTAGTCTGTCTGGACTCTTAGGACGAAGGAGTGTTCAAGAGCGTCGACTTCCCCTTGGTAAAGTCTTGATTGTTGGAACCTGGAATTATCCACTGGCGATTCATGGTCGACAGATTCTTTTTGCGTTGGCAGCCGGGAATGAGGTGTATTTTAAACCTTCTCCATTGGCTCCCAACGTCGCAAAAATCTTTGATGAAGCTTTTCGAGGTGAATTGAAGCAAAACTTTCAAGTTCTTGCACACGAAAACACTTCTCCAATGAAAGACTTGGAAAACGGCCGTTATGATTTTGTTGTTTTTACAGGGGGCTACGATGCCGCTTGCTCCTGGAGTCAGGCCGCGGCTACAAGTCTCACTCCGGGAATTTACGAAGCTTCTGGGTCTGAGCTTGCAATCGTAGCGGGAAAAGGAAATTACTCCGCCATTGTGGATCAGCTGTTGTGGTCCAATTTTCACTATTCCGGACAAACGTGTATGGCTCCTCGCACGATCTTTGTGCCCCGCCCAGAGTTCCAAGCTTTTTTAAGTCTATTTCGTTCTAAGTTTGGAGAAATGCGACTAGAGGATATGGCTCCTCTTAAGGGAAGTTCGGTTGAAGCTCATCGCATTTGGTTGGAGTCCCTCAAGGCTACTAAGAATGTTCATTTGGTTCATCACTCTGACAATTCGAACTTTGTGATGGCCTTTTGCGAAACTTGTGAGTTTTGTCCTCCAGAAAGTTTGACCCCCGGATTTGGTCCAGGGGTTCTTATTCTTGGATATGAGAAAATTGAAGAAGTGCTAAATTGGAAATCTAAGCACAAGTGGTCTCTCATGACTTCTTTGTATGGCTCGTTCACGAAAGATGAAAAAGTTTTGTTGCAAGATGGATTGATGGATTCTGTTGTAAGTCAGAATGAGTCTATCATTGGAGCTTCCGATGCAAGTGTTGCGTTTGGAGGGCGAATGCGTTCTGGATACGGTTATTGTGGTGGTGTTGATGGTCTTATGAGCTTGTCTAGGCCTCAGTCATGGATAGATGTTCAGCCTCTTCCAGGTCAGAGAGTCTTAGGATTGGGGCCGGGGCTTCGTGGTCAGAGAGTTTTAAAACGTTTGGAAAAATTAATTATGGGAGAATCAAAGTGAAAAGAGAAAAGATTTTAGTTGTTGGTGGTGGTGCAGGTGGTTTGTCTTCGGCCCTTTCCTTACAGTCGAAGGGTTTTCAGGTGGAGATTCTTGAGCAGAACGAAACAATTGGTGGAAAGCTGAATTGCGATCTTATGGACGGCTATACCTTTGATACGGGCCCGTCGATTTTAACTTTGCCTGGTGTTTTAGAAGAGTTGTTTCGTCGTAGTGGTGCTGACCTTCAAGACTATCTGGAATTAAAGAACTTGGACCCTCAGTGGAGATGTTTTTTCCACGATGGATTCCATTTCGATTTTCGTAATGGTGAAGAGCAGATGATCGAAGAAGTTTCTAGGATTGCACCCGAAGATGTGGATGGTTTTGTGAAATTGATGAAGGCCAGCAAAAGGCACTATCAGATATCTCAAGACAATTTCTTTTTCAGAGATTATGGTGATGTCTTTGATGTGATTAAGTCCGGCAATGCTAAGTCGCTAGAGGCCATGAAGCTGGTTGTTGATATTGATCCTCTTAAATTTTATTCGGAGCTTGTGGAAAAGCACATTCGAAACCCTCATTTGAAGCAGGCGTTAGAGCATCTACCGCAATACATCGGATCTTCACCGTTTCTATCTCCTGCAATTCTTTCTTGTTTGATATACATCCAGTTCAACCGTGGTTGTTGGTACCCTATGGGAGGGATGAATCAGATATCCAAGGCCCTTGCAAAACGTTTTGAAGAGCTTGGAGGTATTATTCACTTGGGGCAGAAAGTTTCCCGAGTGCAAACGGATACGACGAGTGTGCGTGGTTTTGAAACGGAAGATAGGAAACTTTGGACCGCCGATGAGTATGTGGTCAACATGGACGCCAATTGTTTTAATGGTTTAGTAGGCTTACCTGTTCAAGCGGACGAAAAACTTGCTTGCTCCGGAGTAACCGTCTTTCTAGGTTTAAAGAAACGAGTAAAAGATTTGGCTCATCATAACTTTTTCTTTAGTCGCTCTCATCGTGATGAGTTTAGGGATATATACGATAGAAAGCTGCCTCACCAAGATCCTACAGTTTATGTTTGTGTTCCTTCGTTGAGTGACCCGAGTGTGGCTCCTAAAGATAGAGAAAATGTCTTCTTGTTGATTCATTCTCCAATTGATACGGGGTCAACAGACTGGGATTCCTATTTGCCTCATTATGTAGACTTGGTGAAAAAGAAACTGGCGGGCATGGGTTTTGACGCCACAGCACATGATATTGAGGTTGAGTTTTCTCGCTCTCCGCGTGATATTGGGAAAAAGTGGTCCACCTACAAAGGGAATATCTATGGGCAAGCCAGCCATGGCAGACTTGCGGGAGCGTTTAAGCAAAAAAATCAGTCTCATCATTTTAGGAATCTTCAGTTTGCTGGAGGCACAGTTAATCCAGGAGCTGGAGTTCCAATGTCGATTATGTCTGGAATGATTGCTGGTGCAAATTTGACGAAGAAAAGAGAGGAATATCAAGGAGTCATTTTGTGATTGAGGAAAAGCCAAACGCTCTTTTCCAGTGGGGTTTTGCTTGGACTTCTCGTGTGTTGGCTTATCGAAAATTTAGCAAAGTTGTTTTTGATTCAACGAGCCCTATCGATTTTTCTTCTACGCTTTGGAAAGATCCTCGACCTATCTTTTTTTATTCAACCCACGAGTCTTTTTGGGATCCAATTCTAGCAGCCGATATTTCTGTTTTAAGGTGTAAGCGCCGGTGCGTCGCTCCTATGGCTGCAGAGCAACTACGAAAATTCAAATCACTTAAGAGAGTGGGTATATTTGGTGTTGAAGACGGAGCAGCCACTGCAGCCAAAGAATTTATTGATAGTCACATTGCTCAGAGTGTGAGGCCGGCTGTTTGGGTAACACCCCAAGGCTGTTTCGTCCCTGATTCAACCAAGCAACCCACATTTAAGACCGGACTTTCTTATTGGAGTCTAAGTCGAGATTGCATCCGAATACCTGTGGCGATTTGTTACTCATCAGACCTAAGTCCCCTGGTGAGTGTTCGCTTAGGAAGCCCGGAGGATGTCGTTGGACGGAGTTTAGAGTATTTAAAGGATAAGTTAGAACTCGAAAAGGATGCTGGGCGTCTTAGGGTCCAGTTAGAGTCCGTTGTGCGCGATTTGAAGGCTTCTCGATCCTTTGAGAAGTTAATCTAAAAACAACGCTGTTTATTTTGTGGATACTTGATTGAACTCAAGTTTGAAGCAAGTATCATGAGTTATGTTAGGCCTAGCGCAGCTTTTTACCTCAGGTCTCTTTGCCTGGAACTTGGATGCCAATCTTCGCCGCCGTCGTCGCCTATGGCTGCGCTTTGACGAGTCTGATTCTTTCATAATTCCTCAATGGACGATGGCTATACCCGTGCGTAACGAAGAGAAGAATATTGCGCGTTTGGAAGAGGAATTGAGCGAGCAGCGCTATTTGCCCGAGAAAATTATCTTCTTAAATGATCAGAGCCAAGACAAAACCTCCGATGCAATTGCCTCGCTAAAAGCCAAGCTTGCAAAAGTGGATGTTCGTGAAATTTCTGGTGAGGCACTTCCTTCATCCTGGCGTGGAAAAATTTGGGCCTTGCAGCAGCTCTTGAATTCAGTTGAGAGTCCTTATGTATTGTTCATGGATGCCGATGTGTCCTTGTTGCACCCAAATGCTTTGAAGTCTCTGTATGTGGATGCCATGCCTTTTCTAGAAAAAAGGAAATGCAATTTTGTGAGTGTTTTTCCCAAGCCAGATGTTAAAGGAAGCACGGCTTTAGTCGTTGATCAGATTTATATGCATTTGTTTTTCTTCTTACCCTTTTTTTGGGAGAAGATGAAAAGTGCCTCGGCCGTGGCTGGCTGTGGTCAAGTTATGTTGATCAATGTTGAGGAGCTCAAGAGGCGAGGGTTTTTGAGTCTTATCTCTGGGTCTACCCATGATGGATTGCAGCTTGCTCGCTGTTTTAAGGGCCTTGATGGGAGTGCTCCCTTTTTTGATGGGAGTGCTGCTTTTTCCTGCGCTTATTATCCAAACCTGTCTGCGGCTTTTAAAGGCTTGTCTAGAAATTCTTGGGAGGCGGATGGTAATATTGGAGTCTCCCTCGTTGTTTCAAGTTTGCTTTTTTGGAATTTTGTTCTTCCTTATGTTCTATTGCCTTTCTTGCTATGGAATCCCGCCTTTTTGGCCGCTTTTCTAGCTATGCTTTGGGCGCAGCTGCGGCTTGCCGAAGAGTTGGGATTAAATCGTTCTCATGTTTTTCTGGCGCCAGTGAAAGCTATGGCTGCAATTGGAGTTCACTTGTGGAGCCCCTTGCGTCTTAAGCTGGGGTTGGATCAGCAGTGGAAGGGAAGGGCAGTATGAAGTCGCTGTTTCGTTTGGAATATTTCTTTGTTATTTCTTTGATGGACTTTTCTTTGATGGATCAGTTTCGGAAAGAAGTGAATTGGAAAGCTTTTGAAGGTGTTCCAAAGGTGATTGTTGCAGCCGAAAAGGAGTCCTCTGAAGAGGCAAGCCAATGGGGGCATAAACTCCAGGCGAAGTTTAATGCAAAGTCTCATCCGCAAAAAGACCATGTGCACACTTTGCAGCCGGGCGAGAAGGTTAAGATTATTGCGGTCGCTTCATTGCCGGATGTCCCCAACTTTTTTAAGGGCATATTTTTTAAGAGGTTCCAAAAGAAGCATTCTCACATGGGAATGTTGTTGGATTTTGATCACAGGCTTAGTAAAGGCCTGGGTTTTAAAAACTTGGATAAAGTGCCGGGAATTGCAATATTACCACCTAGCTCCTCTAAGCCGGTTGAGCCTCTTTTATTTTACGGATTGAGTTCTGATGCTGATTTGAAAAAGATTGTGTTTCAAACTATATCAGAAGCGATTGTTAAAAAATAGTTGTTATTAAATTGAATCCTTGTTCATGATCCGTTAGTTCTTTAAAAGTAGAGGATTTTTAACTTTATGTTGAATGCGATTAGGTTAATTTTAATTTTTTGTTTGGTAGCTTGTTCTTCTAATCCGCTTCTTAAACAAAGTTCTGAGGTGACAGAGGCGAGCGTTCAAGGAACTCAAATTCTCTTGGGTTTTAAGTCTGACTCAGACGACGAGCTTTACTGTAGTTTGAAATTACAGGCTAAGACGGCTGTAGGAGGTGTAAACTTCCCAGTGTCCTTTGATGGATCAAATTACGCTCTTCTCACCGTGGAGGAGGGTGAATACAAGTTGTCTGAAGTCGAATGTAAGAAAGATAGAACCGAAGTTAGCTCCATGTTCTATTTGAGACTTCCAAAATTTAAGTTTGCTAAGTTAGAAAAAGATAAAGTTAACTATTTAGGCTACTTTAACTACGGTGTTGGAGATGAAAACAGTGATGGGAAACTTACCTACAGTATAAATAAAAAGTATGGAGATGATTACCGCTTTTTGAAAGCCGCCGCCAACAGCCTTTCTTCTAAGGCCAAAGAGCTGTGGGATCCTTATAATTCTAAAGCCATTGTTTTTGGGAAATCTGTAACCTTGGAGAGTTCTTACCCTCCCGTTGAAACTCAATAGAGGCCTTTATTCGTTATCGTCGTGAGGTGATTTTTGTAAGAATTTTTTGCGAGCGGAGTTTAAGAAGTTTTCTAGATACTCAAACCCGACCAAAATAATAGTGGTTGTGATCGAAATGGCAACAGCCTGTCCGTAGTAGCCTAGGCCGATGGCTGCACCTAGACCTGCTAAGATCCAAATTGCGGCAGCCGAGGTGACCCCATTGACAAGTCCTTCCTTGTTCATGATGACTCCAGCTCCAATAAAGCCGATTCCAGTAATCAATTGAGCCAACACTCTTGCCAGATCTGCTCCCGTGTCATGGGTTAGTAATTGTCCAATGTAGATAAAGCTCATAGACCCGATGCAAATCAAAGAAGCCGTTCGAACTCCGACAGGCTTTCCACGAACTTGTCTTTCAAGACCTATGATGAGGCCACAAATAAAAGAAGCTAAAATTCGCATCCACAGATCGGAGTCGAGAAATCCAGAAATGAAATCTTCCATAAATCTATCTTAGGAGCATTCTCAGGAAAAAAGGAGTCTAACCCATAATTATTTCTCATTACAGTGAGTGAGAATGCTTTCTCTAAGTCGATGCTTCTTCTTCCATCTCAATATTTTCACTGGAGTGTCTGTAAAGCTAGGATAAGCTTTCTTGTCGACTGCAAATTTTCTAATCCTGGGCCTATGCGCTTAGCGACCGAGTCCGAGAAGAGTCCAAAGAGAAAGTAAAAGCAAAGCAGGACAAGAGAGAGAGCGATGGTTGATTTGAATAAAAGTATTACGGGAGATTCTGGAGAAACGTTTGGGTTTTTTACTATTTTTCTTTGTTCAAATTTGGCCACAATGAGAGATCAAACCTGCTTTTCGTAACAAATGGCGGTTCCATATGCGTAGACTTCGATGCAGCCCGTTTGGTTCTGCGTGTTGTGTTTTGAAATCGAACTAGTTTCCAATCGAACATTGCTGACTTCGCTGGCTCCAAGCTGAGAAGCTTGTTTCTTGAGTTCGTTTTGAACCTCCCTTCTAGCTCGATCTAGAAGGGATTCGTATACGGTGACTCGCCCTCCGAAAATGTTCACAAGAGAAGCCACAAAGCGTTTGAAGTAGTCATGCGAAATCACTGTTCCATGGCTAACCATGTAGACGCTTTTGACGGGACTTTCGAATGAAAGTTCTTCGAAGCTGTGTAGGATAATGTGAGAATAAGCTTCTTCATCCTTTTCAATTTGTTTGAAGTGATTTTTTTCAAGGATACTTCCAGTGAAATAGCCAGCAACAAGTAGAGCTATGGTTATAACAATTTCGACCATGATCTTTACCTTTAGATCGAAACCGCAGTGCCGTAGACGTAAATTTCAGCGGCACCTGCAGCAATGGAGCTAGTTGCATATCGAACGTTGACAATGGCATTTGCCCCTAATTGTTGGGCGCATTCGATCATTCTGTTTGTGGCTTCTTCTCGCGATTCGTTAAGGAGTTCCGTGTAGCCTTTTAGTTCTCCTCCAAAAATGTTTTTTAGGCCTGCCATCATGTCTCGGCCGATGTGTTTGGCCCGAATGGTGTTCCCTGAAACAATGCCAAAGTGCTTTTGTATGCTTTGACCGGGAATGCTCTGAAGGGTGCTTAAAGTGATGGAAGAAGCTGGAGTGTTCATGCTTTCATTGTATTTCCTTAACCTAATCTTAATAGTTGAAATAATTAAAGAAATTGCGCATAGTGTCGATAGAAAGAGTACATTGGCAATTAACCTTTTGCTGAAGGCATGGGGTCTAAATTGTACAGGGGGAGTCATATATGAAAACTAAAATCTTGAGCCTTTTAATTCTCACCGCCGTTTTTGCTGCTTGCAGCTCAGTGGATAGGGACACAGCTTCTGACGAAGAAACTTTCTATCCAAAAGTCGGTGAAGTTAAACTAGTTAATTAACTAATTAGTTTTAGGCAAACTAAGAAGGTAGACGCTCTTCCGAAAGGGAGGCGTCTATTTTTTTTTGTTTTTTTAAAATTGAGATTGCCAAGAGCCACTTCAATTTCGTGTCGATCATTTCTATCTATGAAAATGATCCAGGGGCGTGATGGCTTAAGTTGCGCAATCTCTTTGATGAATTCGGCCAATTCTTGTGGTCTGGCCTCTCCAATGGGCGTCGTCCTGGGGAGCTTGGGAAAAATGGCCGAGGCCAAGCTCCCCAAAAAAATAAGTGCTCCTAGTGTGCCTACCAGTCGATATGTAGAGCTCACAACCCAAAATTTCTGGAATGCTTGAGGCTCAGGCCGCAGGGAAATTGACCAAGATTGCCAATAGATACAGGGCGGGGAGGATTTTCATAACCAGCGTTGCTAGGTAAAAGATGAGTCTCAGTCAAAAGGTCTTAGTAGCGGTAAAGCAAAAAACTCAATGATTCCAGGGTAAAAGTATTTTGCACCGTGAAGATTTCCTTTGAAAAATCTTTGTATTTCCAGTATTTTGCGCCCAATAGAAAATGGATACATGGAACTCTAAAAAAAGCGCGCAGCTTTATCACGTTAATTCCTGGGCCAGTGGCTACTTTGATGTCAATGAAAAGGGAACGTTGGAAGTCTGCGCAGACGTTGGTGAAGGTTCGAATCGTCGAATTGATTTGAAAGAATTGGTCGATGATCTCAGGGAACGAGGTTTAAGCACGCCGTTATTGTTGCGGTTTTCTAATATCTTAGAGTCTCGAGTTAAAGCTATACATTCAGCTTTTTCAGAAACCATGCAACAGTATGAATACAAGGGTGAGTATTTAGGGGTTTATCCCATTAAGGTAAATCAACAGCGCTTTGTTGTAGAAGAGTTTGTAAAACAGGGCCGTTCAACCAAGTTGGGGCTGGAGGCAGGTTCAAAACCTGAGCTTTTGATCGCTCTTGCGCACATGAACAATCCGGATGCGCTTATCATCTGCAATGGCTTTAAGGATATGGAATATGTCGAAACAGCTTTGCTTTCTCAGAAGTTGGGCCGAAATACGATTCTTGTTGTTGACCGCTTTAAGGAGCTTGAGCTGATAACTCGCGCCAGTGAATCTTTGAATATAAAGCCTCGCATTGGATTTCGAGCAAAATTAGACAGTCGCGGCTCAGGCAAGTGGGTGGAGAGTAGCGGTATGAAGTCCAAGTTTGGATTGAGTGCCGATGAAATCGTTCGTGGTGTTGAGTGTCTGAGAGAAAAGGGCTTGCTCGATTGTTTAGAGCTTCTTCATTTTCATATTGGCTCTCAGGTGTCTGCATTGCGTTCTATAAAAGAGAGTATGGCCGAGGCCGCTCAATTCTATGTTCAGTTGTCTAAGATGGGAGCTCCGCTCAAATACATCGATGTTGGTGGTGGCTTGGCTGTTGATTACGATGGAAGTCAGACTAATTGGGATAACTCCATGAACTATTCTGTAAAAGAGTATGCCAGCGATGTCGTTTGGACCATTCAACAAGCTTGCGATGCCTACGAAATTGGGCATCCGCACATCATTACTGAGTCTGGTCGAGCGCTTTCAGCCTATTGTAGTGTGTTGATCTTTAATGTGGTGGATGCCTCGATTATGGGATCTAGTGAAATGCCCGTAGTTCCTGAGGCCGAGGGACATGAGCTTATCGATGAATTCAAACTTCTCATTGAGGGTTTAACCCAAAAGAATTTAAATGAATCGATTCAAGATGCTTACAAATTGCGTGATGATGCCTCCAGCTTGTTTGGTTTGGGTTATTTTAGCTTGATTCAGAGATCTCTCATGGAAGTGATGTTCAGACACTTCTGCACCAAGGCTTTAAATTTATCCAAAGGGATGAACCGAAAGCCTGAGGGCCTTGAAGGAATTAGTAAATTTTTAACGGATGCCTATTTTTGTAACTTCTCTTTGTTTCAGTCGGCTCCCGATACTTGGGCTGTTGACCAGGCTTTTCCGATTATGCCCATTCATAGGCTCAACGAGAGACCCAACCGACAAGGCACTCTTTTGGATCTCACCTGTGATTCGGATGGAAAAATTGACGACTTTATCGACATCAAAGAAGAGAAAAAGTTTCTTGAGCTACATGAGTTGAAAGATGGCGAAGATTATCTACTGGGAATGTTTTTGGTTGGAGCCTATCAAGAAGTTCTTGGAGATTTTCATAACTTGTTTGGTGATACCGATGCCGTTCACATTTCGCTCACTGAAACCGGTTACTCGATAGACCACATTGTTGAGGGTGATCGAATTTACGAAGTTCTTCAGTATATGGAATACGATCGAAGTTCACTCATGAGGCGAGTTCGTCGAGCCACCGAAGAGGGCATTGCTAAGAAGCGAATCACCATTCAAGAAGCTCGTTTATTGACTCAACACTATGAAGAAGCTCTTAATCGCTCCACTTATCTGAAAGATGGCGAGGATTCGGAAGGGGCGGCTGCTCGTGCTGGCTTTCGACCCTTCAAACAGGATCAAAAAAAGGACTCCCCGCTTGGGACAGCTTAGACACCGTGATAGAATTTTCCAACGATGATTAAAGTTCAAAGTGCCGGTCAGACATTGTGGGAGGGGAAAGCTTCCAATGGAATGGAGTTTCGGAAAGACCTCTCAAAAACTCGAAAATTAGTAGGGTTAAAGTTTGGCGAACAGATTTTAGATTTACATATGCCTTTGAGTGACTCTGAAGCTTATGAGGCCATTTATATGGATTCTCCCGAGGGTTTGGATTTTGTTCGACACAGCTGTGCTCATATCTTGGCCCAGGCTGTTCAGCAGCTTTATGAAAACGTTCAAGTCACTATAGGTCCCGTGATCGACAACGGGTTTTTCTATGACTTTGCGACAGACAAGCCTTTTACGCTTGAAGATTTGCCAGCCATTGAGAAGAAAATGAAAAAGATTGTTGCTCAGAACCATGAGCTTAAGCGGGAAGAGTGGCCCGTGGAAAAGGCAATTGTGTTTTTTGACGAACGAGGCGAAAAGTTTAAAACCGAGATCATTCAAGATCTTCAAAAAAACGAAGGTGTAAAAACTGTTAGCCTCTATTGGCAGGGAGACTGGGTGGACCTTTGTCGTGGGCCTCACGTGCCTAAAACAGGGGATATCCCTGCTCTTAAGCTAATGAGCGTGGCAGGTGCCTATTGGCGTGGTGATGAGAAGAATCCTATGTTGTCTCGTATCTACGGGACTGCCTTTACGGATAAGGAAGAGCTATCGAAATATTTATTCCAAATTGAAGAAGCTAAAAAGCGGGATCATCGTAAGCTAGGCGTTGAAATGGAGCTATTTTCCTTTCACGAAGAAGCGCCTGCATCGCCCTTCTTTCACAAGAACGGTGCTATCGTTTATGAGGCCGTTAAAGACGTTTTAACTGAACTCAACCAAGCGAATGGCTTTGAGACTGTTCTTTCTCCTTTGATGATGAGTGAGAAGTTGTGGAAGGCCTCGGGGCATTACGACAACTACAAAGAGAACATGTATTTTACCCAGGTGGATGATCAAAACTTTGCGGTGAAACCTATGAATTGCCCGGGTCACTGTTTGATTTATGGCAATCAAAGGCACTCGTATCGAGAGCTACCCATTCGTTATGCGGAGTTTGGCCGAGTTCATCGGCATGAGCGCAGCGGAGTTGTTGCTGGTTTGTTTCGAGTGAGAAGCTTTGTCCAGGATGATGCCCACGTTTATTGCACCGAAGAGCAAATCGAGGGCGAGATCATTCGAATCTTAGAAATGATACGTAAGTTTTACTCCCTTTTTGGCTTTAGCTATCAAATTGAATTGAGCACGAGGCCGGAAAAACGGATTGGTGCCGAAGAAGTTTGGGATCGATCCGAAGCTGCCTTGAAGTCTGCCCTAGAAACGGCCGGAGAAACCTACAAGATTAACCCGGGGGACGGGGCCTTTTATGGACCGAAGATCGATTTTCACCTTAATGACTCTTTGGGCCGAACTCACCAGTGCGGAACCGTGCAATTGGACTTCTCGATGCCTGACCGATTTGGCCTTGGATACACCGGTGCCGATAATGCAAAACACACCCCGGTCATGATCCACCGAGCAATTGCGGGCAGTTTAGAGCGATTTTTAGGGATTTTGATTGAACACTACGGCGGCAAATTTCCCTTATGGTTGGCACCTTTACAGCTAGTTGTGATGACTGTGACGGAAGAAGCGGGCACCTTGGCTCAAAAACTTTTTGACGAAGCAAAATCAAGGGGATATCGTGTTGTCTTAGATGATTCAAATGACAAGCTCGGCGCTAAAATCAAAAGACATAGGAAATTCAAAGTCCCCTATATGGTAATCCTAGGCGCCCAAGAAGTAGAAAACTCTAACGTTAGTCTCAGAAAAGAAGATGGTAGCCAGGTAAGTGGTCTATCTATTGATGAGTTCTTTTCAGAGCTAGAGTCACTTCAAAGAAATAAATTCTAATGATCAGTTTAATTTCATGATGAAAAATCTTTTTTTAAAAAATATCCAAAGGAGGATATCCTATTAAGAAACCTGGAAGAGGTCGTTTTCAACAGAACAATGACGAGCACCAAATTAATTTTCGAATTCGTTCCCCATTTGTTCGCGTGATTGGAGCCGCCGGTGAGCAGCTCGGAATTTTAGATACGCGTGAAGCTGTTAGACAGGCTCGTGAATCTGGCTTGGATCTTGTTCAAGTTGCCGCTAAGTCGGATCCTCCCGTCTGTAAAATTATGGATTACGGGAAGTTTAAGTATCAAGAAAAGAAAAAGAAACAAGTTTCTAAAAAGAAACAAGTTTCTATGGAGCTTAAGGAAATTCAAATACGTCCAAAGACTGAAGACCATGATTTGGGACATAAGTCTAAGAGAGCTATTGGCTTTCTTGAAGAAGGAAACAAGGTCAAAATCATTGTTTTCTACCGTGGGCGTGAGATGGAACACTTGGATGTTGGCTGGAGAACCTTGATGGAGTTTCTTGAGAAGCTCGAAGGCCAAGCTATGGTTGATTTACAGCCGAAGATGGAAGGCAAGCGATTGATCGTTATTGTTGGTCCCATAAGTGCGGCAAAGAAAGCCAAAGAAGTTGGACTTATTGCAAGTCTTATTCGGCCGAGAAGATTGATGGAAAAAACGCCTGCCGAACGAGCTGAGGAGAATAATCCCGATCCGACCTCGACCTAAAACGCTAACCTGGGGAGGTAGTGCATGCGTGGATCCTATTTATTGGCCTTTTTCTTGTTTGTGTCTCCGCTGTGGGCTCAGGTAGGCCCATTGACCGTGGCACGCTTGAAGTTTGAATATCGCTCCTTTGATGGTGGCTTTTCGCACCCGTGTCGTCATAAACAGGAGAATGAATTTGGTATGGATTGGGCGGTCGAATGCGGCCCAGATTTTAGCCGAAAATTTGGTGTTCATTTAAAGCTAAGTGCCTATCCTCACAAAACCCCCCCTCGGCTTAGCTATGAGTTATTGTATTGGGTCGCCGATAGAAATAATTCCTCCTCAGATGTGGGATCAACAACCTGGTTTCATCTAGAAGAGCATAGTCCCTTGCACTCCGTGCAGGTAAGTCAATCAGTTGATAATGATTTGGCAGGCCTCTATCTAACTATTTCTAAGTGATTCAAGAGCTGCTTTAGTCTTTCGATTCTAGGCGATAGTATTCGAGCGTAGTTTTTTGAAGACCCTTGATCCAAGACTCTTTAGTTTGTTTGTAGACACTATCTAGAGTCATTAGGCTAAATTCATCGCTATGGTGATTGTCTTTTTGAATGACAATCGGATTTGAATCTTCGTCGAATGAAAGTACGACGGCTGCATGATATGGAGTTTCGTAGGAGAACATGCTTTTTCTAGGCCATCCGTCTCGATCGTCAAAAACAGCCTCTTTGAACTCTCCATGGAATACAATGAGGTCTCCAATTCTAAGTTCTGTTTCAGTGATCTTTGTGAATTTGCTTTTTACAAACTTTTCAAAGTCTCGAGGAGATACAATGTGCGGCACATTGATGTATTTTTCTTCATAGTAGGACATGGCCATCCAATAGCAATTGGCGCTCTCCCAAATTTCAGTTGAGCGGGTTCCGCCAAGAGTTTCCAATCGACGGATGATTTTTTGAATTTCAGATGCCGCTTTTAAGAGATTTTTCGGATAGTTGTTTAATATTTCCTCTTGCTTTCCCTTGCTCGAGGTATCCAGTGTAAAATCTAAAGTGTGACCTTTTAGAGAGGTGCTAATTGCGGCGACGTAGAGAATGAATCCTAAGAATTTTTTCATTTTGAGAAAGCCTTGCTCATTAATTACAGAGCGCTTGCGCGATTCCTTGTAATTTTTTTACTGCTTCGTTTTCTCTAGCAGATTCACCTTGATCGTTGTCGTATTTATGAATGCTATACCTTTTCTTTGTTTTGAGTTCAGTGAGATTGATCATGGAGAGTGTTTTAATGTCTTCTGAAAAGCCCCTTCTTCCTTGTGGAGACCAATCACTTTCTCCTGTCGCGATTTCCTCAACCAGTTCTTTGATAGAGGTAAAACGCTTTTGAGCTTCTTGAGTAATGAGGTGGCTATCTAAGGCGATTCGACATTCATGAAGGACGGTTCTTTTTTCTGATTTCACACTGGCTCTAAAAAAGACGACCAAATGGTCGGGTTCAAAGTCGAAATTTCTTGATTTGGAGGACTTACTTTCTACCGGTCCAGTTTGAATAGAGGGAAGCTTGGTGGATTGGGGGGCTAGGCTCCTCTCCAAATCTGATTGTGAATGGTTGCCGGGTTTCGGTTGAGCCGAGCATGTGATGGCAACAAGTGCCGCTACCGCGACGGGTGCAAGTGTCTTAAGATACTGAAAATACATAAGATTCCTTTCTTAATGCATGTCTTTGTGGGTGGAATATAACGCATTGCATAAATAATATCAAGTCCAATTTAGCCAATACTCGAAATAGTTGGATTTGCGAGCTTTTCACTTGTCTGAACGGATTGTTGATGGCAGAAAGGGTGGCTCTTTGTAAGGAGAGATTGCGACTATGCCAAAACTTAAAAGTCACTCAGGTGCGAAAAAGCGATTTAAAAAGACAGCTTCTGGCCTCATCAAACGAGGCAAAATGAATAGTAAGCACTTGCAGTTGCAAAAGAGTAATAGTCGTCACAGACGTATTCAGCAATCTGCTTACATTGATGCTGGCAACCAAGGAAGAATTGATAGACTCATCCCCTACGCGTGAGTTTGAAGGAGTAAAGAAATGCCTAGAGTAAAAGGTGGATTTAAAACTAGAAAAAGAAGAAAAAAAGTTCTTAAGGCGACCGAAGGATATCGCGGGTCGGCTAAGAGATCTTTTTCCAAAGCCTATGAGGCTCTTACTCACGCATTGGTTTACGCTTTTCGTGACCGTAAAAATAAAAAGAGGGACATGCGCGCTCTTTGGAACCAACGTATCAACGCTGCTGCTCGTGAGAATGAGTTAACTTATTCAACTCTCATTGGTGGTTTGAAAAGAGCCAATGTTGAGCTTGATCGAAAGACTCTAGCTTATATTGCTCTGCACGATCCTCAAGGATTCTCTGAGATTGCTAAAGCTGCTCAGGGAGCATAACGAGAATTTTCTTTTTTTATTTGGTATAGGGCTTGGCCTTAGTGCCCTGTGCCAGTATTAATTATATATGGGCTCGGGGAATTTGGACAACTTTGAAAAGAATCTAGCCCTCATTGAAAAACGAGGCCTAGAACTCATCTCTCACGCTGAAGATCTTCAGCACCTTGAAACTTTACGAGTTGAATTGTTCGGCAAAAAGGGTGAGCTGACTTCTTTGATGAAACAGCTTGGCCAAATGAGCCACGAAGAAAGACCCGTTGCCGGGCAAAAAGCCAATGCCATCCGAGAAGCGCTGACCAAAAGTTACGATGCACGAGCCGTGCGGTTGAAACAAGCCAGCATAACTAAGCAACTCGAAACCGAGAGGGTTGATGTAAGTTTACCTGCTCGCGAAGTGCCTCAATCCTTTGAGCACCCAGTTTTTAGAGCTCAGGCTGAAATTATTAGTATTCTAAGAGCTTGTGGTTTTGTGGTGGAAATGGGGCCAGAGATTGAATCCGAGTGGAACAATTTCGATTCTCTCAATTTTCCGCCTAATCATCCCTCTCGAACCATGCAGGATACCTTTTATGTATCGCGAGAAGAGAAGTTAGTTTTAAGAACTCACACTTCTCCTGTGCAGATTCGAAGTATGTTGCGGTCCAAGCCACCGGTGAGAATGATATGCCCAGGGCGAGTCTATCGAGCGGATTATGATCACACTCATTCTCCTATGTTTCACCAGGTCGAAGGGCTTTTGGTGGACGAAGATGTTCACATGGGAGATTTGAAGGGAATACTTCAATATTTAGTAAGTGAATTCTTTGGGTCAGAACTTAAGGTTCGTCTCAGGCCTTCATTCTTTCCTTTTACAGAGCCCTCAGCTGAAGTGGATATGCAATGTTGCTTTTGCAAAGGGGCAGGTTGCCGAGTTTGCAAAAGCACTGGCTGGATTGAAATTGGTGGTTGCGGAATGGTTGATCCAGAAGTTTTTAAATCCGTTAATTATGACATCGATAAGATTCGTGGCTTTGCTTTTGGTATGGGCATTGAACGAATGGCCATGTTGAAATATTCCATTGAAGATCTGCGTTCTTTTTACGAATCTGATTATCGTTATTTCTTACAGTTTCCGAGGTGGCTCGTATGAAGATTTCATTATCTTGGGTAGCTACTTATTTAAATTCATCGAAGGCTTTGGAGAGTTTGAAAAAGCAGGCTTCTGTTCTTGAGCAGAGAATGCCTTTGGTCGGGCTTGAGGTTGGTTCTCGGAAGAAATTGTCGGAAGGCATTGAAGATGTTGTTACCGCTGAAATATTGAGTTTTGAAAAACATCCTGAAGCAGATCGACTCAATGTTTGTAAGGTGAAAGTCTCAGACAAAGAAATTTATTCTATAGTTTGTGGTGCTTCAAATGTGAAACAGGGGCTGAAAGTAGCCCTTGCTCGAGAAGGCTGTGTGCTACCGGGCAATTTCAAGATTAAGAAATCTAAAATTCGTGGAGTAGAAAGTTCTGGAATGCTTTGCTCTGAGAGTGAGTTGGGTTTGGCAGATGCCTCTGAAGGAATCTTGGAGCTGCCTGCGAAGACGACCATTGGTCGACCGTTGGTGGCGGCTCTGGGCTTAGACGATGAGGTTTGGGAGTTTGAATTGACTCCGGATCGTGCTGACTGTCTGTCTCATGTTGGTTTGGCCCGGGAGTTGGGTCGCTATGTTGGTGCCTCTGTTCAATTGCCTGAATATGAGAAGTTAAACTTTGAAAAAAGTTCGGATGTGCCTTTAATTAGTCTTGAGGTTCAAGCTAAAAGGGCCTGTCCTTTCTATAGCGCTCAGCTACTTGAGGGCTTTAAGACGATTGAGACTCCTCAATGGATGAGCTCTCATTTACAGGCTGTCGGGCAGCGTCCAAAAAATGCACTCGTAGATATTACTAATTATGTTTTAATGGAGCTAGGTCAGCCTTTGCACGCTTTTGATGCGGATAAAATTGAAGGATCTAAGCTGATTGTTCGATACGCTAAGAAGGGTGAGAGCCTTGTTACTTTGGATGGCGTTGAAAGAAAGTTGTTTAAAGAAGACTTGGTGATTGCTGACTCCAAAGGGCCTGTCGCTATTGCGGGTGTTATGGGCGGACTTGAAAGTGCTGTTTCTAATGAAACTAAGCGAGTTATTTTAGAGTCGGCTTATTTCAATGCGGACTCCATTCGAGGAACTGTTCAACGGCATAAGATCCATTCCGAGTCTTCCCATCGTTTTGAGAGGGGTGTAGACCCTAATATGGCCTTGGTAGGGGCTGGCAGAGCTCTCAAGTTGTTTAAGGACATTTGTGGGTGCAGAAGACGAGGTGCTTTAGTTCATTTTCAAGCCAAGACTTTTTCCAAGAAGCTTGAAGCCCACACTATTAATTTAGATTTAAGAGCGTTTAAAAAAGTGACCGGTCTTGATTTGCAAGCCAAAGAAATTAGCGACCATTTGGCGACCTTAGAGATTGGCACGGAAAGTCGCTCAGCCAAGGTTTTAAAAGTGTTTGTTCCCACTCATAGAGTGGATCTTTTGCGTGAAATTGATTTGATTGAAGAAGTGGCTCGCTTGGCGGGGTTTGATGGGATTCCTACGCGATTTCCTGCCATGCTTTCGGTTTCTAAGCCTATCACTGAGGGCACTTTTGATTTGATTCAGAAGTTGCGCGTTAGAATGCTTGGGACCTCTTTTGTGGAGTTGATGCCTTATTGTTTTTTCTCGGACAAAGAGAAAGAATATGCTCCTGACGTTAAATATGTGAGTCTAGAGAACCCACTTTCTCATGACTGGAAATATATGCGCTCCAACTTAAGTACAGGGCTTTTACGCTCTTTGGCTTCAAGCACGGCCAAGGGTGAGTATAGAGCGAAGTTTTTTGAAGCTTCTACCGTTTTTGAAAAGAGAACAGATTTGACTGATGTGGCTTTGTCTTCACCAACAAAAGAATCTTTACATGTTTCTTGGGTTTTGTTGGGGCAAAGAAACAAAGATCATTGGTCTTCGGATAAGAGTTCTGTCGCGAGGAAAGAGCAGTTTGATTTTTTTGACGCCAAGGGAGCTGCGGATTTAATCGCCCAATCCATGGCGACTCAGGATCGAATTTGGCAGAGTATGAATCTGCTTCCTTTGTGGAAAGTCTACGATGATCCTAAGCTTGCACCTTATGTAGCCGAAATGGCTCCGTGGATTCCGATGAATTTACTTCACCCTGGTCGCTCTGCGATTTATTTTACGCCGGGGAAAAAAGGCCCTCAGACGAACGTGATGGGATTTGTGGGTGAACTTCATCCTTTGGTGAAGAGTGATTTACTAAATGTGGCTACAGGAAAAGAACTTGGCGTTGCGTTTGGTGAACTTCGGTGTGTTGAAGATTTGTGGAAAAGTGCTTACGAAAAGAGCACTGTTGCGAAAATTCTAAAAAAGGGCAGCATCACGGCCAGCTCCAAGTTTCCATTTATTGAAAGAGATTTAGCTTTTGTTTTCGAAAAATCGCTTAGCTTTGACGACATCGCTAAGGTTGTTCATAAACAAGCATCAGACCTTTTGGTGAGCCTAGACTGTTTGGATGTTTACCCACAAGAGGATGGAAGAGTGTCTGTTGCAATGAGGCTTTTGTTGCAAAGCCAGGAACGCACTCTTGAAGACAACGAAGTAGCTTCTTTGATAGAAAAGACAACCAGCGCCTTGGTGAAGACCTTTAAAGCCGAACAACGCGTTTGATTGTTAGTCTATTTGCCGCAACATTTTTTGAATTTTTTGCCTGAGCCACATGGGCAAGGATCGTTTCGTCCAACTTTTGGTTCGTCACGTTTGTGAACTTCACCAACAACTTTTCCGTCGTAGAAATACCATTTGTTTTCTTTTTGCCGAAATTCACTTAGTTCGTGGTGGTTTTGCACTCCGTCCTGATCTTCGTATTGGCAAACAAACTCTACCTTTGCGCGATCGACGCGAGTGTCTTCGGCCTTTTTGATTTCGAGTCCGAGCCATTTTGAATTTTTAGACCAATTGCTAATGTCTTCTCGGTTGAGTTCGTCACGTCCTGAGGGATGGTGGCTATCAATGATAAAATCAACATTTCCAGTGGCGAAGGCCGTGTAGCGTGCTCTCATGAGTTGTTCGGCGCTTTCAGCTGATTTGCCAGCCAAAATAGGGGCGCAACAGGACTCTAGATTTTGTTTGCTTCCACAGGGGCATTTACTCATGGGATAAAGACTTACAACGTTTGAGCTTGCTAAGTCTCTTGAAAATTCTTATCCAGCCACGGCTAACGCAATTAGTCACAGGCCCCTGGCTCTATGTGCCATAGGATTGACTCCGCAGGTGGGATCTCTATCCAAACCTTAAGCAATGTGGTCAAATGGTAGTATGGCATATTTTAGAATTAAGGAAGCTGCCGAAAGAATTGGGGTTTTACCTCATGTTTTGCGCTTCTGGGAGTCTCAGTTTCCACACCTTAAGCCCACAAAAACCACGAGGGGGCAACGCCTCTACACGGATGAGGATTTGGAGAATTTTCTTAAAATCAAACATTTGCTCTATACCGAGGGATATTCCATTCCAGGGGCCAAGAAGTATCTCAAAGAAGCTCGATCCAATAAGGGGAAAAATGTGGCTCCAATTGCTGCTGCTGAAGAATCCTTGCATAGAGGAATGCTCGAAGACGTGCTAAGTCAGTTGAAAGAGTTACGCCAATACGCAAAGGAAATTTAAAAGAATGAGCAAAAATTCAAAACCTAAATTAACAGTAAAAGAAGCCACTGGAAAGTTGGGAATTCTAACTCCGGGTATGGGGGCTGTGGCCTCGACTTTTATCGCGGGCTGCATTGCATCGAGAAAAGGTTTGTCCAAGCCTTTGGGTTCTTTGACTCAGATGGGTCGAATTCGAATAGGAAAAAGAACAGAGGGAAAGAGCCCTCTTGTAAAAGAATACATCTCTCTGACTTCTCTGGAGAACCTTGAGTTCGGTGGTTGGGATATTTTTTCTGACAACATGTATGAAGCTTGTAAAAGAGCGGCTGTTCTAAAGCCTGAAGACATCGAACCGATTAAGGAAGAGCTTTCTGCAATCAAGCCCATGAAGGCTGTTTTCTCCGAAAAGTATATTCAACGAATTCGTGGTGAGAACATCATCAAAGAGGGAACTCTTTGGGAAAAAGCTCAAATGCTTCGTGCCGACATTCAAAACTTTAAAAAAGAAAAGAACTGCGAACGCGTGGTTATGGTTTGGTGTGGATCTACAGAAGCTTATTGTGAGCCCTCTGAAGTTCATATGACGATGGAAGCTTTTGAAGCAGGCCTTAAGGCCGATTCGGATAAGATTCCTCCTTCACAGGTTTATGCTTATGCAGCTCTTAAAGAAGGCGTGCCTTATGCTAACGGTGCCCCTAACTTAACGGTCGATATTCCGGCTTTCGTCAAATATTCTACAGAACATAGAGTGCCTATCGCTGGTCGCGACTTTAAGACCGGCCAAACCTTGATGAAAACTATTTTGGCTCCTGGCTTTAAAGTAAGAGGCTTAGGAATCAAGGGTTGGTATTCAATCAATATCTTGGGTAATCGAGATGGCGAAGTTTTGGATCACCCAGACAATTTTAAAACCAAAGAAGTTTCTAAATTGGGTGTGTTGCAAACAATCTTGCAACCAGAACTATATCCTGAACAATACGGTGATCTTTATCATAAAGTTTTGATAAACTATTACCCACCACGAGGCGACAACAAAGAAGGATGGGATAACATCGATATCTTTGGTTGGATGGGCTACGACATGCAGATTAAGGTAAACTTTCTTTGCCGCGATTCCATTTTGGCTGCACCTCTTGTTTTGGATTTAGCTTTGTTCATGGATTTAGCGGGCCGAACAGGCTTTGGTGGAATTCAAGAATGGCTAAGCTTCTACTTCAAAGCACCTCAAGTTAAAGAAGGTTTGTATCCTGAACATGACATCTTTATTCAATCGATGAAGTTGAAAAACACTTTAAGAGCGATGAAGGGCGATGTTGAGATTACCCACACCGGCTTAGACTATTACGACTACTACCAAGAGTAGTTGAGTGCTAGCGGTCCTTTTCAACGGCTAAAGAATATAGATCAAGGCTGAGAAAACGCCTCGGTAAATGAACGAAACTTAGGGGCAGAAAACACACCGTTTCGCATGCCTCGGTAAACTCCAGAGGAAATTCTACTTTTATTGTCTTGGTTCCAGAACTCTGCCTCTACCGTCATTTCGCTCGGACAATTTACACAATATTTACTAACGGCCTCAGTAAAAGCTGCGGCGGCATAATAAGCTCCCCAGGGAATTGAATCACAAGCCATCATTCCCTCGAAAGCGTGTCCGCTCTTGCATAGTTCATGAACATAACCGCAGGATTTTGGTATGTCTTCATGAGTGCCAGATGGTCAATGTCTTCACTGTGCACCCCGTGACAATCACTGTGACGAGCTTCATGCACTAACAATTGCATACGAAAAAGCGGTGAACGCCGTAGAAAAGTATCAGAGTATAGCATCACGTAACCAACTCTCGGGGTGTCTTCGATTTCCACTGTGTGGTCATGCGTGAAAGGAATCTGTAGATCTCTCGGCAACAAGCGCTCAATTCGAAAAAAATTCTTAAACCAAAGCTCGAATCCTAGATTGTCTGCTACAGAATTGTGCATTGAGGACTCCTCAAAATCGAAATATTTTACTCTTTTCTTAACAAAGTTAAGTGCAGCGTCTATTTTTTGTGATTCAAAGAATAAAAAATAATCACTGTCTTGAGGAATATTTTCGAATTCTAGAGTCTTCATCAGCTCTAGATCCCCAGAAAGCTGGCTCTTCAACTCTTGTGGAAAACGATCCGAATAAAGGAAATCTTCTTTGGCAACTATTCCAGGGGCCATTAATAGCCCAATGAGAAATAGAGCATTCAAAGCGAATTTATACCCGACTCGAAACATCTTCATATAACTTCAACTGGTCTTAAGTGAAACCAAGCGCCCAAGGCACTTAAAACGACTTAACCCAACTAGGTAGCATTTAACTTAACCTGTTAATTTTGTAGTGTTTCTAAAGAAAGCATGCGAGCTGTTTTTGCGGTTTATTGCAACAATTCTGTGAATTTCGACTACAGAGAAGGGTGAAGTTATAAGAGCCATTGATGGCCACCGCGTAACCCTTAATGACTTTGAAATAGCTGAAGCTTCTTACTCATGACCAGATATTGGCTGATGCGTTTCCGTGGATCTTGACGCATTGGAGGTAGTGCATTACTCATGGGGCAGCTTACTTGTTGAGGATAACTTTATATATATGAACAAATCTATGATCGTATTGTTTTTTGTGGCACTTTTTTCCTCCGCGTCTTTCGCCTATGACAGTTGGGAAGAGCGCCTATCTTTGGAAAAGAGTATCCGGCAAAAGGTTCTAAACTTTGTTCTAAATGACGATACTGTAGAACCTAATTTAGAAGTGGTTTTTTCACTAGCACTTGAGGCTATCAACAAACGACATCCTTTGGATAGGCGTAAAGGTCCTATCGCCTTGGACGGCATTAATGCACATGCAATATTAGGAATGCAGCAAGTTGATGTTGCTTTAGATGCGATTATTAAAAGTCATTCCTCAGAGCAATAAATTGATCAAGCACAGTCCTTGGAACTTTTCTCCCTTTGATTGAGTTTAACGGTTACGTGAGCACGCCAGAGTGGCAAAGAAGTAAAAGTATTGACGCTCTGTCTCTATTTGATGTAGGGAAGTGGCTATGTCAATTTTTAGAAATTTAAATTCAATGGCTGTATTTTTTCTATTCCTCATTGCTCCTTTTTCTCATTCAAGTTCTCTAGAGCTTCCCCAGCTTCACCGAGAAAACCATCTAGAGGTTGAAGCCGGTTTTTACCTTGCTAAAGAAAACAGTAATGAGACTCAAAATACACTCAAAGAATTAGAAAGAATATTCAGTAAAATCACTGGCAAGGAGACTTCACTCCTTTATTTTATCTCTTCGGTTTACACGGACGATGTTTTTGTAGACCTCGTAAGAATTCAACCTGATGGCTCCGCTGTTGTTGGTCTCGTTTTTAGTGGTGCCGGAGTGGTTACTAATTTTAAAATTCCTCAAAGCAGAGTTTACGTTAGACATAACAAAACAAAGGATGTCCTCTATAGAATTACGCTTTTCTCTAAAGAATATAATGATGGGCTAGATTGCTCTGCTGGAGCTTTGGAGAACTTAGTTTTGGAGTTTTCAGTTAAAGAGAACAAGATTACTTCTTTTCAGCAATTTCTCTACGCAGATTACCTTGTCACCACCGACTCCTGCCATATCGACTACAAACGCAAGGTGAAAATTGATTATAGTAGCTGGAGCACCGGAAGATAATACCTGGCCTCGTAGCTTTTTGTGCCAATGGTTTGCGTGGGGACTCAATTCCTTAGGATTATGATGCGAATCTTAGACAGTCTTTTCAATAAGACGCTGTTTTGTTGAGGGAGTAAACTGTCGAGCTTTAACCCTCAGTCCGTAAAAACTAAGTGCATATCTCAAACAGAGTAGTAACAAAATTGAGGACGCGCCGATCATAGAAAAGGGAGGCATTCCCCCATACCATTTTTCCAGATTAAACCAGCTCTTGTAACCAAAGGCCGCGATGTGGGCAAAGGTAATCCAAAGGGCCCAAATGCCACCACGCTGGAGCGCCTTCCATTGCCGACCGTCCATGATCTTCATCACAGGTGGGAATGAGATGCAGGCTAGAAAGCCCAGATGAACCAGGGCCAATGTTCCAAAAAACATTGAAAGACTTCCTTGCCAGTTTAAACGGCCATTCGTGGCGTTAAAGAAGACGCTATAGTTATTGGGATTCATCAGCAATAGAGACATGAAGCCATGGGCTGAGCCGAGCATAAAACCTCCAAGCCCAAGGTATTTTCTATGAGCAAGGTATTGTTTGAACTTGGGCCATAGATTCGCTGCGGGTCCAAGGACGTAGGCTGCGGCCATGAGCATAACGGCCGTTACTCCTAGGACCTTGTTCATTAGGTAAAAAGGGAGGTCATACCAGGGTTCATTGTGAAAAACTGTATACCTTAAGAAGGCATAGGCAAAACAAGGGACAAACACCCATATAAAGGGAATGTAAAATTTTTGAAATTCAATCACGCTTCTTCCGCTCGGTCGTGACATTGTGTTTTCTTGGTTCATCACTTTTTCCTCCACCTCAATAATGATAATGATTCTCATTATTGTTTAGCTGGGAAGAAGGCAAATTAATTTAACGGCAAGTTTCGATTTAAGGGAGTGCGCCGCGTCTCAAAGTCATGTAGTCCTCGAGAGCTTGCCAAAATGGCTAAGAAAACAACCCTGAATCGAGAAACAAATTTGAACTGGGGCGAATGTAGGCTTTCAAGTTATCCAGAGTGCCCGGATACCTTTCAATCTCGCCATTCTTTGTTGATGATGAGACGGGCGCCTTTCTTAAAGGTGAGGTAACTCCATGACCAGCTTACTAAGACAAAAAATTTATTCTTAAAGCCAATCAGGTAATAAATGTGGACCAGTAGCCAAGCGATCCAAGCGACAAAGCCAGAGCTTTTCCAAGAGCCAAATTGTAAAATTGCTTTCTTTCTTCCGATGGTGGCCATTTGGCCTTTGTCTAAATACTTAAAATGTTCTCGTGGCTTGTTGTTAAGGTCGCGAAGAATTTGTCGAGCTACAAAACGCCCGCCTTGAAGCGCCACGGGAGCTAGTGCCGGAAGGGGTCTCCCGTTTTCAGTAAAGGAGCTCATGTCTCCGATGATAAAAACCTCCTTGTGGGTGGGGAGACTCCAGTCAGAACGCACAATCACTCTCCCACCTCGATCGACTTCGACTCCTAGTTTCGTACCTAAGCTTGAGGGGGCTACTCCTGCCGCCCAAATAATAGTTTTTGAGGCAAGTTTCTTGTCGCCAAAAGAAAGGCCTTCGCTATCTACCGCCGTGACTTTGGCTCCACAGAGGATGTTGACGCCCATGTTTGTAAGATCTGTGTGGGCAAGCTTTGATAGTTTCTCTTCAAAGCTACTTAAGATCCGGGGCCCGGCTTCAACTAAATAAACTTCACTTTGAAGTGTGTCGATATTGCGAAAGTCCTTTTTAAAAGTCACACGTGCAATTTCCGCTATAGAGCCTGCAAGTTCAACTCCAGTGGGGCCTGCACCAATGATGGCAAAAGACATGAGGGCTTTTCTTTTTTCTGGGTTTTTCTCTTTTTCTGCTAGCTCAAAAGACAAAAGTATGCGCCGACGGATTTCAGTGGCTTGTTCCAGGGTTTTAAGTCCGGGGGCAAATGTCTCCCATTCATCATGACCGAAGTAACTATGAGAAGAGCCACAAGCAAGTATGAGATAGTCGTAACCATGCTTTTCTCCACCGGCACTAACGGTTCTCTCTTTAAGATTCACGCCGTCAACTTGGGCCATGAGAACCTGAATGTTTTTCTTGTCGGTTAGTTCAGCGCGAATGGGGGTGGCAATGTCGGCGGGAGAGAGCGCTGCCGTTGCTACTTGATAAAGCAAGGGTTGAAAAAGGTGGTGGTTCCTTTTGTCGATGATGGTTACGTCTAAGTTCTTTTGACCCGCAAGTGCTTTAGCTGCACTGAGCCCTCCAAAACCTGCGCCCACAATAACTACTTTGTGTGCCATAGGCCTCTAAGTTAGCTCTTTACAGGTGTGTTGTCGCCAATCATATATGCCAGCAAAAGCAAGGGCTTGCGGAGACTTGATGAGCAAAAGCTCAGGCGAGCTGACTTAAATTTCACTCCACACTATAGAGCATTACTGAAGCGTACAACAGCTACAGCTGACTTTGTCCTTCCCATCCAATCTGATACACGTCGTTGACGAACCACCTTGGTTATAGCCTCGAGCTGCACATTGGCTATAACATAAAGCATGTCTTTGAGCTCCATCGCTATTCTGACAATAGTTTTGACCCTTGTTTAAATCCAGTGGTGCACAAGTTCGTATTGGAGTTACAGTCCCACCACCGCCTCCCGCAGGATCTCTTGAGTCAAGAACGCATTTGCCAGTTCCCTCATCCCACTGAGTTCCCTCAATGTTAGTGCACACAATTTCTTGTACTTGAGGATTGTTCACAATCCGAATTAAAGTTTGAGGGTTCGCAGGCTGTGGGTTGGCTGGATCTATAACACCGAGCTCGCGATCAATGAAATTATTTATATAGCGATCAAAGTTTTGCTGGATAACAGCGTCCATTTTTTGCTCTAAATTACTCTCTAAATAGCTCTCAGTCGCGCCACCCACATCGCCGTCGTCACTAAAACAGCCCACAATTCGTGCGGAAGGTGAAACATCATCCGAAAATTTTAGTTGCACAGGAATGCTTTCTGATACATTGACGGTTGCGCCAGTTTTTTGCTTTTTGACAGCATTAATTTTTAACTTGGCTGTGCCATCAAAACTATTCGTAGGGCGTTTAATCTCGCTTAAGCTCATTTGATTTAAATCAATGTATTGAAAGTTTGTGGTGGACGTGATCTGATTACCACCAAGGCTTCCCACAACAACCTCGTCAGCGGATTCGCCAGTAGTCAAATCAAAATTAATACTTGTGCTTGAATTAATCACCGCACTTGCACCCGTGTCGGGTAGCCCACAATTATTGCGAGAGTTAATAATACTTTTGGCTAGACTTCTTAAGTTATCAACTTCGGCATGTTGCTGATTCGCTAAGCGATTATTGTTGGACTGTTTGGCAAACTGACTCAAGCCGTAACCCACAAAACCGAGCATCGCCAAAGCCATCATCACACTCATCATACTAAAACCGTGTCTATGATTACTCTTGCTGCATTTTTCCATACTATTCTCATCGGGAGAATTCATTCAGACCTTAATGATGCTTCTTTTCAGAACACATAGAAATCCCCCCGGCTAAACCCTTCAAAAACTTGAGGGAAAAGTTCGCTCCAGCCCCACTTATATTGTTTCTTAAGCACTAAAAAGGAGGGTTTGTTGGGAAAGGTTCTGGGGCTCCTCGGTTTTGTAGGGGCTGTTGCCAAGGGATTTTTTCCTTCTGCCTTTGGGGTGGCGATCATTTCTTTGACGGCTCTTCTCGACATCAAGTGGGTAAATTCAGGGGCTT